>CAVYOE010000001.1:0-605000 GCA_963770155.1 uncultured Solirubrobacterales bacterium | reverse complement strand
TGGGGGGCCCACCCTCCAAGGCTAAGTACTCCCTGGTGACCGATAGCGGACTAGTACCGTGAGGGAAAGGTGAAAAGTACCCCTGAAGGGGAGTGAAATAGTACCTGAAACCGTGTGCTTACAAGTGGTCGGAGCACCCTTGAGGTGTGACGGCGTGCTTTTTGCATAACGAGCCGGCGAGTTACGCGTTCGTGGCGAGGTTAAGCGATGAGCGGAGCCGTAGCGAAAGCGAGTCTGAATAGGGCGACACAGTCACGGACGGTAGACCCGAAACTGAGCGAGCTATCCATGGGCAGGCTGAAGCGGGGGTAAGACCTCGTGGAGGGCCGAACCGACCTAGGTTGAAAACTGGGCGGATGACCTGTGGATCGGAGTGAAAGGCTAATCAAGCTCAGAGATATCTGGTTCTCTCCGAAATATATTTAGGTATAGCCTCGAGCTGTGTACGTTATGGCCGTAGAGCACTGCT
Organism: uncultured Solirubrobacterales bacterium; assembly: GCA_963770155.1. Lineage (GTDB taxonomy): Bacteria > Actinomycetota > Thermoleophilia > Solirubrobacterales > 70-9 > CAVYOE01. Next base: position 604,531 of record CAVYOE010000001.1, on the reverse strand, counting down.
TGGACTAGGGGCCCCACCAGGTTACCGACTTCAGGCAAACTCCGAAGACCATTACGTTCAACTCGGGAGTCAGCGTGCGGGGGATAAACTTCGTACGCGAAAGGGAAACAACCCAGACCATCAGCTAAGGACCCTAAGTACTGGCTAAGTGGTAAACGATGTTCGAATGCCGAGACAACCAAGAGGTTGGCTTAGAAGCAGCCATTCCTTGAAAGAGTGCGTAACAGCTCACTGGTCAAGTGTTCGGGCGCGGATAATGTAACGGGGCTAAAGCCAGTCTCCGAAGCTATGGGTTCGTGGGCCTGCGGGCTCCACGAGCGGTAGGAGAGCGTTCCAGTACCTGTGAAGCGGGGGCGAAAGCCTCCCGTGGAGGGACTGGAAGTGAGAATGCCGGCATAAGTAACGAGAGTGGGGTGAGAATCCCCTCCACTGTTTGTCCGAGGTTTCCTGGGTAAAGTTCGTCTGCCCAGGGTTAGTCGGGACCTAAGGCGAGGCCGAAAGGCGTAGCCGATGGCCAACAGGTTGATATTCCTGTACCACGCCGCATCCGCTATGACCAAAGGGGTGACGGGGAAGGGTAAGGGAACCCCGGTGATGGTTGTCCGGGGGCAAGCACGTAGCCAGTCGCGGTTGGTAAATCCGCCGCGGCGTTATTACGCGAGGTGCGATGCCAGCTGGGCTTACGCCCGGCCAGTCCCTGATCCCATGCCTCCGAGAAAAACCTCTAGGCAGGATGCACGTGCCCGTACCTACAACCGACACAGGTGGACAAGTAGAACATACTAAGGTGAGCGAGCTAACCCTCGTTAAGGAACTCGGCAAAATCGCCCCGTAAGTTCGCGATAAGGGGCGCCCCGGTAGGGTGAAACCCATACGGGTGGAGCCCGAGGGGGCCGCAGTGAATTGGCCCAACCGACTGTTTACCAAAAACACAGGCCTCTGCTAAGTCGTAAGACGACGTATAGGGGCTGACGCCTGCCCGGTGCCGGAAGGTTACGCGGAGGTGTTAGCGGCTTCGGCCGCGAAGCACTGAAGCTAAGCCCCGGTAAACGGCGGCCGTAACTATCAGTTGACCGAGGTAGTTGTAAAACTCGGCTATATGCTGGAACGCCTGTCCTTTAAATAGGTGCAGAATCCCGCACTACTCGTACCGCTCGGAGTGAGTTTTGTTCCGATCGTCGCGGTACAGTGAAAACGTGTCGGGTGCAGGTAATCAGCAGGAAAGGCTCTTCATCGAAGCGATACCGGCAGAGCTCGGTCGCTTCTTGTCAGGGTTCGCGCTGGGAGAAGGAAGCTTCATGGTCGTCTGCCGTCGACGCGGCGACTACGCCAGGAAGTGGAAGCTCTCAGCGGCCTTCAACGTTTCTCAGAAGGATCGAGTCCCGCTCGATCTCTTTCGCGAGACGCTTGCCTGCGGGACGATCCGCAAGGCCGGCAACGATGGCTGGTACTGGGAGGTCAACAGCCTCCGAGACATCAGCCGGCGTGTGTTGCCGTTCTTTGATCGGTTCCCACTTGTAGGCGCGAAGGCTCAGGACTACGCCCGATTCCGCGAAGCAGTGCGGATTCTCGAGCGCGGATCCCTGTCGTACCAGGACTACGCCAAAGTTCTCGCCATCCGAGAAGGAATGAACGGCGGCGGAAAGAGACGCTATTCGATGAAGAGAATCCTCAGAGACTATACGCCGAGCTCACCATTAGGCGATGGTGAGATGAGATAGTCCGCTCTCATGGGCGACCATGAGAGGTGGTCAGAAATGTGCCACCCGCTCCATCTTCTGGTGGAGTAGTAACACTAAGGAACGGTCCTAAGGTAGCGAAATTCCTTGTCGGGTAAGTTCCGACCTGCACGAATGGCGCAACGAGTTGGGCGCTGTCTCAACGAGGGGCTCGGTGAAATTAAAGTCTCGGTGAAGATGCCGAGTACCCGCAGAAAGACGGAAAGACCCCGTGAACCTTTACTGCAACTTGATATTGGAGTCTGAGTTGCCCTGTTCAGGATAGGTGGGAGACTGTGAACCGGTGGCGTTAGCCGCCGGGGAGTCACCCTTGAGATACCACCCTGGGCGTTTCGGGCCTCTAACAGGTGGCCGTGATCCGGCACCTGGACAGTGTCAGGTGGGCAGTTTGACTGGGGCGGTCGCCTCCTAAAGTGTAACGGAGGCGCCCAAAGGTTCCCTCAGCACGGTTGGAAATCGTGCGCAGAGTGTAATGGCACTAAGGGAGCTTGACTGCGAGACCGACGGGTCGAGCAGGAACGAAAGTTGGGCATAGTGATCCGGCGGTTGCAAGTGGAAGCGCCGTCGCTCAACGGATAAAAGGTACTCCGGGGATAACAGGCTTATCGCTTCCAAGAGTCCATATCGACGAAGCGGTTTGGCACCTCGATGTCGGCTCGTCGCATCCTGGGGCTGGAGCAGGTCCCAAGGGTTGGGCTGTTCGCCCATTAAAGCGGTACGCGAGCTGGGTTCAGAACGTCGTGAGACAGTTCGGTCCCTATCTTCTGTGGGCGTTGGAGAGTTGAGAGGAGTCGTCCCTAGTACGAGAGGACCGGGACGAACGCACCGCTGGTGTACCAGTTGTCCTGCCAAGGGCACCGCTGGTTAGCTACGTGCGGATTGGATAACCGCTGAAAGCATCTAAGCGGGAAGCCAACCTCGAGATGAGCTCTCCCATCCCCTTGAGGGAGTAAGACCCCTGGTAGACCACCAGGTTGATAGGCCGGCTGTGCAATCGCAGCAATGTGATCAGCAGACCGGTACTAATGGGTCGAGGGCTTGACGGATTATTTTCTTCCCTGCGTGCATCGCACGGCCTAATGCGGTTTTCAAGGCTCACCGGGGCCGGTCTCTGCCGATTTCCGGTGGCGTGATAGCGAGGGGGAAACACCTCTTCCCATTCCGAACAGAGCCGTTAAGCCTCTCAGCGCCGATGGTACTTGGCGGGCAACCGCCCGGGAGAGTAGGTCGCCGCCGGTTCTTCTTAGTACAAAGGCCACCGCGAGGTGGCCTTTGGCCGTACTGGGCCGCCCTTAGGGGCGGCCTTTTTCATGCGTTCGTCCAGGCCCCCGGTTCAAATCAGCCCTTCAAATCAGCTGCGACAGGGGGCCCTGCGGTTCAAATCAGCCGCGGCGGGTACTGAGGGGCCGACAACGACCCACCTAACAGGAGCGCAAATTGGAAATCCTCGGAATCATCTTGTTTGGACTTCTTGCCGGGTTCCTGGCACGGGCGATCATGCCCGGACGTCAGAGCATGGGGATCATCCTCACCTGCCTGCTCGGTATCGGGGGTGCCTTTGTTGGGTTCTTCCTCTTCACGGAGCTGCTCGGCTGGGGCGACTCGGACAAGTTCGATCTCCGCGGGATCTTGGGCGCCGTGATCGGAGCCATGATTCTGCTGTTCCTCTACGAGAGGTTCGCGGGTGGAGGCCGCAGAACCGCAGTTTGAACCGTTAGCGCCCCCGCCGCCCGAAGCTATGGGCGGCGGGGAGGGCAGCAGCGAGCTCGGCCGCGGCCTCGGCCCGGCGGCGAGCCAGGTCGACAACCTTCTGGGGGACTAAGCCACCGGTAGGGATGGCGGCGCGACCCGTTTCGCGATCGGCCGGCGGTTCGATCGACCGCACCGGCGCCAGCGGGAGGTCCGGCCGCTGCAGCGCCCGCAGCCGGCTCACGACCAAGTTGATCACGCTCTCGCGCCGCTCGAGCTTGCCGGCCGCATGGACGAACCCGGCCGTTCGGACTTCGAGCCGGTGCCGCTCGGCAATCGGTGGGGGAATGATCAGGTTGATCACACCCCACTCGTCTTCGAGCAGCATGAACACGACACCTTTGGCGGTCGCAGGACGCTGGCGGGCCACGACCAGCCCGCCGACTTCCAGAAGGCTGCCGGTCGGAACCCGCTCGAGATCCCGGCTGGTCGAAAGGTCGCGCTCCAACCGCGCTCGCATCAGCGACATCGGGTGCTCGGCAAGGGTCATTCCGGTCGAGCGGTAGTCGGCGATCAGCCGCTCCCAGGGCTCAAGTGCAGGGAGCCGCGGGGGCGAGGTCCCATCGAGGGGCAGCGCCAGCTGCGTGCCCTCTTTCACCTGGTGGGCGGTTGCAGCGGCACCAATACTCCACAGCGGTGCCCGTCGCACCGGCTCGCTCGTGGAGAGATGGTCACAGGCACCGGCCCAGGCAAGCCGCTCGAGTGCGGCCGAGCCGGCCCCGCTACGAGCTGCCAGGTCGGCAAGAGACCGGTACGGGCCGCCGCGCTCGCGCTCAGTGAGCAGGGTCTTGACCTCGTCGGTGACGATCTCGGCGACGTAGCTCAGCCCAATCCGCACCGACGGCTGCGCCGCTTCGCGTTGGCGCCGCTCGACGTGGCACTCGACCCCGCTCGCGTTGACATCTGGCCCGCTGATCTCGATCCCGCGGCGCTGCGCTTCGTGCACCAGTGCATCGGGGGGGTAGAAGCCCATCGGCTGCTCGTTCAGGAGCGAGCAGAGGAACTCCGGGCCGTAGTTGACCCGAAGCCAGGTCGACTGGTAAGCCAGCAGCCCGAAGGCCGCGGAGTGGGATTTGGGGAACCCGAACCCGGAAAACCCCTGGATTTGACGAAATACTCGCTCTGCGGTCCCCGCCGGAACTCCGCGCTCGAGGGCCCCTTTGACAAAGCGCTCGCGGTAGCCGCGCAGCGCCGCCTCCGACCGCTTCCGGCTCATCGCCCGCCGCAATCCCTCGGCCTCACCCGGACTGAAGCCGGCCAGCGCAATCGCCACCTCGAGCACCTGGTCCTGGAACACGATCGCCCCGAGGGTCTCCCGGAGCACCGGCTCCAGCGAAGGGTGCTCGTATGGCACCTGGTAGGAGGGATCCTCCCGCAAGCGCTTGCGCCGTTCGATGTACGGATGAACGGCGCCCCCTTGAATCGGCCCCGGCCGCACCAGAGCCACCTGCACGGTCAGGTCGTCCAAGTCCGCGGGCCTGGTCCGTGGCAGCATCTGCATCTGCGCCCGGCTCTCGATCTGGAAGACGCCGGTCGTTTCTGCCTTGCGAATCGCCTCCCAGGTACCGGTGTCATCGAGCGGGATCCGCGACAGATCAATCCGCTCTCCGCGCACCCGCGCAATCTCTTCGACACACCGCTCGACCGCCGAGAGCATCCCCAGCCCAAGCAGATCGATCTTCAAAAAGCCGGCGTCGGCACACGAGTCCTTGTCCCATTGCACGATCTGCCGTCCCTCCATCGCGGCGGGCTGCACCGGGCAGAGCTCGGTCAACTGTCCCGTCGAGATCACCATTCCGCCGGGGTGCTGGGAAACATGCCGCGGCAGCCCCAGCAGTTCCTTCGCCAGCTCCGCCAGCGCCCGCCAGCGCGGCGACCGGGCCCGCGGTCCCAAGCCGGCCTCGATCTCCTCAGCGATCCTCTCACCCGACCCGTAGGCATCGGTCAACCGCGCGACCCGTTCGATCTCTCCCCGCGGCAGTCCCAGGACCTTGCCGAGGTCACGGATGGCGCCGCGAGATCGGTAGGTCGCAAATGCCGCCACCAACGCCGAGCGATCCTCTCCATATACCTCGTGGATCCGGGGAATCAGCTTTTCCCGGATGTCCCGTGGAAAGTCGAGATCGATGTCGGGGACGTCGCGCAGCTCCTCGTTCAGGAAGCGGCCGAGGAAGAGGTCGTTCTGAACCGGATCGATATGAGAAAGCCCGGTCAGGTAACAAACGATCGAGCTGACGCTGGAGCCGCGGCCGCGGCCGGGCGGCAGCAACGCCCGCGCCGTGTCCGGCCCGCGTACCTCGACCGCCACCTCGCGCGCCAGCTCGAGCAGGTCCTGGTGGAGGAGGAAGAACCCCGACAGCTCGAGTCCCCGAATCAGCCGCAGCTCTTCCTCCAGGCGACGCTCTGCCTCGGGCAGCTCCGGAGTCCCGGCATAGCGCTCCACCAGCCGCCCGCGGCAGAGCTCGGCCAGCGCCCGGTCTGCGCTCTCGTCCTCCGAGCCGGGATAGCGGTAGCCGAGGTCGCGAGTTAGGTCGAAGTCGAGCCGCTCGGCAAGACGACCGGCCTCCTCGATCGCGACAGGATGGTCGCCGAAGCGCGCGGCCATCTCGCCGGGAGATGTGAGAACCGAAGAGGCATTGCCCCGTCTCGTGGCCTCGGTCTCGTCGAGGCTTGCACCGAGCCGGACCGCCACCAAGGCGTCCTGGAGCCGGGCGCGGCTGGAGGCGTGCGCATGCGCATTGCCGGTGGCTACGCAAGGCACTCCGAGCCGCTCTGCCAGCGACACCAGCCACCGGTTGCGGGCCCGGTCACGCCGCCACATCGGCCGCTGCAGTTCGACCCGGAAGCGCTCCGGCCCGAACCAGCGGCACAGCGCGGCGGTCAACTCTTCGGCCCGCCTTCTGCGGCCGCGCTCCCACAGTCCCGCCGCAAGACCCGATCCGGCACAGCCCGAAAGGCAGACGAGCCCCTCGGTACGCCGCCGCAGCGACTCGAGAGGGAGGGAGGGGGGCTGCTGCTCGAAGCCAGGCGGTTGCCGGGTTCCCTCGAAGGACTCGCTGACCAGACGGCAGAGGTTGTGCCAGCCGGTCGCGTTCTCGACAAGCAGGGTGAGGTGGAGCTGCGTGCCCTGGTCCTCAGCGGTCAGCTCCGCGCCGACGATGCTCTTGATCCCGACCCCGTTGCAGGCGTGTGCGAACTCCATCGCGCCCCAGACCCCGTCGTGGTCGGTGAGTGCCAGCGCCGGATAGCCGTGATCGGCGGCTGCCGCCGCCAGCTCGCTCGGGAGCGAGGCTCCATCGCCGAACGAATACGCAGAGTGGCAGTGGAGCTCGGCGTACATCAGCCCCGCTGGCGGAACCACCGTCCTGCATCTCGGTCGGGCTCCTTGAACACGACCACGTCGCTGCCGTCCTCGAGCACCAGCTCGAAGTAGCGTCGCTGCAGCCCCTTGCCGGCCCACCAGGCCTCCTCGACCAGCCACTCCTCTCGAACCGCCGTCACCTGCTTGCCGTCCACCGTCCCGGGAGCGCCGTCCCTATCGACGTCAACGGAAACCGGCCGGGGGCCGTAGAGCCGCTTCATCGGGCCGACCGGCTCATACGACCAACCTCATACGAACGGCGTCAGGGCGACACGCCGCTCGGGCAGCCGTGAATCGGGATCGAGGTCGAGCACGCGCAGAACCGCCTCGCGCCCGGCAGCGGCCCGGGTCTGGCTCACCGCCTCCGCCAGCCGGCGGCGCCTCTCAGCCTCGGGATCCGAGAGGGAGAGCTGCTCGGCTGCTGCACTCCCCAGCTCTTCGGCCTCCAGCCGCAATAGCGCCGCCGGCGCCGGCAACTCCTCCAAGACATCTCCCAAGGCCAGCCGCAGAACACGCGGGTCGGCGCTAGCGTGGCGCAGCGTCTTCTCCCGCCGCCAGCCGCCGCCACCGGCGAGCTGCGCCGAGAGCCGCAATCGCCGTATCGCCCTGTTGCCGCGTGTGGGCTCGGCCAGGAGACCGTCGACCAGCATCTCGAGCGCCCGCTCCAGCTGGCCTCCGGCAATGGCATCGGGCAGCTCCAGCTCCACGAGGAGGGATCGGCGCGGCCGGCGCGGCTTGGGCATCTCGTCTTCGCCGCGGGCCAACCGCCGGGCATGTAGGCCTGGCTTGCCGAACCGGTCGGCCACCGCATCAGCGTTCAACCTGGCAAGGGCGCCCAGGGTCCGGATCCCGAGCTGCTCGAACTGCTCGATCAGGTCGTACCCGCGGCCCTCCAGTCCCTTCGAAAGCAGACCGACCGGCAGTGGCGCCAGGAAAGCCCGCTCCCGCCCTTTGCGGACGATCACCGGACGCCCGCTCCTTGCCCGACCGGCCGCAGCAAGGGCGCAGAACCTCGAAGGGGCAACAGCCAACCGGGCCGACTGTCCGGTCTCGCCGATCGCGCGCCGGGCGCGAGCCAACACTCCCTCCAGGTCGCCACCCCAGAGACCGCGCAGCCCGGCGGCCTCGAAGTAGGCCTCGCCGGGGCGCCCGCTGTGGACGCCGGCACCGATTCCTTCCAGGCCCCGAAGTACCCCTTCCCAGACGGACTCGGTTCGCTCCGGATCGGCCGGGATCAGGACCAGCTCGGGGCAGCGGGAGAGGGCCTCGCCCAGGCGCATCCCCGGCTTCACACCGAATGCTTCGGCGCGGCCCGAGACTTCTCCGATCAATCCCGGGCCCGCCCCCGGCCCGGCTCGGTCGCCAGTGCAACCGGCTGTGCCATCAGCTTGCGCCGTTCGCCCAGCGCAGCGATCAGCTCAAAACGGGGGAGATGTACGCATCCGATCGTCATACGAACGTATGTTCGTATAAAGGCATACCCAAGTCAAGCGCGTTTAAGATCGCGCTCCAATGGCGCGCGAAGAGCAGTGCACCTGGTGCGGCGAGAGCGTCGAGCCGGACGACGGCTTCCGGGCCTATGAGCCGGCGGGAGAGCGGCGCGCCGTTTTCTGCCGGCTCGAGCACATCGTGCCCTGGTCGATCCAAGGGGCGCATTGGGAAGCGGGTGGCGCGCCCGATCCCGGCAGCCTCGAACAGGACGCGCTTCGCTGCTCCAGCTGCGACGCCGAGATCGGCGAGGTCCACGTGCTGCTGGTCCGCCACCGCGGCGAGCACCGTCTCACCGATGCCTTCTGCTCGACCGAGCACATGGCCGATTGGGCCAAGGCCGGCGGGCGCTGGCAGACCTGAGCCCTAGAACATCCGCGCAAAATCCGGGGTCGCCACGAGGGCCGAATCGCGGAAATTGCTGGATCGGCGCCGGTTCCCCCTTGCGGTCCCCCTGACCCGGTGGTAGTTTCCTTGACAACGAACAAACCGAAAGGTTTGTTCCAGAAAGAGCCCCGGCAACGGGGCTCTTTCGATTTTCTGGGACCGGCGCGGCGGGCGGCGTGAGCGACGCGCCGGCGGATCAGCTCAGTTTCGGCGAGCGGCCTTCTTCAGCCGCCTCAGGCAGCGCTTCCGTTTCGCCTCGGCTTTCTTCTGTTTGCAGAGGCAGCGCTTGCGCGCCTTGCGTTTGAGCCCGCTGCAGCGGGGAGGACAGACGCCCTGCGTGGCCGCGTTGGTGGGACAAGCATCCTGGGTCTCATCGCCGAATCCGTCGCGATCCGCATCCGGTTCGACCATTGCCGCTGCGTTCAAGCGTCTGTCAATCTCGCTGTCGCCGTAGGAACGAGTGTCGTTGAGCGGCGGATCGCTCTGACCGGCTGGGCCGGGAACCCCGATGAAGTCGGCATCTGGAAGCGTGGCGAAGCTGCAGATGCCCTGACCCCCGGGCTGGCCGTCGGGGACATAAAGACCAAGCCTGTCGCCGCGCTCGATCGGCATCCGAAGTCCGCCGAACAAATTCAGCTGACTCAACTGGGTCAGCTGCCGCACCTGGTCCTTCTGGACAACGGTGTAGTGGGCAAGACCCGCCGTAGGGGCGGGTCGCAAGACCATCGGGACGAACGTTCTGCCCGCCGTCGCATCCGCAGCCATGCTCCAGGAGGTGATCACGCCGTACGCGCTCGGTGTGTAATCCGGCGCGGCGGCCACACCTCCCGAGACAACCGGAAGGTTGTCGGTACACGCCGCCGGAATCACCGACGTCGTCACTTGCCCGATCATTTCTGCCGCAGGCGCCCCCGCAGGCACGGCGACCGTGAAAGCCGAAATACAAACTGTTGCGATCGAGAGTGAGACCCTGCGTCTCATCGAGGACCGAGTCTAGTCCTTGGCGGTTCCCTTTTTCTTCGGCTCCCGCTTGGGCGCTGTCTGCTTGTTGGGCGGCTCGAGTTCGTTGGTGCCCGGTTCGGCCGAGCCTGGTTCCGCCGGATTCGCGGCGAACTCGAGAATCAGGTTCGCGGTCTCTTCCGGCTTCTCCACCTGGGGTGAGTGCCCCGAGCCCTCGACCATCGTGATGCTCAGCTCCCGGGATGTCCCGGTAGGCGTTCGCGGCCTCCTCGGCCGGGTCGTAGATCTGGTCCTCGGTCCCGAAGATGACCAGGACCGGGATTCCGCCCAGCTCCCGGACCCGGTCGGTGAGCGCCTTCTCGTCGGTGAACTCGTCCTCTGCGTCGTCGGCCTTCGTGAATGACTTGTAGGTCATCGTCTCCACGTCCTCGACGATCTGATCTGGATCCTCAAAACCGCTCGCGAGGTTGAAGCCGGGGGCGAATGCCTCCTCCTTGACCCCGTCACGAATCACAAAATCGGGGGTCGTCCGGTACATCGCCTGTCCGAGCAAAGGCAGATCGATCAGCTTCGCGGTCAGCGGCTGCTCGCCGTAGGTGTTGTCGGGTGCCTGGTCGAGATCGACAAGGCGCGCCACCAGCTCCGGGCTGCGGCTTCCCACCTCGACCGCGACCGTGAACCCGAGCGAGTGGCCGACGACGGTGGCACCACGTCACGCCGAGCTCCGCGAGCGCGGAGGCGACAGCTCCCGCCTGGTCCTCGATCGAATACTCGGAGGAGGGCTTCTCGGAGCCGCCGTGCCCGAGCAGATCGATCCGGATCACCCGGTGGCTTTCCTCCAGCGCCGGCAGAACCTCGTCCCACCAGCGCAGTGATGCCACATGCCCGTGGAGGAGAACCAACGGCGGGCCATCGGGCTTGCCCGTGTCGGTCACCTGCACGTCGCCGCCGAACGCCTCGACCACGCGGCCGTCGTCCACGGTCACGCTCGCCTCCTTGGTCTGGCTGTTCAGCGCGATCGCGTTCAGGCTCAAGAGGATGAGCAACCCGATCAGCGCGCCGATAGCGATCTTCCAACGGCGCCTCATAGCGCGCGTTACCCTAGCCGAGCCATGGAGACGTTCGTGATCCAAGGCGGCGCGCCGCTGTCCGGTGAGATCTCGGCCGCCGGTAACAAGAACGGGGCTCTCCCGATCCTCGCCGCCTGCCTGCTCACCGACGAGGAAATCATGATCCGCAACGTTCCGCGGATCCGGGACGTCGAGTCGATGCTCGTCCTGCTCGAACGGATCGGAGTAAAGGTCAACTGGCGCTCGGACAACGAGCTCTCTCTTCAGGCGGACGCCGTCGCCGGCTCGGAGGTCGACGAAGACGCCTCGGCCCGGATCCGCGCCTCGTTTCTTGCCGCGGGGCCATTGCTGGCGCGCATGGGGGAGGCACGGATGCCGCCGCCGGGAGGGGACACGATCGGCCGCCGCCGCCTCGACGCGCACCTCGACGCCTTCCGCGACCTCGGTGCCAAGGTCGCCGACGACGCCGGCTGGATCGAGCTCACGGCCCCCCCGAAAGGCCTGAAGCCGACCCGCATCTTCATGGACGAGCCCTCGGTGATGGGGACAGAGAACGCGCTGCTCGCCGCCGCCCTGACCGAGGGACCGACCACGATCCTGAACGCGGCTTGCGAACCGCACGTCCAGGACCTGGCCAACCTGCTGACCGCAATGGGCGCCCGCGTCGACGGGATCGGCTCCAACGTGATGACTGTCCACGGCCGCGACCGGCTCGGAGGGGCCGAGCACACGATCCGTCCAGACCACATCGAGATCGCCAGCTTCATCGCGCTTGCCGCGGCAACCGGCGGCGAGCTCCGCGTGCGCGAAACCGAACCGGAGGACCTGACCATGATCCTGCGACAGTTCGGCCGGCTCGGGCTCAAATGCGTTGTCGAGGGCCGCGACATCATCGTCCCTGGCGAACAGAAGCTCCGCGTTCGCGACGACGTCGGCGATGCGATGCCGAAGATCGACGACGGTCCCTGGCCCGCCTTCCCGGCGGACCTGACCTCGATCGCACTCGCGCTCGCGACCCAGGCCGATGGCGAGATCCTCATCTTCGAGAAAATGTTCGAGAACCGGCTGTTCTTTGTCGACAAGCTCGTCGCAATGGGCGCTCGGATCACGATCTGCGATCCACATCGCGCGATCGTCAGCGGTCCGAGCCGTCTTCACGGTGCCCGGCTCGAAAGCCCGGACATCCGGGCGGGCATGGCGATGCTCATCGCCGCGTGTTCGGCCGACGGCCGTTCCGAGATCGGCAACATCGCGCAGATCGACCGCGGCTACGAGCGGATCGACGAGCGCCTGCGCGACCTCGGCGCGCACATCGAGCGGGTCTCGACCGAGCAGGTTCCCGCCTAGAGCCTCGCGACTGGGTTCGCGTTTGCGGCGCCCAGACGTCGCGCAACTAAGGTGGCGAGCGTGAGCGCAAGCGAACGCAAAAACCAGGCTGCCGGGAGCGGTGGCGAACCCGCGAATCAGGGCGCGAGCGACCTGCACCCGATTCCCCCCGGCACCCGGGACATCCTGCCGGACGAGATGCGCGAGCTGCGCGCGCTTCAGCGTGCCCTCTGCGAGGTGTTCGAATCACGCGGGTATGGCGAGGTCGCGACCCCCGCGATCGAGTACGAGGACGTGCTCGCGCGCGGGGACGAGCGCGCTGCTGCGGCGGCGTACCGGTTCTTCGACGAGCGCGGCGACATGCTGGCGCTCCGGACCGACATGACGATCCCGATCGCCCGGCTCGTCGCCACCCGGTACGCGACCGCCGAACTGCCGCTGCGCTTCTTTTACCTCGGGGACGCTTACCGGGCGGTCCGCCCGCAGCGGGCCCAGATGCGGGAGTTCATGCAGGCGGGAGTCGAGTTGATCGGAGCCGAAGCACCGGAGGGGACCGCCGAGGTGGTCGAGGTACTCTGCGCGGCGCTCGATGCCGCCGGCCTCACACGCGCAGTGATCGGGCTGGGCGACGCCGACCTCTACCGCCAGTTGCTGGCCGAGCTCGGCGTCGACGGCGAGGAGCGCGATCGGATCCTGGGCGCGCTCGGCGAGCACGACCTGGTCGAGTTCGAATCGGAGGTCAGCGGGCTCGAGCCCAAGGGCACCGGGCGACGGGAGACGCTGCGAACGCTGCCAAGCCTGCGCGGGGGCCGCGAGATCCTCGAGCAAGCGCGCGAGGTCGGCGGCGATGCGGTGGAGCGCGCCACCAGCCGGCTGCAGGCGACCTTCGAGGCGCTCGAGCGGCGCGGCATCGCCGATCGCGTGCAGCTCGACCTGGGGCTGCTCCGCGACCTCGGCTACTACACGGGCGCAATCCTCGAGGTCTACGACCCCGCACTTGGCCACATCCTCGGCGGCGGGGGCCGCTACGACGGCCTGATGAGCAAATTCGGCCGCGAGCTTCCGGCGGTCGGGTTCGGTCTCTACGTCGAGCGCCTACACATGGCCCAGGCCGAGGAGGAACGAGCCGAAAGGGAGGGAGAACGGTGAGCGTCAGGCGAATCGAAGGCGCAACCGCGGTGCGCCAAGGCGGCGCGCTCAAGCTTGCCCTGCCGCGCGGCGCGCTGTTCGAGGAGACCCTCGACGCGCTCGACCGGATCGGCGTCGATACCGCAGAGCTGCGCTCGGACTCGCGTTCCCTGATCTTCGAGTCGGGTGGCCTCGTCCTGGTGACGATGCGGCCGTCGGACGTTCCCACCTACGTCGAGGCGGGGGCGGCCGACCTGGGCATCACCGGCAAGGACGTGCTGCTGGAGCAGCGCGACCGCGACGTGTACGAGCTGGTGGACCTCGGCTACGGCGCCTGCCGGATGGTGCTTGCAGGCCGCCGCGGCGACGATCGCCTGACCGAGGCCGAACGGCGGCTTGGCGCAGTCCGGATCGCAACCAAGTATCCGCAGATCACCGAGCGGTACTTCGAGCAGACGGGCCGGCAGCTCGAGCTGATCGAGGTCAAGGGCTCGGTCGAGCTCGCCCCGCTCGTCGGGCTCGCGGACGGCATCGTCGATCTGGTGGCCACCGGCCGCACGCTCGAGGAAAACGACCTGGAGGTCCGCGAGGAGATCGCCGCCTCGACCGCCCGGCTCGTCGCCAATCGCGTCTCCCACAAGCTGCGCGCGGAGGAGGTCGACGGGTTGGTGCAACGGTTCCGTGAGCAGAACGGTCGCGGGGTGACCTGATGAAGGTCACCCGCAAGAACTGGGACGGCACCGATCCGGCGGAGCTCGCAACCGAGCTGCGAAGCCTGACCCCGCCGCCGGAGGACGTGACCGAGACCGTCGCCGATGTGATCGCGCAGGTTGAGCAGCGCGGCGACCAGGCCGTGCTCGAGCTTGCAGCCAAGTTCGGCGAGTCACCGACACACGGACTGCGGGTGCCAGACCAGATGATCAAACACGCGACCTGGGATGAGGCGATGTTCACGACCGCGGTCAACAACGTTCGCGAGGTCGCGGAGGCCCAAGCGGAAGGAGACCGAGTGGTCGATCTTCCCGAGGGCCAATCCATCTCGATCCGAGAGATCCCGGTCGCGTCCGCGGCCATCTACGCGCCTGGGGGTGCCGCGATCTACCCGTCGACGGTGATCATGGGCTGCGTCGCGGCGAAAGTCGCCGGGGTCGAGCGAATCGCTCTGGCGACACCGCCGGGCGACGGGGGGGAGGTCGACGACTCGATTCTGACCGCCGCACGACTTTCCGGTGCGGACGAGGTCTACGCAGTCGGCGGAGCCCAGGCGATCGCAGCACTCGCCCTCGGTACGGAGACGGTCGCGCCGGTCGACGTGATCGCCGGCCCTGGCAACAACTACGTCCAGGAAGCGAAGCGCCAGCTCTTCGGCCGGGTGGGGATCGACGGGATCGCCGGCCCTTCCGAGTTGATGGTGATCGCCGGGGAGACAGCCGACCCCCGCTGGCTCGCGCTCGACCTCTGTGCACAGGCCGAACACGCCAAAGACAGCCTTTTGGTTGCGGCTGCCGTCGAAACGCGGATCCTCGATTCGATCGAGGCCGAAGTGCTATCGGTCGCAGCCGCCAACGAGACAGTTGCCGAGGCGCCGATGACTCTGATCGAGATGCCCGACACCGACGCCGGAATCGCGCTGGCCAACGCCCTTGCTCCGGAGCACCTTGAAATCGCCGCCGACGACGCCCGGATCCTGGCTCAGTCAGTGCGCACCGCCGGGTGCGTCTTCCTCGGGGACGCTTCGGCCACCGCCTTCGGTGACTACGTCGCCGGCTCCAACCATGTCCTGCCGACCGGCGGAGCCGGGCGCTTCCAGGGGCCGCTGGGCCCGAACGTGTTCCGCCGGACCGTCGCCACCGTCGAGATAGACGATGCCGCCGAGGCGCTGGCAGGACCGGGCGCTACCCTGGCCCGGGCCGAGGGGTTTCCTGTCCACGCCGAATCGATGGAAGCCCGTACCCGACCTCAATGACGCCGACCATCAAATGACCAGAACCGCAGAGATCAAGCGCAAGACCGGCGAGACCGACATCACGCTTCAGCTCTCCCTGGACGGAGGGGAGGCCGACATCTCCACCGGAGTCGGCTTTCTCGATCACATGCTCGACCTGCTCGCGCGTCACGGCCGCCTCGGTCTGGAGCTCAAGGGCGAGGGCGACCTCGAAACCGGCTCCCATCACACCACCGAGGACGTCGGAATCGCCCTCGGCCAGGCAATCGACCAAGCGCTGGCGGACCGCGCGGGCATCCGGCGTTTCGGCTCGGCCACGGTTCCGATGGACGAGGCGCTGGCCGACTGCGCGATCGACATCTCGGGCCGGCCCCTCTGCGTGTTCGAAGCAGAGCTGCCGCCGGTGACGATTGCCGGCTACGAGTCTGAGTTGACCGAGGAGTTCTTCCGCGCTGTCGCCACCAATGCAAAGCTCACCCTCCACTTGAGGGTTAGCGAGGGCTCAAACGCCCACCACATGATCGAGGCCGCGTTCAAGGCCTTCGCTCGCGCCCTCCGGGCCGCAGTCGAGGTCGATCCGGCCGAAGAAGGCGTGCCCTCCACCAAGGGCACCCTCACATGACGGCGGCTGCTCCGCTTCGCGTCCGCTGCCGCCGCGCGTAGTTCATGCCCCGCATAGCGATCCTCGATTACGGCATGGGCAACCTGCGCTCGGTCGAAAAGGCCCTGCAGCGCGTCGGCGCCGCCGCCGAACGGACCACCGACGCCGGACACGCCCGGGAAGCGGACGGCCTCGTGCTCCCGGGGGTCGGCGCCTTTCCGAAGGCGATGGCGCGTGTCCGCGAGCTCGGCTTCGACCGGCTTGTCAGCGAACGCGCCGGCGCCGGTACCCCTGTGCTCGGGATTTGCCTCGGGATGCAGCTCCTGTTCGAGTCCTCGAGCGAGGGGGAGGGGGGAGAGGGGATCGGGCTGCTCGCCGGCCCGGTCGAGCCGCTGCCGGCAGACGCGAACGGCGGACGCCTGAAGCTGCCTCACATAGGCTGGTCCCCGGTCCGCTGGGAGCGCCAGGATCCGCTGGTCAAGGGGCTCGCAGCCGAAGCGCCGTTCTACTTCGTCCACTCTTTCGCGCCGCGGCCGCGCAGCGCCGAGGATGTGCTCGGCACCGCCGCCTACGGCGAGCGCTTCGCGTCCGCAGTGGGGCGCGGAAACGTCTTTGGCATGCAATTCCACCCGGAGAAGTCGAGCGCCGCCGGCCTCACCATGCTCCACAACTTCATCTGGATCTGCGAGCGCGCCAAGGTCGGTGTCGAGGGGGAGGAGGAGAAAGGGAGTTGATCCTCTACCCGGCGATCGATATTCGCGAAGGGCGCACCGTCCGGCTGGTCCAGGGCGATTACGAACAGGAGACCGCCTACGACGACGACCCGGTGGTTGCCGCGACCCGCTGGGTCAATCACGGGGCCGAATGGCTCCACGTCGTCGATCTCGACGGCGCCCGGGAGGGCGAGCCGCGCAACCTCGATCACGTCAGACGAATCGGTGCGGCAGTGCCCGCGAAGATCCAGCTCGGCGGCGGTCTGCGCGACTCCGGCAAGGTCGAGGAGGCGATCTCGGCCGGGGTCGAGCGGGTGGTGCTCGGCTCGGCCGCGGTCGACGACCACGACTTCGTGGCTGCGGTCGCCTCGACACACGACGATCGAGTCGTCGTCTCACTTGACGCTCGCTCGGGCCGGCTATCCCAAGAAGGCTGGACGAAGGGAACCGACGTCGGCCCGGCAGACCTGATCGGACCTCTGTGCGAGCGCGGCGTGCGCCGCTTCGTCTACACCCCGGTCGAAGCCGACGGGCTGATGCAGGGACCGGCGCTCGAGCACCTCGGCGAGATCGCAAGCGCCTGCGAATCCGGCGGCGCCGTCCTCACCTACTCCGGCGGCATCGGCTCGCTCGAGGATCTGAGCCGGCTCGCCGCGCTCGAGCTGCCCGCTCTCACCGGCGTCATCGTCGGCCGGGCCCTGTACGAGGAGCGCTTCACCATCGCCGCGGCCCGCGAGCTGTTGGACGAGTAGCCTCAATCCCTGACCCAGCTACCCTCGGGGCATGGTCCTGAAGCGGGTGATCCCGTGCCTCGATGTCGACGGCGGGCGGGTCGTCAAGGGCACCAACTTCGTCGGCTTGCGCGACGCGGGTGACCCGGTCGAGCTTGCCGAACGCTACGACGCCGAGGGTGCCGACGAGCTCGTCTTCCTGGACATCACCGCCTCCCACGAGGCCCGCGACACGATCGTCGACCTCGCCCGGCGCACCGCGGACAACGTGTTCATTCCGTTCACGATCGGCGGCGGCATTCGCTCCGTCGAGGACGCCCAGGCCGTGCTCGACGCCGGCGCGGACAAGGTCTCCGTCAACTCCTCGGCACTGGCACGCCCAGAGCTGATCACCGAGCTGGCGGAGGTGTTCGGATCGCAGTGCGTGGTCGTCGCGATCGACGCCAAGAAAGAGACGGACGGCTGGGGGGTCTATGTCAACGGCGGTCGCAACAGAATTGAGGGCCGAGAGGCGGTCGAGTGGGCCGCGGAGGCCGAGGGTCTCGGGGCAGGCGAGATCCTGCTGACGAGCATGGATCGCGACGGGACCACCGACGGGTACGAGCTCGCGCTTACCCGCGCGGTCGCCGAGTCTGTCGGGATCCCGGTGATCGCCTCAGGCGGCGCGGGCGAGCTCGACCACTTGGTCGAGGCGATCGAGCAGGGCCGCGCCGACGCCGTCCTCTGCGCCTCGATCTTTCACTACGGCACCTACACGGTTGCCGAGGCCAAGGATCGGATGCGCGAGGCCGGCATCCCGGTCCGCACGACCTAGCCGCCGGCCTTGGCCCGGGCCCGGCGGCGGGCACGCCTCTGCTTGCGCCTCTGCTTGCGTTTCGCCGCCGCGCGTCGCTCCGCTGCGCGGACCGCTTTTCGCTTCTGCGCTCTCGGCCGCTGGGCGGTGGCCGGGCGCGGCTTCAATGCCGCAATCCCCGAATAGCCGGTCAGATAGAGACGGCGGCCATCGGAGATGATCGGGTTGTAGGCGCCCATGCCGATGCCGAAGACGCGCTTGCCATCCTTGGTCCCAAACCCGGCGGTGGCTCGCTTGCTGGTGTTGGCCACGTAGAAGATCTGGCCGACCACACTTCCGGCCCCGAGTACGGCGCCTCCGGCGCGCTTCACCCACCGCTCCTTGCCACTCTGCGCGTCGAGCGCATAGACCTTGCCGTCGATCGAGCCGAAGTAGACGCTGGGCGGGGCGGTGGGGGTGTCCGCCACCACCGGCGCCGCGTACACCCGTTCTCCGGTCGACTGGCTCCAGGCCAATTTCCCGGTCTCGGCAACGAAGCTGTACATGCGACCGTCGAGGCTGCCGACATAGATCCGCCCAAAGGCTACGGCCGGTGTCCCATAGATCGATCCGGCCCGCCCCAGGCTGCGGCCCTGGCTCGAGGACTGCCACTTGATCGTCCCATCGGTAAGCCGGACCGCCGACAGCGTGCCGTTGTAGTCGCCCGCGTAGACAATGCCCTCGCTGATCGCGGGCCCGCCCTTGACCGCGCCACCGACGTCGCGCTGCCACAAGACCTTGCCTGTTTTCTCGGCAACCGCGAACAGGTCTCCGGATTCGCACCCGAATACGACCTTGTCGTCCTGGACCACCGGCGAGGACTCTGAGCGGTCAGGAAGGTCTCTTCGCCAGACCAACTTGCCGTTCGCCGCATTGAGGGCGACCGCCTGGCCCGGCTCGAGGTTGACGAAGAAGAGCCGGCCGTCGTGGTAAGTGGGGGAGGAGGCGTTCAGCTCCCCGATTCGCCGGCGCCACTTCGGTTTGCCGGTGTCCGCATCGAGCGCAAACGCCACCGCGTCGTTATCGATCCCGTAGATCGTTCCCTCGGCGAGGACCGGGGAGAACTCCATCAGGGTGCTGCCCGGGTGGTAGTGCCAGACCCGGCGGTAGGGAGGCTTGATTCCGCGCCGCGGCAGGTACCGCGTCTTAGCGTTGTCGTAGCCATACGTCGGCCAGTTGACACTGCCCCGGCGCGGCGGCTTCTCCTCGCTGACAAACGGCGCATCAGGATCGGAAACATCGCCGGGGCGCTTCAGGGAGTCGTAGATCAGCAGTGCGCACACAATGCCCACTGTGCTGACGATCACGGCACCGATCACCGTTTCCCGACGATGCCTGTTCCACAACCTGCGAAGCAGATAACGAGCTCTAGCCGCTGTTCTCGCCCTCGCTGCCGTCGCCTTGTCCGCCGGCTTTGTTCGCCTCGCGCGCCGCATCGGTCTTTGCCGGTCCTGCCGGCTTCAGCGCGCTGACGTTCTGGTAGCCGGTCAAGTAGATCCGGCGGCCGTCCGAGATCACCGGGTTGTAGCCGCCGTTGTTCGAGTGGAAGACGCGCTCTCCGTCCTGGATCGAGTAGCCGATGGTCGAGGATTTGCCCAGGTTGGCCGCGTAGAAGACTCCGCCGATCACGCTGCCGGCGCCGAAGACGCCGCCGCCGGCGTCCTTCGTCCAGCGCTCCTCGCCATTCTTGGCGTCGAGCGCGTACACGTTGCCGTCGAGCGAGCCGAAGTACACGGTCGGGGGAGTCTCCGGGGTGGAAGCGACCGCCGCGCCCGCGTAGATCTCGTCACCGGTCGAATGGCTCCAGGCAAGGTCGCCCGAGCTTGCCTCGAAGCTGTACATGCGGCTGTCCTTGCTCCCGATGTAGACGCGCCCGAAGGCGACCGTCGGCGTCGCGTAGAAGGTTCCGGCAGAGCCAAGGCCGCCGCCCTGCGCGTCTGACTCCCACCGGACCTCGCCGTCGGCGACATTGATCGCAGTCAGCTGCCCGCTGTAGTCGCCGACGTATACGACCCCGTCGTTGTAGGCGGGGGCGCCCTTTACCGAGCCGCCCACCGCCGTCTTCCAGAGAATCTCGCCGGTGTTCTCATTGAGGGCGAATACCTCGCCGCTCTCGCAGCCGAAGACGACTTTGCCGTCGGCGACGACCGGCGAGGATTCCGAGCGGCCCGGCAGGTCGCGCTGCCAGATCTCCGAACCCGTTTCAGCGTCGATGGCGACAGCCTGAGCGGGGTCGAGGTTGACGATGAACAGGCGGCCGTTGTGATGGGCCGGGGAGGAGGCGTTGAGGTTGCCGACGTCTCGCTCCCAGAGCTTCGCGCCGTTGTTCGCGTCGAGGGCAAAGGCCTTGCCGTCGTTGTTGACCCCGTAGATCCGCTTGCCGACACTGACCGGGGAGAACTCCATCAGCGCGCCGGAGTTGTAGGCCCAGACCTTGCGGAACGGGGGATCGATCCGCTTCGCGTCGAGGTGTCGCGTGTGCTCGCCGTTGTAGCCGTAGGTCGGCCAGTCGGTGATCCCGGTCACGGCCCCGGTCGTGAACTCGGTGAAGGCTGCATCGGTGTTGAGGACATCGCCCGGGCGCTTCACCGCGAGGTAGGCGACCAGGACCACGGCGGCGGCGAGAACCGTGCCGGCGCCGATCACCGCGAGCCGGTGCTCCTCCCAGAGCGCTCGGCGGTCACGCAGAAGCGCCTCGACCCGGGCCTTGAGTTTCTCCCAGCGGGTCTTAGGCCGCTGCGGCCTCTTCCTGGGCCAGATAATTCGGCTGATGAGTTCGTCAAGCCAGGACATCGGGGATGGGGCATCGTAGGGAAGAGAGCGACAAATGAAGCCACGCACCGACATCGATCCCGAGCGCCTCCCCGAGCAGGTCGACGCGCTCCCTGAGATCGCGCGCCTGCGCGAGGCCGCCGGTCCGGACACGATGAGCTACCTGGTCGGAGGGGCGGTCCGAGACCTCCTGCTGGGCCACGAGCACCCGGACCTCGACGTCGTAGTCGAGGGGAATGTCAGCGAGCTGGCGCGCCGGCTCGGCGGGGAGACCGGCGAGCTGACCGAGCACGAGCGTTTTGCCACGGCGACCGTTGAGGTCGACGGGCTCCGCGTCGATCTGGCGACCTCGCGCACCGAGATCTATGAACGCCCGGGGGCACTGCCCAAGGTCGACCCGGCGCCGATCGCCGACGACCTGCGGCGCCGCGACTTCACCATCAACGCGATGGCGGTCCCTCTGACCGGCAAGGCTCGGCTGTTCGATCCACATGCCGGCCTCGACGACTTGCGCGCCGGCCAGATCCGGGTTCTTCATCCGGAGTCGTTCAAAGACGACCCGACCCGCGCGCTGCGCGCTGCGCGCTATGCGGCTCGACTCGGGTTCGAACTGGAGCCGCGTACAGCGGCGCTCGTTCCCGAGACAGATCTCGGCACCGTTTCCGCGGCGCGAGTCGAGGCGGAGTTGCGGCGAATCGCAGCGGAGGACAGCGCCGCCCGCGCGCTCGAGCTTGCGGCCGAATGGGGGTTGCTCGAGTTGGCCGATGACCGCGTGGCGCTGGTCGAGCCGCTGAGCAGATTGCTGGCCGCGCCTCCCTGGGCCGGATTTGCCGACCGCACCGAGGCTGTCCTCACCCTGCTTGCGGCGGGCGAGGGAACCGTGGCCGGCCGGCTGGCGCTGGAGCGCCCCTCCAAGCGCTCGGAGATCGCCCGCCTGGTCCGCGCCGGGGGCGCGGGGTCACCGGCGGTGGCGGCAGCGGCCCGGGTGATGGGGGCCGACTGGCTCGATCAATGGGTCGGCGACATCCGCGAAGTGGCGCTCGAGATCGACGGCGCCGACCTGATCGAGGCAGGAATTCCGGAAGGGCCCGCGGTCGGCCGCGGTCTGGAAGCGGCGCTCGACGCCAAGCTCGACGGCGAGCTTTCCGGGCAAAAGGCCGAGCTGGAGCGGGCGCTCGAGGCCGCCCGCCGGCCCCGGTGACTCACCTGCACCCCTGACCCGCCTGTCCCTGACCCAGTTCTCCCCGACCCACCTGCCCCCGTGACTACCCTGACGCCGATGGAATGGCGAGAGCAAGAGGGAGTCCGCTGGCTCGAGGCCCCGCTGCCCGGCGCCACCGCCGCGTTCACGGCCAGACTCGGCGGCGCCAGCGAGGGCCCGTTCGAGAGCCTCAACCTGGGGATGCGGACCGAGGACGAGGCGGGCCGTGTGCGCGAGAACCGTGGCAGGCTGTCGGCCGCGCTCGGGCTCGATCCGGCTTCGATCCTGATCGGGCATCAGGTCCACGGCGCCGAGCTGGCCTGGCACGAGCAGGCTCAGGATCCAAGCCCGTTCGCGGAGATGCTTCCCGCCACCGACGCGGACGCGCAGGCCACCGCCGCCACAGGACTCGCGCCTCTGGTCCAGGTCGCCGATTGCCTGCCCGTGGCGCTCGCCGGGGATAGCGGGGTCGCGATGGCCCACTGCGGCTGGCGCGGTCTTGCCGGCGGCGTTCTCGAGCGCGCGGTAACCGCCGTCAAGGCCAGGGCCGCCGCAATCGGCCCCGGGATCGGCCCCTGCTGTTACGAGGTCGGGGACGAGGTGCTCGACCGGTTCGAAGACTTGAACGGCGTCGCCAGCGGCCACATGCTTGACCTGAACGGGGTTGCGTGCTCCCAGCTCGAGCGGCTGGGTGTGAAGGACGTCAGCTCCACCGATCTCTGCACCAGCTGTAATCCGGAGCTTTTTTTCTCCCATCGACGCGACCGCGGGCGCACCGGGCGCCAGGGCGGCCTGGTCTGGCTGGAGGCCTGATGCCGGGCCAGATAACCGGCCTGGACCCCGAGAGGATCCGCTCCAACCTCGAACGCGTCCGCGACGAGGTCGGCACCGAGGTCGAGCTGCTCGCCGCGACCAAGTACGTGCCGGTCGAGGAGATGGGAGCCCTGGCCGAAGCCGGCGTCGAGCTCGTCGGGGAGAACCGGCTCGATGACCTCGAGGCAAAGCAGGCGCGTTGGGGGGGCAGCTTCGAGTGGGACTTCATCGGCAACCTGCAGAGCCGCAAGGTCCGCAACCTGGTCGGGCTGGTGCGGCTGATCCATTCGCTCGCGAGCGATTCGGCGCTCGCGCAACTGGAGAAGCACGGTAAGCCCGAGACCGAGGTCCTTGTCGAGGTCAACGTCGCCGGCGAGGAGAGCAAGGCGGGAATCGACCCCGCCGGCCTCGGCGACTTCATCGAACGCTGCCCGGTGAAGGTTTCGGGGCTGATGACGATGCCTCCCAGCCTGGATGCTGGCGAGGACCCGGAGGCGTCGCGGCCGCACTTCGCCCGGCTCGCCGAGCTTGCCACCGAGCACGGTCTCGAACGCCTCTCGATGGGCACCAGCCAGGATTACCGGGTGGCCGTGGAGGAGGGGGCGACGATTGTGCGCCTCGGAACCACGCTTTATGCGTGAAACCGGCCTTCAGCAGGCATAATCAGTACAGCTGAAACCGCAACCGGGCACGGATTCACGCAGGAATCCGGCACGAGGAGCCGAAACTCACGGAGAGATGGCCTTAGGCGATACATGGAAGCGCGCCCTCGAGTACTTCGGACTCGTTGACGGCGACTACATCGAAGAAGGGGAGTACACCGACGAGCACGACCTCGGCCCCGAGACCGTCGCCGACGATGCGCGCCGCGACACCGGCCGCTCGCGGGTGACCCCGATGCGCCGCCGCGGCCGCGACGCA
Source organism: uncultured Solirubrobacterales bacterium (assembly GCA_963770155.1). Lineage (GTDB taxonomy): Bacteria > Actinomycetota > Thermoleophilia > Solirubrobacterales > 70-9 > CAVYOE01. Next base: position 580,794 of record CAVYOE010000001.1, on the reverse strand, counting down.
ACGCCGCCGCCGACGCCGGCACCGTCCCCCGCTCCGCGCGGTGGAGACGACATCGACGACATCTTCGGCGACGACGAGCCGGCCCCACGGCGTCGGGGCGGGCCCGACCTCGCGCCCGTAGGCGCCGGAGGCAACGGCGGCGCCGACGTGCAGATGAAGCTGGTCGCGCCGCGCAGCTTCAACGACGCCCAGCAGGTCGCCGATGAGTTCAAGAACGCGCGACCCGTGATCCTCAACCTCCAGGACACCGACCATGAACTCAGCCGCCGGCTGATCGATTTCTGCTCGGGGCTCACGTACGCGCTCGGCGGGGGCATGCAGAAGATCGCCGACCAGACTTTTCTCCTGACGCCGCCCAATGTGCAAGTTTCGGCCGCCGAGGCCGAACGGGTGCTCGAGCGTGGCGGCTTCTTCAACCAGAGCTAGCCGGCCCCGCCGCATAGTCTTTCTCCCATGAAGATCGGGTTTGTCGGTGCCGGCAGCATGGCCGCCGCGATGGCCCGCGGCTGGACTGCCGCGGACGTCGCCGTGGAGTTGATCTTCAGCGACGCCGACGAGGAACGGGCCGAGGACCTCGCCGACGAGCTCGACGCCGACGTCGCCGAGGACAACGAAGCTCTCGCCGACCACTCCGAGCTTCTCGTCTTGGCGATGAAGCCGGCCAGCCTGCCCGAGGTGGCTGAGGAACTCGAAGGAGCGGAGGTACCCGTGATCTCGATCCTTGGCGCAACGTCGCTGGCGACGCTCACCGAAGCGCTGCCCCGGCGACCGATCACACGGGTGATCCCCAATATCGCGGCCGAGGCTCGCCAGGGGGTCCTCTGCTACAGCTTCTCCGAGGGCACCGATCAGGACTTTCGCAGCAATGTCGCGGAGCTGCTCGGAGCCCTGGGGACCGCACTCGAGACTCCCGAAGAGCAGATCGACACCGCCACCGCAGTGATGAGCTGCGCGCCCGCCTACGTCGCTCTCGTGTGCGAGACCCTGCTGGCGGCCGCCACCCGCAACGGGATACCCGAGCCGACGGCGCGTCGCATGGTGGTCGAGACGATCGCCGGCACCGGCGCCCTGATGCGCCAACGCGATCCAGCCGCCGTCCGTGCCGCGGTCGCCTCTCCCGGCGGAATCACGGAAAGGGGGCTCGAGGTGCTCGAGGAGGCCTCGTTCGCGGAAGCGCTCGACAAGGCCGTCGAAGCCTCCTTGGAGAAGATGCGCGGCCAGTGAGCCCGATGGCGAGTCAAATGAACACCATCGCCGCAATCGACAACCACGACGTCGCCGAATACGTCAACAACCTGTTCGTCGTCTTCATCATCATCATCTTCGTCCGGATCCTGCTCTCCTGGTTCCCGCGGCGGCCCGACAATCCGATCCTGGGCGCGATCGCCGGCTTCTGTGAGCAGGTCGCCGATCCCTACCTCAACATCTTTCGCCGCTTCATCCGCCCGATCGGGATGTTCGACCTGAGCCCGATCATCGGGGTGTTCGTCCTGTTGATCGCCCAAGCGATCATCGTCGGCGCGATCGACTCGATTTGAACACCCTCGCCCGCGCGCTGGCGCTGTGCGGAGCGGTAGTCGCCGTGGATCAGGCCTCGAAGGGGGCCGTCTCGGCCCTGATCAACCGCACTGAAGAGGTCGAGGTGCTGCCGTTCCTCGAGCTGGTCAACGTCCGCAACCAGGGGATCGCCTTCGGCCTCTTCGGAGACGCCAGCCCCTTCCTGATCGGGCTGACCGTGGTCGCGCTGATCGGGGTGCTGGCGCTGCTCGCCTACAGCGCACGGGAGATGTCCGGGCCTCGCGTGTGGATTTCGGCGGGGCTTCTGGTCGGGGGCGCACTCGGCAACCTCGCCGACCGGGTCCGGATCGACGCGGTGATCGACTTCATCGACGTGCCCGCGTGGCCCACGTTCAATTTGGCGGATGTCGCGATCGTTGCCGGCGTCCTCTGTCTGGTGCTGCTTCCCGGCGACGAATGAAGCCGCAGCTCGTGCACATCGACGACGCCTTCGTCGTCGTCGACAAGCCGGCGGGGCTGGTTGTGCACCCGGCGCCGTCGCACGAAGGCCTGACGCTGGTCGATCTGCTGAAGGGAACCGCTGGAGGGGGAGAGGCGGAGCGGCCCGGCATCGTTCATCGCCTCGACAAGGACACCTCCGGGCTGATGGTCGTGGCGAGGACCGACGACGCCCACCGCGCCCTGGCCGAGCAGATCCGCAGCCGCCAGGCCAAGCGCGAGTACCGCGCGCTGGTCGAGGGCCACCTCGAATCGCGCACCGGAACGATCGACGCGCCCCTCGGAAGGCACCGCCGCAAGCGGGCGCAGATGGCCGTGCGCGGCTCGGGCTCGAGGGAAGCACGCACGCACTTCGAGGTGCTCGAGACCCTCCCGGCCGACACCCTGGTCGCTGCCCGGCTCGAGACCGGCCGCACCCACCAGATCCGGGCCCACTTCGCCGCGATCGGCCACGCGGTTGCCGGTGACCCCCGCTATGGAGAGGCGGGCCGCCACGGCCTGGCCCGGCAGTTCCTCCACAGCACCCGACTCGCCTTCAGGCATCCGGTCACCGGCGAGCAGCTCGAGTTCAGCTCGGAGCTGCCGCGGGATCTGGCATCTGCGCTCGAGCTGTCGAGAGCTTCCCGCTAATCGGTGTTCCAGCCGGTATAGCCGCCGATCGTCATGAACAGGGCGAACAGGATGACCATGCTGACCACCGCGGCCCCGATCAGCAGGTCTTCGATCCGGTGATAGGTCCATGCAGGGGGCTGCCACTCGGTCGAGCCATGCAGGTAGGGAGCACGCATGCGCCGCTCGGCCGAACGGGCACGCGCCCGCGCCGAGACCCGGGCGGCCACCAACGCCAACACACCAAAGCTGGCGCCGACGCCTAACGCCACAAGCCCAAAGGCGACGCCGCGATCTCCGCCGGCCTCGTTTCCGGGCTTGATCAGGGCGAGCCAAAGCAGCGGGAGACCGACTCCAACGAGCCCGGCGGCCAGGACGCGGACTACCCGCTGCCATGGCGTTGGCGGCTCGGCCTGGTCCCATTCTGCGGGCGCGGGCTCTGGATTGCGGTTCTCGCTGACGATCATCTCCGCCGGCTTCGCCGGCACCGGGGCCGCTCGCGCGCTTCGGAGCTCCGGCACCTCATCCTGCAGCTCCCCGTCGAGGCCGACCAGGGTGATGCTCTTTGCTCCCTTGCCGCCGGCGAGCCGCAGAGCCCGGAGCTCGTCGGGCGAAACCGAAATCTCCGCCGCAATCATCCGAAGGTGTTCCGCGGTGAGCGGGCTCTGACAAGTTGCGACGGCATTCTTCTCTCCGACGGCCTGCAGGCGGAGCACCTCGAGGCAGTCGTTCAGGACCTTGGCGTGACCCGCATCGGCGATCGCCGCGGCGGCCTGGTCGATTCCGAACAGCGCCGCGCCACGCTCAAACGGCCCGCGCTCCGGCGAGGTCAGCCACAACGGCCACGACGGACCGAGGTGCGTCGCCAACCCCGCAAAGCCGCGAAGCGCTCCGGCACGATCGCGGACCGGAAACATGATCCGCGAGTGAAAGCGGGCGTGGATGTGACGCCGGCCGGAACGGGTGACCACACCCGCCTCCAGGAGATCCGGCGCCGAATAACGCCAGCTCCCGAGCTGATCAAGGTATTCACGCGGATCGACCGGCGCATAGCCCACTCCGAACCGACGGAGGGTGCCGGGGTCGATCTCGGCTCGTTCCAGCCGCGTCCGTACCGAGTTGCCGGTCTCCGAGTCCCAAAGCACGCTCGAGTAGAACTCAGCCGTCCGCTCGAGGATCTCCGCAACTGTATTCGCGGTCTGCTCGACCGCTCGCCCGCCGGATTCCACCAGGCCATCGTTCCAGTTTTCCGGCGCCCGACGCGCAGCTCCGGCGCCGAGAGCGACTCCGTACACTGCCCGGTAATCCAGTACCCGATCCCGATCAGAGAGCACGGGGCGCTGCCCGGACACCTGGGTCCCCGAGGCGCTGATCCGGCGTAAAAACCAAGCAATAAGGAGCTTCGAATGGCCGAAGTAGGCATCAAGGAGCTTCTGGAGGCCGGCGTCCATTTCGGCCACCAGACGCGCCGCTGGAACCCGCGAATGCGCCGCTTCATCCATGGCGAGCGCGACGGGATTCACATCATCGACCTGCTGCAGACGGAGCAGCTGCTGAAGCAGGCTCAGGACACCGCTGCGGAGATCGCGCGCAAGGGCGGCACCATCCTCTTCGTCGGCACCAAGAAGCAGGCCCAGGACTCGGTCGAGGAATGGGCGAAGCGGTGCCATATGCCGTACGTGAACAAGCGCTGGCTCGGCGGCCTGCTGACCAACTTCAACACGATCAAGGACCGAATCAAGCGCCTGCATGAGCTCCGGGGCCTCGTTCAGGAGGGTCAGCTCGACCTGCTCCCCACGAAAGAGCGGATGTCGATGGAGGCTGAGCTGAAGAAGCTCGAGTTCAACCTCGGCGGCGTCGCCGACATGCAGCGGATCCCCGATGTCGTCTTCATCACCGACCTGAAGACCGAGGAGATCGCCCTGCATGAGGCCGAGCGGCTCGGCGCCACCATCATCGGCCTGGTCGACACCAACTGCGACCCGACCCCGGTCGACCACGTCGTCCCCGGCAACGACGACGCGATCCGCTCCTGCGACCTTGTCATCTCGACGATCGGCGCCGCGGTCGAGGACTCTGCCGCCGCCTGGAGGGTGGAGGAGGAGAAGCGCCGCGCCGAAGAGGAGCGCAAGCGCCAGGAGGAGGAAGCGCGCCGCCAGGCCGAAGAGGAGGAGCGCAAGCGTCGCGAGGCCGAGGAGGAAGCCAAGGCCGAGGAAGCGCGCAAGGCCGCCGAAGCCGAGGCCCAGAAGCAGGCGCAGCAGCAAGCGCAGCAGAAGCCCGCCCAGGCGACGCCGACGGCCGCACCGGCCGGGGCTCCCGCGCCCGAGCCGGCGAAACCGGCCGAGGGCGGAGAGCAGTCGTGAGCCCGACCAAGGTCGATGCCTCCGAAGTGAAGGCCCTGCGCGAGCGCACCGGCGCCCCGATGATGGACTGCAAGGCGGCGCTGGCCGAAGCCGACGGCGACATGGACAAGGCAGTGGAGATCCTTCGGGTCAAGGGCGCCGCCTCGGCCGAGAAGCGCAGCGGACGGGGCACCGGTGAGGGCTACGTCGCCTCCTACAGCCACGCCACGGGCAAGGTCGGTGTCCTGCTCGAGCTTCAGTGCGAAACGGACTTCGTCGCCAACAACGAGGAGTTCCGCGAGTTCGCCCGCGAGATTGCGATCCACGTCGCGGCGATGGCACCCGCGTACGTCTCCGTCGAAGACATCCCCGAAGCCGAACGCGACGCCGAGCGCAAGGTGCTCGAGGAAAAGGCCAAGGAGGAGGGCAAGCCGGCGGAGGTGGTCGAGAAGATGATCGCCGGTCAGATCGGCAAGTGGGAGAAGGAGCTGGTGCTCCTCTCCCAACAGCACTTCAACGCCGACAAGCACGGCGATAAGACGATCGAGGAGCTGCGCACCGAGGTTGCGGCAAAAACCGGCGAGAACGTGAGGATCGCCCGCTTCGCCCGCTTCGCGATCGGCGAAGGGGACTAGGCCGGCCGTGCCAGAGCCGAGCTTCAAGCGCATCCTTCTGAAGCTCTCCGGCGAAGCGTTGATGGGATCGCTGGACTACGGCACCGATCCCTCCCAGATCGAGCGGATCGCACAACAGGTCGGTGCGGTCAGCAAGCGCGGGGTCGAGGTCTCGATCGTGGTCGGCGCCGGCAACATCTACCGGGGGCTCGAAGGTGCCGCGGCCGGCATGGACCGCGCCACCGCCGATTACATGGGGATGCTAGCCACGATCCTGAACGCGCTCACGCTGCAGGACGCGTTCGAGAAGTACGGCATACATACGCGGGTGCAGTCGGCGATCGAGGTGAGCGAGGTGGCTGAGCCATACATCCGCCGGCGCGCCATTCGCCACCTGGAGAAGGGCCGCATCGTCATCTTCGCGGCCGGCACGGGCAACCCGTTCTTCACCACCGACACCGCCGCCGCCCTGCGCGCACTCGAAATCCGCGCCGACGCGATCCTGATGGCAAAGAACGGGGTGGAGGGCGTCTACGACGCCGACCCGATGGAAAAACCCGATGCGAAGTTCCTTCCCGAGGTTGGCCACCGCGAGGCGATCGAACGCGGGCTCAAGGTGATGGACTCGACCGCGCTCTCGCTCTGCATGGACAACGAGCTGCCGATCTACGTCTTCAACATGGCGGCCGACGGCAACATAGATAGGATCGTTTCCGGCGAGCGTGTAGGGACTCTGGTGAGCTGATGGTGTTCTGCTGACGCTGGTGGAGGCATGACTGACGAAGCGCTGATCAAGGAGCTGCTCGACGACGCCACCGACCGGATGCACAAGTCGGTCGAGTCGACCCGTAACGAGCTCGCCACCGTCCGCACCGGACGCGCCTCTCCCCAGTTGCTCGACCGGCTCGTGGTCGATTACTACGGCGCCGAAACGCCGCATCAAGCAGCTGGCGCAGATCGCGACCTCGGATGCGCACATGCTGACCCTGACCCCTTATGACAAGTCGTCGATCTCGGCGATCGAGAAGGCCGTGCTCGAGTCGGACCTCGGGCTCACGCCGAACAACGATGGCAACGTGATCCGGCTCCAGGTCCCGGAACTGACCGAGGAGCGGCGCAAGGACATGGTCAAGGTCGTACACGGTGTCGCGGAAGAGGGGCGCGTGGCAGTGCGCAACATCCGGCGGGACTGCCTGCACGACCTGCGCGACCTGAAAAAGGGGGGAGACGCGGGCTCCGACGATGAGCATCGCGCCGAGGTGGAGCTGCAGAAGGCCACGGACAAGTCGATCGGTGAAATCGACAGCCTCCTGAAGGGCAAGGAAGAAGAGATCCTGGAGGTCTAGTGGCCTCCGAGGCGAAGGCGGCGCGTTACGTCGCCATCATCACCGACGGAAACGGGCGCTGGGCCAAAGAGCGTGGTGTGCCGACGATCGAGGGCCATGAGGCGGGTGCCGACACCGTCAAGGCCCGGCTCAAAGATGCGGCCGAGTTCGGGATCGAGGAGCTCACCGTCTACTCGTTCTCGACCGAGAACTGGACCCGGCCGCGCGAGGAAGTCGACGGGCTGATGCAGATGTTCGGGGAGCGGATCGACCGGGAGACGCCGGAGCTCGACGCGGAAGGGGTCCGGATGCGCTTCATCGGCCGCCGCGACGGGATCACACCTGAGCTGATCGAGAAGATGAACTGGGCCGAGGAAGAGACGGGGGGCAACGACCGGATCACCCTGTTCGTTGCCTTCAACTACGGCGGCAGGGCGGAGATCCTCGACGCGGCCCAGAAATACGGCGGCGGCGGGGAGGAGGAGTTCGCCGGCCACCTGTACGCACCCGAAATGCACGATCCCGATCTTCTGATCCGCACCAGCGGCGAGCAGCGAATTTCGAATTACCTTCTATGGCAATGCGCGTACTCCGAGTTCGTGTTCCGCGACGAACTGTGGCCCGACTTCAGCCGCGAGGCGTTCCGCGAGTCACTCGACGAGTTTCAGGCCCGCCAGCGACGGTTCGGGGCCAGACGGTGATGGCCGAGCGAGCCACCGGCGACGAACCGTTCTCCGAGCCGCCCGGAGACGACGAGCCCTTTTCATTCGACCTCGATCTGCCCCGCAACGGATCGAACGGGACCGAGGCTCCCGAAGGGACAGGCGAGCCGGTCGAAGACGAGCTCGATGCCGAAACTGAGGGAGCGGCTGAGCCGAAGAAGCGCAAGCGCAGCCGCTGGCGCGGGGAAACCATGCGCCGCATCCTCTGGGCGATCCCGTGGGCGATCTTCGCGATCGTGATCATTGCCGTAGGCGGGCCTCTGTTCGCGGCCGCGATGGTCGGTTTCTCGTTCATCGGGCTACGCGAGTTCTTCACCATGACCGAGCGGGCGAAGCCGTTCATCCAACCCGCGTACCTGGCGGCGGCGGCGATGGTGCTGGCCGCGTACTTCGGCGGGCCCTTCCAGGTGCTCCTCGCCGGTCTCTGCGGGATCCCGGTCCTTTTCCTGTTTGCTGCTTCCCGCGGCCGGCTCGAGAACATCACCTACTCGATCGCGATCACGGTTCTCGGCATCTTCTGGATCGGGATCGGGTTTGCCCATATCGAGCTGCTTCGTGAGCTGCCCGACCACGGCGCCGCCCTGCTGATCGACTGTCTGGTGGCGACGATCGTCGCGGACACCGCGGCCTACACGGCGGGGCGCATGTTCGGCTCCCGGCCCCTGAGCCCGAGGATCTCTCCCAACAAGACGTTCGAGGGCCTGCTGGGTGGCCTGCTCGGCGGCATCCTCGGCTTCTGGCTCGCGGGGCTCTACCAGGACTGGCTCAGCGGCGTTGACGCCCTGCTGATGGGAGTCGCGGTCGCGGCCCTGGCCCCGATCGGCGACTTGTTCGCCTCGATGATCAAGCGCGACTGCGAGATCAAGGACACGGGCCGGATCTTCGGCCCCCACGGCGGCCTGATCGATCGCGCCGACGCGATCCTGTTCACGACGGTCGCCACCTATTACCTCTCGGTGGCGCTCGTCTACTAGGCGCAGGGCGCGTTTAACGCCGGCTCAAGCCGCGTCCCTACACTGACCCGGCTATGAAGCGCGTGCTCATCCTCGGTTCCACCGGCTCCGTCGGCACGCAGGCCCTCGAGGTGATCGCCACCTCCGACGAGCTCGTCCTCGCTGGCCTCTGTGCCGAGACCAACTGGGGCGAGGTCGTCGCCCAGGCAAAGCAACACGGCGCACCGATGGTTGCCCTTTCTGACGAGAAGGCCGCGGCCGAGGCAGCGAAAGCGTGGAGCGGCACGGTTCTCTCCGGAGAAGAGGGGATCAGGAACCTGATTCGCGACTCGGGCGCCGACCTCGTCCTCAACGCGATCGTGGGCGCCGCCGGGCTCGGCTCGACCATCGTCGCCCTAAGCGAGGGAATCGACATTGCACTCGCCAACAAGGAGTCGCTCGTGATCGGGGGCACGCTGGTGATGGCGCTGGCCGAAGCAAAGAGCGCCCGGGTGCTACCGGTGGATTCCGAGCACTCGGCCCTGTTCCAGCTGATCGGGGCCGAGCCCCCCGGAACGGTCGAACGCCTCGTGCTCACGGCCTCGGGCGGCCCCTTCCGCGGGCGCAGCGATCTCGGTGACGTCACCCGGGAGGAGGCGCTTGCCCACCCGACCTGGGACATGGGCGGGAGAATCACGATCGACTGCGCCACCCTGATGAACAAAGGGTTCGAGATGATCGAGGCGCACCACCTCTTCGCCGTTCCCTACGAGCGCATCGACGTCGTCGTCCACCCGCAATCGATCATCCACTCGCTCGTTCACCTGAACGACGGGGCTTCGCTCGCGCACATGGGCTATCCGGACATGAGGGTCCCGATCTCCTACGCGCTCCACCATCCCGAGCGTGCCGACGTCGACGTGGCGGCGCTCGACCTTGCCGAGCTTGGCCAACTCACCTTCGAGGAACCCGATCTCGACGGCTTCCCCTCGCTGCGGCTCGCCCGGGAGGCAGGGGAGGCAGGCGGCACCGCGCCGTGCGTTCTCAATGCCGCCGACGAGGTCGCGGTCGGCGCCTTCCTCTCCGGGCGTCTCAGCTTCACCGGGATCCCCGAGGTGGTCGAGCGAACGCTCGATCGCCTGCCCGCGGCCGAGGTCGGGGGCTTCGACGACCTGTTCGAGGCAGACACAGCGGCACGACGTGAGGCAGGGGGCTTGGTCGAGGAGCTCGCGCCGGCCCGGTGAGCTCACCGGCATGAGCTGGCGGGCATGAGCTGGTTCCTGGCATTCGCCGGTTTCGCGGTGCTGATCATCCTGCACGAGTTCGGGCACTTCATCGCCGCGAAGTGGACCGGGATGCGGGTGGAGCGCTTCTTCCTGTTTTTTCCGCCGAAGCTGGTCTCGAGGCGGATCGGGGAGACCGAATACGGGATCGGCGCGATCCCACTCGGCGGCTTCGTGAAGATCACCGGCATGAACCCGGACGAAGTCCGTCCGCGCGAGGCAGGGGATGAGCGCGAGCCGCACAAGCCGGGCATGCTTGAGCAGATCGAAGGCGCCGACCGCGGCCCCGAGACACCGCGGTCGACCGCGGACCCCGAGCCGCTCCCCCCGGAGCTGCTCGAGCGCGCCTACTACAACCAGCCGGTCTGGAAGCGGATCGTGGTGATCGCCGCCGGACCCGTGATGAACCTCCTGATCGCGTTCGTACTCCTGTTCTTCCTGGCCTTCGGGGTGGAGGACCCGACCTCGATCCGGGTCGACGCGATCGAGAAGGGGAGCCCCGCGGCGGCGATTCTGGAGCCCGAGGACCGTCTGGTCTCCGTCGACGGCGTCCCCGCGCCGCAACCGGGATCCGGGCTCAGCCGCGAGGAGCTCGATCGCCGTGCGGAGCGGCTCTCGGATCAGATCAACACCCACGCCTGCCCCGGCACCCCGGCCGACGGATGCCGTGCCGCCACCCCGGTGACCCTCGAGATCGAGCGCGAGGGCCGCCGGTTCACGATCAAGGAGCGCCCGTTTTACGACGCGGAGAACGAGCGCAACCGCCTCGGCTTCGGTTTCCGGGGCGGCGACCTGGTCGCCCGCGATCCCTCGGTCCCGGAGGCCGCCGATCTGGCGGTCGATCAGATCTGGTTTGTCACCTCCCAGACGATGACCATCCTGGCGCGCATCTTCGACGCCGAGCAGCGCAAGGAGATCAGCGGCGTGGTCGGCAGCTACGAGACGACTCGGCAGGCGATCCAGTTCGATACTCGCGCCGCGCTGCTGGTCCTGGCGATCATCAGCCTGTCGCTGGCGATCATCAACCTGTTCCCGTTCCTGCCGCTTGACGGCGGCCACATCTTCTGGAGCGTGGTGGAGAAGATCCGCGGCCAGCCGGTCCCGTTCAGCGTCATGGAGCGCTCGAGCGCCCTCGGCTTCATGCTCGTCCTGGTCCTGTTCGTGATCGGGCTCACCAACGACATCGGCCGCCTCACCAGCGGCGAGGGATTCGACATCCGCTGAGCGTCTCCGCGGTGACCGCGGAGGGGTCTAGCTCTGGGGCGGTGCCCCGGGTGCGTAGCGGTGGTGGATGTCGAGAACGTTGCCGTCGGGGTCCTCGAAGATCGCCTGGTGGCAGACGCCGCTGTCGATCGTCTCGCGGGTGAACTCGACCCCACGCGACTCCAGCTGCTTCCTCACCTCGGGGACGTCGTCCACCTGGAACGCAATCGGCGCCGTGTGCGGCTTGAACTCGAACCCGAACGCGTCGGCCTGCATCAGCGCAATCGTCAGGTTCCCGGTTTCGAACTCGCCGGCTGGCAGATTGCCCCACTGCTTCCCGAACGGCAGACCGAGGGTCTCTCCATAGAACTCCTTGGCGCGCTCGTAGTCACGCACCGGGATCGCGACGAAGTCGACTCCAGTGATGTTCATGCGAGCCTCGCTTCCATGCCGATTTCGATTGCCCCGAGCGCCCGCGACACCGGGCACCCGGCTTTGGCCTCGTCAGCGTACTTCTGCAGGTCGGAGTCCTCGAGCCCGCCGACCTCGACCCGGCAGTCGAGGTCGCTGCGCGTGATCGAGAATCCGTTGCCGTCGGGGTCCAGCGAGACCTTTGCGGTCGTCGTCACCGTGTCCGGCTCATGACCGGCCTCGCTCAGGACATTCGCGAGGAACATCGAGAAGCAGCCTGCGTGCGCGGCTGCAATCAGTTCCTCGGGATTGGTCCCCTCGCCCTCCTCGAATCGCGAGCTGAACCCGTACTGACCCTCGAAAGCACCCCCGCCGAACGCCATTCGGCCCGATCCTCCCTTGAGGTCCCCGTTCCACTCGGCTTCTGCGGTGCGCTTCGGCATCGGACTCCTTTCGTTCTGCGGCGGTAGGCTTTGCGCAGGGATGGAGACTACGACTGCTGAGCGGTACGCGAGTGGCGGCGAGACGCCGGAGCTGCCCGCACAGAACCTGGTCGCGGCTTTCTATAAGTCCGCCGACCGCCTCGGCGACGACGTGGCGATCCGCACCGAGGATGACTCGGTCGCAATCACCTGGAACCAACTCCGCGAGCAGGTCCACCGGATCGCCGGGGGGCTCGCGAAGCTGGGCGTCAGCAAGGGCGACACCGTGGCGATCATGCTCAACAACCGGCCGGAGTTCATCCCGATCGATCTTGCCGCAACCTGCCTCGGCGGCGTCCCGTATTCGATCTACCAAACCTCCTCGCCCGAGCAGATTCAGTACGTCGTCTCCGATGCTGCGAGCAAAGTCGCTTTGGTCGAGAAAGCGTTCCTCGAGCAGTTCAACGAGGCGCGAAAGGACCTGCCCGAGCTCGAGCACCTGATCGTGATCGACGGGGACAGCGGGCAGGAAGGTGATGGCGACCACACCCTCGCCAATCTCGAGCAGATGGACCCTGACTTCGATCCCGCCGAGCGGGTCGCCGATCTGCAGGCGGACGACCTGCTCACGCTGATCTACACCTCTGGGACAACCGGCCCGCCCAAGGGCGTCCAGCTCACCCACCGCAACCTGATGGCGCTGGTTGGCGGCGTCGACGAGATCATCAACGTTCCGGAACGGGGCGCGAAGGTGATCTCCTGGCTTCCGGCCGCGCACATCGCCGAGCGCGGCGCCCATTACTACCTGCCGGTGGTCAAGGGGATCGCCGTGACGATCTGCCCGGATCCGCGCAAGATCGGCGAGTTCCTGCCAACGGTGAGGCCGACCTGGTTCTTTTCGGTGCCGCGCGTGTGGGAAAAGATGAAGGCCGGGATCGAAGCCAGGCTCGCGGGCCTGCCCGACGAACAGAGCGAAGGCGCCGAGAAGGCGCTCGAGGCTGCGACCCAGAAGGTTCGGCTGGAGCAGGCCGGGGAGGAGGTCCCCGAGGAGCTTGCCGCCGGGGTCGAGGCGGCCGACGAGCAGCTGTTCAGCAAGCTGCGCGCTCAGCTCGGCCTCGACGAGGCGGTCGCGGTCAACGTTGGCGCCGCCCCGACCCCGCTGGAGGTGCTCGAGTTCTTCCACGCGATCGGGCTCCCGGTCGGCGAGCTCTGGGGCATGTCGGAGACCTGCGGGGTCGCCACCTGCAACCCGCCGGACAAGGTCAAGCTCGGCACCGTGGGCCCGCCGGTCCCGGGGACCGAGATCAAGCTCGCGGACGACGGCGAGGTGATGGTCAAGGGCGACGCTTGCATGCCCGGCTACCGCAACCTGCCCGAGAAGAACGATGAGACGTTCAAGGACGGCTGGCTGCTCACCGGCGACATCGGCGAGCTCGACGAGGATGGCTATCTCAAGATCGTCGACCGCAAGAAGGAGCTGATCATCAATGCGGCCGGCAAGAACATGTCGCCGGCCAACATCGAATCGAAGCTGAAGGCGGCGAGCCCGCTGATCGGGCAAGCATGTGCGATCGGCGACGGGCGGCCCTACAACGTGGCTTTGATCGTGCTCGACCCCGACTACGCGCCGGCCTGGTCCGAAGAAGAACGACGTCAGCGGCAGTTCACCGAGGAGATGGCCACCGAAGAGAAGGTGATCGCCGCGATCCAGGAGGGCGTCGACGAGGCGAACTCGAAGCTCTCCCGTGTCGAGCAGATCAAGAAATTCACGGTGCTGCCGACCGACTGGGCTCCGGGCGGGGACGAGCTCACCCCGACTATGAAGCTGAAGCGCAAGCCGATCGACGAGAAGTATTCCGAGGAGATCGAAGAGCTCTACGCCTGAAACGCCCCGCCAGCGGGTAAGTCCGATCCGCTGATGGCGCCCCTCTCATACGTACTGCCACTTCGCTGGTCCGACGACGCCGGGCTCGACGAGCTGACCGGCTACCTTCGCTCGCTCGCCGACGCCGTCGATGAGTTGATCGTGGTCGATGGGTCGCCAGATCCATTGTTCTCACGGCACGCCGAGGCCTGGAGCGGTGTGGCGCTGCACCTGCGGCCCGACCCCGACATCGTCGCGCCGATGGGGAAGGTTGCGGGTGTGGTCACCGGCTTGCGCTGGGCCTCGCATGAGCGCGTCGTGATCGCCGACGACGACGTCCGCTACGGGTCGGACAACCTGCGGCGAACGGCGGATCTGCTCGCAGGAGCCGACCTGGTCCGGCCGCAGAACTACTTCCAGCCGGCGTCCGGCCAGAGCCTTCCCTGGCACGCGCGCTGGGACATGGCTCGGACCCTGCTCAACCGCTGCTTCGGCCGCGATTTCCCCGGCACCCTTGCGGTGCGGCGCAGCAGCTTCATGAGGACCGGCGGCTATGCCGGCGACGTCATCTTCGAGAACCTCGAGCTGATCAGGACGATCGAGGCAGCGGGGGGGACGGTGGTAAGCCCGCTCGACCTCTACGTCGCGCGGCGGCCGCCTACGACCGCCCAGTTCCTCTCACAGCGGGTGCGGCAGGCCTATGACGATTTCGCAATCCCGGCGAGGATGACGGCGTTCCTTGCCCTCGGTCCCGTGACGCTCGCGGCGGTCGCGCTCGGACATCCCTGGTTCCCGGCCGCCCTCGCCGGCCTCGGCACGGCCGCGGCCGAGATCGGCCGGCGACGCGCAGGTGGCGCCGCGGTGTTCCCGGCAAGCAGCTCGGCCCTGGCTCCGGCCTGGCTCGCCGAGCGAGCGGTCTGCTCATGGCTTGCGGTCGTGCAGCGTCTTCGGCGCGGCGGTATCCCCTACGGCGGCGGCGTGGTCCCCAGAGCGGCCTCGTCCAAGCGGCGACTCCGCGCCGCGCTTCAGCGGGGCCCGTCGAGCGCCTCGCGGCCCGATCCTTCGGCGCGAAAGCCGGTGAGCTTGTGAGTCCCGTCGCAGAAGGGCTTGTTCCGGGAATGACCGCAGCGGCAGATCGCGACCACTCGTCGGTGCGGATCAACCGGCTCGCCGTCCTCGTCGAGGATCCGGAAGTCTCCGCGCAGCAGATAGGGCCCGTCCGGGTAGGGCGTGATCTCGACGTCGGCGAACTCGATCTTGATGCGTTCCACTTGCCCCGATCCTTCCCGGCCGAAACGGTGGAGGACAGTTGAGCCGGCTGCCGCAACCCCGAGGCCCGCTCAGCGCCGGCTTGATCGAGACCCTAACCGGGGCTGCCTCAAAGACCAGCTGGCCGACGCTCAACCCCACCGACCCGTTTGGCGAGGACGAGCAGCTCGCTCTCTACGTCGCCTACGAACTCCACTACCGGGGCTTCGACGACGTCGACGAACGCTGGGAGTGGGAGCCGACCTTGCTGGAGTTCCGGGCCGAGCTCGAGCACGCCTTCGAGGGCGCCGTCCTCGGCCTCGCCGGTCCGGAGCCGGAGATCGCGCCGGAGGGCGTCGGAACGGCGTTGATGGAGATGGTCCGGGCCGACGACGGTCCGCCGCTCTCCAACTACATCGAGCGCCAGGCGACACGCGAGCAGTTCCTCGAATTCGTCATCCACCGCTCCGCCTACCAGCTGAAGGAGGCCGACCCGCACTCGTTTGCGATTCCGAGGAT
Source organism: uncultured Solirubrobacterales bacterium (assembly GCA_963770155.1). Taxonomy (GTDB): domain Bacteria; phylum Actinomycetota; class Thermoleophilia; order Solirubrobacterales; family 70-9; genus CAVYOE01. The sequence continues at coordinate 565,284 of CAVYOE010000001.1, read as the reverse complement.
CGACGGCGCCGCCAAGTCCGCCTTGCTCGAAGTCCAGGCCGACGAGTACGGCGGCGGTAATCCCGAGCGCATGCATTCGGCGTTGTTCGCAAAGACGATGGGGGAGCTCGGTCTCGATCCGACCTATGGCGCCTACCTGGACCGGATCCCGGCCTCGACCCTGGCCACCGTCAACCTGATCTCGCTCTTCGGTCTGCATCGCCACTGGCGAGGCGCGATCGTCGGGCACCTCGCCGCTTTCGAAACCACCTCACCGGTGCCCAACCGCCGCTACGCAAAGGGGTTGCGGCGGCTCGGCTACGGACCGGACGCCGCCGACTTCTACGACGAGCACGTCGAGGCCGACTCGGTCCACGAGAACATCGCCACCTACGACCTGGCGGAGGGACTGGCCCGGGCCGAACCCGGGCTTGCCGGCCAGATCCTGTTCGGGGCACGGGCGCTGCTGGAGCTTGAGGCCCGGTTCGCCGCCCAGCTCTTGACTGCGTGGGAAGAGGGCTCCTCCTCGCTACGATCCGCCGGTGCTTGGATTGAGAGGGGTTCTCTGCCTGCTGCTGGCGGGGCCGGCGCTGGCAATGGTTCCCGCGTCGGCGGCGGCCGCGCCGCCGTGTGACTCGCCGCCGCAGGCCCGGACGCTTTACAGCGGCTACGGCATGCTCGAGTCGGTGATCGTCGACTCCCAGGGGCGGATTTACTTCACCGATTCCGCCAACGACCGGGTCATGCGCGCCGATGCCCCGGGGCAAGCGCCGTATCCGCTGGCCACCGGAATTCCGGATGGAGGCGGCTTCGTCTTCCTCCCCGACGGTGACCTGGTCGTGGGAACCGGCAACGCGATCGCCACCGGCCTGTTCGGCAACATCGCGCCCTCCGCCGGGCTGGTCAGAATCGATCCCGCCACCGGCGCCAAATCGCCGTATGCCAGCGGGCTGCAAATGGCCAACGGTCTCGGAATCGGTCCGGCCGGAGAGATCTACGCATCCAGCGACTCCGGCCTGATCGCCGGGATCGACCGGATCGGGCCGGGCGGTTCGCCGGTCCAGACTCACTGGGCGCCGGTGATCTCCCCGAACGGGCTGGTCGTCGACCGGGCGGGCGAATGGCTGTACGCGGCCCAGACCTTCCAGCCGGCGGCGATCAAGCGGGTGCGATTGAGCAACCCCACCCAGGTCGAGACCTTCTTCCAGGCGCCGCTCGCCGACATCACGGCCGGCCTCGACGGCATGGTCCGCGACGAGAACGACCAGCTCTACGTTGCAGGCGTCAGCGGGGGGCAGGTCTGGAAGGTGACCAACCCCAATCCGCAGGCCTGCTCGCTTGTCGATCTGCCGCCGTTTCCTGACGGTCCGAGCGCGGTCGCATTCGGCCAGGGGCGCACGGGTTTCTCCCACCCCAACCTGTACGTGGTGACGTTCGGCGGAGAGGTGATCGAGCTCGCCGGAGTCCGGCCCGCGTTGCCACCCGCCGGCGCGCCTGACGCGACCTACTCCGGCCTCAGCCGCAAGGTGCGGCGGAAGAGCTGCAAGCGCAAGAAGTCACGCGCGAAGCGCAAGCGCTGCCGCAAGAAGAAGCGCCGCAAGCTCGGTAGCGGCCTGCGCTAGCGGCTGAGCAGCCGGTGCCGGATCAGACCGGCAGCGCCCGCGCCCGCTTCTTGCACTTCTTCTTTTTGGTCTTGTTCTTGACCTTGGCGCACTTCTTCAGCGCCGCCGCGCGTAATCCGGTCGGCTGGGTCGCGGTCGGGGGCGGGGTGGGAGGAGTACCTCCGCCGGGCGGTGCCGCAGGACCGCTGAACGTGACGGCGATGTTCTTGGTCGAATCCATCGTCGTCAAGCAGGTATTGCCAAGACCCACGCAGCCGACCCATGAGTCGTCGACGAAGGTGGAACCAGGGGTGGGGGTCGCGGTCAGGCTCACCTGATAGCCGCTCGGCACCTGGTAGGAGCAGGCCGTTGCCGGGCACGCGATATTGACCTCGGGCGGACCTGGGCCCGCGTCGCCGGTCACGCTGCCCGTGCCGGTGCCGTTGCGCGTGATCGTCAACGTGAAGCACGGCGTCCCCTGGGCGCCCGCCGCATTCCCGATCGGGCTGCGCGCGGCCGAGGCAAAATCGGCGAGGCTGTCATTCGTGTCGTCGGCGCCATCGGTCAGCGTCGGGCACCCCCGCGCCGTGGTTCGATGGAGGGATTGGTTTGTAGCCGGCGCCGAAGCCGCTGTACCGACCGGGAGGTTCGCGGTCGTGTTATTGAACGACCCGTAGGACACACAGTCAATCGGCGCTGCCTGGAAGAGTGGCGCATCGAAGCAGACCGCTCCGCCCGCGCTAGCGAGGTTGTCGCTGTCCGAGAACGAGTAATCCTGTGGCAGCGTGAGTTCGGCGTCAGCAGTGGTGGAGGCGATCAGCACCTTGCGGTTCGTGCCCGCCACAGGATTGGTGGCGTTGATCCCAACAGTGGTGTCGAGAGTTCCGTTCGCGGCGTAGAAGTCGAGCTCCGCGCCATAGGTCATGAAGTTGTTCTCATTCGGGCCCAGCATCTCGAGCTCGACATACTCCGAATGCACAGAAGTCGAAGACTCGGTCTGGACCTCAGTGATCTTCACGTCGTGCACCGCCGCAGTCGCCGCCGGCACGCTGACTAGTCCGGCACCAATGACGGCCAGGGTTGTGGCGAGAGCAAACTTCCTGATTCCGATGCGGGGGTGCATGTTCCTCCGTTCGTCTAGACGGGCAGCTTCCTAGCCCGCTTCTTGCACTTCTTCTTTTTCTTCTTGTTCTTCTTGATCTTGGCGCACTTCTTCAGTGCCGCCGCGCGCTGGCCGGTTGGGCCAGCGACAGGCGGCGGCGGGCAAAGGGTCTCGGTCGGTGCCACCGTGTTGTTCCGTGGCGGGAAGAAGCCGAAGAGGAAGTCGGCGGCACTGTTGTTCGAATCATCCGCGGCGTCAAGCGCTGTGGCACAGCCACGCCCGAGCGTTCGGTGGCTGACCATGCTCGCGCTGAGAGTGTCGAGGGGATCGGCATCGGGGGAGGGGAGGGGGCCGGCGAAGTTGCCCCAGGCGACGCAGTCGACGTCCTCAAAGCACACGGCCCCTCCGGGATTCGCATCGAGAATGCCGTAGAGGTTCCCGTTGACGAAATCGGGGTTTCCCGCGGTCGCCGAATCGCCGATCAAGACCGTGCGCTGGCTCTGGCCGATGATTGGCCCGTTTATTCCGGAGTTCGCGAGGAGAGTCGAACCCCCACCGAGGGCAGCGCCCGCCTGGTCGTAGAGGTCGACGGTCTTGCCGTCGAGCTGATTCTGGCCGTCGGAGAGCATCTGCAGCTCGATGAACGAGGCATCGGCCGGTCCCTTGAAGACCGCCCGGATCCTCATGTCGTGGAAGGTGGCGCTGGCGCTGCCTGCAAGGGCCAGCACAGCAGCAGTGGCGATCAGTCCCGCGAAAAGTCCGTTCCGACGACGCATAGATCCCTCCGATCCGAAGTCCCTTACTTCCGCACGCAAGCTTAGCCACTCGGGGCCCAGAACGCACGAGAGCCCCGGCGGGTGCCGGGGCTCTCGAGATCAATCGGCGAATCTAGTCTGGGCTTACTTCTTGGGACCCTTACCTGGCTTGGGACCCTTGCCCTTCTTGGCATCGGTTCCGGACTCACAATTGACGGCCCTGTCCTTACCGCGGCCGCCGTTGCAGGCGTCGGTTCCGTCGCCGCCATCCATGCGGTCCTTACCGTTGCCACCCAGCAAGGTGTCGTTGCCGATGCCGCCGAAGAGGCGGTCCTTGGCATTGCCACCGCTGATGGTGTCGTTACCGGCGCTGCCACACACGACGTCCTTACCGTTCAGGCCGGTGATCGTGTCGTTGCCGGCGAGACCGTCAATGACGTCCTTCTTCCTCGTACCTCTGAGGGTGTCATCGCCGGTCGTGCCCTTGATCGTTGCGTTTGCGCACTCGGCGCTCGGGAGCTGGAATCCGGCACACGGCGTCTCCGTGATCGGGGACGCGTTGTTGCGCGGGTTCGGGGTCCCGGGGGCGAAATCAGCGTTGCTGTTGTTCGTGTCATCCGCCTTGTCGAGTGTCGTCGGGCAATCCGCCGTGGTCTTACGGAGGATCGACTGTCCGGTCGCCAACTGGCCGCCTGGCAGTGCCAGGGGAGTGCCGGCCGGGGACGGAAGCGCCGCAATCGGCGGCAGTCCGAACGAAACACAGTCGAGGCCGACATTGGCGGCATCGACCAGACAAACCGAGCCGTTCTGGACGACGTTGAATCCGGCCGCCGTTGCATCAGCACCGGGGACGGTCGTCTCACCGGCCAGGATTGTTGCCTGGCTGGCGCCGTTGGCTACGTTGTTCAGGACCACCGGATTACCGAACGGCGTACCGCCACCGTCGTAAGCGATGACCTTGGCGCCCGCGGCGAGGTTCTGGCCCGCCGAATACGACTGAAGAACAACGTAGTCGCCGGTCGCGCCTGCCTCGTGCACCTCCTTGATCAGGTTCTCGTGAACACTTGCATTTGCGGCTCCGACCGGAACGAGCAGCGCGCATGTCGCGCCGACCCCGGTGAGGAGCATCTTCAGTCTTGACTTCATTTCAGTTGATCCCTCCAAGCTGGGAGTGGTAGTAGGCACAGCCTTGTTGGCCGTGCCCCTTAAACACGTCGTCTGCCGTAAGTAGCGGCAGGGACGCCCAAAGGGTTACTTATCCCACCTTCTGACGCATTCCAGGCGCGATTTCTTCCCGGCGCAGGCGTGGCCACCGCTATCCTCGCCCCGTGGCTTCCAAACGCCAGATTTTCGTAGGCGACGTGCCGATCGGGGGAGGGGCGCCGGTCGCCGTGCAGACGATGTGCAAGACCGAGACGGCGAATCTCGAGGCGACGATGGAGCAGATCCGCACCGTTGCCGAAGCGGGGGCGGATCTGGTCAGGGTGGCCGTGCCGCGCGACGAGGACGTCGAGGCGCTAAAGACAATCGTGCGGGACTCGCCGATCCCGGTGATCGCCGACATCCACTTCAACCACACTCTCGCGCTCAAAGCGATCGACGCAGGCGCGCACTGCATCCGCCTCAACCCGGGCAACATCGGCGGCCCCGAGAAGGTCGCCGAGGTCGCCGAAAAGGCGACCGCCGCGGAGGTCCCGATGCGGATCGGCGTCAACTCGGGCTCGCTGCCCAAGCACCTACACGAACTCGAGCGCACCGACCCGGTCGAGGCCCTGGTCCAGGCCGCGGTCGAGTTCGTCGAGCTCATGGAGCGGCTGGACTTCGAGAACTTCAAGGTCTCGATCAAGTCGACCAACGTCCCCAACACGATCGCCTCCAACCGCCTGCTCGCCGAGAAGATCCCGTACCCGATCCACCTCGGGATCACCGAGGCCGGCACCAAGTGGTCGGGCTCGCTCAAGTCCTCCGTCGGCCTCGGGACTCTCCTGGCGGATGGCATCGGCGACACGATCCGGATCAGCCTCTCCACCTTCCACGCCGAGGAGGAGGTCAAGGTCGCCTGGGAGATCCTCAAAGCCCTGCAGCTGCGCCAGCGCGGCCCGGTCCTGATCGCCTGTCCGACCTGCGGCCGGCTCCAGTTCGACATGGACACGGTGGTCGCCGAGATCGAGCAGCGGCTCGAGGCCTACACCGAGCCGATCGAGGTCGCGGTCCTCGGCTGCGCCGTGAACGGGATCGGCGAGGCCTCGCACGCGGACTTCGGGATCACCGGCGCCAAGGACGAGGGGCTGATCTTCGCCCACGGCAAGCCCCTGCGGAAGGTGCCGCAGGCAGAGCTGGTCGAAGCGCTCTTCGCCGAAATCGACAAGTCCCTCGACCGGGGCGGCGTCGAAGTGGACACGCAGAAGGCGAGCGAAGGCGCCGAGTGGCTGGCCAAGATCGAGGAGGAGAACGCCGGGGAGCTCACCCCCGAGCGGATTGCACAGATGGAGGCGGAGGCCGCCGACGGGGAGGACGGCGACATCACGGCGCCCGAGCGCGAGCCCTACTTGCAGCCGGTAACGAGCAAGCGCCCCGCGCTCGACGAGGACGACTCGCCGACCGCAGGGCGCCGCTTTACGCGGGCTTAGAGCACCGCGTTAGATCTTCTTTCGCTTCTCGCAGGTGACGGCGGAGTCCTTCTTTGGACCGCCGACACACTTGTCGCGCCCGGCATCGCCGACCAAGCGGTCCCTGCCGGGACCGCCGTTCAGCTTGTCGTTGTCGTCGCCACCGCAGATCAGGTCGCTGCCGCGGAGCCCGAAGACGCGGTCATTGCCTCCCAGCGCCGCAATTACGTCGCGTGCCGGTGTGCCGCGAATCACATCGTTGCCGGGGGAACCGACGAAGCTCGCCGGGACGCCGTCGCACTGGACTCCCGCCTTGCCCGAGGTCTCGAGCTCCAAGGTCCAGCTGTTGAAGCCGCCGCCGGAGGCGTCCAGTTGGTCGTCGGTCAGGAAGGTGCTCCAGGTCCCGTTCGGCGGCCTGTTGTTGAAGATGGCGAGGCCGGCCTGGTAAGGCCCGGGTGGAGCAGGGTTGACAAAGCCGTCGGCGCCAAAGTCGGTGATGTCCGTCGGCTTGAACGTGCCGCTCGGGCAACTGCCGCCCAGCGCGCCTGCGGACGCATCGTCGAAGGTGAACGTATCGTTGACCAACGCAGTGCAGGTGTCGCTCATCAGAATCGAGCTCTGGCCCGCCGGACCGACCAGGAGGACGTCCATGTCCGTGCCGTCCTGGTGGTCAACGCTATTCAGGGTGGCGCGCACCTTGGTCACCGTCCCCTCGAGTCCGCTGACACTGATCGATGATGGTCCGGAGGCGGGAGGAGATCCGAGCCCGGTGGTCGATGTGAAGGTCGCCGCGCCGGCCGAAGCCGGTACTGCCAACGCCACCCCGACGGCGAGCACCTGCGCCGCGGCTACGAGCTTCTGCGTCAGTCGAACACCTGTCATCCGGACCTCCCTGATCGAGTTGGCCTTCCTTGACCTGATGGGGGGACCCTATCGGTGCGTGCCGCGCCGGGACAGGCCCGCCGCAGGGGCACTTACTTGAAGTTGTACGGCCGGATCGAGGGGCCGACGCAGGGGCCGCTACAGGCCTCGATGCCGTCCTGGGCGTCGTACCAGACGATCCTGAACTCGCGGCCCGTGCGGTAACCCAGCTTCCGGCTGAAGTAGCCGAGCGAGTCCGTGTTGAACGGCGGGGTCGCGGGGACGAAGGCGCCGCCGTCGCTGCGCTCGATCTGGACCACCGCGCTGCCGACCGGCCGCACGCCGCCCCAGGCTTTGACGAACCCGGCCGGACACCCGCTTCCTGCAGCGCCGGCCGCGCTTCGAGAAGCGCACGCACTTGCCCTTGGTCCGGCTGATGACCAGCGGGGTCCGATGAAGCCGTTGAAGGCCGGCTTCGGCGGTGCCGTCGCGGAAGCGAAGACCCGACTGGAAGCCACCGAGATTGGCATCGTCGCGGAGCAGGTATTGCGACCAGCCCGACTGATGTTTGGGTTGCGCCAGGCGAGGAACTCGGCGATGCCGAGGTACTCGGCTTGGGCTGGCGGGCTGAGGCCGAAGAACGGTGTCCGGGCGGACTGGTCTGGACGCCGTACTCGCTGAGGACAATCGGCATCGATTGATCGCGCCGGCGGAGGCCGCCTTGCTGATCAGCTTGCCAGCGCCCCGATATTGCCCATGGTGACGTCGGACTTGAAGGCGATCGGGATCCGGAAGGGCGGGATCGATCCCGGAGTGGGGGTGATGGGCGAACGCGTCAGCGACCAGGCGGGGCGCAGCGGGCCCTGATCCGCAGCTTCCTCTTGCGACCCCGGCGAGCCTTTTTCTTCTTGATGCTGAGGCAGAGCATCTGCTTCGTGAAAGCGAGCGCGCCCGAGTGTCGTGTTGGTGCCGCGCGGAGCCAGCTCCGCCATCCAGATCTGGCCCCCGAAGCCGCCGGCAAGCAGCCCGGCGCGCCCGGCCGTGTAAAGCGCCCGATAGGCGGCCGGCGTGTATAGGGCGCCCCGCCCTTGATCTGCGGCTGGAACTGGAAGGGGCTGTTGATCTCGTTCCAGATCCCGACCGCGAACGCGGCCGGCATGGCCCCGGTCACCGGGGTTGTAGCCGCCGCTGTAGCGCCGGCCGAGGGCCTTGAGGAAGAGGCCAGTACTCGCTCGCGGCGGGATCGCTGCCGTCCTTGTCCGCGGCCGTGCTGGCCCAGCGCGGGACCCGTCCGTCCGGGAACTTGCCGGTCGGCACCAGCACTGCGCTGCATGCCGCGCGCGACGATGGCCCTTTGACCACCTCGTCGTACTTGCCCCAGCCGGACGAGCGGCTGACCCGGCGTCCGGCTGGGCGTAGCCGGCCCAAGCCGGGTCGCCGGAGTCGCCGGCGGTCTTGCTGAGGCCGTTCCGGCTCGACGACGACGTCGCGCCAGTAGAACAGGACCCGGACCGCGTCGAGCCGAGCGTCGTCGGCGTCGTCCAGGGCCGAGTTCGATGAGGCCCGGGCTGAGGCTGCCGCTGAGCTCCTCCGACGCGTCGAAGATCGTGTATCTGGCTCGGCGCCGCGCTCGGCCGCCGGTGCGCAGCACAGCGACGAGTGCGGTCAACTGCCAGGCCCGCGAAACATGCAGAGGAAGTGCTTGCGCACGGGATTCAAAACCCTAACGACGCCTGGCTAGTTGCGGCGCCGGTGGCTCGCGTGACCGCGGCTCGCAATGCGGCCGCAGCCCGGCACGCCCTATAAGGTATCGTCAGCTGCGATGACCCGCCTCTCGCAGCTCTTCCTGCCCACGCTCAAGGACCCGCCCGCGGACGCCGAGGCGATCTCGCACAAGCTGATGGTGCGGGCCGGGCTGATCCGCCAGCTCGGCGCCGGCCTCTGGACATATCTGCCCGCGGGCTGGCGCTCCCACCGCAAGGCCGAGCAGATCATCCGCGAGGAGATGGACGCGATCGGGGGCCAGGAGATGCTGATGCCGGTGCTGCAGCCGGCCGACACTGGAAGCAGACCGGGCCGCTACGAGATCGACGAGCTGTTCAAGCTCGAGGACCGCAAGGGCTCCGAGATGGTGCTGGCGATGACCCACGAGGAGACCCTCACCTTCCACGTCGCCGCGGAGGTCCGCTCCTACCGCGACCTGCCGCTGATCCTCTACCACCTGCAGACCAAGGAGCGCGACGAGCCACGGCCGCGCGCCGGCGTCCTGCGCACCCGCGAGTTCACGATGAAGGACGCCTACAGCTTCGACCGCGACGAGGAGGGACTCGAGCGCAGCTACCAGCTCCACATCGAGCGCCTACGACCGCATCTTCGACCGCGCCGGCCTGCGCTGGTACCGGGTCGAGTCCGACGTCGGCATGATGGGCGGCGTCGGGCGCCCACGAGTACATGGCGCCCTGCCCGGCCGGTGAGAACGAGGTCGCGCTGGCCGACGGCTACGCGGCAAACGTCGAGGTCGCGAGCGCCGACGCCACAGCCGGTCGAGCTGCCGGCCGCGGCTCGCCGCGCCCGAGGCGGTCGACACCCCGGGCCTGACCACGGTCGAGGAGGTCTCCGGCGAGCTCGGGGTCGCGCCGGGGGCGCTGCTGAAGGCGATGCCGGTGATCGTCGAGGGGGCGGTCGAAGGCGGGCATGGTCCTGGCTCTGGTCCGCGGCGACCACCGCCTGAACGAGATCAAGCTGCGGCAACCATCTCGGGGCCGAGTTCCGCCCCGCCCGCGACGAGGAGATCGCTGCCGAGCTCGGGCCGGTCGGTTTCGTCGGCCCGGTCGGGGTCGAGGTCCCGGTGCTCAAGGACGCGGCGATCCAGGGCGAATCGTTCGTCGCCGGCGCCAACGCAGCCGACCAGCACCTCAAGGGCGTCCAGCCGGGGCGCGACTTCGAGTTCGAGGAGGCCGACATCCGCTCGGTCGAGGCCGGCGACACGGCGCCGGGGGCGGCAAGATCGAGATCGAGCCGGCGATCGAGATCGGCAACATCTTCAAGCTCGGCACCCGCTACTCCGAGCCGCTCGGCGCCACCTACCTCGATGAGTCCGGCAAGGAGCAGCCGGTGGTCATGGGCAGCTACGGGATCGGCCCGGCGCGGATCATCGCCGCCGCGATCGAGCAGAGCGCCGACGAGAAGGGAATCGTCTGGCCCCGCTCGATCGCTCCCTGGCAGATCCACCTGGTCGGACTCGGCAAGGAGGCGGACGCCCGGAGCGGGACGCGGCCGATCAGCTCTACGAGGAGCTCGCGAGGCAGAGCCGGCGGAGGTGCTCTACGACGACCGCGACGCCGGCCCAGGCGAGAAGCTCACCGACGCGGAACTGCTCGGTTGCCCGCTGCGGATCGTGGTCGGCAAGCGGGGGCTCGAGAGCGGCGAGCTCGAGGCCCAGATCCGGCGCGGCAGCGAGGACCGTGAGCTCGGCCGTCGAGGAGCGGCCGCCGAGGCCGCCCTGACGCTGCTCGAGGAGACTCGAGTGACCCCGGCCACGCGGCGCGCCGAGACGCGGCCGCCGGTGGAGCGGCTTCCGCCGCCGCTTCGGGCTCGACCGCTCCGGGCCGCCTCCGCAAGGAGACCCGGCCGGGCCAGCCCCTGCGCCCCTGGACTCTCCCGAACCTGATCGGCTACATCCGGCTTGCCGGCGCTGCCGGTCTTCCTCGTCCTCGCCTTCAACTCCGACGACGGCCACGCCGTCGCCGCCTGGATCATCTACTGGCTGATCGCCGCCGGCGACTACCTCGACGGCTTCGTCGCCCGGGCCACCGGCCAGTACAGCCGCATGGGAGCGCTGCTCGACCCGATCGTCGACCGGCTCACCGTCCTCAGCGGCGCCGCGGTCTGCTGGCACTTCGAGCTGCTGCCACGCTGGGCGCTCGCGGTGCTCGCGGGGCGCGAGCTGGTCACCCTGGTCCTTGCACAGCTCGCGCTGCGCCAGGGGCAGGAGCTGGAGATCAACTGGTTCGGGCGGATCGCCGTCTTCCCGATCATGGGCGCGCTGTTCTGGGCGATGGTGTTCGAGAGCATCGTCTGGGACGTGCTGCTCGTCTTCGGCGTCGCCTGCGCCGTCCTCGCCACCTTCGCCTACGTCCGCGACGGCGTGGCCAGGCTCCGCGCAAGCGCCCCTGCATAACCCTCAACCTCCACTAGAGCCTGCTGATTCAGGGGTATAGTGGGCGTGCGTGGAGGACACATTCCCAGACATCGGATCGATGAGCGATCAGGAGCTCAAGGGCCTGATCGAGCAGCTCACCGAGGAGGAACAGGAGATCTCGTACAAGAGGCGGATCCTCCACGGCAAGATCGACATCCTTCGCGCTGAGCTCGTCAACCGGCTGCGCTCCAAGCGCGAGCAGGGGGACACCCTGATCAAGGGCGACGACGTCGAACGCCTCAGCAAGATCCTCGCCAACCGGGGCGAGGACGTCGCCGAGGACTCCTAGACCGGCAGGGACACCGCCGATGCCAGTGCACTGCCCAGAGTGTGGCTTCGTCAACGTCGACGGCGCTAACTACTGCCAGAAATGCGGCGCCTATCTCTCCCGGCCAGAGGGCTCGGAGGAGCCGACGACGATGACCTATCGCGTCGACGACACGGGGGAGATGCACCCCGTGGACATCGACGAGGTGGTCGACCGAGCCGGAGCGGCAATGGTGATCCGCGCCGGAGGCGGCCGCGCCGGCGAGAGCTTCCCGATCGAGGAGGACCGGGTCTCGATCGGCCGCAGCCCCGACGCCGGAATCTTCCTCGACGACGTAACCGTCTCCCGGAACCACGCGCTGGTGGTGCGCCGCCGGGACGGCCTCTACGTCGACGACCTCGGCTCGCTCAACGGCACCTACGTCAACCGGCGCCGGATCGAGTCCCATCAGCTCGCAGACGGCGATGAGATTCAAGTCGGCAAGTACAAGCTCAGCTACCTGGAGAAACAGTGACGCCTCCGCCCACAACCCGCCAGTCAACCCGCAACGCCCGCCGCGCCGGCGAGAGCCCATCGGCCACCCGCAAGGCCCTGACGATCGGCGCGGTCGCCAAGATCCTCGGTCGCGAGTTCGACGATGTCTCGATTTCTAAGATCCGCTACCTGGAAGACCAGAAGCTGCTCTCTCCACGCCGGACCCCCGGTGGCTACCGCCTCTACAGCCAGGCGGACGTCGAGCGACTGCGGACGATCTTGCGGCTCCAGCGCGACGAGTTCTTGCCCCTGCGCGTGATCCGCCAGGAGCTTGCCTCGGGCAGCGGTGGCAACGAGGCGACTGAGCGCAAGGCCGGCCAGCGCCGCGCAGGCAGCATCGAGTCCGACGGCGGCAGCGCCAGGCTGACCACGCGAGAGCTGATCGAGCACACCGGCGCCAGCCCGCAGCTGATCACCGAGCTCCAGGAGTTCCGCCTGGTGAAGCCCGAGCAAGTGAGCGGCGAGCTCTACTTCAACGACAGCGACCGGGAGATCGTCCAGGCGGCGACCGAGCTCGCCCAGTACGGCGTTTCAGGGCGTCACCTCAAGACCTTCCGGACCTCGGCCGACCGCGAGGCGGGGCTGCTGGAGCAGGTCCTGGGGGCGGCGCTTCGCTCGCAGAGCGAGGCAAAGCGCCGCGAGGCGCTCGAGAACCTCGACACGCTGGCGGCGGCCGCCAGCAATCTCAAGCACCTGCTGCTCGTCCGGGACCTGCGAGACCTGGCGCGCAACGCGACCTAACTCTTGCCGCACGTAGTCCGCCGCCGACGGATCTCCGCACCGGTGCGGGACGTGTGGCGGGTGGTCTCAGACCCCGAGCACATGCCGCGCTGGTGGCCGAAGACGACACGGGTGGAGAACGTCAGCGGCCAGGGAAAGAATTGCTCCTGGACCCAGGTGCTCGAGACCAAGGACGGGCGCGGCGTGCGGGCCGACTATCGCTGCACCAGCTCGGCGGAACCCGAACGCTTCATCTTCGAACAGCTGATCGAGAACTCTCCGTTCGAGCGCATCCTGCGGCGCTCGATCATGGAGGTGACCCTGGAGCCCGTAGAGGGCGAAACCCAGGTCGCAATCGCGAACGAGCAGCGCCTGCGGGGAATGTCGCGGCTGGGCTCGCCGATGGTGCGCCGTGCCACAGGACGCATCCTCAACGCGGCCCTCGACGGCCTCGAACAGGCCGTGAGACCGGAGAAATGAGCCACCACACCCCACCCAAATGACTGCCTGCCCCCGCAGCGACACCAAGTGGTGGGGGTGGGGGGATGCCGGCAAGCGCCTGCCGATCAGCGACAGCGCCCTGGCCCAGCTCGGGGAGGAACTCGGCGGAATCGGGGCGGAGGAGCAGCCGGAGCCGATCGAGTCGTTCGAGCTGCCGGACCCGGCCACGCTTCCGAAGGCCGTCACCGAAGTGGTCGGAGCCGAGCACGTCTACACGGATGCCGAGCAGCGGATCCGCCATGCCGCGGGGAGCAGCTACCCCGACCTCTTCCGGTTGCGGACCGCGGGGATCACCGAGGTCCCCGACGCGATCGTGGCTCCCGCCGATCCCGGCCAGGTCGAAGCTCTGCTGCGCGCCTGCGCCGCCGAGGGCGTCGCGGTCGTCCCCTACGGCGGCGGTTCCAGTGTCGTCGGAGGCGTGGATGCCGTCAGGGGCGCTCACGAACGACTGATCTCGCTCGACCTCTGCCGGATGCGCGAGGTCTCGGTCGACCGCACCGCGCTGACCGCGCGGCTCGGACCCGGGCTGCGCGGTCCGGAGGCCGAGGCGGAGCTCGGCCGCGCGGGCCTCACCCTCGGCCACTATCCGCAGTCATTCGAGTACGCGACCATCGGGGGCTTCGCGGCGACCCGCTCGGCAGGGCAGGCCTCGAGCGGCTACGGCCGCTTCGACGAGGTGGTCACCGCGGTGCAGATGGCGACCCCGACGGGGCGCATCGGGACGCTCCAAACGCCACACACCGCTGCCGGCCCTGCCCTGCGCGAGCTCGTGGTCGGCTCCGAGGGGACGCTCGGCGTGATCGACGAGGTCACCGTGCGGGTCAGGCCGGCGCCGGAGCAGCGTCGCTACGAGACCTGGTTCGCAGCCGACTTCGAGTCGGGTCGCGAGACCATCCGGGCGCTGGCCCAGGAGGAGGCGCTGCCGGACGTAATTCGTCTCTCCGACGAGGAGGAAACCCGCATCTCCTTGCTCGCCGGCGTCGGCGAAGGCCTGCAGCGCCGAGCGCTCGACACATATCTGTCACTGCGGCGCCGGAGCGGAGGCTGCATCGTGATCGCCGGCTGGGAGGGGGAGCCAGAGTCTGTGCGCCGCCGCCGCGAGCTCGGCGCCCGCCTCTTGCGTCGCGGCGGCGCGGTACCGATAGGCACGCGCGCCGGCCGCTCCTGGGAGAAAGGCCGCTTCGACGGCCCCTACTTCCGCGACGAGCTGATCGCGCGCGGAGTGTTCGTCGAGACGCTCGAGACTTCACACACCTGGAGCAGGCTCGGCGAGCTCTACGACGCGGTCGGCGGTGCCCTCCGCGACACCCTGCAGCGCGGCGGTACCCCGCCGATCGTCTACTGCCACGTCTCCCACGCATACCCTGATGGAGCATCGCTCTACTTCACCTTTCTCGCCCGCGGACGGGAGGGGGAGGAGATGGAGCAGTGGCGAGAGGCCAAGACCGCGGCTTGCGAGGCAATCGTGGGCGCCGAGGGAACGATCACCCATCACCACGCCATCGGCCGCGACCATGCGCCCTACATGCATGCGGAGGTCGGCGAGCTCGGGATCGAGGTCCTGCGCGCGGCCAAGGAACGCCTCGACCCCGCCGGGATCATGAACCCGGGGAAGCTGATCCCCTAGGGCGCTGGAGGTGCGGGCGTTGTCGGGGTCGGCGCCGTGCCGCTCCCTGATTCCGCATCAGCAGAGGCGGTCGGGGTCGCCCCCTGCAGCACAAGTTCGCCGGTGAAGCTCGATAGGGCGTTCTCCGTAGTCACGTTCTTGAATGCCTTGCGAGCCTCAGAGACTGGTGTGAGCGACACCACCAAGGATCGGAACTGAGACATGAGGCCCCGGAGTGCCGGGGGCACGGGTGCCTGTGCCGTCAACGTCCCATCTTTGGCGACCTGGCCGGGGGGAGTAATCGGCAGCGCCTCCTGATCCGAGTTATAGAGCCAAACCATGTATCCGGCCTCGGTCCCGCTCGGTTCCAAGCCGAACAGGTTGATCGACAGCACCGGCCGGTCCGCGACATTCACGATTGCGATCTGGCCGCCGCCCGAGCCGCCATCGACGGGCTGCATCTCGATCCGCTCGACCGGATCGCCGGCCTCCGCTGGCCCGGCGCCGTCACCCCCCTCGTCATCGTCTCCACCGCCGATCACGCCGGTGGCGATCAGGACCGCGGCGAGAATGAGTACGGCCCCCAAGCCCAGGAGCAAGGGGACGCGGCGCTCTCGCGAACCCAGGCCGCGCAGGCGCTCCCCGAAGCCGCCGATCGCATCGCGGGCGGCTGTCCCCGCGCCGCTCGAGACGGTTCCGGGCCGGGCCGGAGCAGCTGCCGAAGCAGGGGTCCCGCCCACATCGGTCCCGGGGATGTCGGGAAGCTGGGCCTTCGGGGCGAGCATGCGCAGTTGGGCGCCGAGCTTGGCGGCAAGGTCACGCGTCGCCTGGTCGCTCTGCAGCTGGCGGACGGCGTCGGCGCGTCCGATCGGATCGGCCTGGCCGAGCAGATAGTCGGTAAGACCGACGTTGGCATCGGGATCGGAGCCGGCGAGCTCGGTCAGCGCGGTCTGGGCGCGTGTCCGCACCTCTTGTTCCTCGATCCCGAGCAGCGCGGCAATGTCGGCGTAGTTCTGCCCGCCCTCGAGCAGAAGCTGCAGCATGGCGCGCTGGTCGTCGCTCAGAGGCACCGCGGAAGCGTACGGGTTGCAGGTAGTTTCCGCGTCACATGGCAGAGTCTGAAAGCGCTTTCGACCGCCACGTCGGGACCGAGTGGCTCGAGCTGGGGCCGGAGGAAGCCCGGGGCCGAATCAAGGTCGGCGACCAGCACAAACAGCCTCACGGAGTCGTCCATGGCGGCGTCTATGCCACGCTCGCCGAAAGCATCTGCTCGCAGGCGACGAGCCAGGCGATCGCCGCGGAGGGCCTGATCGCACTCGGGCAATCGAACAGCACCACTTTCCTGCGTCCGGTCACCGACGGCTATCTGAATGCAACTGCGCGTGCCCGTCACAAGGGACGCACCACCTGGGTGTGGGACGTAGAGATCACCGACGACGAGGGCAGGCTCTGCGCGATGGTCCGGATGACTGCGGCAATCAGGCCGCGGCCCGAGCCGGGAACCCGCAGCTAGCTCACGGCCAGAAGTCCGGATCCATCTCGTCGATCTCGGCGCGGATGTCCTCGACGGTGTTCGAGACCATCAGCAGCTCGACCTCGTCGGATCCCTCGTTCCAGGCGCAGCGAACGGTTTCGGGAGCGATCCTGACCGCCGTACCCGGCCCGACCTCGACCACCTCGTCATCGAGCTTCAGCTGCATCGTCCCGGAGACGACGAAGTAGATCTCCTCCTGGGTCTTGTGGCTGTGCCCGATCCGCTCGCCCTTGAGGCCACCGGTCTCCGGCGGCATCACGCGGTGGCTGAAGGCGACCTGGTCGGATTCGAGCGCACCCGCCATGAAACGCACTGCGCCCGGATAGTCGCCGGAGACGTCGGGGACCTCCTCGACCTTGGTGATCGTGTAGCCGTCTGCCAATGAACTCATCCTCCTGGGGGTTCAGCCTCGGAAGCGGTTGGTGATCGGCAGCCTACGATCCCGGCCGAAGGCGCGCGGCGTGATCTTCACCCCCGGGGGTGCCTGCCGGCGCTTGTACTCGGCCTTGTCGACCAGCGCCACGACCTCGGCGACCGCGTCCTCCGGCAGCCCGGCCGCGACCATCTCCTCGGGGCCCTCGTCCCGCTCCACATACGCCTCGAGGATGCGGTCGAGCACCTCGTAGGGCGGCAGCGAGTCGGAATCGCGCTGGTCCGGCCGCAGCTCGGCCGAGGGCGCGCGCTCGAGCACCGAGGCCGGCACCAGCTCGCGGCCGGCCTCGCGGTTGCGGTGGCGAACCAGTTCGTAGACGAGGGTCTTGGGAACGTCCTTGATCACCGCGAAGCCTCCGGCCATGTCGCCGTAGAGCGTCGCGTAGCCGACCGACATCTCGCTCTTGTTCCCGGTGGTGAGAACGAGCCACCCGAACCGGTTCGAGAGTGCCATCACCAGGTTGCCGCGGATCCGCGCCTGCAGGTTCTCTTCGGCCAGGCCGGGCTCGCTTCCGTCGAATGACTCCGAAAGCGCCGACTCGTATGCCTGCATCGCGTCGCTGATCGGGATCTCGATCAGCTCGCAACCGAGGTTCTCGGCGATCTCGCGCGCGTCGCCTTGAGTCTCATCGCTGGAGTGGGGAGAGGGCATGACGACGCAGCTGACCTTCTCGGGGCCGAGCGCGTCGACCGCGATCATCGCCACCAGGGCCGAGTCGATTCCGCCGGAGAGCGCCACCACCACGCGCTCGAATCCGTTCTTGCCGACGTAGTCGGCGAGGCCGAGCCTGATCGCCGCGTACACCTCGGCCACCGGCTCGAGCCGCTCGGCCACAGGACACTCATGGTCCACCCGGCCTGAACCTTCCGCCGGCAGCCCCGCAGGCGAAGCCGAGGAGCTGCCGGTAAATGTGATTTCGCAGACGAGCAGCTCTTCGGTGAACTGGGCGGCTCGGGCGACGACCTCGCCGCGCTCGTTGACGATGAAGCTGTGCCCGTCGAAAACGAGCTCGTCCTGGCCTCCGGTCGCGTTGCAAAGCGCTATCGGCGCACCGCAGGCCCGGGCCCGCTCGGAGACCATCTCTTCGCGCTCGGTTCCCTTGCCGCGGTGGTACGGGGAGGCGGAGGCGTTCAGGATCAGCTTCGCGCCGGCCTGCACCTCGGCGGTCTCGGGCTCGCCGGGCACCCAGATGTCCTCGCACACCGTGAGTCCCACTGGCACCCCGGCGGCCTCGACCACGACGGGCTCCGACCCGGGCTCGAAGTAGCGGCGCTCGTCGAAGACGCCGTAGTTGGGGAGGTGAACCTTGCGATAGACCGCGGCGATCTTCCCGCCCGCGAGCAGCGCCAGGGCATTGTTGGCCCGCGGCGGGCTCGGTCCGGCCAGGTCGTCGGCCTGGCTGGGCGCGCACGGTTCGGCAAAGCCGACCAGGGCGTCAATCCCTTCGACCTCCTCGGCAACGGCCTCGAGCGCCTCGACGTTGGAGCGAAGGAAGCCCGCGTTCAGGTAGAGATCCTCGGCGGGGTAGCCAGGCAGGCAGAGCTCGGGAAAGAGGACAGCCTGCGCGCCCGCGTCGCGCGCGCGCCCAATCCACTCGCCGACCTTCGCCGCGTTGGCGTCGATCGCGCCCACGGTGGGATTGATCTGGGCGAGCGCCAGGCGTATGGATGCGTTCTGGGCCACCCTCCAAGTATCGCGCCGCGCAGGTCCGACATTGCGGGTGGACGCCCATAATGGGCAGCCACCAGTGCCCGACCCGCCGATCCTGATCATCGCTGCTGACGACTACGGCTACTGGCCGAGCTACAACCGCGGGATCTTGAAGGCGATCGAGCGTGAGGCAATCGACTCGGTCGGGGTGATGGTCGAGCGCGAGCATTGCGAGCCCGAGCCGCTGCTCGAGACGGGGATCGAGATCGGCCTGCACCTCGAGTTCGAGGGCCGGTGGGGGAGGAGGTCCGGCAAGCCGGCGGGGAACGCGCTTCACATCCAGCTCGACCGGTTCTCCCGCTTGTTCAAGCGCTGGCCCGACTACATCGACGGTCACCGCAACTGCCACGCCCGTCCCGAGCTGCTCTCACACGTCGCCGACATGGCGGGACAGCTGAAGATCCCGGTGCGCTCGGTCAACCGGCGCCACCGCGAGCTGCTGCGCGAGCGCGGCATCGCGACCCAGGACCACCTGATCGGCAGGAGCTCGCCGGCCGAGCCGCTTCCGGACGCCGCCCTGAAGCAGCTCGACCCCGGAGTGACGATCTGGTTCACCCACCCGGGTTATCCCGACCCCGATTCGAAGTCCTCTTACAACCAGGCCAGGGAGGAGGACCTGGACATGCTGATCAGCCTGACGCTGCGCACACGTGCAGGCGACTCACCGCTGGGAGACGTGCGCCGCGCGACCCACCGTGAGGCCCTGGCGCACGTGATGCGCGAGACCGCGCGCGAAACGCAAGATCTTTCTGGCGAGGAGCTGCCCGCCGACTAGTCGCTCTGCGCCGCGGCCTCTTCGCGAGAGCCGTCGCCGTTGCGACCTGCCGCCATCGCGCGCCGGCGCCGGAACAGGCGGCGGCGGCCGCCGGCGGCGTCGACCAGTTCCTCGAGCGAGGCCTCGAGGTCGTCGGCAAGATCCTCGAGGTCCGCCATCGCGTCGTAGTCGCCGATCAGCCCGAAGTTGACCTGGCCGTCGTAGCTCATGATTCCGACGCAGAGAGCCTGGCGCTTGGCCAGCGGAACCATCGGGAAGACACGCTCCATCCTGCGCCCCATCAGGAACAGGGGGAACTGGGGGCCGGGAACATTGGTGACGACGAGATTGAAGAACCGCTGCCGTGACTGCAGGCGGGCGGCCTGGCCGGTCAGCGTCGGCGGGGCAAAGTCGGCGAGCTCCGTCAGGAGCGAGGCGCCCATCGCCTGCTTCGACTCCTTCAGGTCACCCATCGTCTCGGTCACGATCTTCAGCCGCCGCACGGGGTCCTCGCACCAGACCGGCAGCGGCGCCATCATCGCGCTCACCCGGTTGCCGAGGTCCCCTTGCTCGTCGGCGGTGCGAACGCTGACCGGGACCATTGCGCGCATCTCGAGGTCGTGGGTCTGGTGGCCCCGGGCACGCAGGTAGCGCCCGAGTGCCCCGGCGACTGCCGCGAGGACAACGTCGTTGACGGTCCCGCCGAGCTCATTCTTGACCCGCTTGAGATCGATCAGCGACGTGCGCAGCCAGGCGAAGCGCCGATGGGGGCCGATGTCAACGTTGAACGGGGTATCGGGGGCGGCAATGCCGGCCCAGGCGAAGGTGCCGGCCGCGATCGCCGTCTCGGAGAGCCGCTTCAGGGCGCGGCGAGGGCCGCGCATGATGCGGCGGCCGAGCCGCACCGCCTCCCGCGGGCTGACGGCCCGCTCGACCAAGGCCTCGGCAAGCAGCTGCGCCTTGCTCGGAATCGGCTCCGGTACCCAGGTCTCGTCCGTATCGATCGGTTGTTCGGGGTCTTCTTCGACGTCGAACAGGACGGTTGTTATGTCAACCCCGGAGACGCCGTCGACGAGGCAGTGGTGGCTCTTGCCGACGATCGCGAACCGGTCGTCCTGGAGGCCCTCGATCAGCCACAGCTCCCAGAGCGGCTTCGAGCGGTCCAGGGCCTGGCTGAAGAAGCGCGCCGCGAGGGTGCGGAGCTGCTCCTCGGAACCGGGAGAGGGGAGGGAGGTGTGCCGGACGTGGTACTCGAGGTTCAGGTTCGGGTCGTCGACCCAGACGGGGCGGCCCTGGTTGAACGGCACGAAGGCGAGCTTCTGGCGAAAGCGGGGGACCAGATGGAGCCGCGAGGCGATGTGGTCGCGGAAGTCCGTGTACTTGGGCGCCGGTCCCTCGAAGATCAGGGTCGAGGCGACGTGCATGTGCGTGTCGTCGCCCTCCAGGTGGAGGAACGACGAATCCAGGCCTGTGAGGCGGTCGCCCACGCACGCGATGATCTCACACGCTCGCTTGCATGTGTGACCGGGGTCACACAGGGGCCGCCGGGGTGTCCGTACCTTCGCCCGCTCACCCAACGATCTGCCGAGCCGCCCTCTCTCGAAGAGGGCGGGCGGGGGACCCACATACAGCCGCCTCCTCGGCTTCGCGTCCGGGGGCGGCCAGGTGGGGCGAACGGAGCGGTGTTCCGCTCCCAGCGAGATCAGCGAAGCAGCCTGGTCCCGCGAGCCCGTCAGCTAACCCCGTAGGCAGGAAAGAAAGAGCAGGTGTATTCAGTTGCATCGCTTCCGTTGGAAGCGGCGACGGCTTGCGGCGCTCGCGCTGCTGCCGATCGTCATCACCACAGCAACGACCAGC
This sequence comes from uncultured Solirubrobacterales bacterium, assembly GCA_963770155.1. Taxonomy (GTDB): domain Bacteria; phylum Actinomycetota; class Thermoleophilia; order Solirubrobacterales; family 70-9; genus CAVYOE01. The sequence continues at coordinate 544,259 of CAVYOE010000001.1, read as the reverse complement.
ATCACCGGCGCCGCCGCGATCACTGCGGGCGTCGATCCGACCGCGGCCACCGCGGGCGCCGAGAGCGTCCAGCTGCGCGTCGGCAAGCACCACGTTCACGCCGGCCGGGCGGTTGCCCTGAACGGCACCGTCCTCCCGGGCGGGCGCCATTCGGTCGTGATCCGTGTCAACGGCCGCAAGGTGAGGCGCACGGCCACGGCGGCCGACGGCCGTTTCCACGTCGCCTACAGGCCGAAGCGGCCCGGCGTCTACAAGGCGGTGGCGATCGTCACCGGCCGGCACCTGCGCTCCAAGCCCAGGCGCCTCAACGCCTACCGCGCCGTCCAGGCCTCCTACTACGGGCCGGGCCTCTACGGCAACGGCACCGCCTGCGGCGGCCGCCTCACCCCGAGCACCCAGGGCGTCGCCCACAAGTCGCTGCCCTGCGGCTCCAAGGTGACGCTGCGGGTCGGCAGCCGGACAGTGACCGTGCCGGTGATCGACCGCGGCCCCTACAGCGGCAACCGGGTCTACGACCTGACCGCCGCCACCAAGCGCAGGCTCGGTTTCGGCTCCACCGGGACCGTGTTGGCCACCAAGTAGCCAGCGCGTTAGAGCCCGAGAGTCAGCGACCCGGCCGGGGCGTCCTGCGTGGCGCTCTGTGCCGGGTCGCTTTCGTTCCCCCCGTCGCGCGCCAGGCCGGCGACGCCGACGCCGATCAACCTCACCGGCGCATCCAACTCAAACCGTTCGAGCAGCCCGCGTGCGACCGCGCGCACCGTTTCGAGGTCGTTGGTCGGATCACCGATCGTCTTCGAGCGGGTGTAGGTGCGGAACGGCTGCAACCTGATCTTCATCGTCACGGTGCGGCCTTTGCTGCCGTGGGCCGCGAGGCTCTTGCAGACCGACTCCGCCAGCCGGTCGAGGGTCTCGGCAAGCTCGCTGCGGTCTTCGACGTCATACGGAAAGGTCGTCTCGCGGCTCTCGGACTTGCGCACGCGCTCGGTCGTCAGGGTGGCGCTCCCCCTGCCGTTGCCGCGAGCCAGCAGCCCGGCGCCGTGGTTGGGTCCAAAGCTCTGCTCGAGCAGGCCGGGATCGGCGGCGGCAAGCTCGGCGACCGTCTTGATCCCGATCCGCTCCAGCCGCTCGAAAGTGCGTGGACCGACTCCGGGGAGGAGGGAGGCGGGTTTCTCGCCGACTACCTCGAGCCAGTTCTCCTCGCTCAACTCGAACATGCCGTCGGGCTTGTCCATGTCGGAGGCGATCTTTGCCATCAGCTTGTTGGGCGCCAGGCCCACCGAGCAGGTCAGGTGGGTGGCCTCCTGGATGCGGCGCTTGATCTCGCGGGCCCGGGAGTGGGGGACGGGCGAACCCGAGAGGTCGACATACGCCTCGTCCATGCCGACCACCTCGACCGTGTCGCTGAACTCACCCAGGGTCTCCATGACCTTCACCGACCCGCGCCGGTAGAGCTGCATGTCGACAGGCACGACTATGAGGTCCGGGCACCGGCGTCGAGCCGTGACCATCGGCAGGGCCGAACCGACCCCGAACTTGCGCGCCTCGTAGGAGGCGGTGGTGACGACTCCGCGCGGTCCGTCGTGGGCGACGACAACGGGCTTCCCCCGCAGCTCGGGACGCCGGAGGAGCTCGACCGAGACGTAGAACGCGTCCATGTCGACATGGGCGATCACTGCCAGCCGATCGTAGGGAGGGGGGTAGACGGCGCGCGGGTCGCGCTAGATTCCGGGTCGATGGGCACGTCCCCGGCAGAGGCAAAGAACCTGGAGGCGATCTCAAGGGCGATCGACCAGCACAACTCCAGCTGCCCGTTCCCGGCCGCCGAGGTGCGGATGAACCCGTTCGAGATCGAGCGGCTCGGCTGGGAGGAGATCCGCGGCCTCCCGATCGTGCCCGATCCGGAACTGGGCACCGGGCGCTTCCGGATTATCTGCGCCCGCGACCTCGAAGGGGAGGGGATCACCGAGGCCGAGGCTCTGGGGATTCCGGTCGAGGTGGCAACGCCCAGTTCCGTTCCGGGCGAAGACGAGCCCGCGCGGCACTAGCGCTCGGCGCGGCTCAGATCTCTGTGAAGAAGTTGAGGCCGAAGCGGTCGAGGAAGTCCTGCGCCTCGCGGTTCAAGACATCGAACTCGTTGGTCCAGATCAGGACCCCCATGACGATCAAAATGGCGCCGCCTGCGGCCATGATCAGCGGGTAGTGCCGCTTGACCGCCGCGAACGCCGTCGTCGTTCGGGTGAATGCGACCGCGGTCAGCAAGAAGGGAATCCCCAGGCCAGCGGAGTAGACGGCCAGCAAGGCGGCCCCGTGAACGGCTGAGTCGCTGAGCGACGCGGCAGAGAGGATCGAGGCCAGGGTCGGCCCGATGCAGGGGGTCCAGGCAAAGGCGAAGGCGGCGCCGACAACGACAGGCCCGCCGCTCCCGGCCCGCTCCATCAGCCCATCCAGGCGCCATTCGCGGTTGAGGCGTGGGATGAAAAGCGCCGCGATCAGAAAGACGCCCATCGCGATGATCAGGGCCGCGGAGATCTTCTCCAGGGTGGCGAGGTGATCGCGAAGGAAGCTGCCGAGGCCCGTCGCGGTCAATCCGAGCGCGATCCAGACCGCGGAGAAGCTGGCGACGAAGATCAGGCTGGGGACGAGCACCCGCCTCCAGTCGGCTTCGCCCCGCTCGAACTCCGCCGCCGAGACTCCGGTGACGATCGACAGATAACCCGGGACGAGCGGGAGCACGCAGGGGGAGAGGAAGCTGACCAGTCCCGCGGCCAGGGCCGTAAACACGTCTATCCCCGCCGCCGGATCCGACTGCATCGCCGCTCAGACTAGCGGCGGCCCCCCGAGCGCTACCTGCCGGCCGTCTTCTTCTTTTTCTTGACGCAGCGAAGCTTGCCCTTGACCCGCTTCAGCTTGCGGCCCTTCTTGCATTTCTTCTTCCTGCCCGAAGGGTTGCTCGGAAAGGCGGAGTAGCGGAGGTGGATGCTCACGGGGCCCTCCTGCTGGGGCCGGAGGATGAGGCCGTCCGCGGCGATGGAGTAGGTGACGCCCCCGAGGACGTCGAAGAAGACGCGCGGGGGGCAGACACCGGTGACGTCGCTGGTGTCCGACTTGACCAGCGTCAGTGCATTCACCGCTGAACCCGTGTAGACGGCCAGTACGGGACCGAAGCCACCCCCGAACGAGCCGCAGAGGTCGATCTCTACGTTGCCCGCGAACGGCGGCGTCCAGCGGTACCAGATCGATTTTCCAGACGAGATTCCCAGCCAGTGGTCCGGTTCGCCAGGTTCCTCGGTGGCTCCGGTGCTGTCGTCGCCCTCCCTGACGCCACCCTGTGAGGGCAGCTCGAAGGCGTTGGCAAAGTTGTCATTGGCGGAGGCCGCGAGCGAGGCTGCGGGTGCCACCAGCAGGGCCCCCAGGATGATCGCGACAAGTCTGACCAGCACGGTTCCTCCGTTCATCGGTGGAACGCGCAGCGCGCGTCCCCGGCACACATACCCCGACGCCGCGGCTCCGGCGATGCGAACCGGGACCGCGATTCGCCTCTAATCAATCGTAGCCGCTCAGATCCGAGCCCTACTTCGGGTCGTCGCGCATGATCACCGTGTCGGCGATCGGGATCACCTCGTCGACCGGCAGCTTGGCGAGGTCGCCGTGCTTGCGGATCGCGTCCTCGCTGCTCGCCTGGTAGATGCAGACGGTGCCCACGGTGCTTCCGCCTTCCTCCAGGACATAGCTGCGGATCCACTTGATGTCGTCGGGCATGTCTTCGTCTCCAACCTTGGACGAGCGCTTGGCAGCCTCCTCGAGATCCTCCGGCGACTTCCAACCGCTGCGTCGCAGAATTGCGAACAACTCCATCGCTTCCTCCTTGTGTTGCGTTGCTGACTCCCTTGCTCAGTCCACGCTATCCGGTTTTCGCGTGCAGCTGGGCTCAGGCACTCCTCTGGAAATCTGGGCTCCGGTCTGCGACTGTGGAGGTATGAGGCGAAGGGTCCAGATCCCGGTCCAGGCGCTGATCGCGTGCCTGCTTTTCACGGCGTTGGCCGCAACTGCCTGCGGCAGCGAGGAGAGCGGCGACGCGAACGCGGCTGCCGCCGGCACGACACCCGCCGGCGCCGTCTCGGCGTCCGCCGGCACCACGCTGGCGCTCGGGAAGAGCCAGTTCGGGCAGGTGCTCTTCGACTCCAAGAAGCAGGCGATCTACATGTTCGACCGCGAGACCACACGGAAGCCACGCTGCTATGGCGCCTGCGCGAAAGCCTGGCCGCCCGTCTATGCGAACGGGCGCCCCCGGGTCGCCGCGGGGCTGAAGCCGAACCTCCTCGGCACGACCCGGCGCAGGGACGGGCGCAAACAGGTGACCTACGGCGGGCACCCGCTCTACTTCTACGCTCACGAGGGGCCCGGGCAGGTGCTTTGTCACAACATCGTCGAGTACGGCGGCCTCTGGCTCGCGATGCGCGGCAACGGCAAGCCGGTGCCCGAAGACGCCTGAAGATGAACAAGCGCGACGTTCTCAACGAAACCCAGTCCCGCCTCTGCGAGGAGAGCAAGACCGACTACTCGGACCTGAAAGCCCTGTTCATCAACTGCACCCTGAAGCGGAGCCCCGAGACCTCGCACACCCAGGGGCTGATGGACATCTCGATGGAGATCATGCGGCGCAACGAGGTCGAGGTCGAGTCCATCCGCGCCGTGGACCACGAGCTCGCGACCGGTGTCTGGCCCGACATGACCGAGCACGGATGGGACCGCGACGAATGGCCGGGGATCTACGAGCAAGTCCTGGCCGCCGACATCATGGTGATCGGAACGCCGATCTGGCTCGGGGAGAAGTCCTCGGTTTGCACCCAGGTCATCGAGCGCCTCTACGGCAACTCGCACCTGCTCAACGAAGACGGCCAGTACGCCTACTACGGCCGGGTGGGGGGGTGCCTGGTCACCGGTAACGAGGACGGCATCAAGCATTGCTCGCTGGAGGTCCTCTACGCCCTCCAGCACCTCGGTTACACGATCCCGCCGCAGGCCGATGCCGGCTGGATCGGCGAGGCCGGCCCGGGCCCGTCCTACCTCGACGAAGGATCAGGCGGGCCCGACAACGACTTCACCAACCGCAACACCACCTTCATGACCTGGAACCTGCTCCACCTCGGACGCATCCTCAAGGACGCCGGCGGCGTCCCCGCCTACGGCAACCAACCCGAGGCGTGGGAATGCGGCGAACGGTTCGATTTCCCCAACCCGGAGCACCGCGCGGCAAAGTAGGGCAGGGCACACGGGGCCCAACGCGGGACGCAAGCCATGCCTGGGCTGCCTGGGGCAACGCCCCCTAATCAGCGTTATGTAGACCCGCGCAGAGGCACTGCGGAGTCTCGCGTGTGCGCACCACGGGTCGGCCGGTTACCGGCGGGCGAAGAACTCCCGCAGTAGTCCCCCGATCTCTTCAGGTGCTTCCTCCTGGAGAAAATGCCCGTACGGCAGTGCCGTCACCTCGGTTTGCGGGACCTCGTCTGCGAACCGCGCCATCGTTCGCTCAACGTCGGGCAGGATCCGATCGCGGTCCCCGTAGACGATCCGGACCGGCATCTCGATCGAGCCGACCCACTGCTCGATCTCCCGGAGACCGTCCGGATGTAATCGGGTTCCAGCTCTCTGCAAGGCCCTGCGGGCCGGCTTGGTCTCGTACGGCTCGCTGTAAGCCCTTCTAACGGCCTCCGAGACCTTCTTCGGGTCCGACACCCCGTAACGGATGGCGAAACGGATCCCAGCGGGACTGGTCAGCGCCGCTCTGATTCCGGGTACTCGCGCCGCCGCGACAAAGGCAATCGCGGACCAGTGCAGCCGCGAGTAGACCAGCGTGTTCAGCAACGCCAGCTCCCGGACCCGCTGCGGATGCTTCATCGTCCAGTAAAGCCCGATCGGCCCGCCGACATCGTGCACCGCGAGCCCGGCCGACTCGATCCCGACCTGATCTGCGAAGCCCTCGAGGATCCGATCGTAGAAATCGAAGCTGTAGGAAACGTCAAGCGGCTTGTCGGACTTGCCGAAGCCCGGGAGATCGATGGCGATCACGCGCCGCTCCTCTGCGAGTTGACCGATTATGTCCCGCCACAGATACGAGGACGTCGGCCACCCGTGCAACAGCAGCACCGGGTCCCCAGCGCCCGCCTCGCGGTAGTGCAGCCGCAGGCCGTCGACTTCGACGAACTCGCTCGATGGCGCGGTCATGCGCCCACGCTATGGAACGCGCGCCCTAGGTGCGGGCGTGAAGCAGCGCCTTGACCTCGGTGACGCCTTCCACCTGCTGCGTGGCCTGCTTCAACTCGTCGATCTGACTCGGATCGTCGACCTCTCCGCGCAGGTACACAACGCCGTGCTCGACGCTGACGTTGACGTCTCCCTTCGGCGCGTCCGCCGGCCGGAAGATCTGACTCTGGACCCGCTCCGCCAGGGTCTGGTCGTTTGCGGGCTCTGTCTCGGGCACAACGGCGCTGACGGCCTCTGCAGCCGCCCCTTTGGCTTTTCCGGCCCCGTAGTCGGCGGTTTGACGCAATTCGCCGGCCCTTCGGCGGAAAAACGCCGCGATCTTGTCCGCAGCGACGTGACGGCGGCGCTTTCCGTTCTGGGGATCGAGGAAAAAGGCGCTGGCAAAGCCGGCGACCGCTGCTCCGACGACGGAGCCCACGGTCTTCACCTGGTCGATCCGCTCAGGCTCGTCGCTGCGGCCGGTTGCCTTCTTCGCGGACTCGGAAGCCTCCTTGGAGGCGTCCCGGGCCGAATCAAACGCACGCCCAGCGCGTTCCCTGATCTGCTCGGCGACCGTCTGCAGCGTCCGCGGTGACTGAGACGCCACCGCCGCAGACTTTCGCGCCGCGCGCCCGGCGCGGTCCTTGGGAGTGTCGCGGCCCGGCAGTCGCTTCAAGATCTCGTCGCGTCGAACCTGGTTGATGAGTCGCATTGCCAAGCCTCCTTGGATCGGCGGGTTTCCCGGTGCGGGTTTCCCGGTTGTATGGCGCCTAGTGCGCCCGGCTCTGTTCGGGGGTCGGCTTTTGGACCGGTCCCGTGGGACCACCTTCGCGATCACGATCGGGCGTTTCGCCTTCCTGATCTGGATCGCGCTCGCCGTACATGCCTTGCGGCGAAGAGAAGAGACGGCCCATCAGCACCACGAAGGCGATCGCGCCCGCAATCAGGAGCGCGTAGATGGGGGCCCACGGCGTCAGCATGAACCCGAGCACAATTGCGCCCAGTGCAAGCGCACCGACGACCATCAGATGCCAGCTTCCGAACATGCCCTCCCTGTACCCGCCACCTTGGAGCGAAAACGTCGCCTGCTGCGCGCACACGGGCGCGGGTGGACGGATAGCGTTCGCCCAGATGAAACGCCTGACTCTGATCCTCGCGGTCGCGTTGCTCGGCGCCTGTCCGGCGGCCGAGGCGAAGCTGGTGCAGTTCCAGACGCCGAGCGGCAACATCGGCTGCGCCGTCGACGGCAAACTGGGTGCCCGCTGCGACATCGGCGAGAAGGCGTGGTCCCCACCCCCACGCCCCTCGTCCTGCGAGCTCGACTGGGGGTACGGCGTCGAAGTTGGCCGCAAGGGCAAGGGCAGTTACATCTGCGCGGGCGATACCGCGCTGCACCAGGGCCGGACGCTCGCCTATGGCAAGTCGATCGAGGCCGGCCGCTTCCGCTGCAAGAGCACCACCTCGGGCGTCCGCTGCCTCAACACGGGTACCGGGCACGGGTTCAAGCTCTCCCGCGCCGCCGTACGGCTCTTCTAGCGGCCTACTTGTTGGGCTTGCAGTAGGCGATCGTCGTCAGCGAGCTGCCCGGCGGGACGTCGAGCGGCGGCTCGCTGTGAATCGCGACGTGCCAAGTGCGGCTGCCGACCGGGTTGAACTCGTCAAGCCCGATCACCGGAACCGCGCCGGGGAACTCGGCCGGCGATACGAGGAAGCCGCCGGAGATCACGTGCTGCTTGTTGGAGCAGGTGGCCTCCCCCGCGGCGCGGCTGTCATTGGGAAGCGCAGAAAAGGCCGAAGACTCGCTCACCTTGCGCTTGTCGGTGACCTCGCAGACCGCGTAGCCGGTCATCGTCGCCGGCCCAGGCGCGGCCGATGAGTTGTAACCGGAGACCGTCCACTGCCCCGGGGCGGTGCGCCGCGACCCGAGGACGATGATCCGAAACGACGTCGGTGTTGCGAGGCTTGCAGGCCCGTCGGCGGCGAAACCCCCGGCGATTACCCGGGTCCGCGGCGGGCAGTTGAAGATCATGTTCTGGCCGGCGGATGGCTGCAGGGTCGCCGAGCTCGAGGTGGTCACCGCGAGCTTGCCGAACGAATTCTTCTCGCACCGGACAAAGGTCGTGAGGCTTCCGGCTCCCGCCGGCGCGGTGAACGCGGCAGCGGAGGAGCTCCACGCATTCGCGGCACTCGGGTTCAGGGCGAGAGGCAGGGTGCGCAGACCCGTGTCGTTGCTGACCGCCTCGGTCCCGTTGGCGCTGTAGAGGGGAGCGATCGAGAGGCCGCCGCCGGTGGCGTGTGTCTTCTTGGGACAAGAGGCCGTCCCCGCCTGAGTGCCGCCGGCCGCAAGCGGCCCGGGCACGCTCCTGGTGACCGCGATCCCACCCTTTTTCTTCTTCTTGCCCTTGGCTGCCACCGCGGGGCTCAATCCCGCCAGGCACAGAACGAGAGCCGCGACCAGCGCGATAAAGGCGCGCTCGCCCAGGGCAATCCCGTGTCGCTCCCCTACCTGCATCAGGCGCAGATCCTACACACCGACCCCTCCCTTCCCTGGCCTGGCTTCTCCCCACGTCCCCCCCTTCCCCACCCCCTGGTCGCCTACGGGCCTCCTTGAAGGGCGGCTCCGGCGGGCGATGCCCAAAAAGAAAGCCGGCGCCGCATTCTCACGCGGCGCCGACTATCGGGACAGGGGATTTTGGGGTTATGCGTATGTGGTTGTACTGCGGGTGAAGTCTGTTGCCGCCCCCTCGAGCGGCGCACCCTCTGCATACCCCTAGTCCGGTGCGCCAAACATCCGACCCCGGGGCCGTACCAAAAACAATGGAATTTGCGGAAAACTAGGCGCGCGGACACGCCTGGCGGCTGCGTACGGAACCTCAGGCGTGGCCGTGAGGCCTCCGCAGCACGAGAATCGCCATATCGTCCTGCGGGGCGTCCCCGAGCCCCGCCAAGGCTCGTGCCTCGACTGTTTCGGCAGTCTCCTCGGCGCTCATGCCTTTGCAGCGGGCCAGGATCTGCTCCACCGGCTCGATCGACCCGTTCGAGCCCGGCCGGCTCTCGAACAGTCCATCCGTGTAGAGCATCACGAGGTCACCCGGTTTGAGGCTGACCGAGGTATCGCTCAAATCGACGTCTTGCCAGATGCCGAGAAGCGTTCCCGGCGGCCCGACCGGCTCCACCCCCCCGCCGTGGCGGAGGATCAGGGGCGGCGGATGGCCCCCGTTGCAAACCGTGAGCCGGCTCGGGCCCTCGAGATCGACCCTGGCGTAGGCGCTGGTGCAGTAGCGGCCGTCGACGCCGGCGTCGATGATTGCCGCGTTCAGGAGCGAGAGCGTCTCGCTGGGGCTCTCCCCCCGAAGGGCGGAGGACCGCAACGTGTCTCGCATGAGGGAGGTCAGGGCGGCGGCCTCCGGTCCCTTGCCGCAGACATCGCCGATTACCGCTGCCCAGCTGGCCCGGTCGAGTTGGAACAGGTCGAAGAAATCCCCGCCGATCTCCGTGCCGAGCCCCAGCGGCCGGTACCGCGCCGCAACCTCGAGACCGTTGATCTGCGGCAACGCCGGCGGCAGCAGGCTCTCCTGCAGCGCGCGAGCAAGCCGCGACTGCTCGTCGTGCAGCCTCGCGTTCTGGATCGCCACCGCTGCCCGGTTCGCAAGCTCCACCGCGAACGCACCTTCATCGCGTCCGTAGCGGTCGTCGTCGTGCAGCGAGCCCAAGCTGAGGGCCCCAAATGTCTCGTTACGCACCTTCAGCGGGACGACCAAGAGCGAACGTGGACGCACGTCCCGCACCATTTCGAGGTGCTCCTGATCGATCGCCATCTCCCGCATTGCGGCGTCCCCCATGTTCCTGAAGGCACGCCTCTCGCCGGTCCGGACCACCTCGGCAACGGGATGGTCGGAACCGGGATCGATCACCAGGCCGGCTCGCGAGCGCTCTATTTGCACGGTGACCTCCGGATTGTCCGCGGCGACCGCAGCGGCGGTGATCGTGCCGTCCTGCAGCACGATGTCGACCACGGCGACATCGGCGAGGTCCGGCACCGCAACCTCGGCCAGCTGCTCGACCATGTCCTTTTCGTCAAGCGTGTGGGTGAGCGCGAAGCCCTCAGCGAGGACCGCGCCCCCGCGGGCAGACGCCGTCAACTCCTCCCGCGCCGTCGCGCTCCAGAAGCTGAGATAGGCGGCCAGTCCGACGATCAGGAGACGAACGATGTAGGCATCGCTGAGGCCGTCCCCTGCCCAGAACGCACCCACGAGGGCGAGCACGAAGCAATAGGCCGCGATGACTGCCGTCGCCCGGGCGCCGGTGGTGGCGGCGGCCAGGATCGGGGGCAATGCCAGCAACCCGACCACGACCAGCTCGCCGCCGACGAGCCCGTGTGTCACCGCGATCGCCGTCGCCAAGCCCAGTGAGAGCAGGATCCAGGGATCCTCGCTTTCGCCGCGCGGCCTCCCCGGCACCCTGATGCTCCCGGGGCGGTCCGTGAACCGCAGCTCCCGGAGGAGGTTCCGAACGTGCCCTACGAGCCCGCGCCGATTGATGACGGGTCGTCCACGAGGTTCAACCGTTCACCCGCTCCTGTGAGGGCGAAGACACGATCAACCTGCGCGGGGCCCTTGACCACGAACACCTTGCGCCCGGCGTCGTTCCCGGTATCAGCCGAGTTGAGAATCAACCGCAATCCGGAGGAGTCCAGAAAAGAGAGCTCCCGAAGATCCAGGACGAGGGTTTTGCCGTCAGAGGCCTTGTTGAGGGCCTCCTCGGCCACACCGAGGGTGGCGAGATCGAGCTCTCCTCGCAGCACCACGTGGACCGCGTCTTCGCGGTCGCTCACCTCAGCTGTGAGCCGTGTCAGCGCCTTCGAAGAAGGGTCATTGCTGTTGTCCCGATTTGGAGCGCTCAGCAGGCGTCAGATGCTACCCGCCGGGCTCAGTCCCGGACCTCCAGCGTCAGGAATTCGCACCGCTCTCCCGCCCGCTCCGCCTCCTCGATGCTCACGTTCCCCGCCAGCGCTTCCAGGGTGGTCCCGAGGCCCGGGAGCGTGCTCCGCTCCAGCATCTTCTTCGCGAGCCCCGGCTCGAGCGGCCCGATCCGCACGTCAACCGAGCCGTGCGCTTCCTTGATCGTGACCTCGAGGGGCTGTGCGTCCACAGTCGCCCGCGAAGTCCAATGGGCCAGAAAGTCGCCGAGGAGTTGCGTGTCGGAGAGCCGGTCGAGGCTCAGGTTGGAACGGGCTGCGACCAGCTCGAGCACCTTGGGAATCGCGGCGCCGCCCGGGTCGGGACCCTGCACCGAGATGTGGGTCTCCTCGTCACCTGCCAGCTCTCTGACGCCATTTTCGTTGGTCGTGGTGCGCGTTTCACGGTCGAGATCGAAGCGGATCCGGACCTCGGTCCCCTCCCCCTCCTCGCCCCGGATCTCGAATCCATCGGAGAGTGCGCCGATCAGGGCAAGGCCGACTCGGAGGCTCGGCTCGTCGGGGGTAACCGGCCTCGGCTGCATTCCGATCCCCCGATCGCGGATCACGATTTCGAGCAACCTGCCGCCGATCACGTTGGTCGACACCTCGATCGGGCCCTCGTTCGGGTCGGAGTACGCGTGGAGGATCGCGTTGGTGGCGGCTTCGCTTGCGGCTGTCTTGATGTCGTCGATCAATTCGTTGCTGGCCCCGAGCTCGGCCGCAAGGCCGGCGAGGGCGTGCCGGATGAGCGCAATGTTCTCCGGATGGGCAGCGAGAGTGAGGCGGAAGCGTGGGTGTGCGGGGCTCATCGTTCGCTCACTCGACCTCACTCCCAACAGCCTCGCGGAGCTCGGCCAGAGCACCCCGGATGATCCGCGATACGTGCATCTGCGAGACCCCGATCTGCTCGGCGATCTGCGCCTGGGTCAGGTCCTCGACGAAGCGCAGGTGGAGGACCTGTCGGGTTCGCTCGGGCATCTGTGCGAGCACATCCTGCACGGCGGCGCCGTATTCGACCAGATCGAACCCGGCCTCCTCCATCCCAACGGTCTCCCCCAGCGTCATAACCGAATCGTCGCCGGACCCCCGCTCCGCGTCGAGCGAGCTTGCGTCGAACGCCTGGGCCGCCTGTAGGGCCTCGAGGACCTGCTCGAGGTCGAGTTCGAGCTTGTCCGCGATCTCTGTCACGGTCGGCGCCCGGCCGGCCTTCTTCGACATCGCTTCGATGGTCTTGTTGACCTTGGCCGCTCGCTCCTGAAGATCGCGGGGAACGTGCACCGACCAGCTGTGGTCGCGGAAATAGCGCTTCAGCTCCCCAAGGATGGTGGGGACCGCGTAGCTCGAGAACGCATTCCCCCGGTCGGGATCGAAGCGCTTGATCGCCTTGATCAGCGCCATGTTCGCCACCTGGACCAGGTCCTCCTGGGGCTCGTCGGTATGGCGGTAGCGCCCCGCCAGTCGCCTGGCCAGGGGCATGTAGCGCTCGATCAGCTCTTCGAGAGCGGCCTCGTCGCCCTTCTGCTGGTGCCGTACGAGTAGGTCGCGGTCGTCTGCGAGGGCAGCCACATCGGTCATCTTGACCGGAGCCGCCCCCGCGCCGCATCTCGGCTACCCCTCTTTATGGGGCCGCCGAAATCGTCTCGACCAGATCCCCGACCTTGGTCTCATCGACGTTCTTGGCGACATCACCTTGAGAAACGATCCCGACCAGGTCGTGACCGTCGATCACCGGCAGGCGTCGGATTTTGTGCTTTGCCATCGTCTCGAGCGCCTCGTCAACCGAGTCATCGGCGCCGATCGTGACCGGCTTGCCCTCGGCCAGCTCTCCCGTCTTGATCTCGTCGGGGTCGCGACCCTGGGCGATCACCTTGACCACGATGTCTCGGTCGGTGAGCATCCCTTTGAGGCGGTCATCCTCGCCGCAGATCGGCATCGATCCCACATCAAGCTCGCTCATCCGCTTGGCAGCGTCGGCGACGGTGTCGTTTTCGCCAACGCATTCACAGTCCGGCGACATCACATCTCGTGCCGTCATACCCATGCGCAGCACTCCTTTCTCTGGGGTCGCCACTTTTCGTACCCCCGCACAGGTGCGGCCAAACTGAGCACGCCCGAGGCCGCCACCCGGCAGCGCTCACCGGGTGTACCCGGGGCCGAGCCGGGTAACCGACGCAGGTGGGCACCGAGACCACAGGCGCCGACACGCTGCATGCGTCGTTGTGGCTGGACACGACGGTTCCCACGGTGTTCGAGCCGCTGCAGGAGGACCTGAAAGTCGAGGTCGCGGTCCTCGGCGGAGGGATCGTCGGCGTGACCGCGGCCCTTCTGCTGCGAGACGCGGGGCTGGACGTGGCCCTGATCGACGCGACCCGGATCGGACACGGGGTCACGGGCCACACCACCGCCAAGGTGACCTCCCTGCACGGGCTGATCTATACGAAGCTCGCGCGCAAGGTCGGCAAGGAGGCGGCGCGCGACTACGGTCACGCCAACGAAGAGGGCATCGACCTGGTTGCCGGGATGGTCGAACGGCTCGAGATCGACTGCGAGTTCCGGCGGCGAGACAACTTCACCTATGCCGAGGAAGAGCGGGACCGCTCCAAGCTCGAGACCGAAGCCGAGCTGGCGGCTGAGCTCGGCCTCCCGGCCGAGCTGGTCGAAACAGTCGACCTGCCCTTCCCCACCGCCGGTGCAGTCAAATTCAGGAACCAGGCCGAGTTCCATCCGCTGCGCTACCTCTACGCGCTCACAGAGCACCTCGCGGAGAGCGGTGTCCACATCTTCGAGGGGACACGCGCCCGCAAGGTCAAGGACGGAACGCCCTGCCGCGTGCTCACCGCGTCCGGCCCTTCGATCACGGCCGACCGCGTGATCGTCGCGACCCACTTTCCGTTCCCCGACCGAGGCCTCTTCTTTGCTCGCCAGTTCCCCTCGCGCAGCTATGTCGTCGCCGGACGCCTCGACGCCGAGCCGCCGCGCGGCATGTATCTGAGCACTGAGTCTTCACCGCATTCGATCCGGGTCCATCCCGGCCGTGAAGAAGAAGGCCACCTGCTCCTGATCGGCGGTGAGGGCCACAAGGTCGGCGAGGGCAACGAGTCGGAGCGGTTCGAGAAGCTCGCGTCCTGGGCACGGGGTCGCTTCGATCTGGATGAGATCAGCCACCGCTGGTCATCCCAGGACAACATGCCCGCCGACGAGATGCCGTTCGTCGGGCCGCTGGTCCCGTTCTCCGACCGGATTCTGACCGCAACCGGCTTCCGCAAGTGGGGGCTGGCGGCCGGGAGCGCCGCGGCCGCGGCGCTGACCGACGCCGTGCTCGACGCCCCCAAACGCAGGGAATGGGCCGGCAGCTTCGATTCGGTGCGCCTGCGGCCACGTGCTTCGCTGGTCTCGCTGGTCAAGGAGAACGCGGAAACGGGCTTTCACTTCGTCGCCGATCGCCTCACCAACCGCGGCGCGCCACGCTGTACCCACCTCGGCTGCCTGCTGAGCTGGAACGAGGCCGAGTCGAGCTGGGACTGTCCCTGCCATGGCTCCCGGTTCAGCACCGAAGGCGAAGTGCTCCAGGGGCCCGCGGTCGACCCGATCGAGCCGCCGCCAGGTCCCCCCTAGGGCGGGCTCTCGGCTTGTACTTCCGCAGGAAGCCCCCCGGTAGGGCGTCTATTCCGCCGCTGCGCGGGTATGCAGGGAGGCGATCATGGCGAGAGGCGGAGGCCAGTCAGGCAGCAAGCTCGACCGCGAGCTGATCGAGCTGCTCAACGAATTGAGAGTCGCCCTGCCCGGGGTCCAGGTGCTGTTCGCGTTCCTGCTCACCGTCCCGTTCACGCAGCGCTTCGCGACGGTTACCGAGTTCCAACGGGATCTCTATTTCGGCGTCCTCTTGTGCACGGCACTCGCCGCCGTCCTGCTGATCGCGCCCTCGGCCTACCACCGGATCCTGTTCCGGGAGCACGACAAGCCGAAGATCATCTCCGACAGCAACCGCCTCACCATTGCCGGGCTGTTTTCGCTGGCACTCGCCATGACCGGTGCGGTCACGTTGATCAGCGACCTGCTCTTCGGCACCACCTTCACCCTGGTAGTGACCGTTCTGACCGGCCTTGCGTTCCTCGGTACGTGGTACGCGCTGCCGTTCGCGCGCGGCGACCGCGGCTAGGCGGTCGCCTCGACGCTTTGGCGCTGGCCGGAGTGCACGCCCTCGGGGAACTCCTCGATCAGCTTGCTGTTGAAGGCGGGCAGGTCATCCGGTTTGCGGCTGGTTACCAGGCCCTGGTCGACCGCGACCTCCTCGTCGACCCAGTGACCGCCTGCGTTCTCGATATCGGTGCGCAGGCTCGGGTACGACGTAACCGTTCTGCCTGAGAGCACGCCGGCCTCGACCAGCATCCAGGGCGCATGGCAGATCGCCCCGACCGGCTTGCCCTGTTCGAAGAACGCACGCACGAATTCCAGCGCGCGCGGTTCCATGCGCAACTGGTCGGGGTTCGCCACCCCGCCCGGCATCACCAGACCGTCGTAGCCCTCCGCGCGCACCTCAGCAAGGCCATGGTCCGCGGTGAAGGTCTCTGCTCGATCCAGGTGCTCGAACGCTGCGATCTCGCCACTCTCGGGGGCGATCAGCTCAACCTCTGCTCCGGCGTCGCGCAGGGCGTCGCGTGGGTCGGTCAACTCGACCTGCTCCACCCCCTCGTTCGCCATCAAGATCGCGATCCGCTTTCCACTCAGCTCTTCGCTCATCGGTGTCCTCCGTAACGGTTGGGTTTTGAGCCCGACGCGGCTTGTAGCGACCCGACGCGCTTGTCTTCGCTGTACCCGCGGTATAACGAGTGAAACCGTCAAGCAATGGCCGGGCAGGGCCATGCACGGCTATTCACCCCTTGTTTGACCCCCGGTTAAGCGCACCGTTGTCACTAAGGGATTTCGACTGGGCTGCCGACCTAGACATTGAGGCTAAAACGAATGTCCAGGCACAGAAACACGCGGTCGCATCTGGATCTCCCCGCCGGAGCCCCGGCGCGGCGAGTCAAGATCAACCTCGGGCCATCGCCGATTCGCAACTCGGCTCCCCCCTGCCGGATCATGGACAGCGAGCCGAAGCTGGCGCGCCGCTCAAGCATCGACATCGGCGACTAGCTCTTTCCCAAGCCTCCCTAGCGCCGCTTCCAGCCGCGCCCGAACATCCGGCTGATTCGCCCGGCACCGACGTTGGCGCGAAAACTCGGTGCGCCCTTGTCCGGCGGCGGCAGCTCGGCCACTCGCTCCGCGCTGATGTTGAGGATGACCGCGCGCTCGGCCGTCCGCTGCACCTCGGGTGCGTCGACGAACCGCAACTCGCCCCCGGCAGTCTTGACCACGAACCCGTCGAGGATGTGCTCGGTGTAGTTGTCGACGACCTGGTGCACGGTCCCGACCTCGGTCCCGTCCGAGGCGATCACCGGAGTGCCCCGCTCGACCGCCGAGTAGTGAATCGGGTGGCCTTCGTCGCTCACAGTCAAAGAATAGGCGCGATCCGGAGCCGTCCGGCAGGCTAGCCGCCGAGGCGCCCGGCGACCTCGGGCTCCTCGCAGAAGGCCGCGATCTCCCGCGAGAGCCGCCCTCCCTGCCAGGCAAGCGGCGACTGACCCTCCGCCTCGCTGATCAAGCGGCCTTGCGGGAGCTTTGCCGCATAGGCCTCTGCCACCGCATACGGATGTCCCGGATCGGCCTCGTCACGACTGGCGACGACCAGGGCGGGGATGTCGAGAAACTCGATCTCGTCGATGTTGTCGAATGGCTGGGTGGTGGCGATCACGCGCATTGCTTCCGCCACGGCCTCGGGATGTCTGTGCTTCTCGAGCCTGGCCCGGGTGAAGCGCATGATCGTCTCGCGCCAGGCCGGATCGTGTCCGCGCTCGTCGTAGACCGCGAGGAAGCCCTCGACCCCACCCCGCTCGAACCCCTCGGCGAGCTTTCCCCATTCTTCGACGATCGCCTCCGGCGGGGGCAGTCCCATGACCACGGGACCGACGATCACGATCCCGGCGATCTGGTCGGTGTCGCGGAGCGCGGCTGCAACGATCGTGTGCGCCCCCATCGAGTGGCCGACCAGTAGCGGGCGGCCTGCGGTGACCCGGTGGGCAAGCACCCGCTCGAGGTCGTCGGCGAGCTCCGGGTAGGTGTAGCTCTGGCCCGCCGGCGCCGGCTCGGACTCCCCATGGCCCCGGGCGTCGTAGGCGACCTGGCGGTAGCCCTTCCTGGCAAGCGCCACGGACCCGTGGACGACCTGCTCGCGGGTCGCCGTGATCCCGTGGCAGAGCACGATCGCCGCGCCGTCGCCCACCTGCTCACCGCGCAGCAGCGGCCCGTCGCCGGCGACTTCGAACCGCTCGGAGACGAGCTTCGCCCCCTCAGCCAAGGACCGCGACTGCCTCCTCGAGATCGTCGACGTCACGGAAGGTGAGCCCGAGCAGAGCGATGTGCCGATAGCGGACGGCCAGCTCCCCGTCGATCAGGAAGACCGAGCGCCGCACGAATCCGCCGGGGCCGACCACGCCGTAGGCCTTCGATACCTCCTTGTCCGCGTCGGAGAGCAGCGGCACCCGTAGGTCGTGCTTGGCCGTGAACTTCTCGTGCGACTCGACCGACTGCGACGAGACGCCGAGCATCGGCACACCAAGTCCCTCGATCCGGTCACCGTCGTCGCGGTACGAGCAGAACTGCTTGGTACAGATCGGGGTGAAATTCCCCGGATAAAAAGCAAGGATCACGCCCCGTCCCCGGTAGTCGCTGAGGCGGTAAACGCGATCCCCGGTTCCTTGCAGCTCGAACGGCGGCGCCGGGTCGCCGACTTTCACCGTCGCCATCTCAACTCCGATCCTGGATCACGCAGGCGGTGTGTCCACCCCGACCGTGATCCGCTGAATCACCACCGGTTCCTTGGGCGGGCCATCCCCATTGCCCGCAGGCCCGATTTCGTCGGTGCCGACGCTTGCGATTCGTTCCACCACGTCAAAGCCGACGTCGACGCGCCCGAGCAAAGCGTAATCGGGCGGAAGGTCAGCGACGGCGGGCGCGATCACGACGAAAAACTGACTCCCTGAGGTCCCGGGCGGCTCCGCCCCGGACTTGGCCATCGCGACCACCCCGCGCTCGTACATCAGGTTCTGCTGCGGAGGCTCGGTGACGGTGTAGCCCGCATTGCCGGCCTGGGTCTCGGTCGGGTCCCCACCCTGGATCACGAACTCTGGCGCGATCCGGTTGATCGAGGTGCCGTCATAGGCGCCGTGCTCGGCCATGTAGGCGAAGCTGGCCGTCGTCTTCGGAGAATCTCCAGTCGCAAGCTCGATCTCGAAGCGGCCACAGCTGGTCTCCACCGTGGCGGTCGAGCCCGCCGGCGGCGGTTCGGCGTCCTTGCCCTCGGGAGCGGGCAGCTTCACCTCCTTGGCCTGGGGCTCCTCGACCTCCTGGCATCCCTCCGGCAGTGCCGCTGAGTCCCCGCCATCGCCGTCATCCCCGCCGCCGAGCAGGATGAATCCGAGCGCGATCGCGGCTGCAATCGCGACGAACCCGACAAAGATCAGCGCCGGCCGGTTGCTGCGCCCCTCTTCCATGCGCGGTCACCCTACTTGACCGTGTCAACCGTCAAAGCCCTGCGATGATCGGCCGGGTGACCGCCACGAGCACGAACACGCGCCCACACGCACTCCTGGTGAACCCGTCCTCGGGGCACGGGCGCGCCGGCGAGCTGCTCCCGGAGGTCGAGCGTGAACTCGACCAGCGTCGCCTCGAGTTCCGGGTCGTCCCGACGCACAGCCTCGATCACGGCATCAAGGAGGCATTGGCGGCCGCGGACGCGGGAGAGGTGCCGGTGGTGATGAGCGGCGATGGTCTGATCGGTGCAGTCGGAGGCGCCCTCGCCCGCAGCGACGCGGCGCTCGGGATCATTCCGGGTGGCCGCGGCAACGACCTGGCCCGCGTTCTCGGGATCCCGACTGAAATCTCGGGAGCGGTACGGGTGCTCGCCGACGGCTACGAGCGGACGATCGACGTCGGCGAAGTGAACGGGAAACGTTTCCTCTGCATAGCGAGCTGCGGCTTCGACTCCGAGTGCAACCGACTCGCCAACAAGGTCAAGCTCGTCCGCGGAAATCTCGTCTATGCGTATTCGGCGCTGCGCACGCTGGCCACCTGGCGTCCCGCGTCGTTCACGGTGACGGTCGACGGTGAACAGCATCGCCTCAAGGGATATTCGGTCGCGGTCGCGAACAGCAAGGCCTACGGGGGCGGCATGATGATCGCGCCCGACGCAATCCTCGACGACGGCATCTTTGACGTGGTCATGACCGCCGAGGGGAGCAGGTTCAAGTTCCTGGCTAACCTGCCCAAGGTGTTCAAGGGCACCCATGTCGAGGAGGTGGATTCCGTGTCAGTGCTGCGAGGCGCCAAGGTCGAGATCCGCGCCGATCGCAACTTCGAGATCTTCGCCGACGGCGAACACCTCACCGACCTGCCGGCCGAGCTCCGCCTGCTGCCTAGGGCGCTGCGGGTAATCGCCCCCGCCTCGGCATCGAACGCCCCGCAGTGAGCATCACGTTCAGCGCCAAGCGGGCGCTCGCCAGAGCAACTGGCAGCGTCAGCCGGCGCAGCGGGCGCGGGGGCGGGACCACGCTCCCCGGCCGGGTCCTGCTGCGCCTCGCCCCGGATGCGGTCGGGCGCCTCGGAGCCCGTCTCGAGCGGGGTTCGACCATCGTCAGCGCCACCAACGGCAAGACCACTACCGCCGGGATGATCTCGGCCGCCTTGGCTGCAGCGGGGCGTGACCCCGTGCACAACCGTGCAGGCTCCAACATGAGCTGGGGAGTAGCCACCGCGCTGCTCGAGCAGGAGGGCGACGAAGGACTGTTCGAGCTCGACGAAGCCTGGCTGCCCCGGGTGGCGCCACAGCTTCGCCCGCGGCTGGTCGTGCTCTGCAACCTGTTCCGTGACCAGCTCGACCGCTACGGGGAGCTCGAACTGCTCGCCGACGGCTGGGCCGAGCTCGTCGCCGCGCTGGCGGGAACCTCCCGGTTCGTGCTGAACGCGGACGACCCTTTGATCGCGGACCTGGGCCGCGATCACGACCACGACATCAGCTACTTCGGGATTGAGGATCCAAGTCAGGCGCTTCCCGAGCTTCAGCACGCACACGACGCCAAGCACTGCCGCCGCTGCGGGCATCCCTACGCCTATGCGCGCGCCTTCGTCGGCCACCTGGGGCACTACTCCTGCCCGAACTGCGGCGCCGACCGGCCCAGGCCGGAAGTGGCGGCCACCAAGATCGACCTGCAGGGGATGTCCGGCTCGACGATCGCGATCGACACCCCCGCCGGCCGCCTTGACCTCGAGCTCCCCCTCCCCGGTCTCTACAACGTCTACAACGCACTGGCGGCGACAGCGGCTGCGCTCCAGCTCGGGATCGGGCTCGATCAGGTGAAGGCCGGGATCGAGCGAATGGAGGCCGTCTTTGGGCGGGTCGAGACGATCTCCATCGACGGCAGGCAGCTCTCGATTCTCTTGATCAAGAACCCGGCCGGTGCCAACGAGGTCTTGCGCACCCTGAAACTCGAGGCGTCGGGCAATGGATCACAGCCCGAGCTCGACCTCTGGATCGCCCTCAACGACCGGATTGCCGATGGCCGCGATGTCTCCTGGGTCTGGGACGCCGATTTCGAACTGCTCGCCGGGAGCATCCGCCGAGTGGTCTGTGCCGGGACCCGGGCGCCGGAGATGGCGGTACGGCTCAAGTACGCCGGGGTTCCAAGGGAGCTGATCGAAGTCGAGGGCCCGATTGGCCCCTCCCTGGACCGCGCGCTGGCCGAGTCCAACGGGAGGATCTTCGCCTTGCCGACCTACACCGCCTTGCTCGAGCTCCGCAACCTGCTCGCCGACCGGGGACTCGCGCGTGAGTACTGGGAGTGAAGCTCCCGAGGTCGTTTGGCACGACCTCGAGTGCGGTGCGGCGGCCACGGACCTTCCCGTGTGGGAGGCGCTCGCCGGCGGTGCGGATGGGCCGATCCTCGAACTCGGCTGCGGCACTGGCAGGGTCGCGCTGCACCTGGCACGCCACGGCCACGAGGTACTCGGTGTGGACAGCCGGGCGGTACTGGTGGACACGCTCAACCAGCGCGCGTCGCAGGAGCAGTTCGAGGTGCAGGCGCTGGTCGGCGACGTCCGCCGGCTCGACTTGAAGCGCACGTTCGGGCTCGTGATCGCGCCGCTGCAGCTGATTCAGCATGTCGGAGAGGCGGCCGACCGCCTCTCCGTCCTGCGCTCTGCGGCTGCGCACCTGGACCGCGGTGGGCGGGCCGCCTTTGCGCTTGTCGAGGAGGGTGCTTGGCACGAGGAGCGGCCGCAGGACGAGACCGACCCTCTCCCCGATGTGCTCGAGGTTGACGGCTGGGTCTTCTCCAGCCGGCCACTCGGCGTTGCAGAGCGGGGCCGCGGCGTCGTCGTCGAACGCTTTCGGCAACGGGTAGACCCAGAGGGAGCCATCACCGAGGAGCGCCACAGCGACCACCTCGACGTGCTCGACGCTGCGCGGCTCGAGGAAGAGGCGCGTCCCGCTGGACTCATCCCTGTTGAGCGGTTGCCGATCCGGCCTGATCCCGGCCACGCCGAGTCGGTCGCGGTGGTGTTCGAGAAGCGATGAGCCCGGAGCCAGAATTGCGCCTGCTCGCGCTCTATCCCGAGCAGATGAACATCTACGCCGACCGCGGCAACATCCTCTTCATGCAGCGTCGCTGCGAATGGCGCGGGATCGGCTTCTCCTATGCAGCCGCCGGCCCCGGCGACTCCTTCGACCCCGGGACCCACGACCTGATCTATGTCGGGGGTGGGCAGGATCGCGACCAGGTGATCGTTGCCGAGGACATGGTCGCGACCAAACGTGAGGGCCTTGCGTCCGCAGTCGGCGACGGCGCCGTCCTGCTCGCTGTCTGCGGCGGCTACCAGTTGCTGGGACACAGCTACCAGCTCGGGGAGCGACGGATCGAGGGCCTCGGCCTTGCCGACCTGGAGACCGTTCGCGAGCCCGGGCCACGTCTGATCGGCAACGTCGCAATCGAGACCGATCTCGGCGACGGGCCCGGGGTGCTGGCGGGGTTTGAGAATCACGGCGGCCGGACCTACCTGGGAGAGGGCGGCGAACCGCTCGGCCGGGTGATCAGCGGCCACGGCAACAACGGCCGCGACGGGTTCGAAGGCGTGCGCAAAGCCAACATGATCGGCACCTACCTGCACGGCCCGCTCCTGCCCAAGAACGCCTGGCTCGCCGATCGGCTGATCGCCCTTGCTCTGGAGCGCCGGACGGGATCCGTGCCCGAGCTCGGCCCCCTCGACGATGAGCTCGAGACGGCGGCTCACGACGCCGCCCTGCACGCGGCCAGGGCCGGCTGAGATGGCCCGCAAGGCCGGACGTAAGACTCACCATAAGCACAGCTCGCGCAAGGGCTACCGCAAGCTGCTTGATTCGCTCGAAGCCCATCCGGCGGTGCATCGGATCGCAACTGGGCGGGTGAAGCCGCGGATGGGCTCGGGTCGGCCAATTGCTCCGATCAGCAAGCTGCGGCCGGTTCAGAGCGGCCTCTCGATCACGATCAACACCGAGGGCGCGATCGTCGACGCCTACGTGATCACCGACAAACCGGACGCCGTCGCTGAGTTCATCCGCGAGCGCGGCTGGGCTGTCGACAAGTAGGATGGCCCCATGCTGATCGTCTTGATCGTCGTCGGCGTCCTCGTCGCCGCCGCCCTCTGGTACATCGTTACCCGCAACCGCATGATCGGCAGCCGCAACCGGGTAGACGAAGCCTGGAGCGGCATCGACGTCCAGTTGAAGCGGCGGCACGATCTGATCCCGAACCTGGTTGAGGCGGTCAAGGGCTACGCCTCCCACGAACGTCAGACCTTCGAGAACGTCACCCGCGCCCGCGCCGAGGCCATGCGCGCCACCGGGGTCGAGGACGTGGCCAAGGCCGAGTCGACCCTGGCCGGAGCGCTCGGCAACCTTCGGGTCGTCGCCGAGCAGTACCCCGACCTGCGAGCAACCGAGAACTTCCAGCAGCTCCAGAACAACCTGAACGAGCTCGAGGACGAGATCCAGGCCGCGCGGCGGATCTACAACTCGAACGTGCAGTCCTACAACACCCAGATTCAGGTGTTCCCGAACTCGATCGTGGCCAATACCTCAGGGTTCGAGGACCGCGAGTTCTTCGAGATCGAGGTGGCGTCCGACCGCGAGGTCCCCCAGGTCTCGTTCGCCGACCAGGCTGGAGGCGGCGGCCAGGCAGGCCAGCCCGCCGGCGACCCCGGGCAGCAGCCCACCGGTTAACAATGCGCCGGCGGGGCATCTTCTGCCTGGCGACGATCGCTGCCCTGGCATTGGCGATACCGGCCCAGTCGATCACCCCCGCGGAGCCGAAGAAGGTCACCGGCTCCGGCGTGGACGGGATCAAGCTCGGCGCTCGCTACCAGCGGCTCTTCGAGCGTGAGTTGATCGGCAGGATCCGCGGCGGCTGCGAGCTCGGCGGTCCGAATACGCGGTCGGCGCCGCTGAAGCAACCGCTGCGCGGCAGCGTCGAGTTCACCCTCAAAGACCCTCGCCGAGTGCGCAGCATCCTTGTCCGCCGGGGCGGAATTGCGCGCGGAGTCGGGATCGGGGCAACGATCGAGGAGATCAGGTCGGCATTCCCGGCCGCCACGGTCGACCACAGCACCGACGAGACGTTTCTGCTGACCCTGGTTCGGATTCCGAAGAGTGACGGCGGCAAGATCATGTTCGGGGTAAGCACCGAGAGCAAGAAGGCGACTGTGCTCGGCGTTCCCTACATCGCCTTCTGCGAGTAGGGCTTCCCGCCGCTCAGACGCCCGAAGAACCGAAGCCCGAATCGCCGCGGATCGAGGCTTCGAGCTCCGTCGCTTCGACCGGGACCACCTCTGCATACGGAGTGAGGAGCAGCTGGGCGATTCGGTCGCCCACCTCGACCGCGAACTCGTTGTCGCGATCGGTGTTGAGCAGCAGCACCCGCAGTTCGCCGCGATAGCCGGAGTCGATAAGGCCGGGCGCATTGACCAAAGCGATGCCGTGCTCGAGCGCCAGCCCGCTGCGAGGCAGGACCAGCCCCGCATGGCCAGGGGGGATCTCCACCGCGAGGCCGGTACCGACGGCGGCTCTCTCACCCGGACCGATCCTCACCTGTTCCGCAGCGTGAAGGTCGGTGCCGGCATCGCCCGGGTTGGCGCGGCTAGGAAGCCTCGCGTCGGCGTTCAACTTGACGAAGCGGAGCTGCACGCCCGGATCAGCGATGGCCGTTGACAGCCAGATCGGCGTAGCGGTCGGCGACCTCGCGGGGCAGACGGGCGCGGACGAGCACGCCCTCGGCGAGGTCCTCCCGCTCCAGGTCGCCCGCGAGCCGGTGCAGCTCGGAGAGCCGCTCGCCGTGCTCGTAAGGCACCAGCAACTCGACCTCCTTCAGCCC
The DNA here is from genome assembly GCA_963770155.1 of uncultured Solirubrobacterales bacterium. Taxonomy (GTDB): domain Bacteria; phylum Actinomycetota; class Thermoleophilia; order Solirubrobacterales; family 70-9; genus CAVYOE01. The sequence goes on along the minus strand of CAVYOE010000001.1, from coordinate 519,560 downwards.
CGCCGTGACGAGGGAGGCGAGGCGTGCGGCGAGCTCTTCCAGGCCCTCTCCTGTCGCAGCAGACACCAGGATTGCATCGGGATGGTGCAGGGCAAGCTCGCCGGCCTCCTCGGCGCTCAGAAGATCGACCTTGTTGAGCGCCACCAACCGCGGCCGCTCTCCGGCGCCGATCTCCTCGAGGGCGGCGTCGGCCGCGGCGATTGCGTCCTTGCGCTCAGCTTCCGATTCGGAGCCGTCGACCACGTGCAAGATCAGGTCGGACCTTGCGGTCTCCTCCAGGGTGGCCTTGAAGGCCTCCACCAACTGATGGGGCAGCTTGCGGATGAAGCCGACCGTGTCCGTGAGGAGCAGCTGTCGTCCTTCGTGTCTGAACGACCGCGTGGTCGGGTCGAGCGTGTGAAAGAGCCTCTCCCCCACCCCGACCTCGGCGCCGGTGAGCGCGTTCATCAACGAGGACTTGCCCGCGTTCGTGTAGCCGGCAAGCGCGATCGTCGGCAACGCTGCCTGGCTCCGCTCCGAGCGCATCAGATCCCGGTTGGCCTCGAGGCGCTGCAGCCGGCGGCGAAGTGCGGTGATCCGGTCGCGCGCGAGGCGTCGGTCCGTCTCGATCTGCGACTCACCCGGGCCCCTGGTGCCGATCCCGCCGTCCACCCGGCCGGCGCCGAGGCGCTCGAGGTGGGTCCAGAGGCCCCGCATGCGAGCCATGTTGTACTCCAGCTGTGCCAGCTCGACCTGGAGCTTGCCCTCGGCGGTGTGGGCGTGGTCGGCAAAGATGTCGAGGATGACCGCCGTACGGTCGATCACGGGGACGCCGAGCTCGGCCTCGAGATTGCGCTCCTGGCGCGGCTCGAGCTCGTCGTCGCAAGCGACCAGATTGGCGTCGCTGCGCGCGACCTCCGCCTTCAGTTCCGCGAGCTTTCCCTTGCCCAGATAGAGGTTGGGATCGGGGCGGTCGCGGAACTGGACGAGCTCCCCAGCAGTCGCGACTCCGGCCGTGTGAAGCAATTCCTTGAGCTCTGCCAGTGGATCGCGGCCGTTCTTGTCGGGCGCGGCCGCGATGGCCAGGGCGCGCTGCCGTGCCCTCGGATTGACCAGCCCGGAGTCCGACCCGCCCGGCCCGTTGGGGGCGGCGGAGTAACGGCTCTCGGCCCTGCGGCCGTTTCGGTTTCGCTGCACTGCCTAGATGGTACGACCCGCATTCACCGGCATCTCCATGCCGGTCGAGGGTCCCGCACGGGTGGCCCAGATCACACTAGGGGCAGGCAGGCGGCGGCTGCGGAATCCGGGTCAGCTCGATGTTGCTGACGAATGGAATCGCGCCTACCGCACAGGCGTTGCCGACCGACTCGTTGAAGGCCTCCGCATCGCCTGCGGTGTAGTCCGTCGCGAGCGTCAGCAGGCCGAATGAGCCAATCCGCTGCAGATCGGCGAGGGCCTGGGTCCGGTCGGCCGATGGCAGCCTGAAGTAGGTCCGGCGTTCGAAGTTGTAGCTCCAGGTGACGTCCTCCCGGTTCCAGCCATCGAGGAAGGGAAGCATCGGGCCAATCAGATTGGCCCCGTTTTGGGCGAACAGGAACCTGCCCTGGCTGTGAGCCAGGCTCGAGAGCCTGCGAACCAGCCGGCGCATGCCGCGCTTCTGCTTCCGGAAGAGCTGGATCATGTCGACGTTGTCGAGGAAGAGCCCGTCGAAGCCCTTGGCAAGGATTCCCCGGGCGATCCGCACGATCCGCTTGCGGTACCCCGCCGCCTTGACGTTGGCGTAGAACTCGTCGAACTCCTCGAACTTCTGCTTCAACCTGAACGGCTTCAAGCGCTTGTACCAGGACCTGTACGGCTCGATCGTGCCGATGCTGAGATACCCCATCACGATCGTGCCGGTCGATTGGAGCTCCGCGATCTGCTGAGGGCTCGCTTCTTCCCCGTCGACGAAGACCAGGTCGTAGCCCGCGAACCTCGCCGAGATATCGCCTTCGAGATTCCCGGACCCGAGCCCGAAGGCAAAGTCCTTGACCGCGGCGAGGCGGGGATTGGCCGAGGCGGCACTCGCCCCGGCGGTGAACGCCGAGCCGAGCAGCACGAGCGCAAGCAAGCTCGCAAGCAGCAACCGGCCGATCATGGTCACGGCGTCAGCCTAATCGAGTTCGCTGATTCGCTCCACGGCCTCGCTGATCCGCTCGTCATCGGCGGTGAGCGAGATCCGGAAGAAACCTTCACCGCTGGGGCCGTACATCGAGCCTGGCGAAATCACAACCGCGGCGTCCTCGAGCACCTTCTCGGCGAAGGTGGTCGAGGTATGGCCTTCGGGCACCGGCGCCCACACGTAGATCGTGCCCTTAGGGGGCTCGACCTCGATGTCGATTTCCCGCAGCGCGCCGACCACCAGGTCGCGGCGGCGCTTGTAGATCGCGTTCATCTCCTCGACGGGCTTGCGTGGCCCGGTCAGCGCCGCTGCACCAGCGAGCTGGATCGCCTCAAACAGGCCGGAATCGACGTTTGTCTTCAGTCGCCAGTAGGTAGAGATCGCCTCCGCATTGCCGAGGATCGCCGCGCAGCGCCACCCGGTCATGTTGAAGCCCTTCGAGAGGGAAAAGACCTCGACGCCGACCTCCTTCGCGCCCTCGGTCTCGAGGAAGCTCGGCGCCACGTAGCCGTCGAAGGTGGTTTCCGAGTAGGCGTTGTCGTGGACCACCAGGATCTCGTTGTCTCGGGCGAACTCGACCACCCTCTCGAAAAAGCCCTCGGGCGCCACCGCCCCGGTGGGATTGTTCGGGTAGTTGATGAACATGAGCCGCTCGTTGCCAAGGCTGTCGCGGGCGACGACCTCGAGATCCGGCACGAAGCCGAGCTCGGGTACGAGCGGCATCACCACCGCCTCGCCCCCCGCCAGGACCGGCCCGCCCGTGTACACCGGGTAGCCGGGGTCGGAAGCGAGCGCAACGTCCTCGGCGTCCATGAACGCAAAGCAGAGGTTGTAGATGCATTCCTTGGCGCCGATTGCGGGAATCACCTCGGTTTCCGGGTCGATCGCCACGCCGAACCGGGAGTCATAGAAACCCGCAAGGGCGGCGCGGAACTCCTGGCGGCCGCGGTTGCTCGGATAGTTCTGGTTGGCGGGGTCTGCCACAGCACCCTGCATCGCCTCGATGATGTGTGGGAATGTCGGCTGGTCGGGGTCACCGATACCGAGGCTGATCACGTCGATCCCGGCCGCCCTCTTGTCGGCAACCCGCTTCTCGAGCTCGGCGAACATGTACGGCGGCATGCGCTCGAGCCGGTTCGACGGCTCGGCCCGCGCTCGCTTCTTCGCTTGAGGAGCTCCCATGCGTCTCAGGTTATGTGTCGGCGAGTGCCTGCATCAGCTCGGGCGCGAACTCGCCCGACTCGAGTTGCTGGGCGACGCCCGAGAGCCGGACATCGAGCTCGCCCGAAATCTCCACCTCGAGTTCGCCGCCGTCGAGCTCGACCGTGATCGGGCTGGAGGAGCCGGCCAGGTGCGCGGCGACAGCGGCGCCACTGGCGCCTGTGCCCGAGCTCATCGTCTCCCCCACGCCTCGCTCGAAGATGCGGGCGCGGACGCGGCTGGCCTCGGCTCTGAAGAAAGAGACGTTGGTGCGGTTCGGGAACAAGGGGTGGTTCTCGATCCCCGGGCCGATCTCGCCGAGGTCAAGCCCCTCGAGCTCCTCCGGCGAGTCCACCGGGACCGCACACTGGGGATTGCCGATCGAGACATGTTGGAAGGCCCAGTCGCGTCCGGCAACAGTCAGACTGCCCCTGCCGTCGGGAGGCCCGGAGGGGAAATCCTTGGAGCTGGTCGAGGCGCGCCCCATCTCCAGGCTGGCGCTGCCGGGACCGGTAATCGCTGCCCGGATCTCGCCGGCGGCGGTCCTGATCGAGAAGTCGTCGCGGTCGGTCCAGCCCTGCTGCCTCAAATAGAGGACAGCCTGCCGGGCGCCGTTGCCCGAGAGCTCGGCCTCGGAACCGTCGGGATTGAAGATGCGAAGCTGCGCGACGATTCCGTCTTCGGCCCCCGGCGAGAGCAGCAGAACACCATCCGAGCCGATCCCGCGCTCCGGATCGGAGATCGACCGGATGCGCTCAGCGGTCAGCTCCCAGGGAAGCGCCTCGGCCTCGAGGATCACGTACTCGTTGCCGAGCGCGGTCCACTTCTCGAACTTCATTCGACCCTCGAGACTATTTTCGACGCGACCTCGGTGTCGCTGAGCCCGGTTCGATCGACCAGCTCGACGCCGTTCATCTTCCGCATCCAGCTCAGCTGCCGGCGCGCATATTGCCGGTGCGCCGTCTTCACCCCGTCGATGTCACCCGAGAGAAAGGCGTCGAAGCCGAGCGCGGCGCGGGCGGTGCGCGAGGCACCGGCCGCATCGGCGCGCCTGGCCTCCTCCGCGGCACCCTCGTCCCACATACGGTCGACCCGCGCATCGATCCGCTCCGCAAGGCGGTCCCGGTCCATGGTCAGGCCGACGAGCACGGTCGGGTGCCGCAGGCTCGCTGTCCACAGCTCGTCCCCGCCGACCGGAGGGTCGATACCGGCGCGCTGCAACTCGGTCCATCGGGCGATCCGCTTGCGGTCGCGCGGGTGGACGGTGGCGGCAACCGCGGGCTCGAGCTCGGCATGCAGGGCCGCCGGGCTGCGTTCGGCCAGATCGCGCTCGACCTCTTTGCGCACCGCTGTCGGCACCGGGGGCTGCAGTTCGAGCTCCGACAGGGCCGCGCGCAGATAGAGCCCCGTTCCCCCGACGACGACGGGGCGCTTGCCCTGCCCGAGCAGCTGATCGATCTCCCCGTGGGCCAGTTCGGCAAACCGTCCGGCGCTGAACTCCTCGCTCACCGGGACGAAGGCGAGCAGGCGATGCTCGAGCCGTCGTTGCTCCTCGCCCGTGGCGGCCCCGCTCAGCGTTTGCAGACCGTCGTAGACCTGAATCGCATCGCAGGAGAGCGCAACGGGCTCCTCCCCCCGCTCACGAAACGCCTCGCCGAGCGCGATCGCAACCCCGGTCTTGCCGACCGCGGTGGGACCGAAAATCGCGATCACCTGCACGTCGCGGGGCTCCGTTTCTCGCCGAGGCCGCTAGGCGCCGGCGCGGGAGAGGATCCGCTCGGTGCCTTGCAACGTGGTCGAGGTGGCGCCGTCGATCTCCACGTCGACAAGCTCGCCCGGCTCGCCGGTGCCCTCGAAGTTGACGGTCTTGTTGTGGCGGACCCGCCCGCGGAGCCGACTCGGATCGGTGCGGCTGGGGCCCTCGACCAGGACCCCCATGGTCCGTCCGACGAACCGCTGGGCGCGCTCCCGCGCCCGCCGCTGGACGACCTCCACCAACTGCTCCATGCGCTCGACCTTCGCCTTGTGGGGAATCTGCTCATCCATTTCGGCAGCTTCAGTCCCACGCCGCGGGGAGAAGAGGAAGGTGAAGGCGCCGTCGTACCCGACCTCGTCGGCGACCTCCAGCGTCTGCGTGAAGTCGGCCTCCGTCTCCCCTGGGAAGCCGACGATGATGTCCGTGGTGATCGCGCAGTCCGGGACCAGCTCGCGAATCAGCGCGACCCGATCCATGTAGCGACCCCGGTCGTAGGTCCGGCGCATCCGCTTCAGGACCGGACTCGAGCCCGACTGCAATGGCAGATGGATGTGCTCGCAAAGGGCCGGTAGCTCCGCGTGGGCACGGATCACCTCCTCCCGCATGTCCTTCGGATGCGGGCTCGTGTAGCGAATCCGGTCGATCCCGTCGATCGCATCGATTTCCCCCAGAAGAGCGGCGAAGCTGATCCGCTCCTGCGGGGCAAGGTCGCGGCCGTAGCTGTTCACGTTCTGTCCGAGAAGAGTCACCTCGCGAACGCCGTCGGCGGCGAGGCCGCTGACCTCGTCCGTGAGCTCGGCCGGAGAGCGGCTCACCTCCCGCCCTCTAGTGGACGGGACGATGCAATACGCGCAGACGCAGTTGCACCCCTGCGAAATCTGCACCCACGCCTGGAACTCGCGTTCCCTTTTCATCGGCAGGTGCCCGGAGACCTCCTCGAACTCGAAGTAGCCCTGGGCGCTGAGCGAGTCCGAGTTGAGGAACTCGGCAAGACGGTGGATCTGCCCCGGCCCGAAGGCGACATCGACGAACGGGAAGCGCCGGAACACCTCGTCCTTGACCGACTGTGCCCAGCAGCCCCCGACCCCGACGATCCGCTCGGGATCCTCGGTCTTGAGGCGCTTCGCCTCGCCGAGGTGGGCGATGAAGCGGTTGTCGGCCGACTCGCGGATCGAGCAGGTGTTGAACAGAATCAGGTTGGCTTCGGCCCGTTCCTCGCACTCCCGGTAGCCGAGCGAGTCGAGCATTCCCTTCATCCGCTCGGAGTCGTGCTCGTTCATCTGGCATCCGAACGTAGTGACGTGGTAGCTGCGCTGCTCCATGACCATCAGCGTAGCGGCGTCGGTTTCCGCGGACTACTTGACGGTGAGCTTGCCCTCCATGCCGCCCTGGCGGTGGCCGGGGACCGCACAGAAGTAGACGTAGTCGCCCGACGCAACCTCGACGGTGACCGCGAACTCCCCGTCAGCGCCAGTCTCGCTGGCACCGAGCTCCTCCCCGTCGGGCGATTCGACGGCGACGTTGTGCGGAACAGGCGAGGGGTTGTCGTAGGCGATCGTCACGGTCCCCGCCTTCGCGTCGAGGCTGGGAGGCTCGAAGCTGAGGGAACCGTCCGCGGGGGAGCTGACCTGCAGTGTCTCGCCCTGGCCGGCGGGTGCCTCTCCCTGGGGCCCGGCCTGCTCGTCAGCCTCGGCGACTCCGGCCGCCTCGCCGGCTGCCGCCTCCTCCATCTCGGCGGCCTCGTTCTCCTCGCGCTCGTGCTGCTCGTCACCGGCGCTGCGCACCGCGAAGACCGACGTCGCCACCACAAGCGCGGCGAATGCAGCGAGCACGCCCCGGAAGGCCATGCCCGAGGGGAACTCCTTGGCACGCAGTCCGATTGCGGAGAGGACCACCGCGGCCACGACCAGCGCGCCGCCGAGGATGTAGAAGAGATTGTCGTTCTCCACCGGCGGGTGATCCTATCCGTAACCTCCTGGCCGAGCTATACGCTTTTATCGGTGTGAGGGATCTGCGTAGACACGCTCTGGTCTCGATTGGACTGGCCGTTTCTCTGGCTCTTCCGGCCACCGCGGTGGCACACAAGCGGGTGATTCCGGCGAGCATGACTGTCGCGGCCAAGAACAAGAACATCGTCAGCGGCAAGCTCACCACACCGCCGCGCTGCATGGCCAACCGCAGCGTCAGCGTCTACTCCGCGGCCGGCGTCCTGCACGGGACCGCCGTGATCGATGCGGCCGGGAACTGGCAGATGAACGTGGATCCGAATCTGACGCCCGGCAGCTATTACGCGACCGTCACCGCGAAGCGGCTGCTGAAGAACCGCCGGCACAAGCACATCTGTCGCGGCGTCAGGACCGATTTCCAGGCGGCCTGATCCTCAAGCCGCCCGCTCGGTGCGCTTGACGGCCTCGTAGGCGAGCTCGTAGGGATAGCCGCGCCGGATCAGGAAGGCGAGAGCGCGCGAGCGCTCGGCGTCCGAGTCGAGGCGGTTGTCGCTGACCGCAAGCAGGTTCATCGCCCGGTCGAGCTCGGCCTCGACCGGCTCGGCGGCAAGGGCCGCCGCAATGTGCACCGGCGCCACCCCGCGCACCTCGAGCGCCTCCTGGATGCGCTCGGCACCCCAGCCGGCGAGCTCGCGCTTGTCGGCGGCAAAGCGCTCGGCGTAGCGGCCGTCGTCGATACCCCCAGAGTCGATCAACTGCGCGATCACCTCCTCGACTTCGGCATCCACTACCCCGCGTGCCGCCAGCCATTCGCGCATCTCGAGCTCGGTTCGTTCCTTGCTCGCGAGCGCCCTCAGCGCTAGATCGATCGCCTGGGTGTCGTGCTCAGCAGCCGTCTCTCTATCCTCGCCCGAGCTCAGGCCGCCCGCTTCTCAGTGGGCTTGGCGGCAGCGCGTTTCTGGGCCGGCTGCTTTGCCGGTGCCGCCTTTGATTCCGGCTGCTTTGCCGGTGCCGCCTTTGATTCCGGCTCCGGCGCGACCCGCACCGGCGGGGGCTCGCTGGCTGCTACCGCCTCGGCTTCATCGTCGCTGATCTTCTTGCGGATCAGTTTCTCGATCTCGGCCGCAATCTCTGGGTTCTGGCGCAGATACTCCTTCGAGTTGTTGCGCCCCTGGCCAAGCCGGGTCTCTCCGTAGGAGAAAAACGAGCCGGACTTCTGCACCAGGTCCTGCTCCAGCGCGAGGTCGAGCAGGCCGCCCTCCTTTGAGATTCCGGCGCCGTACTCGATGTCGAACTCAGCCAGCTTGAACGGCGGCGCAACCTTGTTCTTGACCACCTTGACGCGAACCCTGTTGCCGACCGCCTCGGTCCCCTCCTTCAGGGTCTCGATCCGGCGGATGTCGAGCCGCTGGGAGGAATAGAACTTCAGCGCGCGGCCGCCGGGCTGGGTCTCTGGAGAGCCGAAGCTGACCCCGATCTTCTCGCGGATCTGGTTGGTGAACACACAGACCGTGTGGGCCCTGCTCAGGTTCCCGGCCAGTTTCCGCAGCGCCTGCGACATGAGGCGCGCCTGGAGGCCGACGTGCTGGTCGCCGATCTGACCCTCGAGCTCAACGCGGGGAGTGAGCGCCGCGACCGAGTCCACCGCGACCAGGTCAACCGCGCCGGAACGAACCAGGACGTCGACGATCTCGAGCGCCTGCTCACCGTAATCGGGCTGGGACACCAGGAGCTCGTCGGTGTCGACCCCGATCCTCCGTGCGTAAATGGGGTCGATTGCGTGCTCGGTATCGACGAAGGCGCAGACACCGCCACGCGCCTGTGCCTCGGCGATCAGGTGATAGACGAGTGTGGTCTTTCCGGATGACTCCGGACCGAAGATCTCGACGATCCGGCCACGCGGGACACCCCCGACCCCCAGAGCCATGTCGAGGGAGATGGCCCCTGTCGAGATCGCGTCGACGTCCATCGCGTGGTCGTCGCCAAGCCGCATCAGCGAGCCTTGGCCGAACTCCTTCTCTATTTGGGTAACGGCGGCCTGCAGGGCCGCGTCCCGCGCCTTTGCGTCCTTGGCGCTGGCCTTTGCGTCCTTGGCGCTGGCCTTTGCGTCCTTGGCGCTGCTGTCCGTGGTGGCTGACTTTGCTTCTGGCATTTGACTCTCCTTACTTATCCAGCTGAATCTCGGCCACCGGGACGTACTCGGCTCCCTGGGGGCGCAAAAAAGATCGGTAGAGACGCAAACGTACGGCCCGGAACGGACGTAACAACGGTTCCGGGACCCGGGCCGGCGGGTCCTTCACCAGGGCCGGCTTGCGCGAGCCGCGGCGCTCCGGTTTCACCCTGGCCACGGTCAGGTGGGGCCAGAACGACCGCTTCTCGGGCTTGTAGAAGCGGGCTTCCTCCAATCGGTCGGAGATCCGGGCCTGCAGCGCCACCGTTTCCTCGCTCTCGGCCTCGATCGCGTACAGCCGCGGCCGCTTTCCCCGCGGCACTCCGCGCGGCTCCTCCACGAATCGCAGTTCCGGCGCCGCGCCACCGGGTGGTAGTGCTGCCTCGGTGATCCGATCGATCTGCTTCTCGGGGTGGTATCCGAGAAAGACCAGGGTCAGGTGGAGCGACTCCGGGCGCACCGGGCGGAGCGCCCGGTCCCCCAGCGCCTGGCGCTGCCAGGCGACGACGCCCTCGCGGATCTCGTCGGGGAGGTCGAGAGCGACGAAGAGTCGTGCCCGCGGGCTGCGGAGCCTCTCTTTGGCCATCAGCCATGACTGTAGAAGCGCAACCGCGTGGCACATGAGAGCGCCCATCCGTCACAAATCAACGGCGAAACCATCGCGACCGCGATACTCCCTTCCATGACTCCCGAGCCGCCGCCGATCGAGGGCGCCGAGCATCACTGGATAGAGGCCGGCGGGATCAAGGTGCATTACGCCGAGGCGGGAGATCCCGGGGGCAGGCCCGTACTGCTCTTGCACGGGTGGCCCCAGCATCACGGCATGTGGGGTCCTGTGATCCAGCGGCTCTCGGACCAGGATCTTCGGTTGATCGCGCCGGACCTTCGAGGGTTCGGTTGGAGCGAGGCGCCCGGTGACGGCTATCACCCGGATCGGTTCGCGCTCGATCAGATCGCGTTGCTCGACGCGCTCGAGATCGAGCGCGCCATGTTGATCGGTCACGACTGGGGCGGCTTCACATCCCTGCTGATGGGCATGCGATTTGCTGACCGCGTCGAGCGCATTCTCGCCCTCAACGAGCCACATCCCTGGCCGCGACTGAACCCTGGCTTGGCGCTTCAAACGTGGCGCAGCTGGTACGCCACGGTTGCGGCAGTCGCCGGGACCGTTCCAAGGGTCCACGTTTGGCTGGCGAGGACCATCCTCAGCCACGGCAACGCCGGAGATCCGTTCACCCCCGCGCAGATCGATCACTTCGCGAATCGCTTCTCGGACCCGGCGCGAGCCCGGGCAGGTAGCGCCCTGTATCGGAACTACTTCCGGCTGCTCGCATTTGGGCTTCGGCAGGGTTGGCGCTCCGAGCGCCTCCTGGTACCCACACTGCTTCTATTCGGCGAGCAGGACCTCTTCATCCCGAAGGGGATGGTCGAGGAACGTCAAGGTCCTGCTCCAGGGTTGAGCGTCGAGCTCGTTTCCGACAGCGGCCACTTCATCGTCGACGAGAAGCCGGACCTGGTGGCAGAGCGGGCCCTCGCCCACTTCGGTCGCGAGGGCGCTGGCAACCAAGTAGAGAGGAGCGAAGTTGGACCTGCGTGAAAAACAAAGACCGATCAAGGAGAGCTACGAGTCCGACCCCGACGCCGCGCGCATCACATTGACCGCGCGCGGCAGCGAGCACGACGATCCGACCGGGTGCTCGGTCGACCTCGGCCGTGCGATTCAGCAGGCCGAAGCACACACGGGAGTCGGTGGCCCAGGCACCGCGGCCTGTTCCGGTGACCTGTTGCTCGGCGCTCTCGCCGCCTGCGCCCAGATCACCTGCCAGATGGTCGCCGCATCCATGGGTCTGGAAACGAACCGGATAGAGGCGGTAGTCGAGGGCGACCTCGACCTGCGAGGCACCCTCGGGATGTCCAAAGAGGCAGCGGTGGGCTTCGATTCAATTCGCCTGCGCTTCGAGATCGATGCGCCGGAGGCAGATCCCGATCGGCTCGATGAGCTCGTCGGCAAGACCGAGCGCTTTTGCACGGTGCTGCAGACGCTCAAAGACTCACCCGAGGTCGAGACTTCGATCAGCGGCTAGCGGGGCGGCTCCTGTTTGAGCAGCAGGTAGCGCAACAGGTGCAGCGCGACGGTGGAGGAGCGGTCGCGAATCTCCGCCCGGTCGCCGGGTAAGACGATGTCGCGGGCGATCTTCTCTCCCCCGGCCCGCTTTACGCAGAAGCAGACGTAGCCCACCGGTTTTTCCTCAGTCCCCCCGTCGGGCCCGGCGATCCCGGTGATCGAGCCGGCAACCTCGGCATCGAAGCGCTCCAGCGCACCATCCGCCATCGCCTCGGCGACCTCGGGCGAGACGGCACCGTGGGTTTCGATCAGGTCCTTCGGCACTCCCAGCAAGTCGATCTTCGCCTCGTTCGAGTAGGAGACGACCGCGCCAATGAAGTAGCCGGACGCACGCGGCCGGTCGGTGAGGCGGACCGCGAGCAGACCGCCGGTACACGATTCGGCCAGGCCGAGGCGCTTCTCCCCGAGCAGCTCGAACAGGACGTCCTCGATCGACTCGCCCTCCTCGCTGAACAGGAAACGTCCGTGGCGCTCGCGGATCCCTTCGCGCAGGGCCTCGGCCGCTTCCTCTGCACCCTCGCGATGACGCACGTCGATGTGAAGCTCGCCCCGCCGGAGACAGGTCGTGATCTCGAGCCCGTCGAGCGCCTGCTCCGACTCGATTTCGCGCAGGCTCTGGGCGATCTCCGACTCGGGAATCCCGAACAGCCGCAATGAGAAGTTCTCGAAGCTGCCCGCTTTCTCGAGCACCGCCTGCACCGGGGCGGTCTCCAGCGCCGCGGCCCACAGTGCCTGCAGCTCACGCGGCGGCCCCGGCAGAACGATCACCGCCACCTCCCCGGCGGGAACAACGAGTCCGGGCGCGGTCCCGGCCGGATCAAGGGCCTCGGCTCCCTCGGGAATCATCGCCTGCTTGCGGTTCCCCTCCTTGAGTGCCTCGGGATCGAACTTGAAACGCGTGGCGAACTGGGCAACGATCGCGGCGATCCTCTCCTCCATCTCGGGGTCGTGGCGGAGCTCGCGGCCGGCAAAGGAGGCGACCACCTCCGCGGTGAGATCGTCGGCGGTCGGGCCCAGCCCCCCGGTGGTGACGATCAAGTCCACGCCTGTATCGCGGAAGAAGCGCAGCGCCCCCTCCATGTCCTCGCGCCGGTCGCCGACCACGAGAATGTGCGAGACCTCGACTCCGAGCTCGGCCAGACGCTCAGAGAGCCACGGTCCGTTGCGGTCGGTGATCGTGGCGCTCAGCACCTCGGTCCCGGTGACGAGGATGCCGGCGCGGACGCTCACGCGCCGCATTCTCTCGGTTTGGGGCTTATCTGTACCGGCGCTTGGCGCGCCGGATGCAGCGGCGGCGCTTGCGCTTGCGCTTGATCCGCTTGCAGCGCTTGATCGCACGTCGCGCGGTGGCGCTGAGGCCCGCGTACGGGGCGTCGGGGCCGGCTACGCCGGGCGCTCCGATCACGCCGCGGTGCGGGAGGCTGTTCGCAGCTTCGAGACGGGCGACGTCGGCGGCTATCTGCGGCCGCAGGGCGTCCCCGGCGACCCGGGCGTAGACCCCTGGGGCGTTCGGCCGCGCGCAGCCGTCGCCCCAGTTGGTCAGCCCGACCAGCCGGTAGCCGCCACCGGTGGCCGGAGCCTGCAGCGGGCCGCCGCTGTCGCCGTTGCAGGTGTCGACCCCGCCGCTGAGATAGCCGGCGCAGACCATGACCGAGGCGTCGAAGCCGTTTCCATAGACCGAGGGGCTACCGCAGCTCGAGTCGGAGATGATCGGGACGGTCGCAGCCCGGAGGGTGTTGCTCGGCGTGCTGGTTCCCTCGCTGGTCGTGCCCCAACCGGTGGCTACCGTCGGGCTGCCGGGCGCCCATATGTTCTGCTCGGCGGGTCCCGCGATGCTGATCGGCGGCAGGCCCGTGGGAGCGGCGAGAACGACATAACCGACGTCGTTTCTGTCCCCGCTGTAACCCGCGTGGTACGAGACGCCGCGAACGTCCACCTCAGCGCCCTCGCTGCTGCTCAAGGTGGTGCGGCCGAGCACCACGTTGAGATCGTCGGGCTCCATGTCGGGGTCCAGGATCTGCTCGAGCGGGTCCGGGTCGGTGCCCGATACGCAATGCGCAGCGGTGAGCACGACCGAAGGCGTTACCAGCGCACCGCCGCAGTAGACGCGATTGAGAGCGCTGCCGCCGCGTTTGGCCGAATCCAGAACCAGCGCAACGGTCCAGGGATAGTTGGAGACACTCGTCTGGCTGCCGCCGACAACGCGCTCCGAGGCCGAGGCCTGGGAGGCGACGGCGCCGAGCAGCGCGATGGCTGCGAGCGCGATCGGAATCGAGACGCCCCTGCGCATCGGCCAAGTGTAGGAGGAGCGCCACCGCACGGCGCCGGCAGCCGGGCTTGCGCCCGTTCAGCTGTCGAAGAGGAGCTCCGCCGCCCCGGGAGCCTCATTCGAGGAGCTCTGGACCGTGTAAGCCCCGGCCGCCGGTATCTCGACGGTTCCGACCCTGCACCGCTGGTGCTTCAGGTCCTGACTGCTCTTGCTTCCAGAGGACTGCTCCACGTCGATCGCCCTTCCCTTGCCCGCCGGCTTCAGCGCCACGGTAAGGTCGCCGGGCTCGACGATGACCGGGCCGTCGTCGTCCTCGGTAAAGATCTCGGTGCGGGGGATCTGGTACCAGACCTCCACCCTCCCCGCCGGCAGATCCAGCTTCTTCTTGCTTCCGATCCGGACCTTTCCCAGCGAGCTCGGCTCCTTCATCGAGGGCATCCCGCTGAGCCCGCCGACCGCCTTCAAGCCCTTGTCGAGCTTGTCCAAGAAACCCATCGTGCCTCGATCCTACTGCGCGGGCACCTCTGCGGCAGCTGCCGCCTCCTGCTCTCCGTTCGCTTCCTGCCCTCCGTTCAGGTAGCGCGGCAGGTCGGCCTCGGTGATCAGAACCTGGCGCGGCTTTGAGCCCTCGTAGCCGGAGATCACTCCGCGGCGCTCCAGCATGTCGATCAGGCGGCCGGCCCGCGTGTAGCCGACCCGGAAGCGACGCTGAATCATCGAGACCGAAGCAGACTCGCTCTGGACGACGAGCGCCATCGCGTCATCGAGCAGGTCGTCGGAGTCGGGAGAGAGGTCGTCGTCCTCGCCATCCCCCTCCTCCGCCGCCGGGGCCCGCTCGGCCAAGAGCTCCTGTTCGAACTCCGGCTCCCCCTGGGCGGCCCAGTGCTTGGTCACCTTGGCGATCTCGTCCTCGGTGAGAAAGGCTCCCTGTATCCGCTGAAGCTTCCCGGTGCCCGCGGGCCGGAACAGCATGTCGCCCTGGCCCAGCAACGACTCGGCGCCGCCCTGGTCGAGGATGACGCGGGAGTCGACCTGGGAGGACACGGCGAAAGCGATGCGCGCCGGGATGTTGACCTTGATCGTGCCGGTGATGATGTCGGTCGAGGGACGCTGGGTCGCCAGGAGCAGGTGGATGCCGACCGCGCGCGACTTCTGGGCGAGGCGGATGATCGCGTCCTCGACCTCAGCCGGAGCCACCATCATCAGGTCGGCCAGCTCGTCGATGACGCAGAGGATGTGCGGCAGGGTGGGCTCGCCCTCCTGCTTCCGGACGCGGTTGAGCTCCTCCAGGTTGCGCGCACGGGCTTCGCTCATTACTCCGTAGCGGCTTTCCATCTCGACGATCAGGTTCTGGAGCACGTTTGCCGCCACCCGCGGAGAGGTCACGACCGGCGTCAGCAGGTGCGGGACGGACTCGTAGTGATTGAGCTCGACCCGCTTCGGATCGACCAGCACCAGGCGCAGCTCGTTCGGAGAGGCGTGCAGCAACATCGAGCTCAGCACCGCGTTGACGCACCCGGACTTACCGGATCCGGTGGTCCCGGCGACCAACACGTGCGGCATCTTCTGCAAGTCGGTCCAGATCGCGTTGCCGGCGATGTCCTTGCCGAGCCAGGCCACGAGGGGCGAGGCCCCCTTGGGCCGGCCGCCGTAGATGTCGCCGAGCCGAACCAGCTTGCGACGCAGGTTGGGCACCTCCACGCCGACCGCCTGCTTGCCAGGGATCGGGGCGAGAATGCGAATGTCGGTCGAGGCGAGCGCGTAGGCGAGATCGTCGGACAGCTGGGTGATCTTCGAGACCTTGGTCCCCGGCGCCAGCTTCAGCTCGTACCGGCTCACATGGGGCCCGGTGACCGTGCCGACGATCTTTGCGTCGACCCCGAAGCTCGCCAGGGTCTCGACCAAGGTTCGGCCGGTCGCCTCCAGGTCGCTGGCCTTCGGTCCCTTGTCGGTGCCGGTGCTCTTCTCGAGCAGCTTCCCCGTCGGCATCTTGTAGTCGATCCCGGCGGAGGTGGTGAACTTCTCGCGCCGCTCGCCCATCGGGGTGAGCTCCACTTCCGCTTCTTCGCCCACGTCCTCGGCAGCATTATCCGCCGACTCCTCAGCTCCGCTTCCGGGGCCGGCGGCGGCGGGTCCCGTAGTGGTGGACCTGATCTCAGTTGCCCCGACCACTTCGTTCTCCTCGGTCACCGGCTCGTCGTCGTCCTTGTCGACGGCGCGGAGCTCGTGGACCTTGATCGCCTCGTCGAAGTTGGCGGTGCCGTCGCCGCCCTCGGGCTCTTCCGGCTCGGGCGGGAGGATCGACGTTTCGCCACTACCGACCGCCTCCGGGGCGCCGTACATCTTGTCCGTTTCCGCCGGCTCGGTCTCGAGCAGGTCGGGATCGACGCGGCCGGTCTCGCGCACGGCGGTTGCGAAGTCGGCGACGCCCCGCTTGGCGCGCCCGGCGCCCCGGCCGAAGCCGCCGACAAACGAGGAGAGCGACCGCCCGCTGAGCAGGAGCAGTCCGGCGGCCACCAGACCCAGAGCGAGGATGTGGGACCCAAGCCGGCCGAGCAGAGAGTTGGTCGCCCAGTACAGCGCTTCGCCCACTCCCCCGCCGTGGTTCTGGATGAACTCCTTCTCGAACAAGCCATCGCGCGTCCCCGCGGCCCCGAGCCCCATGGTCTGGGATGCGTAGGCGAGCAGCAGCCCGGCCACCAGCACCCCGACCCCGGTGACCAGGTCGCGGCGCTCGGAAATGACCGGCCGCAGAATCAGCGCCGCACCCACTGTCGCGAGCGCAACCGGAACAAGCACCGCCCCCGCCCCGACCGAGTATGCGAGCGCCTGGTCGGAGAACTTGCCGACCTGTCCTCCGTCCCAGCCGAGGTAGACGACGTAGGCCATGTAGATCGCAAGCGCGATCAGGCCGATCCCGATCAGATCGTTGCGGCGCTGGCGCCGCTCCTCCTCGCGCGCACGGGCCGACTGTCCGCGGCCGCGCTTTTTCGCACGGCCGGGAGGACGCCGCTTCGGGGGTCCGGTGAGCAGACGCTCTGCAAGCATCGGACCACCCTTCGACGCGGATCGCCTCTCCCCTGCCTGCCCAGGCACGAATTTAAGACTCCCTCAAGGATCACCGCCAGGCACGAAGGCGGCTCTAACCTAAAGAGAGTGCTCGAGCAGGCAACAGCCGCCGCCCGCGTCCTCGTGGTCGAGGACGACGAGGCGATCGCCGACGTCCTCCGCCGCTCCCTGCGTGCCGAGGGGCACGAGGTTCGCAGCGCCGCCGACGGTGTCGAGGCGCTGACCGAGGCCGAGCAGTTCTCCCCGGACCTGGTCGTGCTCGATCTTGGCCTTCCCAGGCTCGATGGAGTCGAGGTTTGCGAGCGGATCCGCGCCGACAGCGATGTCCCGATCCTGATCCTGACCGCACGATCCGACACCGACGACCGGGTCACCGGCCTCGATTCCGGTGCCGACGACTATCTGGTGAAGCCGTTCGAGCGTCAGGAGCTGCTGGCGAGGATTCGGGCGCTGCTTCGCCGGCGGCCCCCGCGGGGATCCGCCTCGCTGGTCGTCGGCGACCTCGTTCTCAACGCCGACAGCCGCGAGGTCCGTCGCGGCGACCGCGAGCTCGAGTTGACCAAGCGCGAGTTCGAGCTGCTCGAGTACCTCGCGGAGAACAGCAAGCTGGTGGTCTCCCGCGAGCGACTGCTCGAGGAGGTCTGGGGCTACGACCCGACCGACGAGACCAACACGATCGACGTGTTCATCTCCAACCTGCGGCGCAAACTCGAATCCGGCGGCGAACCACGGATCCTTCACACCAAGCGCGGCGCGGGTTACGTACTCAAGCCATGACCGCGCGACTCGCCCGGCCTCTCTCGCGCTTGTCCCGTCTCTTTTCGCGCTGGCCAGTCAGGTGGCGGCTGGCAGTCGCCTCGGCAGGGCTGACCCTCGTCATCCTGGTCGGGTTCGCCGCGGTGGTGGGCCGCCTGGCCACCGACCAGATGCGCAACGACTTCCACGAGGAGCTCGGTAACTCCGCGCAGCGGCTCGCGGACGACACGACCCTCGGCCTCTCGGCCGGCCAGACGGTCGTCAATACGCGCCATTCGCTCGCCGCGGTGGCGCTGGCCAATGGAGCCGTGGTTCGCGTGGTGGACCAGGTCGGGAACACAATCGCCCCTACCGATCGCAACGTCGACCTCGGCGCGCCGCAGAATGGCTACCCCGAGGTCGACGGCATGCACGTCGCCACCGCCGCGATCGAGTCGAGCGGCTTCCCCGTCTTCATCCAGTACGCACGGAGCTCCGACGACATGGATGCCTCGATCAGCAGGGTCTGGCTGTTCCTGCTGGCCGGAGTTCTCGGTGGAACCGTGCTCGCGACGTTGGCCGGGCTGGCCGTCGCCGATCGCGCCATGAGGCCGATCGCCGACCTGACCGCCACCGCGCGGGAGATCACGGCGACCCGGGACACCTCCAAAGGCATCCCGGAGCCGAAGACCGAAGATGAGGTCGCAGAGCTCGCCAACACCCTGGCGGAGATGCTTGCTTCGCTTGACTCGGCCAGGACCGAGCGAGAGGAAGCGCTCAGCCGACAGCGCGAATTCCTCGCCGATGCTTCGCACGAGCTGCGCACCCCGCTGACCAGCATCCTCGCCAATCTGGAGCTGCTCGAGGAGGAGCTCGACGGCGATTCGGACCAGGCCGAGATGGTGGGATCCGCCCTCAATTCCTCCCGTCGCATGCGCCGGCTGGTTTCCGATCTCCTGTTGCTCGCGCGCGCCGATGCCGGGCGGGTCTCGCCGCATTCGAGCGTTGATCTCTCGGAGATCGCGGCGGCTGCCGCAGCCGAGGTGCGGCCGATGTCGGACGGTCATCTCCTCAGCGTCGACCTTCCCGACTCGATGCCGGTCGAGGCGAACCCGGACGAGCTTCACCGCGTCGTCGTCAATCTGCTCGACAACTCGGTGCGGCACACTCCGCGCGGGACCAGGATCGAGCTCGGCGGCTCGGTGCGCACCGACAGCGGCGAGATCGAGCTCTCAGTCAGCGATGACGGGCCGGGGTTCCCCGAGGGGATGGAGTCCCAGGTATTCGACCGCTTCGTGCGCGGGGAAGGGCCCGCGGATACCGCGAGCGACGCCGGCACCGGGCTCGGCTTGGCGATCGTGCGGGCCGTCGCCCAGGCTCATGGCGGGTCGGTCGAGGCGGGGCGCTCTCCAGCCGGAGGCGCACGGCTCGTGGTGCGGCTGCCGCTTTCGAAGGGAACCGCTGCGCCGAGCGAGAGCGCGCAACGTTTAGCGATCCCTTAAGGACCGGACCTATCGTCCGTGCAGGACGAGACACGGCTCGCCGGGTTCCGTCCCCCAAGTACGCCTGGCGAGCAAGCGCTTTGGCCGGCCCAAGCCAGAGCGATCCGCCCCCGGGGTCGCCCTCCCTCGACCCCGGGGGCAAGTCTTTTCAGGGCCGTCGTACGGGCGCGCGCGTCGCGCGGATCAGACCTCGACCACAACGGGCAGGATCAGCGGCCGTCGCTTCAGCTGGTCCCAGACGAAACTGGCGATGTCGTCGTGCAGGTCCTCCTGGATCAGGACGACCTCGCGCATCTCTTCCTTGGCGGCTTCGGCAAGGGTCTGCTCCACCACCTCGCAAAGGTCGTCGTGGAGGCCATCGGGCTCACCTTCGTCGCCGAACTGCACTCCCCTGAAGATGATCTCCGGGTCGGCGACCTGCTCTCCGTTTTCCGAGGAAATCGTCGCGACGACGATGAAGACCCCGTCGTCGGAGAGCTTGCGCCGGTCGCGCAGCGCAAACTCGTCGGGCTCCCCGACCGAGACGCCGTCGACGAAGATCATGCTCGCGTGCACGTCCTCGGTGAAGGCGGCCCCGGATGAGTCGAGCTCGAGTGTGAGCCCGTTCTTGCCGGTGAAAATGCGGTCTCGGTCGATCCCGACCGACTCGGCCAGATTGCCGTGCAGCCGCATCCGCTTGTGATCCCCGTGGAACGGAAGGACATAGCGGGGCTTGGTCAGGTTGAGCATCAGCTTAAGTTCCTCCTGCCAACCGTGCCCAGAGGCGTGGATGGGCGCATCGGCAGCGGTCACCACCGAGGCCCCGATCTGGAAGATCCGGTCGATCGTCTCGTTGACCGAGCGTTCATTCCCGGGAATCGGGGTCGCCGAGAAGATCACGGTGTCGCCGGAGTGGAGCTCGACGTCGGGATGATCGTTGTGGGCCATCCGTCGTAGCGCCGAGAGTGGCTCTCCCTGGCTGCCGGTCGATATCGCCACCACCTGGTGATCGGGGAAGTCCTCGATCTCCTTCGAGGGGATCAGGATTCCCTCGGGGGCATTGGCGATACCCAGGTTCGAGGCGATGTTGAAGTTCTTGCGCATCGAACGGCCGACCAGTGCGACGCGACGATCGAGCTGGGCGGCGGCGTCGATCACCTGCTGGATCCGGTGGACGTTGGAGGCGAACGAGGTGACGATGATCCGTCCCTCGCAACGGGAGAACACGTCGAGCAGCGCGGGGCCGACGCTGGACTCCGACGGAGCGATCCCGGGTCGGTCGGCATTGGTCGAGTCCCCGCAGAGGCAGAGCACCCCCTCCCGGCCGAGTTCCGCCAATCGCGAGACGTCGGCGGGGTTGCCGTCGACCGGGGTCTGGTCGAACTTGTAGTCGCCGGTGATCAGGACGGTGCCGTGGTCGGTGCCAAGTGCGACCGCGCGGGCATCGGGGATCGAGTGCGACATGTGCACGGTCTCGAGCGAGAAAGGGCCGAGCTCGACTTTCTCCCCGGCGGCCAGCTCCTGCAACGGCGCGTCGCGCAGCTTGTGCTCATCGAGCTTCGAGCGGACCATGCCTATCGTGAGCAGGCCGCCGTAGATCACCGGTGGCTCGCCGATCTCCCTCAATACGTAGGGGAGAGCGCCGACGTGGTCCTCATGCCCGTGGGTGAGCACGATGGCCTCGATGTCTTCGGCCCGCTCCCGCAGGTAGGAGAAGTCCGGCAGGACCAGGTCGATCCCGAGCATCTCCGCGGTCGGGAACATGAGACCGGTGTCGACGACCACGATCCGGCCGTCGAGCTCGACCGCGGTCATGTTCTTGCCGATCTCCCCCAGACCGCCCAGGGGGAGGATGCGCACCGCCGAGCTCACTACGTGGCGGCCGCCAGCAGCCCGTGTGCCTCGAGCGCCCCGCGCACGGCGGCCCGCTCTTCCTCGCTGGCCTCGACAATCGGCAGCCGCGCCCGGGCGGAGATGATCCCGAGGAGGTCGAGCCCGGTCTTGACCGGAATCGGATTCGTGGCTACCGACAGCGCCTCATAGATCGGCTGCAGCGAGGCATCGATCTCCTTGACCCGTTCCATTTCACCGGCCTGGGCGGCGTCGTACATCTCTCGCATTTCGTTGCCGACCAGGTGCGAGGCGACCGTGATCCCGCCTGCCCCGCCGAACTCGAGGGTGCGGCCGAAGACGTTGTCGTTGCCGGCGAGGATCGCGAGACCCTCGATCGGGCCAAGCTCATCGTCGTTGGCCTGCTTCACCGCGGCCACGTTGTCGATTCGCGCCAGCTCCGCCAGCAAATCGGGCGGCATGTTGATCACACAGCGCGAGGGGATGTTGTAGAGGATGACCGGCACGCCGACCGATCCGGCAACCGCCTCGAAGTGGGCGCGGAGTCCGGCCCGGTTGGGCTTGTTGTAATAGGGGGTGACGACGAGGACCGCATCGGCGCCGGCGTCGGCCGACATCTTCGAGAGCTCGCACGAGTGGCGAGTGTCGTTGGTGCCGGTGCCGGCGACAATCAGGGCCTCCTCCCCGATCTCCGAGATCACCGCCCGCAATAGCGAGGTCTGCTCGTCGTCGCTCATCGTCGCACCTTCGCCGGTGGTCCCGGCGACGACCACGCCATGGGAGCCGTTCTCGACCAGATAGCGAGCGAGCGAGCGAGCCGCCGGCTCGTCGACGTTCCCGTCCTCGTCGAACGGAGTGGCCATCGCCGTGATCACGCCTGCGATCTCCTTCATCGTCGTCAGTATGACCGGGTCAGGCACCGGGAGTGATGCATGTCAGAGCAGGCTCTCGAGACCGACCGTGAACCGCTCGGGGAGGCTCCCCACCTTGCGGACCGCGAGCAGCACACCGGGCATGAAGCCGCGCCGGTCGATCGAGTCGTGGCGGACGGTCAGTGTCTGCCCTTCCCCGCCGAAGACCACCTCCTGATGCGCGACGAGGCCGGGGAGCCGGATCGAGTGGATCTCGTGCACGTTGCCGCCGGCCTCGTTGATCAGATCAGCGGTGCGTTTGGCGGTCCCCGAAGGCGCGTCCTTTTTCTGGTCGTGGTGGAGCTCGACGATCTCGGCCTCGGGCAGGTGCTCGGCGATCAGCTTCGAGGCCTGCATCATCAGCACGGCCCCGATCGCGAAGTTGGGTGCGATGAAGACGTTCGAGGTGCCGGCCTCCGCGAGCTTCTTCGCCTGATCCAGGTCAAAGCCTGAGGTCCCGACAACTGCGTGGACTCCGGCCTCGACGCACGCCTTGATGTTCTCGAGCGCGGCGGCGGGAGTAGAGAAATCAACACAGACATCGGCGCCCTCGAGCGCGTCGGCGAGCGGTTGATCAAGGGTTGGGTCGGCCTTATGGGCCAGCTCCAGGTCGTCGGCGGCGTCGACCGCCTCGCAGGCCGCCTCGCCCATCTTCCCCGCCGCGCCACTGACAACGACCCTGATCTTCTCGGCCATATCCCGATCTTAGGCGGCTACGAGCGATTCGCTCACCGGCGAGAGCGCTTCGCGGAAACATTCCTCGCTGCGGCCGATCGCGGCGGCCGAGAAGCGTTCCGGCGCGTAGAGATCGGCGGCAATCTCTCGCAGCTCAGCGGGCTCGACGGCGTCGATGCGTGCCAGCAACTCGTCGAGAGAAAGGAGCGGCAGATCGAACAGAACCGAGCCTGCCAGCCGCTGCATCCGGGCACCCGTCGATTCCTGCGCCAGGACGAGCCTGCCCTTGACGCTCTCCTTTGCGCGGGCCAACTCCTCCTCGGAGGTGTCTTCCTCGGCGAGGCGGCGCAGTTCCGCGGCGACCACCTCGAACGCCTCGACCACGTTGTCCTCGCGGGTGCCGACGTAGAGGGCGACCAAGCCGGTGTCCCTGTAGGAGTCGACGTAGGAGCCGACGGCGTAGGCCAACCCTCGCTTCTCCCGCACCTCGCGGAAGAGCCGGGAGGAGCTCGAACCGCCGAAGAGTGTGTTCAGGACCCGCAGCGCGAAGCGGCGGTCGTCATCGCGTGCGATCCCGGTGGCGCCGAGGCAGAGGTGGTATTGCTCGGTGTCCTTTTTCTGGAACCCGATCCCCGGGTCGGAGCCGTCCACGCCGGGAGTGTCATCCGGACCGAGCTCTGCGTGTTCGGCCTTGAGAAGGCGGCGGCTCAGCTCCTCGATCTGTTCATGCTCGAGGTTGCCCGCTCCGGCGACGACGATGTTCGGACCGACGTAGCGGCGGTCGTGGTACGCCTTGATCTCGGGAATCGGGATCGAACCGATCACATCGGCCGAACCGATCACCCGCTGGCCGAGCGGATGGTCGCCGAAGATCGCGGCGTCGAGCACGTCGTGGACCTTGTCCTGGGGCTCGTCCTCATACATCGCGATCTCCTCGATCACCACTTGGCGCTCGGTCTGGACCTCGTCCTCTGGATACGTCGGGCCCAGCAGCATCTCGGCCATCAGGTCGAAGGCACGCTCGGTGTGTTCGTCGAGGAAGCGGGCGTGGACGTGGGTGGTCTCCTTGCTCGTTGCCGCGTTGAACGAGGCGCCGATCGAGTCGAATTGCTCATTGAGCTCGACCGCCGAGTAGCGCTTTGTTCCCTTGAACAGCAGGTGCTCGAGGAAGTGCGAGACGCCGGCCTGCTCGGCCACCTCGTTGCGCGAGCCGGTCGCGACCCAGAGCCCGAGCGCCACCGAGCGCACCGACGGAACTGACTCGGTTACGACCCGGATGCCCGAGTCGAGCTCGCTGACCTGTGCGGTGTCCGTCAAGCGGCTAGTCGCGCCGCTCGCGCCGCCGGCCGCCGCGGTCGCCGCCTCTGCCGCGTCCGCCGCCGTTCCGGCCGCGCCCACCGCCACCGTCGCGCCCACCGCCACGGCGACTGGGCGGTCCCGGATCTCCGGTACCGACCGAGACCAGCTCGTCGGCACTCTTGCCGGCGACGTCAGGGTCCTCGGTGAGTCGCAGCCCGATCCGGCCGCGCTCCTTGTCGACTTCGACCACGGTGACGTCGATCTCGTCGCCCTGGTTGAGGACATCCTCGACCGTGCCGACGCGCTCGCCCGGCTTCACGTTGGAGATGTGAAGCAGGCCGTCGGTGCCCTTGGTGAGCTCGATGAATGCGCCGAAGGTCGTCGTCTTGACCACCTTGCCCGACTCGTAGCGGTCGCCGATCTCGGCTTCCTTCGTCATCGACTCGATCTCGTTCACGCAGGCGTCGACGAGTTCGCCGCTGGGCGCGTAGATGCGCACCGTGCCGTCGTCTTCGACGTCGATCTCGGCCTCGAAACGCTCACAGAGGTCGCGGATCGTCTCGCCGCCCTTGCCGATGACGGCCCCGATCTTCTCGGGGTCGATCGTGATCGACTGGATCTTCGGCGCGAACTGAGACATCTCCTCGCGGGGCTTGTCGATCGTCTCGGCCATCTTGTCGAGGATGAACTGACGCCCCTTGTTCGCCTGGTCGAGCGCGTCCTTGAGGATCTCCATGGTCACACCGGTGATCTTGATGTCCATCTGCAGCGCGGTGATCCCGTCGGCGGACCCGGCGACCTTGAAATCCATGTCGCCGAGATGGTCCTCGACGCCGGCGATGTCCGTGAGCACGATGTAGTCGTCGCCCTCCTTGATCAGGCCCATGGCAACACCGGCGACCGGTGCGGACACCGGGACTCCGGCGGCCTGCAGCGCCATTGAAGAGGCGCAGACCGACCCCATCGAGGAGGACCCATTCGACTCGAGTGTCTCGGAGACGACCCGGGTGACATAGGGGAAATCCTCCTCCCCGGGGATCGTCGGCTCGAGTGCGCGCTCGGCAAGGGCGCCGTGGCCGATGTCCCGGCGCTTCGGACCGCGCATGAAGCCGGCCTCCCCGACCGAATACGGCGGGAAGTTGTAGTGATGCCAGAACGTCTTCTTGTCGGAAAGGCCGAGGTTGTCGACCTTCATGTCCATGCGGGTGGTGCCGAGTGCAACGCTGGAGAGGATCTGGGTCTCGCCGCGGGTGAACAGCGCGGAGCCGTGCACTCGCGGGGCGACATCCACCTCGGTCTCGATCGGCCGGATCTCGTCCTGGGCGCGGCCGTCGGGACGCTTCTTGTCGACGGCAATCGCCTTGCGGATCGTGTCCTTCTCGATCTCGTCGAACGCAGTCGCGGCCTCGGCCTTCTTCGCGGCATCTGCCTCGGTGTCGCCAGTCTCGGGGGCATGCTCGGCGATCGCCTCTTCCTTGACTGCATCGATCGCCTCGTAGCGCTCGAGCTTGCCCTCGGTGGCGATCGCGTCGATCAGCTTCTGCCCGTGGGAGGAACGGATCGCCTCGATCAGGGCCTCATCGATCTTGGGCTCCTCGATCTCGATCTTCTCCTTGCCCGCCTTTCCGCGCAGCTCCTCGAAGGCAGCCGTCAGCTTCTTGATCTCGGTGTGGGCGATATCGAGGGCGTCGAGAATCTCGGCCTCGGTGACGCCGTCGGCGCCGGCCTCGACCATCAGGATCGCTTCATCGGTACCGGCAACGATCAGGTCGAGCTCCAGGTCCTCGTGACGTTCCTCCTCGGGATTGACGACGAAGTCGCCGTCGAGCTTTCCGATCCGGACCGCGCCGACGTGGGCACCGACGGGAATGTCGGAGACGGCGAGGGCCGCGGAGGCGCCGTTCATCGCGAGGATGTCGTAGGGGTGGACGTGGTCCACCGAGAGCGGCGTCGAGACCAGCTGGGTCTCGCGGTGCCATCCCTTCGGGAACAGCGGTCGCAGCGGACGGTCGATCATCCGCGCGGTCAAAGTCGCCTTTTCTCCGGCCCTGGCCTCGCGCCGGAAGAACGAGCCCGGGATCTTGCCGGCCGCGTAGTGGCGCTCCTCCACGTCGACCGTCAGTGGCAGGAAGTCGACGTCGCGCACGTCTCCTGCGGTTGCGGTGCTCAGCACCATCGTGTCGCCGGCGCGCACGACCACGGCGCCGCTCGCCTGTCGGGCGAGCTTGCCGGTCTCGAATGAAATCTCGTTGCCGCCTACCTCAACCGAGACGCGGCTCTCTTCGAACATGCTCATATGTAGTACTTCCCTTCGGTCGACCGCCCGGTTGGCGGTCGTCGCTTATTTCCAGAACTTTCGTTCTCTGTCCGGCGCGATGTTACAGACCGGCCGAATCCGTGCGTTCATCCAACCGCAGCCATAGCTTGTCCGGCGGACTCGAACGGCTGCGTCTTCGTAAGAAGGCCGTCGCGCAGGGACATCGCATAAAAGGTCGTGCGCTCGACCTCGGCGCCGCTGCCTCTGCCACGGCCTCGGAACTTGACCCGAAGGACGAGCTGCTCGTCTTCGTCGTAGAGCACCTCCTCGATCTCCAGGGTTATCGATTCCCAGGCCTCGTCGAGGGTCTCCCAGACCTTCCGTACGGCGTCACGGCCGCGGACCACCCGCCGCTCCGGCGGCAGGTCGGGCAGCGGGAAAACCATGTGCCATTCGATCTCCGGATCCATTAGCGCCAACGCGGCGTCATAGTCGCGCCGGCTCCAGGCGGCCATTGCTTCTCGGGAGATCTTTGCGCTGGTGCGGCTCAGACGAAAAACCGGGTCGAACTAGCGTCGCGGCCCTGCGAGCCGCCTCATTTCTTTCGCCTCTTTTTCTTCTTGCACTTGCGTTTGCCCTTCTTGGTCTTGACCAGCTTCCGGCCTTTCTTGCACTTCTTCTTCTTGACCGGAGTGGCGGCCGGAGCCGGCGGGCCGTCGGTGAGCGCGACGTTGTCGAGCCCGTAGAGCTCGCCCGCGCCCTGGTTGGTGTCCACCATCAGCTTCAGGTACGTCGCGCTCGCAAGCAAGCCCTTGGTCTGTGCCTGGCTGGCCGGACCGCAGGTGACGGTATTCAGGCAGTACTGCCATTGCGACTCCGTCAGCGGCACCGCAACCCGCTGGAAGGCGAGAACGTTCGCGGGCGTGACGTGCTTGACCAGATTGTCGCCTGCAGCTCCATAGATGTAGAGGCTGAGCAAGTAGTCGGTCGGGGCGGTGTTCGCGCGGTAATCGAACGACCATTCGCCCCCGTAGTTGGCGGCCAGGGTCCCGGGCGCGAAAACAGGGCTGAGGAAGTAGCTGAAGTCGCATGGCGCGGCGGGGCAGCCGGACTCGCCGTCGAGGTCCAGGATCTGGATGAATCCGGCGGGGTTGCCTCCGGCCGGGACATGCACGGCCGGGTTCTCATTGCCGCCAAGCTCCTGCCTCCATCCCTGGTTGCTCGAGTCGAATGTGTAGGAGATCGGCGACGCGGCGGCGGCGGCCGGCACCGCAAACACCGCGGTCGCGAAGGCTGCCGCGGTGATCAGGTTTCTGAGGCGCATCTCAGTGCCGAAGGCCGAGCTCGCCGACCAAGGCACGGTACTTCTCGAGGTCGTGCTTCTCCATGTAACGGAGCAGGCGGCGGCGCTTACCGACCATCATCAGCAGGCCGCGGCGGGAGTGGTGGTCCTTGACGTGGGTGCGCAGGTGCTCGGTGAGCTCATTGATGCGCTCGGTGAGCAGTGCGATCTGGACCTCGGCGGAGCCGGTGTCCTTTTCGTCACGACCGTGCTTGGCCGCGAGCTCAGACTTCTTGTCCTTGGTCAATGGCACCGAGGGAAGGGTACTGATTCAGCTGTTCGCGTCCGGAGAGAACTCGGCGCAGATCTTGCGGGCCACTTCGACGTCGCGGCTGATCTGGGCGATCAGGTCCTCGACGCTGGGAAAGCGGCGCTCGCCACGCATCTTCTCGACCAACGCGACCCGCATCGTCTTCCCGTAGAGGTCTCCCTCCCAGTCGATCAGATGAGGCTCGATCAGGAGGCCCCGGCCCGTTTCGAACTGGGGGCGGACGCCGATGTTCACCGCTGCCGGGTGGCCGTTGGCGAAGGCGGCGTAGACACCGTGGCCAGGCTGCACCAGCTCGCGGTCGGGAACGATGTTGGCGGTTGGAAAGCCGAGCTCGCGCCCGCGACCGTCCCCCTTCACCACCTCGCCCTCGTACATGACCGGTGCGCCGAGGAAGCGACGGGCGATGTCGACCTCCCCGGCAGCGATCAGGGCGCGGATCTGGGTCGAGGAGATCGTTTCGCCCTCGGCTTCGACCAGCGGCACCACCCGGGTCTCGAACTCGCCGTGGCCCGAGAGCATCTGCGGGTCCCCCTTTGCCTTGGCGCCGAAGCGGAAGTTCTCACCGACGGAGACCTTCTTCGCCCCGAGCGTGCCGACCAAGACGTCGCTGATGAAGTCCTCGGCCGGCTGCGAGGCGAACGCCTTGTCGAACGGGATCACGACCAGCTCCTCCACTCCCAACCCCTCGATCACGTCGCGCTTCACCGGGAAAGGCATGATCAGCTTCGGCGCTACCTCGGGATTGATCACACTGACCGGATGTGGGTCGAAGGTGAGGACGGTGTCGGCCTCGTCGATCACTGCCCGGTGGCCGAGATGGATCCCGTCGAAGGTTCCGATGGCGACGTGGCGATCGCGGGGCTCGGCCTCGGGAAGACGGGTCACCCGCATCTTGCGGTGACTCCTCTGCTTCGCTTCCGGGGTCACCGCGGCCTCACCGCAGCACCGCCTCAGGCACCAGCTCGGCAACTCGCTCTGGCGGAACCAGCTCGCCGGAGGCATCCTCCACCTCGAAGGGTCCGATCGCGGTCCGCCGCAGTGACTCGCAGTAAGCGTCCTCGAGCGTCTCGATCAGGGTGCGGATATAGGTCCCGGTCGAGCACTCGATCTCGTATTCGGCATGTTCCTCGCTGCTGGAGAGAAGCTCGGCGCGGTAGACCTCGACGTCGCGCACCGGGGTCTTCACCACCTCACCGCGGCGGGCCTTCTTATAGAGGCGCTCCCCTCCCACCCGGACGGCCGAGGTCATCGGCACGCGCTGGCGCACCGTCCCGGTCGGCAGCTCGAGGCTCTCGGGTATCCGGCCCGTCTCGGTCAGCTCTCCCTCGGGATCGCCGGTACTCGACCGCCACCCCAGCCTGGCCGTTGCGACGTATGTCTTCCGCAGCTCGAGCAGATGGCGTTGGAGCTTGGTGGCGGCGCCGACCAGCACGAGCAGCAAGCCCGTCGCGAAGGGGTCGAGAGTCCCGGCGTGGCCGGCTTTGACCCCGCGGGCGCGGCGGACCTCCTCGACCGCGTCATGAGAGGTGATCCCCGCGGGCTTGTCGACCAGGAGCACCCCGGAATCGGTCACTGCGACTGCGCGTTGACCTCGGAGCAGATGTAGTCGACGACGTCCGGGTAGGCCAACTCGGTCGGGAACCCTGCAGCTCGGGCGTGACCGCCGCCGCCTTGCTTGCGGGCGATCTCGGAGACATCGATGGCGCCATCGGCTGACCGGACGCTCACCTT
Source organism: uncultured Solirubrobacterales bacterium (assembly GCA_963770155.1). Lineage (GTDB taxonomy): Bacteria > Actinomycetota > Thermoleophilia > Solirubrobacterales > 70-9 > CAVYOE01. The sequence goes on along the minus strand of CAVYOE010000001.1, from coordinate 490,332 downwards.
GCGTCCGACGTTCCCCTCGCCCACCAGGTCCCTGACCACCGCCGCCACCCGGATCCCCTCGATCGAGCGAACGTAGTCGATCACTCCCTCGGTCAGGACAGGATCGGCACCCACGGCCTTGTAGTCGTCCTGGGAGAGGTAGGTGACCGCAACGATGCCGTCGCACTTGAGTTCGATCTTCTCGAGCGCACGCGCGATCAGGCGCAGCTTTTCGACCGGCACGTGCTCGTAGATGCGTCGGAAGTGCTCGTGCACATCGACGCCGGCCTCGATCAGGTCAGCGGCCATCCGGTGCGAACGGGCATCGGTGTTCGAGTACATGAATCGCCCGGTATCGGTGACCAGGCCGACGTAGAGCGCACTGGCGATCTCGGGCGTGACCTCTATACCGAGGGTCGCAGCCAGCTCGTAGACGATCTCCGCCGTCGAGGAGGCCTCGACGTCGACCAGGTTGATCGTTCCGAACCGGGTGTTGTCGTGGTGGTGGTCGATGTTGAGCATCTCGCCGGTGGTCTGCTTGAGGAAATCGACGGGCATCCGGTCCACGTTCCCGCAGTCGAGGAAGACCAGGGTCCGATCGGAGAAGTCGGCGGGTGGCTCGTGGAAAACCTCCTCCAGCGGCAGGAAGCGGTACTCGACCGGCAGCGGGAATTCCTTCTCCGCGAGGAACATGACCGAGTCCTTGCCAAGCGCGCGCAGTATGAGGTGCATCCCGAGGAGCGAGCCGAGGGCATCTCCGTCGGGGTTCTCGTGGGTCGTGAGGAGAAAGCGGTCGCCGGCGCGCAGCGCCTCCGCGGCCTGCTCGATCTCGCTTGTGACCATCGCCGTCCGGTTCACTGATCCAAGAGCTTCGACACACGAACTCCTTGTTCGATGCTCTCGTCGTAGTGAAAGGTCAAGGTCGGGGTCCGTTTCATCCGCACTTCTCCGGCGAGCTTGCCCTGCAGGAAGCCGTGCGACGAGCGGAGTCCCTCCAGGGTCGCCTCGCGCTCCTCGGCGTTGCCGAGGACAGAGACGTAAACGCGCGCGCTGCGCAGGTCGGGGCTTGTGTCGACTGACGTGATGGTTACGAATCCGATCCGCGGATCCTTGAGCTCCGTGGTGATCGTTGCTCCGAGAACCTCGCGAATCACCTCGTTCACACGCCGCATCCGGTCGGAGGGCATGGCCGCGCGACTATAGCTCAGGGTGCCTTGCTGCCCGAAAGGGCTGCTTCAGTCCCGCACGTCGGCCAGGCTCAGGGTGTCGCGCTCGAACGAGCAGCCGTCTGGACAACGGCTCTCGACGAAGCGCTCGATCGCGTCAGCCCGGCTCGCGATCTCTCGATCCCCAACCAGGGCGCAGAGAACGGTCGCTCGCTGCCATTTGTCGTGGTGCCCGGTCTCGGCCACCGCGGCGCCGAATCGGTTGCGCAGCTGCTCCTTCAGCGACTTGAGCTGTTTTCGCTTCTGCTTCAGGTCGCCGGTCTCCGGAAAGTGAAGATGCGCCTCGATCAGGCAGACGTATGCGGTCATCGCCGCTCTGTCAGCAGCTGCGCGCCGGCGGGTCGAACGGGTCCCGGGTGGCCCGCTCCATCAGGTTGCTGCCGCCGAAGCAGCGAATGGTCAGATCCTTGACCCCGTCTTTGGCGCGAATCAGATCGATTCCCGGGCCGCCATTCATCTTGTCCGCGCCCTTGCCGCCGACGATCAGGTCATCGCCGCCCTCAGCGTGGAGCCGGTCTTCCTTGGGCGAGCCGAACAGGCGATCGTCCCCATCCCCCCCTCGGACGTCGCCGGCCCCGGGAGCAAACAGCGTGTCGTTGCCGCGGTCGCCGTCAATGATGCTGAATTGAGAAGCCGGTCCGGCCGAGGTCACGTCGATCCGGTCAGGTCCGGCCCCACCCTCGACCACGATTGCGTCCGAGATCCCAGAGGTCGCGGGCTGTCCCGCGCAAGTTGCCGTGTTGGCATCGACCCTGGCGCACGCGGTGCCCGCCGGATCGAACTTGAACTCGATCCCCGCGGTATCGGTCAGCGTGAATCGCTGAGCCGCCCTGTCGTATGCGACCGTGATCTTGTGCGGGGCGCGGTCGATTGAATCCGCGCTCAGCTCGAAGTAAGTGTCCGCGGGCAGGGTGAGCTCAGAGGGCTCCGCCGAGGCTGCCGGTGCTACCGCCGCCATTACGAGCACCACCGCAATCCCTGTCAAACCCCTCATGCTTCCCTTCTCCTAGGCCTCGAGTGTCTGCTCGACCTGCTTCGTCTCGAAGAACTCGAGCACGTCGCCCTCCTTGACGTCCCCATAGTCCTCGAGCACGATGCCGCACTCCATCCCGGCCTCTACCTCCTGCACGTTGTCCTTGAAGCGGCGGAGAGAGCCGACCTTGCCCGTCCAGACGATCGTGCCCTCGCGAACCAGGCGGACCCCCGCGGTGCGGGTGGCTTTGCCGTCGGTCACCTGGCACCCGGCGATCTTGCCGACCTTGGAGGCCTTGAACGTCTGCAGGACCTCGGCCTGACCGAGGGTCTCCTCGACCTCCTCGGGCTCGAGCATGCCCTCCATCGCGGCCTTCAGATCCTCGGTCACCTTGTAGATGACCTCGTAGGTGCGGACGTCGACCCCCTCGGCCTCGGCGGTGCGGCGTGCGTCCACCAGGGGCCGCACGTTGAAGCCGATGATGATCGCGTTCGAGGCCGAGGCCAGCATCACGTCGGAGTTGTTGACCCCACCGGTGGCGGCGTGAATGACGTTGATTGCGACCTGCTGCTGGGGGACCTTGGCGATCTCGTCCTGGAGCGCCTCGAGCGACCCCGAGACGTCGGCCTTCAAGACGATGTTGAGCTCCTTGAGGTCGCCCTCCTGGGCCTTCTCGAAGACTTCCTCCAGTGTGACCTTGCGAGCCTGGCGCCTGGCTAGCTGTTCGGTCTTCAGGCGGTTGGCCCGCTCTTCGGCCGCTTCGCGCGCCGCTCGCTCGCTCTCCACGACCTGGACGACTTCGCCGGCCTCGCAGACCCCGTCGAAGCCGAGTACCTCGACCGGCATCCCGGGCAGGGCCTCGGCAACCCGCTCGCCCGTGTGATCGAGCATCGCGCGGACCTTGCCCCACTGCGAGCCGGAGACAACCGAGTCTCCGACCTTGAGAGTGCCGCGCTGAACCAGAACGCCGGTGACCGGCCCGCGTCCCGGGTCGAGCTCGGACTCGATCACGGTGCCGGTCGCCGGTGCGTTGGGATTTGCCTTCAGCTCTTCGAGCTCGGTGACCAGCAGGATCATGTCGAGGAGGTTGTCGAGGCCTTCCTTGCTCTTCGCCGAGACGTCGGCATAGACGGTCTCGCCGCCCCACTCCTCTGGGTTGAGCTCATGGGTCGCGAGTTCGTTGCGGACCCGGTCGGGCTGAGCTTCGGGCTTGTCGATCTTGTTGACCGCCACCAGCATCGGGACCTCAGCGGCACGGGCGTGGTCGACCGCCTCCAGGGTCTGGGGCATGACCCCGTCGTCGGCGGCGACAACGATCACGGCAACGTCAGTGACCTTGGCACCGCGTGCGCGCATCGCTGTGAATGCCTCGTGTCCAGGGGTGTCGAGGAAGGTGATCGTCCTACCGTCGTGGTGCACCTGATAGGCGCCGATGTGCTGGGTGATGCCGCCCGCCTCGCCGGCGACGACCTCGGTCGTCCGGATCGCGTCCAGAAGCGAAGTCTTGCCGTGGTCGACGTGGCCCATCACGGTGACCACCGGCGGACGCTCTTCGAGATCTCCGGCGGCGTCCTCCGGCAGGGCGACCTCGACCTCCTCCTCGGCCGCGGTGACGATCTCGACCTCGCGCTCGAACTTCTTTGCGATGTTGCGGATCGAGTCGTCGGTGAGGGTCTGGGTGAGAGTCGCCATCTCGCCGTTTTCCATCAGCGCCTTGATCACCTCGGCGCTGCCCAATCCAAAGATTTCGGCGACCTCGCGGACCGTCGCTCCTGAGGCGACGGTGAGTGTCTGGGGTGCTTCAGGCTCGGCCGGCTTCTCCTCCGGCTCCTCCAATATCGGGCGGCGACGCCTGCCGCCGCGGCGACGTGGCGGACGCTGCGGCGGGGGCGGCCCCATGTGGTCGCGGCGGGAGGCCTGGGAGTCGATGACGACGCGGCGCCGACGGGTTCCACCGGCGGCCTTGCCGTCGTCCCCGTCGCCGGCGGAGACCGGCTTCACCGGCTTCACCGGTTTGCGCTGCTCGGCGGCGGGCGCCGATTCGGCGGACGCCTTCTTGGTGGGGCCCTTCTTCGCCGGGGGCTTCTTCGCCGGGGTCTTCTTTGCCGAGCCAGGCTTCTTCGCGGGGGCCTTCTGCTCCGGGGCAGCGGCGGCTTCGCCGCCGTTGCTACCGGCCTGCTTCAGAGCAGAGAGCGCATCGGATTCTTCGACGCTCGACTGGGCCGCCTTGGCCTCGATCCCGGCCGAATGCAGGACGGCCAACAGTTCCTTGCTGGTGATGCCGTTGGCCTTGGCAATCTCGTGAACGCGCTTGCGAGCCACCGGTCGTTAGGCCTCCGTTCCCTTGTCTGCCGCCGCTCCCTCGGCGTCGGCGGCCTCGGCCACCGGCTGCTCCTCGGGCTGCGCTTCCTCGGCGGCGGGCTCTTCTTCCTCCTCGGCGGCGGGCTCTTCTTCCTCCTTGGCGGCGGGCTCTTCTTCCTCCTCCTCGTCCTCTTCGGCGGCAGACTCTTCTTCCTCGGTCGCGCCCTCCGCCTCGGTGTCGGAAACCTCGGCTTCCGCCGCCTCCGCCACCGCGCCCTCCGTGGCATCTTCGGTGACCGCCTCGGCATCCTCGGCGGCCTCCGCCTCGGTCGCCTCTGCCTCCTCGGCGGCGGCTGCCTCGGCCTCCGCCTTCGCCGCCGCCTCGTCGAACTCGGACTCGGCCCGCTCGACGATCTCCTTCACCTTCGATTCATCGGCGTCGGGGTCGGAGAGCACGGCAATTTCTTCCTCGCTCACCGGAGCGAGAACGGCGACGTGGCTGGTTGAGAAGCGGGCAAGTGACTGGTGCTGGGGCAAGCCGCAGTAGGCGGAGCCCTGAAGCCCGGCGTTGGGACAGCGGCGGCCCGTGGTCAGGATCGCGGTGCAGCGGCCGTCGGCGCCCTCCTCCCCCTCGTACTCCATCTCGCCCTCGACCTCGGCGAACTCGGTCTCCGACTTGATGTCGACCTTCCACCCGGTGAGCCGGGCGGCGAGTCGGGCGTTCTGGCCATCGCGGCCGATCGCCAGGGAGAGCTGGTCGTCGGGGACGATCACGGTCGCCTGCTTCTCCTCGTCGGCGACCAGGACCTCGCGGACCCGCGCCGGTGAAAGCGCCTTGGCGACGAAGCGAGCGGGCTCGTCGTTGTGGGGGATGATGTCGATCTTCTCGCCGCGAAGCTCGGAAACGACCATCCTCACCCGGGAGCCCCGGGGGCCGACACAAGCGCCGACCGGGTCGACGCCGTCGGCATGTGAGACGACAGCGATCTTCGAGCGCCAGCCCGGCTCGCGCGCGACGCCGACGATCTCGACCAGCTTGTCGGCGATCTCCGGGACCTCGAGGGCAAACAGCTTCCGGATCAGCTCCGGGTCGCGACGGGAAACGACGATGCTCGGGCCCTTGGTCTCGGCCGAGACATCGGTGATCACCGCCTTGATCCGGGTGCCGTGGTCGTAGCGCTCGTTGTAGACCTGCTCGGAGCGGGGCAGCAGCGCCTCGATCCGTTCGCGCAGCTGGACCAGCGTGTAGCGGTTGTCTGACTGCTGGATGATCCCGGTTACCAGCTCGCCGACCCGGTCCTTGTACTCCTCGTACATCATCCCGCGCTCGGCTTCGCGGATCCGCTGGAGGATCACCTGCTTTGCGGTCTGGGCAGCGATCCGCCCGAAGTCATCGGGAGTGACGTCGCGGGACTTGATCTGGTCCATGTAGGGCTCGAGCCGCTCCGGTTCCAGCTCCGGCTCCTCGGGCTCGCGGCGCTCCCCCGTCTCGGGGTCGACCAGGCTGCGCGGCTGCAGGTTGCTGTCGATCGGCTCGCCCGCGGCCTCGGCGGCCTCGGCCGCGTCGAGCTCGTCAGCGAACTGCTCGTCGAGGAGCTTCTCCTCGAGTCCGTCGGGAAGCATCAGCTCGTAGACACGGAAATCGGCGCTGCTGTGATCGAGATCGACCTTGGCGTACTTGGCCGCGCCGGGGGTCTTCTTGTAGGCAGATAGGAGTGCGTCGGAGAGCGCATCCATGAGCGCGTCACCCGAGATTCCCTTCTCCTGCTCGAGCGCCTTGACGGCGTCGACGATCTCCTGGGTCATGCTCCCACCTCCTCACCGATCAGGTTCGATCGGCGGACGCTGGACATCGGAATCGTTACGGGGCCTTCCGGGATCTCGACACTGAGGTGATCGTCATCAGCTTCGCTGAGCTTGCCGGTGAAGCTGCGGCGACCCGCGATCTCCTCGCTCGTCTTCACCCGGACCTTGCGGCCGAGGAAACGGCGGAAATGGTCGGGCTTGGTCAGCGGCCGTTCCGGCCCCGGGGAGGAGACCTCGAGTGACCACTCGGTGAGCAGGTCGCGGAGGTGCCCGGTTACCCGCTCGCAGAGAGCGAGGTCGACGCCCCCGGGATGATCGATGAACAGTCGCAGCCGCTCGTTGCCGGCGCGCTCGAGCGCGATCAGCTCTACCTCTGGCTCGACGGTCGCCAGCCGCTCCTCGATCTCATGCTGAAGCTGTTGTACCTCTCTCTCAGCCATCTGGATTCCGGTTCTGTGCCCAAAAAAAGGTGGGCAATGCCCACCTTTCGCGCACGATTGGTTTGCGAAAAAGCTTGATTCGAGTATAGCTTCGCGCCCTTAGCCGTGGCCGTGAATCAGGCCTCGAGCAGGAGCGTCACCGGGCCGTCGTTGACCAGCGCCACCCCCATGCAGGCCCCGAAGACCCCCTTCTTCGCTCCGAGCTTCTCGCAGAAGCGGTTGTAGAGAGGTTCGGCTTCCTCGGCGGGTGCGGCATCGGTGTAGCTGGGGCGGTTGCCCTTGCGCGCATCGCCGTAGAGGGTGAACTGGCTGACGCAGAGAACCTCGCGGTCGCCGAGCGGCTCGTTCATGTTTCCGTCGGCGTCGTCGAAGACGCGCAGCTTCGCGACCTTGTCGGCGAGCCGGTCGGCTTCGGCTTCGGTGTCTTCACGCGAGACACCGAGCAGAACCAGCAATCCCGCTCCGATCTGTGCAACGCGGTCGCCATCGACGTCAACCGCCGCCTGGCTCACCCGCTGGACCAGCGCCCTCAAGCGGCCGCCTTCCAGCTCCGCTCAGCCGGCGAGCTGCTCGCGGTAATGGCGATAGTCGCCGCGGTCGGGCCGCAGGTTCGAGGCCAGCGCCAGGTGGTGGCGCGCCCGCTCGGTCTCGCCGGTCTTCGAGAGAGCCCGGCCCAGACAGAAGTGCGCGTAATCGTTGACCGGGTGGGACTCGACCACGGCTTCGAACTCGGCAGCTGCCTCAGCGAAGTGGCGAGAGCGGAAGTAGGCGCGTCCGAGTGCCTCTCTGACGGAGGATTTCTCCGGCTCGCGCTTGGCGGCCTCGGCCAGCGGAACGGTTGCCTGCTCGTAGTCGCCGTCCTCGAGCAGCTCCATCCCCCTTCTGTACAGGGTGTAGGTGGAATCGCTCACTCACCAATTGTAAAAAGTGAGCGCAAGCCGGGGCAAGCGTGCTCAGTGGCGCGCCTGCTCTGCTCCGCGCAGCGCCTCGACCCGATCCAGGATCGCCTCGGCAACCGCCTGCTTCGAATCGATCTCGATCCGGCGCTCCCCGTCGGGCTCGACGATCGTGACTTCGTTTCGCTCCGCGTCGAAACCGATTTCCGGACGGGACACGTCGTTGAGCACGATCGCGTCGACCCGCTTGCGATCCAGCTTCTCGCGGGCTCGCGCGACCGCATCGCCACCGTACTCGGCGGCAAAGCCGACAAGGGTCTGGCCGGTGGACCGGTGTGTCGCGAGGTTTCCCAAGATGTCCTCGGTCTCCTCGAGCCGAAGATCGAGTCCCCCGCTCCCCTCCCGGGCAATCTTGCCCGCGGCGGGATCGGTCGGACGAAAGTCGGCCGGCGCCGCCGCCATCAGCAGGACGTGTGAATCGGGAAAGGTCTCTCCCAGGGCATCAGCGAGCTCGGCGGCGGTGCCGACATCGATCCGCCGGACCGGTGGAGGTGAAGGCAGCGACACGTTCGCGGCCACCAGCGTCACCTCGGCTCCGCGCGCCGCGGCTGCCTCCGCCAACGCCAAGCCCATGCGGCCGCTGGAGCGGTTCCCGATGAACCGGACCGGATCGATCGGCTCGCGAGTGCCGCCGGCACTGACAAGGACCCGCAGTCCGTCCCACGGACCGGCCTGCGCCGGCAAGGCCGACTCGATCTCCCGCAGGAGCCGCTCCGGTTCCGGCAACCGGCCGACTCCATGCTCGCCGCGAGAGGCGAGAGCTCCCTCCTCGGGGTCGATCACGATCACGCCGCGGTCGCGCAGCTTCGCCAGGTTCTCCTGTGTCGCGGCGTCGCGGTACATGCGGTCATTCATCGCCGGGGCGACCAGACGGGGAGCGGTGCAGGCCAGAAAGGAGGTGGTCACCATCGAGTCGGCGATCCCGGCGGCGAGCTTGGCCACCGTATTGGCCGAGGCCGGAACGACCAGGTAAACGTCGGCGTTCGCGGCCAGCTCGAGGTGGCCGATCGGGTCGTGCTCGGGGGTCGGGTCGCCGGGGAAAGCCCCGCGGGCGGGATCGCGGTCGAACTCGCCGGTGAGAACCGGCGCTCCGACGATGCCCTCGAACGAAGCCGCGCCGACGAACTTCTCGGCGGCGGGAGTCATCAGCACCCGGACCGCGTGCCCAGCCTTGGTTGCCAGGCGCGCCAGCTCGAGCGCCTTGTAGGCGGCGATTCCGCCGCTGACCCCGAGCAGGATCCGGCTCACCGCTGGCCTCCTAGGACTTGTACTCGTACTTGATCTTGCCGGCGGCGGTCTCTTCCAGGGCAATCGTCAGATAGTTGCCCGTGGCGGTTTCGACCATCGGCGGCGTGTGCTCGCCGTAAGCGCCCTCGCTCAGCGAGTGGTAGTACGCGTTGATCTGGCGGGCGCGCTTGGCGGCCACCAGCACTGCGGCGTAATGCGAATCGATGTGGTCCAGGAGCTTGTCGACGCGTGGCTTGATCATTAGAGCTCAGTCTAGAGCGAGCTGCCCTCGGACGAGGTCCTCGAGTTGCGCGGCGGCTTTCTGCACGTCGTCGTTCACGATCTTGTAGGCGAACTCTTCGCTTGCGGACAGCTCCTCCTCCGCGGTCTTCAGTCGTGACTCGATCGCCTCGTCACTGTCGGTACCGCGACCGGTCAGCCGCTCGCGCAGCGTCCCGGGGCTCGGCGGCTCGATGAACACCTGAACCGCCTCGGGCATTGCCTCGCGAATCTGGCGGGCCCCCTGCACCTCGATCTCGAGGACGACGGAGTTGCCGTCCTCCAACCGGTCGTTCACCTCCGATCGCAAGGTGCCGTAGCGGTTGCCGCTGTAGGTGGCGTGCTCGAGGAACTCACCGCCGCTTGCCCGCCGCTCGAACTCGTCCGGCGAAAGGAAGTGGTAGTCGCGCCCTTCGGCTTCGCCCTCCCGCGGCGACCGTGTCGTTGCGGAGATCGACAGCTCGAGTTCCGGAATGCGCTCGAGCAGCTCTGCGATCAAGGTGCCCTTGCCTACCCCTGAGGGCCCCGTGATGACAAAGACCTTGGCCGCCACGTCGGGCAGGCTAAGTGGGCCTACGGACGCGGCCGGTTATCGCTGGAGCTGCGAGACGAGCTCTTTGCGCTGCCGCTGGGAGAGTCCGCCGATCGTCTTGCTCGGGGAGATCCGGCACTGGTTCAGGATCCGGTTGGTCTTGACGCGGCCGTACTTGGGGACCGCCAGCAGCATGTCGAAGACCTTGGCGGTCTCAACATAAGTGGGAGGGTCGAGCAGCAGGGTCTGGATGTTGACCTTGCCCGCCTTCAAGTCCTTCTTCAGCTGGGCCCGCCTGGTCCGGATGTCGTTGGCCCTCTTCAGGGCCTCCATCCTCTGATCAAGGGACCTCTCGGGGGCGGTGGTGGCAGAGGTCTTGACGGGCGCCGGCATCGAGGTCGCCGATTATATGCACGCCCCGCAAGTCGGAAAAGTGAACTACGGGTTTTGCGAACAAATCTCCGCTGCGATTCTTCGGCCCGCCATCGGATCGCGGAAGCTTTCGGTCCCAACAGCGACCACTTGAGCCCCGGCATTGAGGAACTCGAGCGCATCTGGGCCGGAGCTGATGCCGCCCATCCCGATCACCGGCAGGGCGACCTGGTTCGCGACTTGAGAAACCTGCTGCAAAGCAAGGGTTTTTACGGCCGGCCCGGAGAGCCCGCCGCTTCCGGCTCCGAGCCAGGGCTCGCCGTTGGCCGGGTCGGCCGGGGCCGAGGAGATCGTGTTGATCAGCGAGATCGCGTCGGCCCCTGCCTCCTCCGCGGCAGCGGCAACCGGGGCAGGGTCGTCGACGTTGGGCGTCAACTTGACGATCAGGGGAAGGTCGCTGAGCGGTCGCAGGGTCCCCAAGAGAGCGGTTGTCTCCTGTGGGGACTCGCCAACTATCAACCCCGACTTGACGTTGGGACAGGAGACATTGAGCTCGATCGCGGATACCTCCACCCTGCTCCCGACCCCCTCGACGAGGCGGCTGAACTCCTCGGCGCTGGTCCCCATGACCGAAACGATCAACGGCACCGGAAGCTCGGCGAGCTTCGGCAAGTCCTCGGCGAGGAAGCCGTCGAGGCCCTTGTTCGGAAGCCCGATCGAGTTGACAAGCCCGTGCGGTTCCTCCCAAAGGCGCGGCGGCGGATTGCCCACCCGGGGCTTTGGGGTGATCGTCTTCGAGACAAAGGCGGCAAACGGAAACACCTCCTGTGAGAAGAGGTGGTCGCCGAAGGACCGCCGGGCGGCAATCGCATCGAAGGTGCCCGAGCCATTGATCACCGGGTGCTCGAGCTCGAGCCCGCACAACTTGACCGGCCGATCTGGGCCACTCATGACGAGCGCTAGACCGCTGCCCCCGGGCGCGAAGCGGGGGAGGCGGTTGCAGATTCATGACCGCTGCCGCGAACCAGCGCAGTCTCTATGTCGGCCGCGTTCACAACCGGCCCGTCGAGACAAAGGCGCATGTAACCCTCGCCGACGTGGGAAGCGAGCGGGATCGCGCAACCCATACAGGCGCCGAACCCGCACGCCATCGGCGCCTCCAGCGCGAGCTCTGCCGGCACGCCGGCTTCGCCGCACATGATCCGCACCGCTTCCAGCATCGGCGGCGGACCGCAGGCATAGACCGGACCGGCCGCCGCCTGGTCTCCCTCCAGCAGCACAGCGAGTAGGTCGGTAACCCGGCCCTTGGTACCGGCGTGGCCGTCGTCGGTCGCGATCCGGACCTCGGAGCAGTCGAAGAGATCGGTGCCGCCGTGATGCTCAGGGTCCCGAAAGCCGAGCAAGATCCGGGTGGGAGACCCGGCCGCGCGCAGCTGCCGCTGCCAGATCGCGAGCGGCGCCACCCCGATGCCGCCGCCGACCAGAATCGCTCCGGCGGCACCGGGGACCAGCTCGGCCGGCCGCGAGAAGCCGCGGCCGAGCGGCCCGGTGAGCCAAATCCCTTCCCCCACCTCCAGCTTGGCGAGGCGGTCGGTCCCCGGACCGATCGGCTCGACCAGGAACTCCAGCCGGTGTCCGCCCTCGATCACCTCGGCTTGCGCGACCGAGAAGGCGCGGGCCAGGTAGGGGCGCCCTGTCGGCCCTTCCCAGCGGGACTCCGCGGCGAGCATGTAGAACTGCCCCGCGGCCGGCCCGGAGCCGGAATCGTCGCGAACCGAGAACACCCGGTAGCTCCCGGACTCGCGGTTGGCGATCACTTCACACCGCCGTCGCATTTTTAGCGCGCGACGCCCTCGCGCTGGTGAGGACGATCGTGAAGTTCTTGGAGCGTCCGCACCTCGGCCTCCCCGGCGAGCTCGGCGAAGATTGCCCGGGCGCCGGCCGAGGCGCCGGTCATCGTGGTGAGACAGGGGATGCCCTCGCGAACTGCCGCGGTCCTGATCTCATATCCGTCGGCTCGAGCACCCGAGCCCGTCGGCGTGTTGATGACGAGGTCGACCTCCCCACCCCGGATGCAATCCACTACATGAGGAGAACCCTCGCCGATCTTGTTGATCCGGCGAACCGGGACGCCCATCCCCGAGATCGTCTGCGCGGTGCCACCGGTGGCGATGATCTTGAAGCCGAGGTCGTGGAAACGGGCAGCGATCTGGGTTGCAGCAGGTTTGTCGACATCGGTGACGCTGATGAAGATCGTGCCCTCCCGGGGCAGCGCAACTCCGGCGGCGGCCTGCGCCTTGCCGAACGCCGTCGGGAAGTCATTGGCGATGCCCATCACCTCGCCGGTGCTCTTCATCTCCGGTCCCAGAACCGCGTCGGCGCCGGCGAAGCGCGAGAACGGCAGAACGGCCTCCTTGACCGAGACGTGCTCATCGGACCCGGTCGGGAGCTCCTGGTCGGCGACCGATTCACCCAGCATCAATCGGCAGGCGATCTTTGCGAGCGGCGTGCCGATCGCCTTGCTCACGAACGGAACCGTCCGTGAGGCCCGCGGGTTGGCCTCGATCACATAGAGGGCGCCGTCGGCGACCGCGTATTGGATGTTGATCAAACCGATCACCCCGAGCTCGAGCGCGATCCGCCGGGTGGTCTCGCGGATCCCCTCCAGCATCTCCTCGCCGAGGCTCATCGGCGGCAAGACGCAGGCGGAGTCGCCGGAGTGGACCCCGGCCTCCTCAACGTGCTGCATGATCCCGGCGACGTAGGCGTCGGTGCCGTCGGCGAGCGCATCGACGTCGACCTCGATCGCGTTCTCGAGGAAGCGGTCGAGCAGGAGCGGGTGCTCCTGGTCGGCCTTCACGTTCGCACCGAGGTAAGCCTCGAGGTCCTCGGACGAGTAGCAGATCTCCATGGCCCGGCCGCCGAGCACATAGGAGGGCCGGACCAGCAATGGGAAGCCGACGTCCTCGGCGATAGCCACCGCCTCATCGGCCGACAGCGCCGTGCCATATGGAGGGTGGGCGATCTCGAGGCGGCGGAGCAGCGCACCGAAGCGGCCTCGGTCCTCGGCCAGATCGATCGCGTCGACCGGGGTGCCGAGCAGCGGGGCGCCGGCCTCCTGCAGCGCGCGGGCCAGCTTCAGCGGGGTCTGCCCGCCGAACTGGATGATGACTCCCTCGGGCTGTTCGATCCCGATGACGGAGAGCACATACTCGGCGGTGAGCGGCTCGAAGTAGAGGCGGTCCGAGGTGTCGTAGTCGGTCGAGACCGTCTCGGGATTGCAATTGATCATCACCGCGTCGCGGCCGGACTCGCGGACTGTCATCGCCGCATGTACGCAGCAGTAGTCGAACTCGATCCCCTGCCCTATCCGGTTCGGGCCGGCGCCGAGGATCACGACGGAGTCCTTGTCTCCCCGCCGCACCTCCGATCCGTTCGACCTCTCGTGGGCGCTGTAGTAGTAGGGCGTCGCTGCCTCGAACTCCGCAGCGCAGGTGTCGACGGAACGGTAGGTGCGCTCGAGTCCCTCGGTTCCGTCACCTTCGGTTGCGAGCGCTTGCAGCTCGCGCAGGAACCAGGGATCAACTGCGGTCGCATCGGCAACGCGCTCGATCTCGATCCCGCGGCGAAAGGCCTCCAGCACGAGATCGAAGCGGTCGGCCGAGGGGCTGATCAGCCGCTCGAGCAGCTCCCCGGTCGAGGTCGGGAGCTCGGGCTCGTCATCGAGCTCGCGCGAGCGCATTGCCTTCGCGAACGACTCGCGGAAGGTCCGGCCGATCGCCATCACCTCGCCGACCGACTTCATGTGCGTCGAGAGCCTGCCCTCGGCGCCGGGGAACTTCTCGAATGCGAAGCGCGGGATCTTGACCACGACATAGTCGATCGTCGGCTCGAAGGCCGCCGGCGTTACCGAAGTGATGTCGTTCGGGATCTCCTCCAGGGCGTAGCCGACCGCGAGCTTGGCGGCGATCTTGGCGATCGGGAAGCCGGTCGCCTTCGACGCCAGGGCCGAGGAACGTGAGACCCGCGGGTTCATCTCGATCACGACGATCTCACCGTTCTCGGGGCTGACCGCGAACTGGACATTGGAGCCGCCGGTCTCCACCCCGACCGCGCGGATCACCCTGATCGCCTGGTCGCGGAGCTCCTGGTAGAGGGAGTCGGTCAAGGTTTGGGCCGGGGCGACGGTGACCGAGTCGCCCGTGTGCACACCCATCGGGTCGACGTTCTCGATCGAGCAGATGATCACGACGTTGTCGTTGCGGTCGCGCATCACCTCGAGCTCGAACTCTCCCCAGCCGAGCACCGACTCCTCCACCAGGCACTGATTGATCGGGCTCGCCGCAAGGCCCTCGGAGACGACCTGGCGCAGCTCGGTCTCGGTCGAGGCGGCGCCTCCCCCCTCTCCTCCCAGGGTGAACGCCGGCCGGACGATCAGCGGCAGCTTCAGTTCGCCTGCTTCGAGCGCCGCATCGCACTGGTCAACCGACTCGACGATCTTCGAGATCGGCACTCGCAGGCCGGCCGCTTCCATCGTGTCGCGAAAGGCCTCGCGGTCCTCGGCACGGTGAATGGCGTCGTAGTCGGCGCCGATCAGCTCGACGTCGAACTTGGCGAGAGTGCCGTCGTCATGGAGGGCCTTGGCGAGGTTGAGCGCGGTCTGGCCTCCGAGCGTGGGCAGCAGCGCGTCCGGCCGCTCGCGCTCGATGATCTTCGCCACCGGCCCGGGGAGCAACGGTTCGACATAGGTGCGGTTGGCGAACTCGGGGTCGGTCATGATCGTCGCCGGGTTCGAGTTGACCAGCACCACCTCGTAGCCGTCCTCGAGCAGCACCTTGCAGGCCTGAACGCCGGAATAGTCGAATTCGGCCGCCTGCCCGATCACGATCGGCCCCGACCCGATCAGCAGGATCTTCTCGATGTCGTCACGCCTTGGCATTCAGTTCCTCCGCTGCCTCAAGGGCAACCGCATGCGAGTCGTATGCCCTGCCGATGCGGATCTGCTCCCCGTCGATTTCGTAGACGACTCCGAGCTCCCGGGTGAGCTCCAGCCCGCTTTCCCTGGCTCGCAGGTCCATGGTCGAGAGATAGACGACGGTGTTGCCGACTACGCGGAACTCCGGCTCTAGATAAGCCACCTCGAACGTGCCCCAGAAGTCCTCGTAGAAGGACATGATCCCGTCGCGGCCTCGATATGTGGTCGCGCCCTCGACACCTGCGATCAGTGGAAACCACTCGCAGTCTTCGTGCCACAGCTCCGCAATGACACCTCTTAGGGCCTCGCGATCCGCCGGACCGAACTCCGACTCACCGCTCAGTTTTCTCTCCTTGGCGGCCTGATCGAGGGCAGCCGTCGCCCGTTTCAACTTTCCGGTCACGGCTTCGACGCCGGCTTCGCTCGTCACGTGATCGGTCACGTCGCCATCTCCATGAACCGGTCGAACAGGTGGCGGGCGTCGTGGGGCCCGGGGCCGGCCTCGGGGTGGTATTGGACTGTGCAGCCCGGGACGTCCTTGAGGACGAGACCCTCGACCGTGCGGTCGTAGAGGTTGAGGTGGGAGAGCTCGGCTGCGCCGAAGTCTGTGTCCCAACGCACCGGCTCGTCCGTCTCGAGCTTCTGCTCACCGCCGGGCCCGGCGACCGCGAAGCCGTGGTTCTGGGCGGTGATCTCGATCGTCCCCGTGGCGAGGTCCTTGACCGGGTGATTGGCGCCGCGGTGACCGAAGGGCAGCTTGAAGGTCTCCAGACCGACCGCCCGGCAGAGGAGCTGGTGGCCGAGGCAAATGCCCACCACCGGTTTCTTCCCGACTACATCCCTGATCTGAGCGACGACGTAGTCGAGCGCCGCCGGGTCGCCGGGGCCATTGGCAAGGAAGACCAGATCGGGGTTGTGATCCAGGACGTCCCGAGCCGAGGTCGTGCAGGGAAGCAGCGTCAACTTCGCGCCACGCTGCTTGAACTGGCGGATGATCGACAGCTTGATCCCGGTGTCGAGTGCGACGATGTGCGGCCCGGTGCCATCGATCTCGACCGGCTCCGGTGGCGTCACCGTCTTGGCGAAGTCGGCTCCCTCCATCGAGGGCTCCGACTCGATTGCCTCGCGGGCCTCGGACTCGCTGACCGACTCGGGGAAGATCCCGCCGCGCATCGCTCCGCGGTCGCGAATGTGCCGGACCAGCGCGCGGGTGTCCAGACCTTCAATTGCCGGAACCTCGCAGTCCCGAAGCCAATCGAGCCAGCCGCCCTCGGCTGTGGCGACGTCCTCTCCATTCTTGCCTTCCCTCATGACGACGCCGCGGACCTGGACCCGTTCCGACTCCATCGCCTCCGCGGAGACTCCGTAGTTACCGATCAGCGGATAAGTGAAGACCAGGATCTGCCCGGCATACGAGGGGTCGGTGACTGCCTCCTGGTAGCCGGTCATCGAGGTGTTGAAAACCACTTCGCCAGTGGCGGGCTCGCCCTCGAAGCAGAGCACCCCGTCGAGTCGCGTTCCATCCTCGAGCAGCAAGAAGCCGTCAGCGCCGCTGCCGTTACTTGACAAGGGCCTGCACCTCCTTGAAGGCCTCGTGGTCCGAGCCGCCGAGGAGCTCGAATAGCGCGGTCTCGACGCTGGTGGTGACGGCGCCGGCCTCGGCCATCTTCGCCATGCCGAGCTCGCGGTTCTCGGCAGTCCGGGAGCCAACCGCGTCCCGCGCGACGTGCACCTCCACCCCCTGCTCGATCAGATCGAGGACCGTCTGGTTGACGCAGACGTGGGTCTCGATCCCGCAGACGAGTGCCTGGTTGCGGCCGTCGAGGTTGAAGCCGTCGGCCGCAGCCGCGGAGAAGCGGACTTTTTCGATCGGCTTTGTCTTTCCCGGGAGATGCTCGGAAATCTCGGGCACGGTCTTCCCGAGGCCCTTCGGATACTGCTCGGTGACCGCGATCGGGATCCCGATTGCATCGGCACCCTGGACCAAGACGCTGCTCGCGTTGGCTACGTCTTCGAAGTCCGGGATCGCCTTGCGAAAAGCTTCCTGAACGTCGACGACGACCAGGGCCGCCCGCTCGGCGTCGAGCTTTGGGGCGCTCACGCTGCAGCTCCGATGGCGAACGCGCGTTGCCGGTAGGCGACCCGGCCGGCGGCGACCGTCATCTGCACCCGCCCGGTCAGCTTGCGCCCGGCGAAGCAGGAGTTGGCCGAACGGCTTTCATAGCCGTCCTCGCCCACCGTCCACTCCGCCTCCGGGTCGATCAGCGCGATGTTTGCTTCGGTCCCGCTCTCCAGCCGCGGCGGGTCGAAGCCGAATGGCTCGGTACCCGCCGTCATTCGCTCGACCAGCGTCCCGAGCTCGAGCACTCCCGGGAGGACCAGGTCCGTGTGGAGGACGGCGAACGCGGTCTCGAGGCCGGTGACCCCCATGGCCGCGACCTCGAACGGGACTTCCTTTTCCTCCTGGGCGTGCGGCGCGTGGTCGGTGGCGATGCAGTCGATCGTGCCCTCGCGGAGTGCTTCGATCAGGGCCCGGCGGTCGTCCTCGGTGCGGAGCGGGGGATTCATCTTGAAACGCGGATCCAGAGATCGAACTGCGTCGTCGCTCAGGGTGAGGTGGTGTGGGGTGGCCTCGCAGGTGACCGCGATGCCCTGGCCCTTGGCCGCGGCGACCGCTTCGACCGACGCGCGTGCCGAGAGGTGCTGGACATGGATTCGCGCCCCTTCATAAAGAGCGATCGCCGCGTCCCGGGCGATCATCGTCGACTCCGACAGGGGCGGAACTCCCGCAAGGCCGAGTACCGCCGAGACCTCGCCTTCGTGCATGACGCCTCCTGCGGTCAGTTCAGGATCCTCTTCGTGCAGGGCGATCACCCCGCCTGCCAGGCGCTGGTACTGGAGCGCACGCTGCAGCACCCGCGCGCTCCTCACCGGCAGACCATCGTCGCTGAACCCGACCGCTCCGGCGTCAGCGAGCTCAGCCATCTCGGTCAGCTCTTCGCCCGCCATTCCTCGGGTGACCGTTGCGAAGAAGCCAACCGGGATCGAGGCATCCTTCGCGGCGCGCTCGAGCAGCGAGCCCAGGATCGCGGCCGAGTCGACCGGCGGCTCGGTGTTGGCCATCGCAAAGACCCGGCAATAGCCACCCGCGGCGGCGGCCCTGGTCCCGGTCTCCAGGTCCTCCTTGTGCTCCTGGCCGGGGGTGCGCAGGTGGACGTGGGGATCCACGAACGCCGGCAGGGCCAAGAGGCCCTCCCCCTCGATTACCTCGGCGTCATCGAGCTGGGCGGTACCAGCCTCGAGGATCTCAGCGATCTCGCCTCCACGGACGACCACGTCCTGGATCGAATCGATTCCAGTGCGAGGGTCGAAGGCCCGGACCGACCGCAGGATCAGATCGGGCGCGGCGCCTTCGCGCCAGGCGAGTGCCGCGCGGCCCCGGGGCGGTGTCTTGACTCCAACCTTGCTCATGCGATCGTCGGTTCTCCCTCGAGCGGCGCCACCGGCGCGCCGGGCTTGGTTCGCTCCCGGCCGGTGAGCAGCTCGTAGAGGATCGCCATCCGGACCACCAGGCCGCTCTCGACCTGGGCGGTGATCAGCGACTGGGGCGAGTCGATCACGTCTGGCGCCAGCTCGACGCCGCGGTTGATCGGCCCCGCGTGCATCAGCAGCTGCCGCGGTCCGAGCCGGCGCGAGTCGATCTGGTAGCGGGCCGCGTACTCGCGCAGCGACGGGACGAAGCTTTCTCCCATCCGCTCGAGTTGCATCCGCAGCGCATAGACGACATCCGCCTCGCTGAGCCGGTCGAGGTCGTAGACGACTTCGCAGCCAAGCGACTCGATCCCGCGCGGGATCAGCGTGGGCGGACCGCAGAGGGTGATCTCGGCGCCCATTTCGCGGAAGGCGAGCAGCCCGGAGCGGGCGACCCGGCTGTGAAGGACGTCGCCGACGATCCAGATCTTGGTCCCCTCAATTGACTCCAGGCGCTGGGTCAGGGTGAAGAGGTCGAGCAGCGCCTGGCTCGGGTGCTCGTGCTTGCCGTCACCGGCGTTGACGACGGCGGCGTCGGTCCACCGGGCGACCATGTCGGCGGCGCCGGCGTGGGGCGAGCGGACCACTATCGCCGCCGGGTCGTAGGCAGAGAGGGTTGCGACCGTGTCGCGCAGGCTCTCCCCCTTGTCAACCGAGGAGCCGGCCGCCTTGATCGAGACGACGTCGGCAGAGAGCCGCTTGGCCGCGAGCTCGAATGAAGAGCTCGTCCGGGTGCTGGATTCGAAGAAGAGAGTGACGATCGTGCGCCCCCGCAAGGTCGGGACCTTCTTGATTTCGCGGCGGCCGACCTCGGCGAAGCCCTGCGCCCGCGCGAGGATCCGCTCGATCTCCTCGCGGGAGAGGTGCTCGACGCCCAGGAGATGTTTCATGACGGAGCCCTCATGCTTCGACCTCTTCGGGAACCGCGATCGCAACCTCGTCGCGGCCGTCGGTTTCCTCGAGCCGGACGTTGACCCGCTCGGTCGGCGCGGTCGGCAGGTTCTTGCCGACGTAGTCGGGCCGGATCGGCAGCTCTCGGTGCCCGCGATCGGCGAGGACCGCCAGCTGCACTCGGCGCGGGCGACCGTAGTCGAACAGCGCGTCGACCGCGGCCCGCACGGTGCGCCCCGTGTAGAGGACGTCGTCAACGAGGACGACGGTGCGCCCCGCGAGGTCGAAGTCGAGGTGGGAAGAGTGGACCACCGGCTGACCGTCAGGCGGGCGGTCTTCGACGTCGTCGCGGTAGAAGGAGATGTCGAGATCGCCCAGCGGGACCTCGGTGCCGAGCTGCTCGCCGACCAGCGCGTGCAGCCGCTTGGCCAGGAGTGCGCCCCGGGTGTGGATGCCGACCAGCGCCAGGGCACCGGCCTCACCGTTCTTTTCGACGATCTCGTGGGAGATCCGGACGAGGGTCCGACGCAGGTCGCCGCTATCGAGGACCACGCGCTCGGCGGCGCGCTCTTCCGTGCTCACTTGCTGCTCCTTCCTGGCCTCTCTGGACCGGGTTAAAGGTGCTCGACCAACATAGCAGCGCCGTTCCCGGGCTTTCGTGATTTGCAGCCCGGAAATTGGGCGTATAGTCCGAAGCGATGGGAAGCGGGACACCAGGGATTCGCAGGCGCAGCGCCTTTCTCTGTGCGCTGATGGCCATCTGCGTGACGGCTGCGACCACGGCACCGTCGGCGTTCGCCGGGTGCCCCAACCCGAACCCCACTACCGGCGCCCAGCTCCAGACGGCCCTCGCCAGCCCCGACTGCAACCCGATCACGCTCGGGCCGGGCAACTACAGCGGCAACTTCACGGTCAACCGCACTGTCACGGTCAACGGAGCGGGGCCGGGACTGACCACGGTGACGGGCGCAGGCGGCGCAAACAGCAACGTGTTCACGCTCACCAACGCCCCGGCCCCCGGAGTGACGTTCAACGGCTTCACGATCACCGGTGCAACCGACGGTTCCGGGGTCCATGCGACCAACAGCCCCCTGGCCGTGACCAATGCAGTGATCACGGCGAACACCACCAGCGGCACCGGGGCCGACGGCGGTGACGGTGGCGGGATCTATTGGAACGGCGCGTCTCCGGCGACGCTGAACGTCACGGATTCCGCGATCTCCGAGAACGTCGCCAACAACTTCCAGGGCGGCGGGGCCTACCTGTCGGGCACCGGGACAAAGACGTTCAACCGCGTCTCTTTCCTTGGCAATGACGTCAACGGAGGAACCAGCATGGGAGGAGGTGGTGGACTCGCCTCGAGTGGGACCACCTTCCTCTCGAACACCACCTTCGTCGGCAACACGGCCAATGCCTCCGGCGGCGCCATCAGCCAACAGGGGACCATGCACCTCAACGACGTCACGATCACCGGCAACACCGCCAACGACAACAGTGATCCGGCCGGCGACGGTGGCGGGATCGAGGTCGAAGGCTCGCTGACCACACTCGCCAACACGATCATCGCCGGCAACGAGACCAACGGCATCGTCGGCGGCGACGATTGCAGCGACCTGTTCATGGCCGGCCGCTTGGTGACCCGGTTGGGCTATGTGCTGATCGAGAAGAACAACAACTGCACCTTCGGAAACTCCGGCGCCTTCATCGACACCGCGGCCGGATACCAGACGGGCATTCCAGCGGGACTGGGCGCTCTCGCTCCCAACGGCACCGTGCCGCTTCTCCTCGGCTCCCCCGCCATCAACACCGGCAATCCGGCGCCGCCGGGGTCAAGCTCGCAGGCGTGTGAGCTGACCGATCAGATCGGCACGGTCCGCGGATCGGCGCTCACCGGACGCTGCGACCTTGGCGCAACCGAGCTTGTCCTGCCGGCCGCGGCGGCCCCGCCCGCAACGGCCAGCCGGCGGAGGTGCAGGAAGGGCTTCCGCCTCAAAAAGGTGAAGACGAAGTCGGGCAAGAAAAAGAAGAAGTGCGTCCGCCGCAAGAAGAGGAAGCGGTGATGCGGCGGGCGGCGCTGCTCTTTGCGCTTACGGCCTGCGCGGTGGTGGCGGGCCCGGCCCCGTCGGCGTTTGCGGGGTGCGGTAACCCCAACCCGGCCACCAGTGCGAACTTCGCGGCCGCTCTCGCGCAACCTAGCTGCACAACGATCACCCTCGGACCAAATACCTACACAGGGCCTTTCACCGTCAATCGCAACGTCACCATCACCGGCGCCGGCCCGGGTGCGACTGTCCTCAATCGGATCACGGCCGGCGACTTGTTCACGATGACCGGCGGCGCTGCGGTAACCGTCAACCTGAGCGGAGTCACCCTCACGGGGGCCACCAGCGGCAGCGCAATCGAGTCGGCGACGAGCCTGGCTTTGGACGACGTTGCGGTCGAGAGCAATCTGACCACTGACGGCGCCACCGGAAACGGCGCCGGGCTCAGCTGGACGACGGCTGCGCCGGGCACGTTGACGGTGACCGACTCGGCATTCCGGGGAAACATCTCCCTGGGCAGCCAGGGCGGGGGCGCCATCTTCATCGGCAGCAATGGGACCTCTTTCTTCAATCGCGTTCTCTTCGACGGCAACGAGAGCAGGGGCACCACGTTTGCCACCGGGGGTGGTGCGGTCGCGGCCTTCACAAACGGCAACACCAGCTTCACGAACACGACCTTCTCCGGCAACAAGTCGTTCGGCAACGGTGGCGCGCTCAGCGTCAACGGGATCTCTGCGCTCAACAACGTGACCATGGTCAACAATGCGGCTGACTCGAACGGGGACAACGTCGGCGACGGAGGCGGCTTCGTGAGCCAGGGGGTTTCGACGTTGATCGCCAACTCCGTCATCGCCAACAACAGGGACAAGGCAGTCGCAAACGACTGCAGTGAGTTCACCATCTCGTCCGACGTGACCCGGCTGGGATACGAGCTGATCGAGACCCCGGGCAATTGTGACTTCGGTGATTCCGTAACCCCGCCCTTCGTCGACACGGCCGTCGGGTACCTGACCGGTGTCGATCCGGTGGTGGGCGCGCTGCTCCCGAACGGGACCATCCCCCTGCTCGCCGGGTCGCCGGCGCTCGAAGCCGGTAACCCGAACCCGCCCGGCGCCGGCGGTGTCCTATGCGATCCCGTCGATCAGGTGGGGACCGCCCGCGGGACCGCAACCACCGGACGCTGCGACCTCGGCGCTGCGGAGGTCGTCAACCAGCTTCCGGCACCGCCTGCTCCGCCAGCCGCGGCACCCGCGAAGAAGAAGTGCAAAAAGGGCTTCCGCCTGAAGCGCATCAAGGGGAAGCTCAAGTGCAAGCGGAAAAAGAAGAAAAGGACTAGCTAGGGCGACTGGGGTAGGGGCTCGGTCGCCGGCTCGCGGATTTGACGTGCGCCACCCTCGATCAGCCGGGGCTCCCCTCGCTCCGGAAACGGGATCTCGACCAGGTCGAAATCGCGTGCGGCAAAGCAGTTCGCATGGATCGCCCGAGCCTCGTGCAGCACCTCGGTGACGTTGTAGCGGGAGCTGACATGGACGAGGGCGAGCATCGCGGCCTCGGCGTCGACCGCGAGCTGCGCGGCGCCGGCCGCCGTCGCGTGCCCGGTCTCGACGGCACGCGCTGACTCCTCGTTGGCGAAGCTGGCGTCGTGGACGAGGAGCTCGGCCTGGTGGGCGGCGATCCGGGTCATCTCGCTCGGCGCGGTGTCGCCGCTGATCACGATCTTGCGGCCCCGGCGCGCCTCCCCCATCACCTGCTCGGGCTGCACCGTCCCGTTCTGAGTCTCGACCGGCTCGCCGCGCTGGAGCACGCCAAAGTCGCGGACATCGGTGACGCCGAGCTCCCGCGCGCGGCCGGGGTCAAAGTGTCCCGGCCGCTCCGCCTCGACCAGCGCGTATCCGTACGCCCGCACCCGGTGCTCGACCGGGAAGCTCCGCAGCTCGTAGTCGTCGTGGGCAACCGCCTCGCCCTCGGCGAGCTCAACGAGCTCGAGCTCGTAGCGGACCCGGCCGAAGATCCGGCCGAGCGTCTTGAACAGGTCGACCAACCCCGGGGGGCCGATCACTCGCAGGGGCGCCTCCCGCGCCATCAGGTCGTATGTCTTGAGCAGGCCAGGCAGTCCCAGGTAATGGTCGGCGTGGTAGTGGGTGATGTAGATCTCGTCGACCGGGACCAGTCCGGTGGAGCGGTGCATCTGCCGCTGGGCCCCCTCGCAGCAGTCGATCAGGATCCGGTCGCCGCCGGCGCGCAGCAGGACGCACGCCGTCGCGCGGCGCTCGGTCGGCACTGACCCACCGGTGCCCAGGAATGCAAGCGAGAGATCCACGCGGCAAGCGTAGAAGCGATCGCTGCTGTCGGTGGGCGCCAGCTACCGCGCTCGTCATGAAAGAGCTCCTTAAGTCTTTCCCCGCTCGTCCTCCGCATTGCATTGCGCAGGTCCTTTTCCGACCATCGGGCAACCTCAAAGTCGGATGCCATGCGAACGCCATTGCGTTGGTTGTTCAATGCTGGCTCGACCCGAAGAGTCACGACGGACATAGGCGCGTCAGCGACTGGGACTAGGTAAACCGTTCCAGAAGTCGGAAAACAAACCCCGAAAAAATCAGCGAGTCCGTGGTAGGTGCGTTGGCCGTGACCGTGGTCGGATGCCCTGCTGTTAAACACAATGACGCCGCGGTATCTCCTGTATTGCCGCGCCGTCTTGCACTGGATCCGCACGAGGGTCTGATCGGGCAGGGCTACCGCCAAGTCGTAGGGCGCGCCTTCGCCAAACGGAACTAGCACCTGAAATCCTCGTTCCACCAGAGCGTGCAGTACGGCAGCCTCAGTGGTGTTTCCTCGATGGATGGTCTTCACGGAGACCAGATTAGGGCTGTGAGCAGACATGAAACGAACATGTGTTCGTTCTGCTTCGTGCAAAACAGCCACTAACCTGAGCCTTCAGCGCCCGTAGCTCAGCTGGATAGAGCGTTCCCCTCCGGAGGGAAAGGCCGCAGGTTCGAATCCTGCCGGGCGCGTCTCGGTCAGGCTGCTTGCCGTACTTCCGGATGCTCCCGGTACCACGCGAGCGTGCGGGTGAGCCCGTCACGCAGGTCGACCTGGGGACTCCACCCGGTCGTCTTCTCCAGCTT
The DNA here is from genome assembly GCA_963770155.1 of uncultured Solirubrobacterales bacterium. Lineage (GTDB taxonomy): Bacteria > Actinomycetota > Thermoleophilia > Solirubrobacterales > 70-9 > CAVYOE01. The sequence continues at coordinate 465,677 of CAVYOE010000001.1, read as the reverse complement.
GCCGGCATCCAACCACTGGCGATGGATCTCGCCCGCGGGCACTCCTTCTCCCTGGTAGTCAGCCTCGACCTCGGAACCGCCGAGCTCTCCGATCAGGTCGACCACCTCGCGAACCGAGTGCGACTCGCCCCCACCGGCGTTGAAGGCCTCCCCTCCTCCCTTGCCGTCTCTCAGGAGGGCGGCAATCGCCAGGTAAGCGCGGCCCGCGTCCTCGACGTAGAGATAGTCGCGTTCGGGCGAGCCGTCGGAACGGATCACCGGCGCTCGCCCGTCGAGCACCGCGGTAACGGTCTCGGGAATCAGCCGCGAGAAGTTGAGATCGCCACCCCCGTAGAGGTTCGCGAACCTGGTCACGGCGACCGGCACCCCGTAGCTGTGGAAGTAACTGCGTGCAATCAGGTCGGCTGCGGCCTTGCTGGAGTCGTAGGGAAAGGTCGGCCGCAGCGGCGTTTCCTCGGTATAGGGCAGCTCGTCGCTGGGGCCATAGGCCTTGTCGGAGGAGGCGACCACGGTCGCTTCGACCTCCTCGGCACGGCAGACCTCGAGCAGGGTCCAGGTACCGCGGACGTTGGCATCGAAAGTAGCGGCGGGGGAGGCGCTCGCTTCGCCGACAATCGTCCGGGCCGCAAGGTGGAAGACCTGACGTGGGCGGCGCGCCCGGACCGCCTCGCTCAGCAGCTCGCTGTCGGTGACGTCCCCGTTGACGACCTCAACCCGGTCTGCGATCCCCAGCAGTTCGAGCCCCGAACGCGCCGGATCGCCGCGGTCATACCCGAACACCTCGTCGCCCTGGTCGAGCAAGGCTTTGCACAGCCAGGCGCCCGCAAAACCGTGGGCACCGGTTACCAGCGAAGCCAAGGTGCCTCGCCGCGTGCCCAGAGGTCGTTGAGCTCGACCGCATCCTTATAGGTGTCCATGCAGTCCCAGAACCCTCGGTGCCGGAAGCCACGCAGCTCGCCAGCTGCTGCCAGACGCTCGAGTGGCTCTCGCTCGAGCACCGAATCGTCGTTCAAGTATTCGAGTACCCCTGGCTCGAAACAGAAAAAGCCGCCGTTGATCCAGGTCTCGAGCTGTGGTTTCTCCTCGAACCCGGCCACCCGGTCATCCCCGTCGAGCTGCGCGATCCCGAACTGAAGCCGGGGACGAGCCACGGTCACCGTCGCAAGGGATCCGTGGCCGGCATGGAAGTCGAGCAGGGCCGCCAGATCGAGGTCGGCGACCCCGTCTGCGTAAGTGGCGCAGAAGGTCCCGCCCGCGACCCGGTCGGCCACCAGTGCGATCCGCCCGCCGGTCGGGGTGTCCTCTCCCGTATCGATCGCCTCGATCTCGAGGCCACCGGGCCACTCCTCCGCGGCCACCCAGTCCCGGATCATCTCGCCCTTGTGACCGGTCAGCAGTCCGAAGCGCTCGAAGCCGTGCGCGGCGTAGATCCGGATCACGTGCCAGAGGATCGGCTGCCCGCCGATCTCGACCAGCGCCTTGGGAATCTCGACCGTCTGCTCGCGGAGCCTGGTCCCACGCCCGCCGCAGAGGATCAACACAGGAGGTTTCATATGGGCCGCCTCATATGGGCCATTCAATCGAGCCCTCCCCCGGCAGCCCCAGAAGCGAAGCTGAGGAGCTGCTGGTAAATGCCGGGTTTATGCGCCTCCAGCTACCGCTGGAAGGATGGTCACCTCGGCGCCGTCCTCGACCGAAGTGTCGAGGCCCTGCTGGAAGCGGATGTCCTCGCCGGCGACGTAGACGTTCACGAACCGGCGCAGGTCGCCGTCCTCGGTGATCCGGTCGCGGAGGTCGCCGTGCTGCTCGAAGACGGCATCGAGAACCTGACCGACGGTCGAGCCCTCGACCGAGAGCTCCTCCTCCCCGCCGGTAACGGCGCGCAACTGGGTCGGGATCTTGACTGTGACTGCCACGGGCCGGACTTATACCGCCGCGGGCTGTTCGACCGTCGCCTCGAAATCGGCGAGGGTGGGCTCGATCTCGTACATAGAGAAGCTCTCCCGGGCGGCGTCGAGGGTCTTCAGCCCCTCCCCCGTGATGTAGACGACGACGCGCTCGTCGGCACCGATATCCCCGCGGTCGGCGAGCTTGGACAAGACCGCCACGGTGACGCCGCCCGCGGTCTCGGTGAAGACCCCGGTGGTCTCGGCCAGAAGCTTGATCCCTGCGCGGATCTCGTCGTCGGTGACCGAGTCGATCGAGCCGGAGGTCTTGCGCGCAAGGTCGAGGGCGTAGACCCCGTCAGCGGGGTCGCCGATTGCGAGGCTCTTGGCGATCGTGTCCGGCTTCTGCGGCTTGCAGGCGTCCCAGCCTTCGGCGAACGCGGTGGCCACAGGCGAACAGCCCTGCGCCTGGGCGCCGTTGAAGACGGGCAGCTTGCCGCTGACGAGGCCGAGCTCGATCCACTCGGACATCGCACGGCCCAGTTTCGTGAACAGGGATCCGGAGGCGATCGGGCAGACGACCCGGTCGGGCAGTGTCCAGCCGAGCTGCTCCATCGTCTCGTAGGCGAGGGTCTTGGAGCCTTCGGCGTAGTAAGGCCGGATGTTGACGTTGACAAAGGCCCACGGCCGGGTCTGGGAGAGCTCGGTACAGAGCCGGTTGACGTCGTCGTAGGTGCCCTTGATCCCCACGAGCCGGGTCCCGTAGATCCCGGTCGCGAGCAGCTTCTGCTCCTCGAGGTCGGCGGGGACGAAGACATAGGAATCGAGGCCCGCCGCCGATGCGTGGGCAGCGACCGCGTTCGCAAGGTTGCCCGTGGACGCGCAGGCGACGGTGTCGAACCCGAGCTCCTTGGCCTTGGCGACGGCCACCGCGACCACGCGGTCCTTGAACGAGTGGGTCGGGTTGGCGGCGTCGTTCTTGATCCAGACCTCCCCGAGGCCGAGCCGCTCGGCAAGCTGGTCGGCGGCGATCAGCGGGGTCAGGCCGGGCTCGAGCGGATCCTGCGGACGGCCGGCGAACGGCAGGAAATCGGCGTAGCGCCAGATCCCGTGTGAACCGGCCTGGATCTTGCGCTTGGCCTCGTCCGGCTCGATTCCAGAGAAGTCATAGGCGACCTCGAGCGGACCGAAGCACTGCTCGCAAACGAAGCTGTCATCCAGCTCGTAGGTGCTTCCACATTCCTTGCATTTGAGCGCTTCCAGTGCCACTTGCTTCTCCTAGGTCGCCTTCAACGAAAAAACCTCCGCCTGTGGAGGGGCAGAGGTCCGGATGAAGGGTCCTCCACATCTCCCAGGCGTTGCTGCTTGTTACCTGCTGGAGTTGGCACCCTCTCCTCGGCGGTGAATCTCGCCGAGGGGGTTGCCGGGGCTTCTGCGGGCCAGTCCCTCCACCCCTCTTGATGTGGTGAAGCTATGTAGGCGGCCGACTATACCAGCGGGCGCCACGCCCCTGAAACAACATCTGACCCGCGACTGGGTGGCTCCCGTAAGCTAGGTCCCGATGACCGCGACGAGCACAGAAGATGGCGAGCGAGCGGCGGATCCCGAGCCTGCCGCGGCCACGCCTGCGCCGCCCAGGCCGCTCTCCTGCGCCACTCGTCGCGGGTCAGCCGAGCGAGCCTGAAGCACCGCGGATCGAGGAGATCGCGGCCGAGGGGCTGCGCTGGGTCAAGATCGACGGCACCGGCCCGGCCGAGATCGCCTGGCTCGAGGAGAACTTCGACTTCCACGCCCTCGACCTCGAGGACATCGCCTCCCGAAACCAGCGGCCGAAGATCGACGAGTACGACGGCTACCTCTTCATCGTTCTGAATTTCCCGGTCTTCGACCCGGCGGCAGGCAGGCTCGGCGCCGGCGAGCTCGACCTCTTCGTGGGCCCCGGCTTCCTGGTCACGATCCCGAACCAGCCCCTACAGCCCGTCGAGTACCTGTTCGAGCGCTGCCGCTCGAAGGAGGAACTCCGCGACGAGCTCTTCACGCGCGGCTCTGGCTACCTGCTCTACCGGCTGGTAGACGACAGCTTCGACTACTGCTTCCCGATGCTGCGGAAGATCGGCAACAAGCTCGACGCGCTGGAGGAGGACATCTTTTCCGGCCGCGGCGAGGAGATCGTCCGCGACATCTCGAACGCGAAGCAGGAGATCATCAATTTCCGCAAGGTGATCCGCCCGCAGCGCCCTGTGCTGCGGGACCTCGAAGGCGTCAAGCAGCGCTACTTGGCGCCCGACCTGGACCTCGAGATCTACTTCGACGATGTCGTCGACGCCAACGAGCGGATCTGGGACATGCTCGAGAACTACAAGGAGGTGGTCGAGGCGCTCGAGGAGACGAACGAGTCGGTGATCTCCCACCGGGTCAACGACATCCTCCGCGTGCTCACCTCGATCTCGGTCATCGTCCTGCCGCTGACACTGCTGGCCAGCATCTGGGGCATGAACGTCGGCGTCCCCGGCGAGGGAAACGACGGCGCCTTCTACGCGATCGTCGCGGCGATGGTCGTGATCATGGTCGCGATGATCGCCTCCTTCCGCCGTCGCGGCTGGCTCTAGGGCACGAGGGCGAACGGGTGCTTCGGCTTACGATTGCGCCGTGGCCAACCATCGCATCTGGGCGCCGTGGCGACTCGAGTACGTGAAGGACGCGAGCAAAGACAGCGAAGAGGACTGCATCTTCTGTGCGAAGCCGGCCGCCGGCGACGACGAAGGGAACCTGATCGTCCACCGCGGCGAGCACTGCTTCGTGATCCTGAACAAGTTCCCGTACACGAACGGCCACCTGATGGTGGCGCCGTTCGAGCACGTCGCGACGCTCCAGGAGATCGACGCCGACACCGTCGCCGAGATGATGGCCCTGGGCCAGCAGGCGATGCGCAGTCTCGAGGACCGCTACACCCCTCACGGCTACAACGTCGGCTTCAATCAGGGCCGGGTCGCCGGCGCCGGCGTCGAGCACCACATCCACATGCACGTGGTCCCGCGCTGGGGCGGCGACACCAACTTCATGCCGGTTCTCGCCGACACTCGCGTCATGCCGCAAACGCTCGAGCAGAGCTACGAGGCCCTGAAGGACGCCTTTGACTGAGCGCGACGTCCTGGCGCCGCCGGGAATCTTCAAGGCCTACGACATCCGTGGCCTCTACGGCAAAGAGATGGACGAGGGCACTGCCGAGGCGATCGGGCGGGCGTTCGCCCGGGTCCTCGCCGATCTGCGCGACAAGCCCACGTCCGAGCTGCGGGTAGGGGTGGGCCGGGACATGCGCCTGACCGCGCCGGCGATGTCCGAGGCGCTCGTCGCCGGCCTCACCGCCGAAGGGGTCAGCGTGCTGGATGCGGGGATGGTCGCCACCGAGATGCTCTATTTCCTCGTCGGCTCCCGAGAGCTCGACGGAGGGGCGATGGTCACCGCCTCCCACAACCCAAAGCCGTACACCGGGGTGAAGCTGCTGCGCGAGGGAGCCCTGGCCCTCTCCGGCGACGCGGGCATCCAGGAGGTGCGGGCGCAGGTCGAGTCCATGTCCACGGCCACCGGCGAGCACCCCAGCTCACCGGGCTCAGTCGAGTCGGTCGAGATCGGCGACGAGTTCCGCCGCCACATGCTCGGTTTCGTCGACGCCGACGCAATCGGCTCCCTGCGCGTGCTCGCAGACGGTGGCAACGGCATGGCCGGACCGATGGTCGGCCCGCTGCTCGAGCAGCTCGGTCTCGAGCTGACCACCAGCTACTGGGAGCCGAATGGCGAGTTCCCGGACCGTGAGCCCAACCCCCTGCTGGAGGAGAACCGCCGGTTCATTGTCGACCAGGTCAAAAAGACCGGGGTCGACCTGGCGATCGCCTGGGACGGTGACGCCGACCGGTGCTTCTTCATCGACGGCAACGGGGACTTCTGCGACGGCGACTTCGTTTGCGCACTGTTGGCACGGGCAGCGCTGGCGAAGGAAGCCGGCGCGACGATCCTCTACGACCCGCGCTCGAGCCGCGCGGTCCCCGACACTGTCGCCGCCGAGGGCGGCAGCTCGGATCTGAGCCGGGTCGGGCACGCCTTTTTCAAGCTGCGGATGCGGGAGACCGGCGCCGTCTTCGGCGGCGAGGTGTCCGGGCACTACTACTTTCGCGATTTCTACTGCGCCGACTCCGGGACGATCCCGGCCCTGCTCATGCTCGAGCTGATCTCCCGGCAGGGCAAGTCGCTGGCTGAGCTGATCTCCGAATTCCGCTCGCGCTATTTCATCTCCGGGGAGATCAACACCGAGGTCGCTGACCAGGAAGCCAAGATGGAGGAGCTGGCCGCGCGCTACGAGGACGCCGAGGTCACGCGGCTCGACGGCGTGTCGATCGACTACCCGGACTGGCACTTCAACGTCCGCCCCTCGAATACGGAGCCGCTCCTCCGCCTCAACCTCGAGTCGCTTGTCTCCCGCGAGGACATGGAGCGAAAGCGCGACGAAGTCTTGGCGGTGATCCGCTCATGACGATGTCAGACCAGCAAGCGCTCGAGCGTGCCGAGGCCGAGGGCATCCATTGCATGCGGATCCCGACCCCGTTCGCGGTCGGACGCGTCAACTGCTACCTGATCGAGGACGACCCGCTCACCCTGGTGGATGCGGGGCCCAACTCGGGCAAGGCCCTCGATGAGCTCGAGAGCCAGCTCTCCGAGGCCGGTCGCTCGATCGAGGACATCGGCCTGGTCATCCTCACCCATCAGCACATCGACCATCTCGGCCTGGTCGACATTGTCGCGAAGCGCTCGGGCGCAGAGGTCGCGGCGCTCGACTCCGTGGTCGACTTCGTCGAGAACTTCGGCGAGGACGCTGAGCGTGACGACGAGGCCGCGGCCCAGTTGATGCGGAGCCACGGTATTCCCGAGGACGTCGTCACCGCACTTCAGAGCGTCTCGCGGAGCTTCCGCGCCTGGGGGTCGAAGGTCCACGTCACCAGGCCGCTGGCCGACGGCGAACGGCTCGACCTGCGTGACCGCACGCTCGAGGTCCTCCACCGCCCCGGGCACAGCCCCTCCGACACCGTCTTCTGGGACGAGGAGCGGCGGATCCTGCTTGCCGCCGACCACCTGATCAAGCACATCTCCTCGAATCCCTTGATCTCCCGGCCTCTTGACGGCTCCGATCGTCGCCGCCAGGCGCTGGTCGAATACATCGCCTCACTGGCCAAGACCAGGGAGATGCCGGCCGAGATCGTCCTCTCCGGTCACGGCGAGCCGATCACCGATCATGTGGCGCTGATCGACGAGCGCTTCGCCTTGCACGAGCGCCGCGCCGAGAAGCTTTACCGCCTGATCGAGGAGGAGCCACGGACCGGCTACGAGCTGGCCCAGGCGCTGTGGGGGAACGTGGCGGTGACGCAGGCGTTCCTGACGCTTTCGGAGGTGATCGGGCACGTCGACCTGCTGATCAACGCGGGGAGGGTGCGCGAGATCGCCGACGGCGACGTGGTTCGCTTCCACGCAACCGGCGAAGGGGAGCCGGTGGCGCTCGGCGCCGGCCAGGCCGCAGCGGAGTAACCACGCGATGGAGAGGGGTAGAAAGGAGGGCGTGTCCGCGACCAGTGCCCCACCACAGCCAGGGCCCCCGAGGCCCGGAACTGCTTCTCCGGCCAAGCCGCTGACGCCCGGAGCCGCCAAGAAGCGGATGCTGATCATCGTCAATCCCTACGCGACCACGGTTTCGAACCGGCTCAAGAACCTGGTCGTCTACGCGCTGCAGGCGCGCTACGAGGTCGAGGCGATCGACACGGAGGCCTCCGAGCACGCGATCGAGATCGGACGGGAGGCCCGCAACGGCGAGTACGACATCGTCGTCGCCTTCGGCGGAGACGGGACCCTGAACGAGGTCGCCAACGGGCTCGCGGGGACGGAAGTCCCGGTCTCGGTTCTCCCCGGCGGCTCCACCAACGTCGTCGCGCGCACCCTCGGCATCCCGAACGACGTCGTCGATGCGACCGAGCACCTGATCGGGATCGCCGACGACTTCCGCCCGCGCCGCATCGACCTCGGCACCGTCAATGGGCGTCGCTTCGTGTTCGCCTGCGGGATGGGCCTCGACGCGACGGTCGTGCGGAGGGTTGATTCGCACCCGCGGATGAAGGCGCGCGGCGGCCGCTGGTACTTCACCTGGGCCGCAATCACCGGGTTCATGCGCAACTACCTGCGCGATCCGGTGCGGCTTTCGGTCTCTGCCGACGGCCGGCAGGTAGAGGGTGTCACCGCGATCTACCAGAACTCCGACCCATTCACGTACTTCGGCCCACGCCCGGTCCGAGTCTGCGAAGGGGCGGAGCTGTCCAACGGCAGGCTCTCGGGGGCGGTGCTGGCCCAGGCCTCGCCCGCCGACATGCCGACGATTGCCGCGCGTGTCCTCAGTGCACGCCTGAAGGCGAGCAAGCACCGGCACATCGACCACTTCGAAGGCCTGACCGAGAGCAGCATCGCCTCGATCTCCCGGAACGAAGCGGGCGAGATCCGGCACTTCCCGCTTCAGGTCGACGGCGACTACATCGGCGAGTTCACTGAGGCGCAGATCGGGATCGAACCGAGAGCGCTGACGCTCGTCGCTTGACCCCTGCTGACGACTGCCTCTTCTGCCGCATAGCCGCCGGAGAGGAGCCGGCACAGATCGTGTTCGAGGACGAGCTCACGATCGCCTTCCTCGACAACCGGCCGCTCTTCCACGGCCACTCCCTGCTGGTGCCGCGGGAGCACTTCGAGACGCTTGCGGACCTACCCGCGAACCTCGTCGGGGAGTTGTTTGGGAACGCGAAACTCCTCTCTCGGGCGATACCGGAGGCGATGGAGAAGCCCGGCTCGTTCGTCGCGCTCAACAACGTCGTCAGCCAGAGCGTCCCCCACCTGCACGTTCACGTGGTGCCGCGCAAGCCCAAGGACGGCTTGCGGGGCTTCTTCTGGCCGCGGCGCAAGTACAAGAGCGAGGCCGAGGCGGAAAAAGCCGCCGCCGCGATCAAAGAGGCCGTGCGCCGCGCTCGCCGGTAACTAGCGGCAGTAGGCGAACGCGGTCAGCGACAGGTCGATATTGCTGGGGCCCAGGCCGTAGCCCGAGACCTGCCAGGCATTGCCCTTGCGGCGGGACTCGGTGACGAGTGTGGCCCCACGCTCACTGCCGCGCTGAGCAAACGGTGCGTTGAACCCGCCGCTGGAAACGAGAGTCGGCGCCTTGCAGGTCGGAGTCACCGCGACCGGGACGACGTCCTGCTTGTCGTTCGTCCGGTACTGAGTGCTCCGAAGCTTGGTCTTGGCCGTCGCATTCCTGACGCAGTAGGCGATCGCGTCGACCGAGCCGGTTTGGCTGGCCGGATCGCTGTCGCGAACTCCGGTCACGGTCCACCCGCGGCCGCCGGACTTCTCGGAGTCGGTCGGGAACACGGTCGCGATTCCCTCGGGCGCGGGCAGCTCGAACCCGCCGGCGATCGCCTTCGTGCCCTTGGGGCAGGTGGCTAGCGCGGTGTTCTGGGAGCGGGCCAGAGTCGAAAGGGGCTCCGAAGCGGATATTTCCTTGATTGGAGCATTCTGCTTGCGGCAGTACACGAAGGCGGTGATCTTGCCGCTGCCATTGGTCGCGGTCTGGCCGGCGGTCACCCGCCAGCCGCGCTCACCGGCGCGCTGAGACTCGAAGAAGTTCGGGAGGTTCGGTGGGGCGGCGAACAGCTGCGGGGTGCTCGAGAACCCGCCGCCGACCGCGAGCATGGTCCGCGGGCACTTCGCGACGGCGCTGCGAACCACGTTGGTCCCGACCAGCCCGACGGTCTTGGACTTGGTGATCACCTTCTTGGCCGCAATCGCGTTCGGTGCGAGCGCCATCGTGATCAGCAGGACGACTGGCAGCAGCACCAGCCCCGCGCGCTTTGTAAGGCCCCACATGACGGAGTAAAGATACCCGCAGGCACGCGAAAGTTGCGCCCGCAGCTCCCCCTCTTGGGCGGGGGCTCCCATGCCTGCCCGAGTCAGCTGCCCGGGGTCACCCTGTAGGCGTCGAAGACGCCTTCGACGTTCCGCAGGCGGGCGATGGCGCCCTTGAGCTGCTCGGTATCCCCCACTTCCACCACGAAACGGTTCTTGACCATCGGATGCTTGGTGGTGCAACTCGCTTCGAGGATGTTGATCCCGGCCTCAGCGAAGCTGCGGGAGAGCTCCTCGAGCAGACGGGTCCGATCCCAGGCATCGACCTGGAGCTCGACCCGGTAGGTCGCCTCCCCGGCACCGTCCCAGGCGACATCGGTGAACCTCTCCGGGGCCCGCTTCAAAGCCTTCAGGTTGCGGCAGTCCTCGCGGTGGATCGTGATCCCGCGCCCGAGGGAGACATAGCCGACGATCCCATCACCGGGGGCGGGGCGGCAGCACTTGGCCAGGCGGACTGCGACATCGTCCACGCCCTCGACCTTGATCCCGAAGTTGGACGCGTCGTGGGTGCGGCGCCGGTCATCGTCGCGTCCGTGCACCAGCCCCTCGAGCGGCGCCTCGTCGGCGACCGCCTCTCCCGACTTGAGCCGCTGCATCAGCTTGTTGGCGACCACCCGCGAGGAAATCTTCGACTGGCCGAGCGCGATGTAGAACTCGTCGGCCTTGCGAAAGCCCATCTCCCGGATCACGTCGGCGAACAGGGCCGAACCGACGATCCGCGATGCGGGCAGGCCGCGCTTCTTCAACGTCTGCTGGAGGGACTCGCGCCCGTTGCGCTCGGCGTCCTCGCGTCGCTCGCGCTTGAACCAGGCGCGGATCTTCTCTCGCGCGCTCTTGGTCTTGACCAAGTCGAGCCAGTCGCGCGAGGGGCCGCGGCCGCGCTTGGCGGTGCTCACCTCGACGATGTCGCCGCTGCGCAACTGGTAGTGGAGCGGCACGATCTTGCCGTTCACCTTGGCGCCGACGCAGTGGTGGCCGACGTCGGTGTGGATGGCATAGGCGAAGTCGAGCGGGGTCGAACCGGCCGAGAGGTTCTTGACCTCGCCCTTTGGGGTGAAGACGAAGACCTCGTCCTCGAACAGGTCGACCTTGAGCGCCTCCAGGAATTCCTTCGGCTCGGCCTCCTTCTCGTCCTCGATCAGCTGCCGCAGCCAGGTCATCTTCTCCTTGCCCGCGTCGGCCGAGTCGGCCCCCTCCTTGTAGATCACGTGAGCCGCAATGCCGTACTCCGCGAGTTCGTGCATCTGCGGCGTACGGATCTGGATCTCCAGCGGCTGCCCCTCCGGGCCGATCACCGTCGTGTGCAGCGCCTGGTACATGTTGGCCTTCGGCATCGCGACGAAGTCCTTGAAGCGCCCCGGCAGGGGCTTCCACAGCGAGTGGATGATCCCGATCGCCCCGTAGCAATCCTTGACCGAGCCGACCAGGACCCGCATCGCGGTCAGGTCGAAGATCTCGTTGAACTCCCTGCCCTTTCGAGTCATCTTCGTGTAGATCGAGTAGAAGTGCTTGGCGCGGCCTGAGATCTCGGCCTCGATCCCGACCTTTGCGAGCTCCGCAGAGAGGAACTCGCCGGCCTCCTCGACGTAGTTCTCCCGCTCAGTCCGCTGCTGAGCGACCAGCTCCTTCATCTCCTCGTACTTGCGCGGGTGCAGGGTCGCGAAGGCAAGGTCCTCGAGCTCCCACTTGATCGCGTGGATCCCGAGGCGGTGGGCAAGCGGGGCATAGATCTCGAGCGTCTCGCGGGCCTTCTCGATCTGCTTCTGCTTCGGCAGCGCCTCGAGGGTCCGCATGTTGTGGAGGCGGTCGGCGAGCTTGATCAGGATCACCCTGACGTCACTCGCCATCGCCACCATCATCTTCCGGTAGTTCTCGGCCTGATGCTCGTCGCGGCTCTGGAAGGTGATCTCGGTGAGCTTGGTGACGCCATCGACGAGCTGGGCGATCTCCTCGCCGAACCGTTCGCGGACCTGATCGAGATTGGCGCTGGTGTCCTCGACCGTGTCGTGGAGGAGTGCCGCACACAGCGTGTCCGTATCGAGGCGCATGCCGGCGCAGATCCTGGCGACGCCCAGCGGGTGGGTGATGAAGTCCTCGCCGGACTTGCGGACCTGATCGGCGTGGCTCTCGCAGGCGAAGGTGAAGGCGCGCTCGACGGCCTCGCGGTCTATCGGCGGCGCTCGCCTCGGCGCTGTGCTCCTCGATCACCGCGAACAGGTCGCCGAGCAGGGCCCGCTTCTCGGCAGACAGCTCCTTGGTGATCTGGTCGGGGCTCGGCGCCTTCGCCTCGCGGCTCGACTCGCCCACCCTGGTGTGGCCGCGGCGGTCGGCATCGACCGCGGCCGGACCGCCGTTGCCCGCGGGCGCGGCGCTCGGCGCCGGCCGGCGTCTCTACGCCGCTGCCGCCAGTCTTTCCGGTTGTCGGTGCCTTCTCAGGCATTCGCTGCCTTCCTTGTACCTGGCCCGGTAGGCCACATAGGCCTGCGAGCTCTCGAGATTCGTCTCTTTCGAGGATACGACCCGCAGCGCCCCGCCGGTGCCGTCGCGCTCCCAGGCACAGAGCCCGAGCTCGCCGAGCACCCGCACGCAGCGCCCGGCACTGCTCGGGCGGGCGCGGATAACGGCCGGGACCGGCGAACGCGGACGCCAGCTGCTCGCCGACGAGACCGTCGGGCACAGCAGCAGCCGCGCGATAGATCGCCGAGAGGTGCGGACGCAGCTCCCATTCGTGCTCGAGCAGGCGCTCGGCGAGCTCGAGCTCGGTTTCACCCCAGGCGAGGTGCAGGAATCCCTCCCCGGCCGCCCAGGAGCCGCTCCAGCGGCTCGAACGGCGGCGGCTCGATCATGACCACGTGGTCGAAGCCCTGCGCCACCTCGGGAAGCGCAGCAGCGCGCCCCAGTCAGCGAGCGCGATCCCACCGGGAGCCGCGGTCCGTGCCAGGGCCGTCTGCAGTTCCAACTCTGCACAACGGTGGCAGCAGACGCCCGGCTCCGGGCCATCGCCGTCGGCGTAACGGTCGACCAAGGCCTTGCGCCTGGCCGCGTCGGCGCAGACGGCCAGGACAGATCCGCCGCTCGAGACCAGCTCGGCGATCGCAGCTACCGCGGCCCCGCCCCGTCGGTCGATCAGGGTCCGCTCGGGACTGGTGCGTGCGCGCTCGAGCGCCGGCTCGAGCCCGTGCGAGCCCGACCAGGGTCCCAGAGGGGCAGAGAGCTCGGCTTCGAACCGGTCCCACCACTCATCGCCCGCCGCGGCCCCCGTGCAGGCCGGCTCCTCCAGCTGTTCGGGTGGATTCGGAAGCGGGCGCAGGGTGTCGAGGATCAGCCGCGGCGCAACCGAACCGTTCCAGCGGTCGACTTCGAGACTGATGGAGAGGTCAGCATGGGCGCCTTCGAGCCGCTCGAGCGTCGAGCCGACGTTGAAGGCAACCCCCAGCGCCCGCCCGGCACCGCTTTCGACCTGGAACCTGGCGTGTTTCTCGGTCTCCCCCATCGCACGCACCTCGCGGAGCCGCGCAGCCGGGACGAGCAAGCGCGGTTCGGGGTTCGCGGCTCCGAACGGGGCGAGCCGCTCGAACTCTTCGGCCAGGTCGATTCCGACACCTCCGGCAGCAGCGGCACCGATTCCGACGACGGCGTCCATCCGCCGTTCCCGGACGAGTTGCTCAGGGGTAATTGCCTCGCGGGCATGGGCGATGAAGTCCTCCCGGAATGCGGGGACGGCCTCCGGCGCCAGCTCCAGCCCTGCCGCAGCCACATGTCCGCCATAGCGGGCCAGGTGGCCCGAGCAGGCCTCGAGTCCCGCGACCAGGTCGAAGCCCGGAATCGATCGGGCCGAGCCACGGCCCCTGCCGTCGGCGAGCCCAATCAGCACCACCGGCCGCCAGTAGCGCTCGGCCAGCCTGGAAGCGACTATCCCCACCACGCCCGGGTGCCATCCTTCGCCGGCGAGGACGATCGCGGGGGCCTCCCGGTGAGCCGGTTCTGAGGCAGCGAACTCGCGTTCAGCCGAGCTCAGGACCTCCCTCTCGACCGCGCGGCGTTCGGCATTGGCGCGGTCGAGCTCGACTGCGATCTCCCGCGCGCGGTCCGGGTCGTCGGTCAGGAAGAGCTCGACCCCGGCGTCGGCGCGGTAGAGGCGCCCGGCCGCATTGATCCGCGGGGCCACCCTGAAGCCGAGGTCGCCGCTGGAAAGGGTCGCCGGATCGGTCTTCGAAACGGCGGTCAGCGCTTGCAGCCCCGGCAGAGGACTCCGGCGCGCCTCAGCCAAACCATCCCGGACGAGCCGTCGGTTCTCGCCCACCAGCGGAACAACATCGGCGACGGTCGCCAAGGCGACCAGCTGGAGTTCGACCGGGTCCTGGGGCAGCGACGCCTTGGAGCGGAGCGCATGCGAGAGCTTGTGGGCAACTCCCGCCGCGCAGAGGTCGGCAAAGGGATAGCCACTGAGGGCCGGGTGGACGATCGGGCAGTCCGGCAACCGCTCCGGCGGTTGATGGTGGTCGGTGACGATCGTCTCGACTCCCCGTGAGCGGGCCAGCTCGATCTCCTGCGCGCAGCCGATACCGCAGTCCGCGGTCAGGAGCACATCGGTACCGCGGCCTGCCAGCAACTCGACGTTGGCAGTCGTCAGGCCGTAGCCGTCCGAACGCGCCGGGATCAGCCAGTCGCAGTCGGCGCCGAGCGCCTTCAGCGTCCGCACCAAGATCGCGGTCGAGCAGACGCCGTCTACGTCGTAGTCGCCGTGGACCGTGATCCGCTTCCGCTGCTGGATCGCGCTGGCGAGCTCGGCGCAGACAGCGGCCATCGACTCAAACTCGAACGGATCATGGGTTTCCTCTGCCGCGAGGAACTCGCGTGCCTGCTCCGGGGTCCGGTATCCGCGGCGGACCAAAGTGATCGCGACCGGTTCGCTCAACCCGAGCGCATCGGCGATTGCCCGTGCCTCTCGATAGGCGTACGGCTTGCAGCTGAACGACGTCGCGGGCTCTTCGGCTACCACCCCGCCAGGCTAGGTTCGGCCCCGGACGAAACCGCTCTGCTCGACGGGGCCGGCCCGCCCGGACCCGCTATGCCTCGATGCGCTGTTCTTCCCGGAGGCCGATCGCGTAGACGATCGCCATCCCGATGATCGCCCCGGGGACCGCATAGAGAACGGTGGCGAGATCGGTCTCCCCGATGCCCTGGCCTGTAGCCAGCTGGGCGATCGCGCCGGAGACCATCGCGCCAGTAATGGCGCCGAGGAAAGCACCGACGATGCCGCTCCAGAAGCGGTCGGGGATGAACACGGTGAAGTGCCAGATCGCGATTCCGACCGTGAACCAGACCAGGGCGGCCATCAGATGGTTGCCTCCATGGCCGCGTGCCCGCGGAGGCGCGCGTGGCCGAGCAGATCAAGGACGCAGGGCGAAGCCTGTGCTGGAGGCACAGGCGAGCCCGAGGACGAAGAGATGCGACGCGCCACGCGCGTCATCCGCGGGTGCGTGGTCATGAGGCGACCATCTTTCAGCGGTTCCTCCCGTGCTTGCGCTTGCGGCGGCTCTTGCGGCCGCCGCTCCGCTCCTCGCGCATGCGCTCGAGGGCGGCGGCGCTGGCGTCGCTCAGCTCGGGTTTCTCCCCTTGCCCCTCGCCGCCGGAGCGCGGTGCGCCGTCGCCGCCCGCGGCGGGCGCACTGGTGGCCGCCACCGGCCGCTCTTCGAAGTCGGGTCGCTCCTCGAGGTCTTCCTGCTCGATCGCCTTTTCGTCGGTTGGCGGCTCTTCTGCTTCGAGTCCGCCGTCGGCCTCGGCCTCGGGTTCAGCCTCGCCCTCGAGCCGCGCGATCACGTTCTCCTCGGGGAAGGCAGGCACGTAGCCCATCTGCTCCTCGATCCGCTCGCGACGGCGCCGGTAGGCCGGCTCCCGTTCCTTCCACGCCGTCAGCACCGGCGAAGCGATGAAGATCGATGAGTAGGTACCGGAGAGGATCCCGACCATCATCGCGAAGGCGAAGTCCTTCAGGGTCTCGCCGCCGAAGATCAGCAGGACGCCGACCAGGAAGACGGTCGAAAGACCGGTGATCAGCGACCGGGTCAGGACCTCGCTCATCGAGCGGTTGACGACCTGGGAGAAGGTCGCGCGCGGCAAGCGCGGCACGTTCTCGCGTATTCGGTCGAAGACGATCACGGTGTCGTAGAGCGAGTATCCGAGAATCGTCAGGAACGCCGCCACCGTGGCGCTGGTCACCTCCCGCTCGGTGAGCGAGTAGACGCCGCCGGTGATCAGGATGTCGTGGGCGACGGCGATCAACACCGGGACCGCGTACTTGCCCTCGAACCTGAAGGCGACGTAGGCCGCGATCACGAGCAGCGAGAAGATCAGCGCGTAGACGGCGCTGCGCGCCACCTGCTCGCCGAAGGTCGGCCCGACCGAGGTGCTGTCGAACCCGTTCGGCACGAGCCCGAACTCGTCGTCAAGGGCAGTCTCCACAGTCGGCACCTGGTCCGGTTCGAGGTCGCTCTGGATCTGGAACGCGTTGGCGCCGAACTCCTCGTCGGTCACCTCCTGGATCTCCGCGGTTCCCACCCCTGCCCCCTCGAGGGCGCTGCGCACCTCCTCCACCTCGACGTCTTCCGCCAGGGCCACCTTGATCCGGGTGCCTGACTCGAAGTCGATCCCCGCATTGAGCTGCAGCGTGGCGAATCCGATCGCGCCCGCGGCGAGGATGACGCCGGACATCGAGAAGAACCACTTGCTGGCGCCGATGAAGTCGAAGTGCCACCGGACCCGCTGATCGGGACCGGCGCCGAGCACGGCCGGCGAGCGCAGGAACCGGGCGCGTCCGAACAGACCCAGGAACGCCTGCGTGAACGCGACCGCCGTGAACAGGGAGACGATCGTCCCGATGCCCAGCGTGAACGCGAATCCCTTGACGCCCGAGGTTGCGAGGACGAACAGGATGAACGCCGTGATCAGGGTGATCACGTTCGCGTCGATGATCGTTCCGATCCCCTTGCGGTAGCCGGTCGTGATCGCCGACGCCATCGACTTGCCGGCACGCACCTCTTCCTTTATTCGCTCGAAGATGACGATGTTCGAGTCGGCGGCTACTCCGATCGTGAGGATGAGACCCGCAATCCCCGGCAGGGTCATCGTGATCGGGATGAGCTTGATCAGGGCGAAGAAGAACGCGGCGTAGACGAGCAATCCGAGCCCGGCGACGAAGCCGAGGAAGCGGTAGTACGCGATCAGGAAGAGCAGAACCAGGATGAGGCCGGCGATTCCCGCCTTCAGCCCCTGTTCCAGGGCCTGCTCGCCGAGGGTGGCCGAGACAGTCGACTGGCTGATCAGCTTGAGCTCGACCGGGAGTGCACCGATCTTCAGGAACTCGGCCAGGTCCTGTGCTTCCTGGATTTCGAAGTTGCCGGAGATCTGCGCCCCGGTGCGACCGTCGATTCCATCGGGGTTCTCCTGGTAGTCGATGATCGGGCGCGAGACGATCTCGTCGTCCAGGACAACGGCGAAATGGTCGGACTGGTCGGCGGCGGGGATTCCCGGGAGCCCCTGAGCGGCGCCTCGCTGCGCAATTCGGCGAGTGACGTCCTGGAACTTGTCGCGCCCCTCGCCGGTGAAGTCGAAGACGACGTTGGGCTGGTTGGTGGTCTGGTCGAGCTGCTGCTCGGGATTCGTGATGTCGGTACCGCCCAGCTCCGGCCGGTCGTGGATGACGAACCAGCAACCAGACGCTCGGGCAGTTCTCGATCGAATCCGAGTTACCTTCGATCACCCGTGTGCCCTGGGGGACCGCGACCACGATGCTCCCCGGCGGCTTGGTCTCGTTCGGCTGGTCGACGAAGAGATCCTCCTGTGCCGTCTCGGGACCGGCCAGCTTCTGCTGGCTGCGCTCGTCGAAGAGGTAGTAGGTCGAGCCCGTCGTCGTGCAGCGCTCCTCGAAGCACTCGGGCTTCTGCTTGGAAGCCAGGTCGACCGCCTCGAACTCCCGCGGGAAGAAGCTCTCGGCCGGGTCCTCCTCCCCGGGCTTGCCGATCACGTTCGGTTCCCAGTCGTAGAAGAAGAGCTGCGCGGTGTTTCCGACCTGCTCGATCGCCCGGTCGGCGTTCTGGACATCGGGAAGGCCAACCGAGACCTGCGTCTCACCGATTCGCGCGATCTCAGGCTCGGAGACGCCGAGGCTGTCGGTGCGATCGCGGATGATCTCGATCGACCGGTCCATGTCCTCCGGTGTCACCTCGGGGTTCTGCGGGGTCGGCCTACCCTCGTAGACCAGCTCGGTACCGCCGCGCAGATCGAGGCCGAGCTTCGTGTCTTTCTTGAAGATGACCGCGAGCGACCCCGCCAGGAGGGCACCCACGAGCGCGAGAATGATCAGGTTGCGGCGACGACTGCCCATCAGGTGCGGGCCGCCTACTCCGGGGTCAGGACGAGCAGCAGCCCGCCGTCCTCGTCATAGGCCGGGAAGACATCGGCGACTGCCTCAGCCGGGAGGTCGCCTTCGGCGTTGACCGAAACCCGCTTTCCGAGCGACCGGACTCCCCACTCCAGTGAGGTCTCGATCGGATCGGTCTGGCCGTCTCGGTCGGTGTCAGCGGTCTTGCCTCCGCCTCCGTCATCGATCCATTGCAGGCCGAGCACGTCGTTGACGGGTCTGCCGATCGCGTCCTCGTCCTTGAGCCCGGTGAGCTCGAACGCGCCCTTACCGAGGTCGAGGACCCGAGCGTCCTGGTCCAGGGTGAAGAACGCCGCACCGGGCGCGGGCATGTAGTCGTCGAGCAGCTCGAACAGGAAACCGAAGCCACACTTGGCGCAGCCTTTCGGGCGGCCGGTGAATCCCGCCGTCCGCTCGCCGCTCAGTTCCCTGTTTCCACAGTTCGGACAGATGAAGTAGGGCATCCCGCGTGCAAGGCTAGCCAACCCGCTCACCGAGAGCTTAAACCTGGCGATTTCACTTAAGCGGTTTGCGGCGCAATGTAAACGGGGAATACGCCGGTTGCCGGGGGCGCCCCACCCCGACGCGGGGCAGCCTCCGGCATCTACTTGGCGTCCGGGCAGGTTCTGCGACCTAGAACAGGCTCGCCATGCCCTCCGGCACGGGAAGCCCCAGGTGCTCGTAGGCCCGCTCGGTGAGGACGCGCCCGCGGGGGGTGCGCTTGATCAGTCCTTCCTGGAGGAGGTACGGCTCGAACACGTCCTCGACCGTGTCGGCCTCCTCGCCGACGGCGACCGCGAGGGTGGAGAGACCGACTGGCCCCCCGGCGAACTTGGTCGCGATCAGGTCGAGTAGCTGCCGATCGTGGCGGTCGAGGCCCGCGGCGTCGACCTCGAGCATCTCGAGCGCCTCGGCCGCTGCTTTGGAGTCGACCTTGCCGGAACCGCGGACCTCGGAGAAGTCCCTGACCCTCCGCAGCAAGCGGTTCGCCACTCGCGGGGTGCCGCGAGACCGCTGCGCGATCGCTGCGCAACCGTCAGCAGAGATCTCGATCCCGAGAATCCCGGCCGAGCGCTTGATGATCTGGGCCAGGTCGTCCGGTGCGTAGTGCTCGAGGCGGTGGCAGACTCCGAACCGGTCGCGGAGCGGGGTCGTCAGCAGGCCGGTTCGCGTCGTCGCGCCGACCAGTGTGAAGTCCGGGAGATCGAGAGTGACTGTTCTGGCGCCCGCCCCCTGGCCGAGCACGACCGGCAGGCGGCGATCTTCCATCGCCGGATAGAGGGTCTCCTCCACCGCCCGCCCCAGCCGGTGGATCTCGTCGATGAAAAAGACCGTGCCCGGCTCGAGCGAGGTCAGGAAGGCGGCGATGTCGGCCTTGCGCTCCAGCGCCGGACCGGCCGTCTGAACCATCGGGACCTCGAGCTCGGCCGCAATGATGTGCGCGAGCGAGGTCTTGCCGAGCCCCGGGGGGCCGGCGAGCAGAACGTGGTCGAGCGGCTCGCCGCGCTTGCGCGCCGCCTCGATGAAGACAGCCAGCTGATCGGTGACCTGGGCCTGGTTGACGAACTCCGCCAGCCGGGGCGGCCGCAGGGAGCGATCGAAGTCCTCCTCGTTCCTTGCCGAGCTGCGCGCGTCCTGGATCCGGATCTCGCCGTCGTCAACCGGCGGCTCCTCAGCTCTGCTTCCGGGGCCACCTGCGTCGATCCCCGGGGTCCTGATCCCCTTGCCCGGCTCGACGCTCATCTCGCGCTGCCGGCTTCCGTCACGCCGCCTCCTTCGAACCGCTCGCGGCGCCCGAGCTGCGCAATGCCGACTGGATCAGCTCTTCGGGGGTCTCGCCCTCGGCGCGATCGAGAAGGGCCTCGGCCTCCTGCGGTGCATAGCCGAGGTTGAGCAGGCCCTCACGCGCCAGCGACCGCGGGCCGACTTCGATTCCGGCCGTCTCGGCCGCGTCGGCTTCGATCTCCCCGGCGATCTTCTCGCGCAGCTCGACGATGATCCGCTCCGCTGTCCGCTTGCCGATTCCGGGGACTGCCTGGAACCGCTTGGCATCGCCTGCAGCGATCGCGCTCAGCAACTCCCGCACCGGCCCGCCCGACAGGGCCGCGACGGCGACCTTCGGGCCGACACCGCTGACCGAGGTCAGCTGCAGGAACAGATCGCGCTCGGCCTCCGACGCGAAGCCGTAAAGGCTGAGCTGGTCGTCGCGCGAAACGAGGTGTGAGTGCAAGGTCGCGCGCTCCCCCACCGCCGGCACAGACCTCAAGGTCTCGGCCGAGACCGCGAGCCGGTAGCCGACGCCGCCAGCTTCGACGACGACGTAATCGGGGCGGCGCACCAGCACCTCACCGCTGACGGAGGCGATCATGGAGCTTGATTCTCGCCACGGCGGCGGATGCCTCTTTTGTGGCTGGCCGCGGCCGGCCGGGGACTGCTCAGGCGGCCGCGGTGGCGGCGCGACGCGAACTGACGCTGACAGCACGTCGCATTCCCGCCGTGCCGGCATGGCAGATCGCAATCGCGAGCGCGTCGGCGGCGTGATCGGAGTGCGGCGGCTCCGGCAGCGAGAGCAGGTTGGCGACCATCTGCTGGACCTGCCGTTTGTCCGCGGCGCCGGAACCGCAGACCGCCTTCTTCACGGCCTGCGGGGTGTAGTCGAAGCACGGCAGCTGATGCTGGGCGGCCGCGAGCATGGCTGCACCACGGGCCTGCCCGACAGCAAGCGCAGAGCCGACGTTGCGGCCGAAGAAAAGGTCTTCGAGCGCCATCGCCTTCGGCTCGTGCCACTCGATCAGCTCGCCAAGGGAGGTGTGCACTCGTGCCAGCCGCTCCTCGGGCGGCAGGTCCGGCTGGGTCTCGATCACCCCGCCGTCCAGCGCCACCATCCGGTCCCCGATCGTGCGCACGACACCAAAGCCAGTGTTAGCAGCACCCGGATCAACCCCGATGACGATCACCGCTACCCATTCTGGCTCGCCCGCCGGATGCCTCTTTCACAGGGAAATAGAAGAGGCCGCATAGCGCGGCCTCTTCTGTGTGCTTGTCCGTCTGGGTCAGACCTGCTTGCGGGTGTTCGCCGCCGCGGTCACGTTCAGCCGCCAGAAATTGAGGACGCTGGTCCCCTCTGGAGGTGTCGCGTCGGTGTCGAACACACTGAGCGTGTAGGGCCCGTTCATCCGGCCGCCGTCCAGATGGCCGAGCCATCCGTCCGGAGCAGCCTTGCCGAAGTAAGGCGCCGACAGCGCATTGTCAGGGTCAATGCAAGGCGGAGTCGGGTCCTTGCACAGGCTGATCCGGGTCTCGTCATCGAGGGTCAACTGCCCGATCGAGATCCCGATCATTCCGTCGCTGAACAGCGTGGTCGTGTTCCCGTTCGGAGCGGTCAGCCGCGCGACGAGATCGCCGGCAGCGTCGGCGCTGAACCCGGTTGTCTGCAGGGTGACATTGATGTCACCGATGGTGAGGCCCTTGTATTTCTTGCCAAGGACGATTTGTGTCCGCAGGGTTCCCCAGGGGACACCCGGATCGTTTGCGATCCGGTTCGGGATCGGCGCGTTGAGTGTGCGTGTCACCGTCGCAGAACCTCGCTTCTTCTTCGCATCCGCGACTCCACCGAAGAGCACTCCACCGAGCAGCGTGACAGCGGCTACCACGGCCCCGACGGAGAGTGTCTTGCTTTTCCTCATCTTCCCTCCTTCTGGTTCCGCGCCGCCCGGTCGCGGGTGGCGCCTGGCGGCACTCGTACCCGGAATCACCCGGTTTGAAGCGGAAGTCGGTCATCCCAGGCAGGCGGTTCAGGCAACGAAAAGGGCCGCCCGAAGGCGGCCCTTTTCGTAACGAACTTCGCTCGAAGGAGCGGTACTTACTTCTTGCCGCCCTTCGGCGTGATCTTGAGCGACCAGGTCGCCGAGCCCGTATCCGGAACGTCCGGCAGGGTGTCGGCGGGATCGCCGGTGGTGCAGCCCGGCAGCGAGCACGTGCCCGCCGGGTCGTTATCGAACACGAGGAGCCAGAACTGCTGGCCGGCCTTCAGCTTCTTGGCCAGCGAGTTCATGGTGCCGTCAGCGGGCTTGAAGCTGCCCACGAACGGCGAGAACGCCTCGATGCCGCCACCGTCACCGCGGGTGTCACCCGGGGTGCAGGCGCCGGGGCCCGGCTCGGTGGTCAGGTTCGGGCACGAGTTCCTGTCGTCGATGGCCAAAGCGGCGGCATCGTCGAACGTAGTCGGCCCGAGATTCGGCACGTCCTGGAAATGCGGATCCAGGACAGCACCCGGCACATAGTTCTGGCCGGCATACGGCGTCACTATCTTGCCGCCGACACCAACCAGGAACACGCTGAGATCAGCGGGATTCGGGTGAGTGATGCTCACCTGACCGGTGATCTTCTTGACCTTGGCCCCGTCGAGGCTCTTTGGAACCTTGATCGGGGAAGACAGGATCCCGTTCGTGCCCTCGCGACCGTTACCGGTGCAGTCCACGGAACCGTCGGCATCCTTGTCAACGCAGGTCTGGGTGGAATCGGGAATCGGCTTGCTCTTCCCGCGCAAGGTCTTGGCCTTGGCGCCACCCTTCTTCTTTGCAGCGTCAGCCGCACCGCCGAACAGCGCCGCGCCCAGCAGGGCGACGACAGCCATTACGGCTGCGACCGACATTCGCTTCGTTACTTTCATCTTCCCTCCATCTGATGGGGGTACAGGGGGTCGAAGCTGTGCCCAATGCACGTCCCGATACCCCCGGATTCAACGTATGAACCCAATCAAATCCCCGAAAGTTGCGCTGTCCGGGGTCGCGCCCCCGTTACCCGGCGTTCACACACCCTCCGGCGGGTCGCCTAGACGCCCGCGGCCGCCCGCTCGAGCACGTCCTCGGGCACGTCGAAGTTGGCGTGGACCGCGTCGACGTCGTCGTGCTCCTCGAGGACGTCCATCAGCTTCAGCAGCCGTGGCGCCTGGTCCTCGCCGACCTCGACCACGTTCTTGGGCTCCATCGCCAGCTCCGCCGAGGTCACCTCGACCCCGGACTCCTCCAGGGCCGCGCGGACAGCGGCCAAATCGCCGGCGGCCGTCACCACCTTGAGCACGTTGCCGTCCTCGCTCACGTCTTCGGCGCCGGCGTCGATCGCTGCGATCAGATCGTCCTCCCCGTAGCGGTCGCCGTCGAGGAGGATGACACCCCGCTTCTCGAAGATGTACGCGACCGAACCTGGCTCCCCGAGGCTGCCGCCGTGCTTCTCGAACGCATGCCGCACCTCGGCGCCGGCCCGGTTGCGATTGTCGGTGAGCGCCTCGACCATGATTGCGGCGCCCCCCGGTCCGTATCCCTCGTAGGTGACGGTCTCGATCGTCGCTGCGTCAGATCCCTCGCCCGTGCCGCGGTCGATCGCCCGCTGGATGTTGTCCTTGGGCATCGAGTGGTCGCGAGCCTTCTGGACCGCGGCGGCCAGCGTCGGGTTGCCCTCGGGATCGCCGCCGCCGTCGCGCGCAGCGACGGTGATCGCGCGCGCCAGCTTCGTGAACAGCTTGCCGCGCTTGGCGTCAGCGGCGCCCTTCTTGTGCTTGATCGAGGACCATTTCGAATGTCCGGACATGACGTGGGATTTTATGGAGCCGGAAGCCCGCGCCTCAGACCGCGAACTTGCCGTCCTGCTGGAGCAGCTCGCCGTCGACCTCGATCTTGCCGCCCTGGCGCAGGTCGCAGATCATGTCCCAGTGGATCGCCGACTCGTTGACGCCGCCCGTGTCCGGGTATGAGGCGCCGACCGCGAGGTGGACGGTGCCGCCGATCTTCTCGTCGAGGAGGATCTCGCCGGTGCCGTCGGTGATCCCGTAGTTGGTGCCGATCCCGAGCTCGCCGAGGCGGCGCGCCCCCTCGTCGGTGTCGAGCATCTCGATCAGGAAGTCCTCTCCCTTTTCGGCAGTCGCGTCGATGACCTTGCCGCCCTCGAACTTGAACCGGACGCCGGAGACCTCCCGCCCGGCGTAGGTCGCCGGCAGGTGGAAGGTGACCTCGCCCTCGGCCGAGTCCTCGACCGGCCCGGTGAAGAACTCGCCGTCGGGCATGTTGTGCTTGCCGCCGGCGGCGATGAAGGTGCGCTCGGCGATCCCGAGCTTGAGGTCGGTCCCGGGTCCGGTGACGTGGACCTCCTTCCTTGCCCTGGATCCAGTCGGCGAGACGCTCGGTCTCCTTTGAGGTCCGCTTCCAGGCGTCCACCGGATCGGCCTCGGTGGCAAGGCAGGCGCCGTAGTAGAAGTCCTCGAACTCGGCGAGGCTCATCCCCGCCTCGGCGGCGTAGGCGTTGGTCGGGAACAGGGTCAGCGCCCAGCGGTACTCGCCGGCGGCGCTGCGCTCCATCGAGCGCTTCATCAGGTGCTTGCGGGCGGTCTGGCGGAGCGTCTGCTTCTCGGGCGGGACGTTGGAGAGCTCGCGGTTGTTGGTGGAGGCCATGACCGCGAAGCGGACGTCGGCGTTCTCCACGGCCCACTCCGATGTTGGCGAGACCCATTCGAGCTGTTTGTCCGAAGCGTTGGCGAACAGGGCGCGCGACTGGCCCTCCATGCCGATGTTCGTGATCGGGTTGCCACCCGCCTTCAGGACCTCCTCGTAGATGGCGAGCAGAAGCGGCTCGGCGGCCGACTCGCCTTCGATCGTGCAGACGTCGCCCTCCTCGACCCCGGTCGAATGCTTGACCAGGATCTGGGCGAGCGCAGTAACGCGTGGATCTCTCACGCTCCCTCCCCGGCAGCTGCTCCGCTTCGCGTCCGCGCTGCCGGTCCAGGGCTCGATCGGGATGGCCCAGATTGGAAGTCACCATGGCCATGAACAGGGCGTGGACGCGGCAGTCGTCCGTGAGCTCCGGGTGGAATGCGACCGCGAGCACGCCGCCGTCGCGAACCGCCACCGGATGGCCGTCGGTCTCGGCCAGGACTTCCACTCCGGGCCCGTGGTCCTCGACCCACGGGGCGCGGATGAAAACGGCCCGCAGCGGCTCCTCCCCGATGCCTCCGATGGCGAGGTCGGCCTCGAAGCTCTGGCGCTGGCGGCCGAAGGCGTTGCGGCGGCAACTGTAATCGGCGAGACCGAGGTGTTCGCGGTCGCAGACGATCATTCCCGGCGCAGGAGCCGAGGATCGGCCGACCTGCCTCGTGATGCCCGCGGATCGGGCCCTCGAGACCGTCGCGGACGATCCCCTTGCTGATCGTGGTGCTCTCACCCCCGGGGATGACGAGCCCGTCGAGACCCGCGAACTGATCGGGGGTGCGTATCTCGGTCGCTTCGGCACCGAGCTCGCGCAGAACGCTGGTGTGCGCGGCGAAATCTCCCTGGATCGCGAGAACGCCGACTTTCACGGCATCAGGAGCCGCGGCCCTGGAGCAGGCCCCCGTCCGCAGCCAGCGCTTCGATCTCGAGGCCGGGCATCGGCTCGCCGAGCGCTTCGTGGGCAGCAGCAACTCTCTCGGGGTCCTCGAAATGGGTTGTGGCCTCGACGATCGCTTTGGCGCGCAGCGGCGGATCGGAGCTCTTGAAGATTCCCGAGCCGACGAAGTTGCCCTCGGCGCCCAGCTGCATCATCAGTGCGGCATCGGCGGGTGTCGCGATGCCGCCGGCGCAGAAGAGTGGAACCGGCAGCCACTTGCGCTCGGCCACCTCGCGGACGACCTCGAGCGGCGCCCGATGCTCCTTGGCGGCGGCGGCCAGCTCCTCGTCCCCAAGCAAACCGAGCTTCTTGATGCCGCCGGTGATCTCGCGCATGTGGCGGACAGCCTCGACGATGTTGCCGGTGCCCGCCTCTCCCTTCGAGCGGATCATCGCGGCACCCTCTCCGATGCGCCGGAGCGCCTCTCCCAGATTGATTGCGCCGCAAACGAACGGAATCTCGAACGCGAACTTGTCGATGTGGTTCGACTCGTCCGCCGGCGTCAGGACCTCGGATTCGTCGATGTAGTCGACCTCGAGGGCCTGCAAGCACCTGGGCCTCGGCGAAGTGGCCGATCCTGGCCTTTGCCATCACCGGAATCGTGACCGCCTCCTGGATCTCCTTGATCACCGTCGTACTCGCCATCCGCGCGACCCCGCCCTCCGCCCGGATGTCGGCGGGGACACGTTCGAGTGCCATCACGGAGCAGGCGCCGGCGTCCTCGGCGATCTTCGCCTGCTCGGCATTGGTGACGTCCATGATCACCCCGCCCTTGAGCATCTCGGCAAGGCCGGTCTTGACGCGGAAAGTGGCGCGCTCGGTCACGCCACCATTCTAGGCAGGAGCCCTACTTGAGCTTGAAGGCCCGGATCCGGTCGCGGTGCGCAGCCTCGTCCTTGGCATACACGCCGTGGGCGAGCGCCTGGACCAGGGCCATCAGCGCGGCATTGGACCGGATGTAAGAGGGGCTGTTCGACGAGTAATAGAGAACGAGCTCGGAGTGCTCGGCGACGTCGGACAGGCTCGCGTCCGTGACCGACAGTGTCCGCGA
This sequence comes from uncultured Solirubrobacterales bacterium, assembly GCA_963770155.1. Taxonomy (GTDB): domain Bacteria; phylum Actinomycetota; class Thermoleophilia; order Solirubrobacterales; family 70-9; genus CAVYOE01. Next base: position 438,919 of record CAVYOE010000001.1, on the reverse strand, counting down.
ACGGCGATGGCGCGCCAGCTTCAGCGCCCGGAGCACCAGCGGGTGGGCCTTGCCGGCGGAAATGGCGACGACGAGCGTGTCCTCGTCCATCCGGTTAAGGCGACCGAGCGCATCCTGATTGGTAGAGGCGACGATCTCGGCGCGGATGTCGAGCAGGCCCAACAGGTGTCGCAGGTAGCTCGCGAAGAAGGCCATCTGCTCGACACCAACGATCAGGACCCGTCGCGCGCTCGCAAGAGCCGAGACCGAGGACTCGATCTGCTCCCGGGTCAGGCTCCGCGCGGTGTCCTCGATGTTCTGGTGGTCGGACCCGAGCGACGCCTCGAAGTCGGAGTGGTCGAAGCTGAAGAGCGGTGAGTCGGTCTTGCCAGCGCCGCTGCCGTTGCCCGCGCCGGACCTTGTGGCGATACTCCTCGATCGCAGCCTGCTGGAGCTCGGGGTAACCCTCGAACCCGAGCGCCTGCGAGAAGCGGACCACGGTCGAAGACGAGGTGCTTGCTCGTCGCGCCAGCTCCTCGGCGGTCTGGAACGCCGCCTCGTCGAGGTGGTCGACGATGTAGCGGGCAACTTCCTTCTGCGAACGAGAGAAGTCGTCGAAGCGCTCGGTGATGTATTCGGAGAGGCTCTTTCGAGCCTGCGCGCTGCGGGTAGCCGTGCGTGCCACGGCGCTCCATTTCTCGCCCGCGCTGGATTCTCCTGCGTGGCAGCCACGATTTACGCCCGAGAGACCTTGTTGGGCACAGGAATCTGCTTGTATCGGGCGCGTGACCCTGGAGCGTCTCCTGCAACAGACCAACCGCAACATGATCGCCTTCGATCTGGCGCTCGGGTCGGCGGCGCTGGCCGCGCCCAGCGCGACGCTCCGCGTGCTCGGCCACGAAGCGCCGAGCGAGGACGCGCGTCACCTGTTCCAGCGCTGCGGGCCGATCTGGCTCACCTTCGCCGCCGCACACCTGGTCGCCGACCGCCGTGGCGGTTCGCGCGATTGGTGGGCGCTCGCCTGGCTGCGCGGGACCGAACTCGCGACCGACGCCGTCTGGTCGCGCTCCCCGGCCGTATCGCGTCCCGGCGCCAAAGCGGGACTCGTTATGGCGGGGGTCGCCAACCTGGCGATGGCGTTCGGCTTCGGCTACCTCGCGCGCAACGGCGGCACCGCGCGGTAACGACCGGGGATACGGGGTAGGTTCCTCGCGATGAAGTGGCGACGAGGCAAGACGCCGGACGTAATCGACCAGCGCGGCAGTGGCGGCGGCTTCGGCGGCGGCGGCTTCCCGATCCCGATGGGCCGCGGAGCCGGGGGCCTCGGCATCATCGGAATCATCATCTTCATCATCTTGCAGTTCGTCGGCGGCGGCGGAGGGGGCGGTGGTGGTTTCCAGATCCCGGGCGGCTTCGGCAACAACGTGCAACCGCCCTCATCCGAGAACCCGATCCCACCCGGCCAGGACCCCCAGAAGGAGATCAAGGACTTCAGCGGCTACGTCTTCACCGACACGCAGAAGTTCTGGACGACTACCTTCGAGGGATCGGGCAAGCCCTACAACAGCGCGAAGCTGGTCCTCTACAACGGCGGCGTCAGCACCGGGTGCGGCAGCGCCACCTCGGCCGTCGGGCCGTTCTACTGCCCCGCCGACCAGCGCGTCTACCTCGACCTGAGCTTCTACGACCAGATGGCAAAGCAGCTCCAGGCCCCGGGCGATTTCGCCTGGGCTTACGTGATCGCCCACGAGATGGGCCATCACGTCCAGACCCAGGTGGGCACGAGCGAAGAGGTCCGTCGCGAACAGCAGACACAGAACGAGGAGGGGGCAAACGAACTCTCGGTCAGGCTCGAGCTGCAAGCCGACTGCTACGGCGGCGTCTGGGGCAAGACGGTGTTCGAGCAGGGAGCACTCGAGCAGGGCGACCTGGAAGAGGCCTTCACCGCCACCGAGGCGATTGGCGACGACCGGCTACAGCAGCAGGCCGGTCAGGACATCGACGTCGACAGCTTCACCCACGGCAGCTCCGAGCAGCGGCGCAAGTGGTTCACCACCGGATACGAGTCGGGAGACCCGGCCGTCTGCGACACCTTCTCGCCCGAAGAGGTCTGATCAGACGCTTGCCGCAGACCCCTGCGGACGGCTGCAGCGCTTGAAGCCGACCTCCCGGGCAAGCTCCTGTCGCTTGTCCACGTCCTCCTGCAGCTTGCGCTGAAGTTCCTCGTAGCGGTCCTGGTCCTGGTCTCCCGCCGCTGAAGCGCCGTCGCGGATCAGGTCAAGGCCCTCCCTCTTCTTGTCCAGATATTCGTTGTAGCCGTCCTCGAGCTCTTCCGGCGGGGTCAGGTCCTCGAGCCCGTTCAGCTCTTCCTCTGCCGCATCGACCAGCTGGTCGGTGGTCGCCTCCGCGGCGCCGGCGTCGGCCGGAGGCTCGGCCTGGATCTGAACGAAGCGCTCCTGGCCCTCCCTGCAGATCTCGTCGCCTCGGCTAATCAGCTCGTCGGCGCTGAGGGGGTCTGAGCCGCAGCCGACGGCGCCCGCGAGCAGTGCACTAGCCGCGATCGTCCCGGCTGCCGCCCTGATCGAGGCACGGCGGTCGGCGAAGCGGATCGCCTCATAGGAGATGAGGCCGATCGAAACCGCGGTGACGGCGGCAAGCGCGATGATCGCGTCGACCTCGAGCGCCACCGGGATCAGAGCGAGACAGAGAAGGGCGGTGACGACCCGCTGCCTGTTCAGGGTGCGAATGTTGCGGTAGCGCATGCCGACGTGGCCGAGCAGGTAGAGCGCGACGCCGCCGCAGAGCGCGACGGCGGGGATTGTCTTCAGCGGCTCCTCGATCTGGCCGAGCGTCTTCTTGGCTCCCAGTGCGAACAGGATGATCCCGGCGATGATCGCGTAGTGGAGGTAGCTGTAGGCGTCGCGCGCGAGCGCGTTGCGACGAGCGCCGGCCGGCTCCTCAGTCAGCTTTCGCGCGGCAACCAGGGCGACGACGTCGAAGTACGCCCACCAGAGAACGGCCGTGACCGCGAGGCCCATGGTTGCGGCCGCGACCAGGCCGAGGTCGATGTCGAGGCCGGCCGTCCCGACGCCGATCGCGACGATCGACTCGCCGAGCGCGATGATCACGATCAGCCCGTAGCGCTCGGCAAAGTGTCCGGGCGAAAGGCGCCAACCCTCCACCCCCCTGATCGCCGGGCCCGCGTAGTCGATCGTGAGCGCGGCGATCCAAAGCGCACCCTGGGTCGCGCCGTCGAATCCGGCGGCCAAGATCAGCAGCAGCGGCCCGATCGTCGAGCCGATCGCGAGGTTTCCGACCGCGACGAGGAGATCGCGGTCGCTGAGCTGCCTCGACGCCATTGCGAATAGCGCGAGGTGCAGCCACCTGACGACGAGGTAGGAGAGCGCGAAAAGCAGCGCGTTTGCGCCAAAGGCACCCGGAACCGCCAGGGCGACCACGAACATCGCCGCCATCACGGCGAACACGGCCAGCCGGGTCGCGCCCTCCTCGGGATTGACCGTCCCGGTGAGCCAGGCATAGCCGCCCCAGGCCCACCAGAGCGCGGCGAGGATCAGCAGCCCCTCGCCGAGCCCCGCCCAGGTCGGGTCGGCAGCGATGAACGCGGTGACCTGGGTGAACGCGAAGACGAAGACCAGGTCGAAGAAGAGCTCGAGCGGCAGCACCTGCTCGCGCTCGGTGGCGCGATCCACGGGTGCCGCTGCTCCGGACTCCACCGTTCCGGACTCCACCGTTCCGGACTTCATTCGCAAAGCGTATTCGCCGCCAGGCGGTCTGCCCGATTTGCTTCAATTCAGTTCACCGGAGAAAGGAGGTGGTCCTAACTTGAGTTCGATGCTTTTCGGGACGCCGGAGGTGCGGGGCCGCTAGGCCTGGCGCTTTCGGGGACAAGGTCCCCGATTTGAAGTGTCCGGGACCGTCGCGGCGCGCGGCCGCTGAGCGGAATCCAACCCTGGCACCGGCTGGCGAGAGTGGTGGGTGCTGTCCCGCCCCGCCGAGTTCAGTTGTCGCCGGCACACCGCGCTCACCTGAAGGGCCGCCCGAATCATGGGCGGCCCTTCACATTTCTGCTGCTCGCGAAGTTTCCGCATGCCCGCTTGTGGATAGAGTCCGCTAGGAATCACTCCAGTCGTCAACCAAAGGAGACGCATGTTCGAAGAGCAAGAAGCACCGCAAGAGGGCGGCCTCGGCGAGGAAGCCGGTGGCGGCGAGGGCGGCAACGGTGGTAGCGAAGGTGGAGACGGCGGCGAGTAGCACCGTCCTCTAGCTGCCCAATCTGACTGCTGGGCGAGGCGGCCGAATTTGACTTCGGCCCCTCGCCAGTGGTCTCCTGTTGCATGAGGCCCCTGCCCAGGGGCCTCTTTCGTGCGTCAAGCGCCGGGATGCGGGTATGCAGGGATTTATGGAAGAGCAACAGGCCGAAGAGAACGCAACGCCGTGGGAGAGCGGCGACGAGCCTGAGGCTGGAGACCAGGGCGAGGACGCCGGCAAGCAGGACGAAGCCGGCGACAGCGCCGACTAGGACTTCACCCAGGTACCGATGCAACAACCGGCGCGAGGGCCCTGCCCCTCGCGCTGGCTTTAACCAGAGGACTCGTTCAGCGCCACGGCCTCGCGGATCAGCGCCTTGAACGCGTCCTCGTCGATCGTGTCTTTCTCATGAAGGTCGATCGCGCGCCGGACCTTGCCATCGAGGCTCGAGGTGAACAAGCTCGAGGGGTCCTTCAGCGATGCGCCCTTGGCGAAGGTCAGCTTCACAGCCGACTTGTAGGTCTCGCCCGTGCAGATCAGCCCGTTGTGTGACCAGGCCGGAACCCCTGCCGGGTTAGAAGGCTTCCTCCACTTCACCTCTTCGACCACATCGGGGTCGGCCTCCCTGATCAGGGCCCTGACGTTGGAGAGGATTTCGCCGCGCCAGTCACCCAGCTCCGCGATCTTCGCGTCGATCAGCTCGCCGGGAGATTCGTCTTTGTCCGAGCCGGTCGCCTTGGCCATGTCGAAGAGTCTCGGCGCCGTTCTGACTACGGAAGGGACCCGGCCAGTGCGCGGCAGCCGTTGCGCCCGAACTTGCGCTTGGACTTGCCCTTCAGGTCGACCCGGCCGCGGCCGCTGAGCTTCAGCGAGTTGGTCAGGGCCTCGCCGGTGCCTTTGACGTTCACGCGAAGACGCTTCGCTTTGCCCGTGCCGCCGAGGACCCGGAACGACCCCGCGCCGCTTCCAGCGCTCGACAGGTCGGCGGTGAGGCTGGTGCATGCCTTGCCTCCCCTCGGGAAGGCCAGCACCGCGATTCCCTTCAGCTTGGTCGCCCCGGTGGTGATGTCGGTGCTGCCGTCGAGCTTGGTCACGAACCGGATCGGGCGCTTGCCCCGCCGCAGTTCCGAGGGGAAGCCCTTCGGCGAGGTCGTGCCACGGACGACCCGACCGGTGCTGACCAGGCTGTTCCCGTTCAGCACCGCAGTCCCCGGGTTGAGCTCGGTGGCATTGCCGCCGAGCGTCAATGAGACACGCTTCCCCCTGCCCTCCGCCGCGGCGGTGTGAGCCAGCGTGCCGCCGACCGGATCCGGCGTGGCGGCGGTCACGGGGATGACCCGGCGGGTGGTGGTAGTCATCCCGGTGTCATCAGTGACACGGAGGTTGACGCCACAGAAACAGCGCTCGGCGGGCGTGAAGGTCGTGGTCCGCGCGCCGCTGGTGCGCTCGTAGTCGCCATCCCCGTCGAGGTCCCACTCGTAACTGGTCACGTTTCCGTTGGGATCGTGCGAAGCCGTGGCGTCGAGGACGACCGCGCTTCCGGCCTCGGGGATAGAGGGTCCGAATCTGAACGACGCCACTGGCAGCTTGGCGAGTAGCTTCGGATTCCCGACCCGCAGGTCGCGCGAGACGATGTTGTGCTTTGGAGCGTCGCCGATCGTTCTGGCCCTTGCGGTCGCCAGGTGCGAGATGCGGACGATCCGGTCGGTCGGATATTCCGTGGTCGTCGTCTGGGTCGCGAGGAGACCTCCGGCCGGCGAGGTTTGTGTCGGAGGCGGTCCGAATTGCGTCGCCGTTGTTTCGAACGTCCCGTCCCCGTTGAGATCGAATCCACTGGAGGCGGTCGTCTCGAGGCTGGGGTCGGTGATCCGCCAGGTGGAGGTGATCGTGATCGGCTCGTTGACGTCGGCGTTCGTCGCAGGCGAGAAAGTGAGGGTGTGATCCTTGATCACGTCGCGGCATGCCGTCATGCAGCCGGAGATAGTCAGGGCCGATGCCGCGATCGCGATTCCGGCGAGGATGCGGCGACGCCTCAGTTTCGTCGTGGCCAGTGCTACTTCTTCTTCTTCTTCTTCACGCACTTGCCGCGGCGGAGCTTGCGGCCCTTCTTGCACTTCTTCCGCGGGACCGCCGCGAGCGCGGCGGCGGGCGGTATTGGGGCGCCCCCGGCGCCCCCGCCCGCAGAAGATGCGGGGACACACGGGCCTCTCCCGTCCGCTGGGTGATGGGCCTGGGTCAGGTCCCCGTAGCCGTCGTTGTTGGCGTCGGGCTCGATCGTCACCGCCAGGGAGAGCCGCGCAGTCCGCTCGCTGGCGACAGCGGCAGCGGTGCCGAAGTCGAGAGGTTGATTGCCATTAAATGGGGTACAGGGCAGGCCGGCAGCGGAGTTCCCCGTACCGACGATCTCTCGCGTCTTATCCCCAGCGTTATTCAAGTCGGCGAGCTCCTGGCAGTAACCGATGTTGCCGAGATGTTCGACCGACAAGCCGAGAACGTCGTTCGCCTGTACGGGGATCCGGGTCGGGAACGAGTTGTACACGGCGCCGACGAGGTCGCCGGTGATCTCCTCGAGGGCGCTCTGCCCGATGACGTTGAAACTGTCCCCGCCCGCCGGCCTGAACACCTGCAGAGCGGCCTGGTTGACCCAGTTGAACAAAGGCGCTGTATGAGCCCACGACGTGATCACACCGTTCGCGGGCACGGTGTAGGTGGGCGTCGAGCCCGTCTGTCGCTTGTACTGAATCAGCGTTGCCGTGTTGAACTGAGGCACATCCTCTTTAAGGCAGTTCATCGTGTCGGGCGGGTCCGGGGCGGGCGGGACGCCGAGGGGCTCGATCCGCATAGTCGGGTGCATCGTCATCCCGAGCTGCCGGGCGAAGCTCCCAAATGGGACGGCCTCCTGAGTCTCGTCTCCGAGACCGTCGTTGTCGGCGTCGGGCTCCAGCGTCACCGCCAGGGAGAGCCGCCCCGGCTGTTCATTGCTGGGGCTGGTGGTGGTGAAGTTGAGAGTGTCGCTAGGTGTTCCTACGACGACAGTGCCGGGATCGCCCGTGCCGGGGATCTCTCTCGTCTTGTCTCCTTCGTTCTCCGGTCGAACGGCCTCCCGGCAATAGGCGACATTGCCAGCATGTGCGAGGGACAAGCCGATGACGTCGCCCGCCTGTACCTTGATCCCGGGGTTCACGGGATACGAGCTGTACACAGGGTCCCCGCTCACAGGATCTTGAACGATGGCTTGCTCGGCGCTCTGTCCGATGACCTTGAACTGGGTCCCGCCTTGAGGCCTGAACACCCGGAGAGCTATTGATTCCGCCCAGCCGACCGGCCCCGGCGGCATGTGAGCCCACGACGTGATCACGCCGTTCGCCGGCACGGTGTAGGAAGGAGACGAGCCCGTCTGCCTCTGATATTGGATCAGGGTTGCCGTGTCGTATTGATTCGGATCGGCCACCCCATCAAGGCAGTTCATCGCTTCGGACGTGACCGACGGGAACATCGTCATCCCGATCTGCTGAGCGGCGCCGGCCCCGGCGGGGGACAGCGCGCAAGCGAGCGCCGCGAGCGCTCCCACGAGCCCGGCCCTCCGTCGCATGCCCCATCCAGCTCCCTGGTGCATGGCCGCAAAGCTACCACCGATTCAGCGTCTCGGTCAAGACCGATTTTCGCCAGGTCGCTTTGGTCTACCCGGTAATGGGCCGGGGAGGATTCGAACCTCCGACCTACGGATTATGAGTCCGCTGCTCTAACCACCTGAGCTACCGGCCCGGGGCGAGCGTAGCGCGGCGACGCGACGGGCTCAGGCGGTGAGTTCCTCGATCGAGTCAGCGACCGAGGCAGGCTCGGCCTCCCCGGCAGCGGCTGCCTCGGCCCCCTCGACGTAGGCCCGGGCGGCGCGGGAGACGATCCGGGCGTGCTCCGAGGAGAGGGCTCCATCTTCAATCGCTTCCAGCAGCGGTTCCTCGAGCGCGCGGCCCAGCTCGAACAGCCTGGTCACCCCGACCACGGCCGCTGCGCCCTTGAGTGCGTGTGCCTCGGCCCGCAACTCCTCCAGGGCCTCGGGGACGCTCTCCCCTCCCTCGCTGGCACGGCGGGCCGCATCGGCGATCCGGCCCTTGCGGCGCTTGCCCTCCTCGACGAGGGAAAGGAGCAGCTCGTGCTCGGAGGTGGAAGGTTCGGTCGGCTGGCGCCGCTCGGGCGTGCTCACTGCGCTCCTCCGGAGACTTGCTCCACCGCCTCGGTCAGCTCCGCGACGCTGAACGGGCCCTCGAACTCGGCGCGGATGACGCCGTCGCGATCGATCACGAAGACCCAGGGCTCCCCGGGGAGATTGAACGCCCGCAGCGGCGGGCGCAGGCCCTTCTGGACCTGGTTGTCGACGTAGGGCTCCTGGTGGATGAACTCCACCCCCTCCCCGGCCTCCTGCTTTACCTGCTCGGCCACGTCGGTGACCGGCCCACAGGTGCGGCTGACACAGAAGCTCGGCGATGAGAAGAGCAGGACCACCGGCTTGCGCCCGAGGACGTCGGCGAAGTTCGCCTCGTGCATCGTGTCGGGCGGGGTCCGGGTCTCGAGCAGGTCGGGCTCCGTTGTCTCGGCCGTCTCGGTTTCGGTCCGGGGTGCCTTCTCCCCGACTGCCGGAACCGCGTCGAACTGGCCGACTTGGCTGACGCTCGGAAGGAGCACGGCCTTATAGGAGTCGCCCTCGCGGACCATCGCGGCCAGGGACCAGGGCCCGGGCTTTTTGAAGTCGATCTCGGTTACGTACGCGGCAAGCGCGGCGCCGGGATCGTCCGCGGTCGTACGGGACCGGAATGCCTGCTCGGTCTCGAGCGTCTCGATCCTCGCCGGGTACGGCCCGCTGGCCCGCCCCTGGGCGTTCCCCCCCGGTGCGGCATAGAGCGCGACCTCGGCGTCGGTCACCTGACTGCGGTCGACGTTGAAGATGCCGAATGCGAAACGGTTCTTGCCGAGCCGGAGGACCTGCTGGGCCGGCGAGACCACCAGGTCGACGGGCTCGGCCGTTGCCTGGAGGAGCTCGTTCAACTTGCGTCCGTCCGGCGCCGGAAATTCCGATGCGGCCGGTGCGGGTTTGGACTGGGGCCCCTCGTCCTCGCTGTCAGAGCCGCCGCAGCCGCCGAGGACCAATAGGCCGGCCGCCATCGCGGCGGCGAGCGCGGACCCGGGTGCCCACGAAGCTCGCCGGGCACCCTGCTTCATTCCCGACCAGGGCATCGGCTCCATCGTATTGAAGCCGTCTCAAGCGGCCCTCAAGCCGCCGCGCTCTCAACGAGCCGCCGTATATAGGGTGCCGGGCCGTGGCCGAGCGAGCAGCACTGATCACAGGTGGGTCCAGCGGGATCGGGCTTGCGATCGCGCGTGCCTTGGGACAGGACGGCTACGGGATCACGCTGAACGGACGGCGGCCGGACAAGCTGGAGGCCGCTGCGGACGAACTGCGCTCGGAAGGGCTCGACATCTTGAGCATCGCGGGCAACATGGCCGAGGAGGAACCGATCAAGGAGATGGTCGCTGCCCACAAGGAGCGCTTCGGGCGGCTCGACGTCCTCGCCAACAACGCCGGGGTCGGGATCGGGCAGCCCCTGGGCGAGCTCGGGACAAAGCAGGTCGACATGCAGCTCGGGGTCAACCTGCGCGGCGTCATCCTCACCGCCCGGGAAGCACTGCCGATGCTGAAGGAGGCCGGGGCCGAGCACGGCAAGGCGCTGATCGCGAACACCGCGTCGATCGCGGGCAAGTTCGGCGAGGCCTGGATCTCCGTTTATTCGGCCACCAAGCACGCCGTCGTGGGCTTCACCCAGTCAGCCCACAACGAGATCTCAGCCGACGGAATCCAGGTGACTGCGCTCTGCCCGGCGTTCGTCGACACGCCGATGACCGACTGGGCCAAGGGGAACGTCGACGCCGAGAAGATGATCCGGCCCGAGGACATCGCCGAGGCGGTCCGGTTCCTCCTGCGGACCTCGAACAACTGCATCGTTCCCGAGATCATGTTCATACGTCCCGGGGACTCGCTTGGGTCGGGCGGGCCGTAGGTCAGCGGACCTCCGGCGAGACTCGGCGGCCTCCGCTTCAGCGAGGCGGCGGCGCGTGGCCTGTACCTCCCGCACCGCGCGGCCGAGCGGAGTCCTGGCGACCTCGTCGCCGATCAGGCTGCGCTCCAGGTAACTGCGGAGCGCGCGGATCTCGCGGCGGGTGGCGCGGCGGGGCTTCTTCGGGTCGGCTCCCGTGAACTGGTCCCAGGCGCGGGCAAAGGTGCCGAAGTTGGTCCGCGGGCCGCAGCGGTGAGCGGCGAGCATCGGGCAGATGCCACCCGTGGAGTTGTCGACATAGGCCCCGACGATGATCTCCGAGTCGGCGATGCCCTCCAGCATCGCCTCGCGGGTCTCGAGCGGCATCGCCTCGATCGCGTTACGGAGTCGTTGTCCTGAGCTTGGTCGCCTGCGATGTGCAGTCAGCATGTGAAGAATGGATACCAGTGAGCTGCCGAGATGATGGGTACGCGGTTGCGGGGGTCAGGCTTGCGCGGTGAGCGCTTACGGCTGCTGGTCGCCGCGTTTGGCGACCCCGGGCACGTGTTTCCGGCGATTGCGTTGGCGCGCGCGCTGCAGGGACGCGGCCACGAGGTGATGGTCGAAAGCTGGGAGCAGTGGCAGGACGTGGTCGAGGACGTCGGGCTTCGGTTCACCGCGGCACAGGAGTACATCGTCTACCCACCGCCCGAGGCGGGTACGCCGGCGGGAAAGAGCGTCGCCGATGCCGCTCTGGCCCTGTTGGACATGCTGGGGGATTACGAGCCCGACCTGGTTATCAGCGACATCCTTACGGTGGCCCCCAGCATGGCCGCCGAGAAGCTGGGAATCACGCGGGCCACCTTGATCCCGCATGTCTTCCCGGTACAGGAGCCCGGCCTGCCGCTGTTCTCGTTGGGAGCGATGCCGCCGCGGACCCCGATTGGACGTCTTGCGTGGAGAGGGGCCATGCCGCTGGTGCGGATGGGGATCACCCGGGGTCTGGTCGAGATGAACAAGATGCGAGACCGGGTCGGAATTCGGCCGCTGGACGACCTCACCGCCGGGACCGATCAGGGCTTGGCGATGGTGGCGACCTTTCCCCAGCTCGAGTACCCGCGGAAATGGCCGGAGACGGCGCGGATTACCGGACCGATGTTCTTCGAACTGCCCTGGGAGGAGATCCCGATTCCGGCGGGCGAGGAACCACTGGTGCTGGTTGCGCCGAGCACGGCTCAGGATCCGATGTGCGTGATGCTGCGCGCCGCCCTCGATGGACTCGCCGATGAGCAGGTCCGCGTGGTGGCGACCACCAACAAGCACCGTCCGATCGAGCGGCTCGATGTGCCGGACAACGCCATCCTCGAGCCCTGGCTCAGCTACTCCCAGCTGATGCCGGAGGCCGACCTCGTGATCTGCCACGGAGGGCACGGGACGGTTGCGCGAGCACTCGACGCCGGCACTCCGGTGCTCTGCTGCCCCGCCGTCGGCGACATGGCCGAGAACAGCGCCCGGGTTCAATGGTCCGGCGCCGGCCTTTCCTTGCCGCGCCGTCTGCTCGGGCCAAAGTCACTTCGCAGAGCGGTCCGAAAGATCCTCGGCGATCCGTCCTACGCCGAGCGAACGGCCGAGCTCTCTGCCTGGAGCCGTGAGAACAACGGCGCCGAACGCGGCGCGGAAGAGGTCGAGGCTTTTGCTCGAGCGGCTTGACGCCGATGTCGTTGAGCAAGGCATCTCTGGCGGCACGTAAAATCTCTCACTGGCGCCGCTTCGTTGGGCGACGTCAGGCACGGTCCCCCGTGTTGTAATGGCAGCAAACTTGACTGTTAATCAAGGAGTCCTGGTTCGAATCCAGGCGGGGGAGTTTTCACACGACGACTGTGACGGAAGCCGCCGGGACCGTTGTCATCCCGCTCTCGACCTCGGCGTGGCAGTTGGAACACAGGAGTACGCACTTCCTGGCCTCGGCTCGGGCCTTCTCTAATGACCGGGTCACACCTTGACGACTTAAGGCAAAGCTCTTGCTCCCTGGGTCGACATGGTGAAAGTGCAGCGCTGCAGTGCATCGGTCATATCCGCAGATCGTGCAACTTCCTCCAGCGTCTTCGACCAGACGTCGCTTGATTACGCGCCGCCGTTCCGCCACACGCTCCTGTCGACACCGCATGCACCGATACGAGCCCCGGCCCTCGAGAACAAACTCGGTTAGACCATGGCGGCGGCATTTGAGCTGGACGCGCCTCAGTCCGGCCGCGAGCGCCTTCCGCACTTCCTGACGGTGGTTCATGTGCTGCTGGCGCAGGCCTAGCTTCCTGCACCAATACCGGGCGGTCGAGTAGCCCACCTTGAGCTCGGCGGCGATGACACGAAGGGAGTGTCCCTCCTCAACCAGATTTTGAAGGCGTTGGGGGTCCAGCTTGCCAATCGGGGCATGCGCGGCTCGACCGACAGGAACGAGGCCATGCTTTTTCAGGTGGTAGCTGACCGTCGAAGGAGCGCGGTCTACCAGCTCTCCAATCTTTTCGAGCGAGAGACCAGCTTCGAGACAGCCTTGGAGAAAGTGCTTCTCCATGGATCGACGTTGCCAGGTCGACCGGACGGAAAAGCGAACATATGTTCGCCTCCTAGGGTTCCGCGGATTACGCAGCGCGTTCGGCGCCGGCAATGCGCTGAACGAGGTCGGCGCGTTCGCGGCCGAGCTCCTGGACCACAGCGTGGTCGCCGCTCTCGCGGGCAGAGGCGATCCGGTCTTCCAGTGCCCGCTGCTCCAGCAGCAGGAAGTTGAGCTCCATCGCTTCGGTCGAGGCCGGCTCTCTGCCGGCGCTCATCTTCAGCTGGGTCACCACGGAGACCAGTTCCTCGTCGTCCCGGGGTAGCCCCGCCATCGGATCGTCCAGGTGGTCCCGCAGCCAGGCCAGTACCCGTCCCGACAGGGGCGAGGAAAGGTGTTCCTCTTTCAGCCGTGCCAGGAAATCCCTGCCCTGAGCGGGCTCCGCGACAGCCATCGCGAACAGAGCTCGTTCGCGCAGCTCACGCGGGCTGGGTGCCGGCGCCGGCTCCGCGGGCAGCTCCGGATTCGAAGCCGCGGCCGCAGCAGGTTGCTTGGGGGGCGCCGCCTTCACCCGTTGCGAAACGAGGCTCGGCTCGGTGTCGAGCGATGAGGCGACCTTCCGGACGAGCTCGTCGCGCCCAACTCTCTCCCCCATTGCCGCCAACACCGGCGCCACTTCGGCCAGGGCCCGCTCCCGGCCGGAGGCCGAATCGAGGTCGGCGCGCGCCAGCGCGGTCTCGATCCGGAACTCGGGCAGGTCTACAGCGCTCTCCACCAGCTCCTGGAAGCGCTCCACCTCTCCCTTCTGGATCATCTCGGCCGGATCCTCGTCCTCGGGCATCGCCGCCACGCGCAGGGTGATCTCCTTCCCCGCCGCCACCTGCTGGGCCCGGATCATGGCGTCGGTCCCGGCCCGGTCCGCGTCAAGCGCCAGCACGACCTCTTCACAAAGGCCACCGAACAGCCCCAATTGATCGGGAGTTATCGCGGTGCCCATCACGGCCACCGTCTCGGTGATCCCGGCCTGGTGGGCCGCGAGCACATCGGTGTAGCCCTCAACCACCACGGCGCGCCCTGCCTTGGCAATCGCCCCTCGAGCGCGGTCGAGCCCGTAGAGGATCCGGCTCTTGTGGAAGAGCTCGCCCTCCGGCGAGTTCATGTACTTAGGCTTCGCATCCGCTGTCATTCCGCGGCCACCGAACCCGAGGACCCTGCCGCGTGCGTCGCGGATCGGGAACATGATCCGGGCCCTGAACTTGTCGTATGGCCCTTTGTCGCCGCGGTTGATCAGGCCGGCGGCTTGCAGGTCCTTGACCGTGAAACCCGCCCGCTGCCCTCGGACCAGGACCGTGTCCCACGGGCTCGGCGCGAACCCGACGCCGAAATCGGCGATCGTCTCAGGCGACAGTCCCCTCCCCTCGAGGTACTCGCGCGCCCGCGCCGCCTTCGGTGACTCCCGGAGGAACTCGGCATAGAACTTTGCCGTCCGCTCGAGCAGTTCCACCAGCCGCGCCCGCTGCTTGCGCCTCTCCTCCGCCTTCGGGTCCTCGGCCTCACGCTTCACCTCCACCCCGTAACGCTCGCCCAGCGCCTCCACCGCTTCAGGGAAGCTGAGGCCCTCCTTTTCCCGGACGAACTGGAAGACGTCGCCCCCGGCTTCGCAGCCAAAGCAGTAGTAGAGCTTCTGGGCCGGGTCGACCGAGAACGAGGGAGTGCGCTCCTCGTGGAACGGGCAGAGCCCGGTGAACCGCTGCCCCGCCCGCCGCAGGTCGGTGTGGGCCGAGACGATCTCGACGATGTCGGCCGCCTCCTTCACCCGCTCGACGGTTCCGTCTGAGAACTTGGACATCAGCCGTACTTCCCATCTGGTCCACCCGACATGGACTCTGGACCGGGATCCCCCGTTCGGGCTTCGCCCGAACCACCGGTCGCCCCTTGGGCTCCCTGAGCGGAGCTGAGGAGATCCCGGTAGGTGTTCAAGCAGAAACGATCGGTCATCCCCGCCAGATAATCGGTCACCCGCTGGATCGAATCGGCGTCGCGGTCGACCGCCGGCACAGCGTCGGGATGCTCGAGGTAATGGCCGAACAGCCCCTCCAGCGTTTTGCGCACGCGATCGTGCTCGCCCCTTGCCTCGGGGCCGAGGTAGACCCGGTCGAACATGAATTTGCGCAGCCGCAGCATTGCGCCGCCGACCTGCTCGGACTGGCAGATATCGCCGGCCTCGCGCGAGCACTCGACCATGTCGAGGACCAGGGTGTCGATTCGCTCGCTGCCGGTGGGTCCGAGCAGCTCGATCTCCTCGCGCGGCAAATCGGCCTCGGAGAGAATCCCCGCGCGCACGGCGTCGTCGATGTCGTGGTTTATGTAGGCGACCCGGTCGACGATCCGAACCACCCGCCCCTCCAGCGTCGACGGCCGCTGCTGCCCGGTGTGATTGAGGATCCCGTCGCGCACCTGCTCGGTCAGATTCAGCCCCTCTCCGTCACGCTCGAGTGACTCCACCACCCGCAGCGAGTGCTCGTTGTGGCGAAAGCGGCGGCCGTGCTCGGCCAGCGCGGAATCGAGCACCTCCTCCCCGATGTGCCCGAAGGGCGGGTGGCCAAGGTCATGTCCGAGCCCGATCGCCTCGGTCAGGTCCTCGTTCAGCCCGAGGGCCCGCGCCACGGTCCGGGAGATGCCGCAGGCCTCGAGCGTGTGGGTGAGCCGCGTCCGATAGTGGTCGCCCTCAGGCGCGATGAACACCTGGGTCTTGTGCTTGAGCCGCCGGAACGCCTTTGAGTGCACGATCCGGTCGCGGTCGCGCTGGAACGGGGTCCGTACCGGGCTGTTGGGCTCGGGGCGTGCACGCCGCGCCGGGTACGAACGCGTCGCCGGCTCCCACAGCCGCGACTCCTCGAACTCGCGCATGCGGTGCTCGAATTCAGCCCCGGACCCAGCCGGCTCTACCGTCGTTTCGCTGTCCGCAGTGGCTCGCAAAAGGTTCGCTCCTTGCGTCGATCCTAGTGACCGGCAGAATGCCTTCGGAACGGTCACCCCGCACGACGCGGAGATAAGGTGCTGTTTGTGGCAGAGACGGCACTAGTCACCGGAGCCTCCTCCGGGATTGGAGAGGAATTCGCGCGCCAGCTGGCGGCTCGCGGCAACAACCTGATCCTCGTTGCACGCCGGCGTGACCGCCTCGAGAAGCTCGCCGGCGAGTTGCCCACCGAAGCCGAGGTGGTCGAATGCGACCTCGCCAACGATGCGGCTTCGCTGCCCGGGAAGGTCAGCGCCGATGTGGACCTGCTGATCAACAACGCCGGCTTCGGCCTCCGCGGCCGGTTTTGGGACAGCGATCCCGAGCGGCTGGCGGAGATGGTGCGCGTCAACTGCGAGGCGGTCGTGATCCTGACCCGCGCCTTCCTCCCGGCGATGATCGAGCGAGGCAGGGGTGGCGTGATCACAGTTGCCTCGTCAGCCGGGATGCAGCCGATCCCGTATGAAGGGACCTACGCCGCAAGCAAGGCATTCGCGCTCAACCTGACCGACGCGCTCCACATGGAGCTGAAAGGAACCGGCGTGAAGGCGCTCGCCGTCAACCCGGGCCCGGTACCGACCGAATGGCAGGCCGTCGCGGGCACGCCCGGAGCAGAGCCGCCCCCCGGAGTGCCCGGAGTGATCGAAGCTCCGCAGGTCGTCTCCGAAGCGCTCGACGCCTATGACCGGGGACAGCGCTCGCTCCTGCCCGGCCGCCGCTTCCGCTGGTTCATGCGCGCCTCGTCCGTCGGGCCGCGCGCGGTCGCGCTGCGCGTCGCCGAGCGCATGTACCGGCCCAACTGACTACGCGGCGGCTCGTAGCTGGACGTGAGCGTGGTGCTCGAGCGTTTCGCCGATTGCGCGCTCGGCCTGATGGAGGGCACCCGGCCCGGCCACGGGGGCCTGCGCCAGCGGCCGCCCGAGCGCTGACACCAGAAAGTGATGCGCCTCTGCCGTGAGCTCGAACCCGTCCCCCTCGCAACTCGCACAGACGACGCCGCCGGCGGCCCCGGAGAAGGCGCTCAGATGCTCGGCCTCACCGCAGCGGGCACACGCCGCCAGTTCGGGAGCAAACCCAGCCGCCAGGGCCAGCTTGGCGCGGAAGGCGAGCTCGGCCGGACGCGCGGCGGCGGCCGCACCGCCGTCGCCATCGAGCAAGTCCAGGTAGGTGCAGAGGAGGTTGTAGGCGGCCCCGTTCGGCTCGGCCGAGTCGAGCAGCCGCAGGACCGTCTCGCAAGCCCGGGCCGCAGCACCGAGCCGCGGTGCTTCTGAGCGCAGCCGCGGATAGCCCTCGACGGTCGAGGCGCCGGTCACCGTCGCCAGGTCGCCGCGTCCCTCGTGCAGGAGGAGGTCGAGGCGGAAGAACGGCTCCAGTCTGCCCCCGAACCGCGACTTCGGCCGGCGCGAGCCTTTCGCGATCGCGTTCACCCGCCCTCGCGCCGAGGTGTAGAGATGCACGATCCGGTCGGCCTCGCCGTAGCGGATACTGCGCAGGACCACGGCCTCGGTCTTGAAGTTCCCGGCCATCCGCCAAGCGTGACGCAGCTACCGGACACTGTCGCGGATCGCTGCAGCCGCGGCGGTCGCCGCGGCGATCCCGACCCGCGTCGGTGCAAGCGGCTTCGCCTCCCCCGTCCCGGAAGCGAGACAAAAAGCAAGATCGCCGTCGAAGGGCGTGAACACTGGCTCGATCGCACGCGCCATCCCGGCCACGGCCATCCGCGCCACCACCGAGCACTCGCGCTTGTCGAGGACCGCGTCGGTGCAGACACAGACGAGGGTCGAGTTGCGGGATGGCGCCGACGGCGGCATCTCGATCAGATCGAGCATCAATTGCGCGCTCCGCGGTGGCTCCTCCCCCTCGATCGCCTCGATCCCGGCCAGCACCGAGCCGTCCTCGCCGATCACATCGCCGACCGCGTTGACCACCGCTACCACCGCTACCGTCTCCCCCGCCCCGGTCTCGACCGCCGCGTGACCGATTCCTGCGCGGGAGGCGCGCTCGCGGCCCATCAGCTTGCCGACCATGGCCCCGGTCCCCGCCCCGACCGCGCCGCGCTCAGGCAGACCTTCGACCGCCGCCAGGCACGCCGCATAGCCATCGTCCGGGCCGGGCCGGACATCGGCCCGGCCGCTCGCCAGGTCATAGATGACCGCCGTCGGGACGATCGGAACCCGTCCCGCCGGCGTCTCGGTCCCGAGCCCCTGCTCCTCGCACCAGCGCATCACCCCGTCGGCCGCGCCCAGCCCGAAGGCGCTGCCGCCGGCCATTAACAACGCCGTCGTCTGGGTCGCGTTGGAGAGCGGCCGCAGGGAATCGGTCTCCCGCGTCCCCGGGCCTCCGCCCTGGATGCATATCCCGCCTCGCGTGCCTGGCGGGGGGATCACCACCGTGCAGCCGGTGAGCGCGTCTGGATTGCTCCAGTGGCCAATCTTGAAGCCGGGCGGCGGGGGATGGTCGGTCACATCGCCGCCTTCGCCCTCGACCGCGGCTTCGCTCCTCGACGCCGCGGTCGCCGGCGCAGCTTCACCTGGCAGGCGTGGCAGAAATAGGTGGAGCGGCCGGCGACCACCACCCGCTCGATCTCGGTGCTGCAGCGGGGGCACGGCTCTCCCTCCCTGGTGTGGACCAGGAACTCGTCCTGCATCGAGCCGCGGGCTCCACGGGCATCGCGATAGTCGTCGATGCTGGCGCCCCCGAGACTGAGCCCCGCCTGGAGCGCCTCGACTATCCCCTCGACCAGCGCCTCCGCGTGCTCGGGCTTGAGCGAGCCGGCCGGCGATAGCGGATGGAGCTCGGCTCGCCACAACGCTTCGTCCGCGTAGATGTTTCCGATCCCGGCGATCGCGGCCTGGTTCAGGAGGAAGGACTTGAGCGGCGCGGTTCGCCCGGATGCGAGCTCGAGCAGGACCTCGGGGGTGAGCTCGGTCAGCGGCTCGATCCCGATCCGGGCCGCGAAGTATTCGGCGAGCGCCTCCTCGCTCTCGACCAGCACTGCCTGGCCAAAGCGGCGGGCGTCGGTGAACAGGAGGGAAGAGCCATCGTCGAGCTCGAAGCGCGCCCTCAGATGACGCAGCTGCGGGTGCGACTCGTAGAGACGCGGTCCGCCGAGCCGGTCGGTCTTCATCAGGTCGGCGACCTCGTCGCTCCCCGCTTCCATCAGAAGGAGATTCCCGGTCATCCGGAGATGGAGCAGCAGGGCCCGGCCCTCGCCGAGACCGATCACGAGGTACTTGCCCCGGCGACCGACCGACTCGATCGTGCGGCCGGCGACCCCCTGCTCGACGAGCCGGGGAGACTCAGGCCGGGTCAGCCGGGCGTCGCGGATCTCCGCCGAAGTGATCTCCCTGCCGAGTATCCCGGGCTCGAGCTGGCGGCGGACGGTCTCGACCTCGGGCAGCTCCGGCATGGTCAGGTGCCGGGAGGCGGAACCGGTGCCGCGGGGGCACCGGGCGGTACCGGGTTGCCCTTGACGACGACGGAGGAGATGAATGGCTCGAACACCGTGCTCTCCAAGTCGGCAAACGCCTCCGGCGGCGCGAACGCATCGATTACGTACTCGCCGCGGCCGACATAGAGGTGCAGGCTTCGCACCTGGACCGGCGCGCCTCCGATCTGCCCCGTACCGCGGATCTCGACCGCCGGCGCCCCGGCGACCTGCCTGACGCGCGATGACGTCACCTTGAAGCTCGGGTCCCGCCCCTGCAGCGACTTGAGCAGCCGCCGCCGGGCAAGGCCGGCGCTACCCGGGTCCGTGACGCCGGCAACCGACTGATACGCCCAGACCGTGATCGACGCGTCGCCCGAGGCCACGGTCGCCGTTCCCGGTGGCTGCTTCGGCACCAGTGTCCAGTTGACCGGATACGAAAAGGCGACGTCTCCGCTGGGACTGGCATACGGCACGGCCGCGCCCGGCGCCTCGGTTTGGCCCAGATCAGGAGGCTCCGCCCGCTCGGCGCCGCAGCCGGTGACGGCAAGGGTCAGACAGGCCGAGATCAGGGCGGCGGCGAGCTTTCGCACGCGGCGGAGGATATTCGGCGGCTGGTTTCAGCCAGTGGCGCGCGGGTGCGCCTTGAAATACGCCTGCTTCAGGTCCTCGCCCGACAGGTGCGTGTACATCTGGGTGGTGGAGATGTCGGCGTGGCCGAGCATCTCCTGGACCGAGCGCAAGTCGCAGCCACCGGCGAGCAGGTGTGTCGCGAACGAGTGCCGCAGGGTGTGCGGGCTCATCTTCTCGTCGAGCCCGGCACTGCGGGCGTGGCGCTGAACGATCTTGTAGAGGCCCTGACGCGTCAGCGGCCCGCCGCGAAAGTTCAGGAACAGCTTGCGCTCGGTGGCCGAGTTGGCGAGCTTTGGGCGGCCGCTTCGAAGGTACGTGGAGACCGCCGCCGCCGCCTTCTTGCCGAGCGGCACGATCCGCTCCTTCGATCCCTTTCCGCGTGCGCGCAGGAGCCCGCGCTTCAGGTCGAGGTCGCCGACCTCGAGACCGATCGTCTCGGACGCCCGCAGACCCGACGCGTACATGAGCTCGAGCAGGGCGCGGTCGCGATAGACGGACGGTTCGTCACCCCGCGGCTGGCCCAGCAGCTTGCCGACCTCGCTCACCGAGAGGACCTGCGGCAACTTCTTGCTGCGGCGAGGCGGCGCAAGAGCCGCCGCCGGGTCGTCGTTGACCAGATCCTCCCGGCGCAGGTGGCGGTAGAACGAACGCAAGCAGGCGGCTTTGCGGCCGACCGTGGCCGAAGAACAGCGGCCGTGGCCGTTGCCGTTGCCCGAAGCGAGCTCGGCCAGGAAATCCGTGAGATCGGAGCTGGCTGCGGCCATGGCGCCGGTCCCCCGCTCGTTCAGGAAGGTTCCGAACTGGTGCAGGTCGGTGCGGTACGCGGCCAGGGTGTTGCGCGACAGCCCCCGCTCGAACTCGAGGTGGGAGAGGAAATCGGCGATCAGCGCCTCGAACTCGGGCGAGGGACCGGGTTCCTCGGCGACCTGCTCGACCGGGGCGGCCGGGCGTTCGGGGGCGGCTGTGGGCTCCACGCATGACTAGTTCCCCAGGCGTGCCCCCCGTCCTGCCGCCGATACGGGCCATTCATGGAGGGCCCTGCCCCGGCAGCCCCGGACGCGTTAGCGGAGGAGCTGCCGGAAAATGAGCAATCCGACCAGCGACTTGGCGTCGCGGCACTGTTCGATCACGGAGTCGAGCTCGGCGAGGGGAAACTCGACGATCTCGATCTTCTCGCCCGGGTCCTGCTCGGCCTCGGCGTCCTCGAGCCCGGTCGCCTCGAACACGTGCACCTCTTCGCTTGCAAAGCCGGGGCTGGTGTAGAAGCGTTTCAGCTCCCGCCAGGTGGAGGCCTGCTTGCCGATCTCCTCGGCCAGCTCGCGCTTGGCGGCATCGAGCGGTCCCTCCCCTTCGACGTCGAGCTTGCCGGCGGGAAGCTCGAGCAGGTCCTCCACGCCGACGGCCTCGCGGGGCTGGCGGACCATGTACAGCCGCTCATCATCGTGGGCCAGGATCGCGACAGCGCCGGGATGTTCGACCACCTCGCGCTCCGCCTCCTCACCGTCCGAGTGCCGAAACTTGATCTCGCTGACGGTGAAGATCTCGCCGTCATGAATCTGCTTGCGATCGACCTCTTCCATGTCCCTCCCTTACCCGCTTGTCCCGGTCGACTCGCGGATCATCTCGGCAATCAGGGAGCCCCCGGCAAGCGCGGCGGCAAAGAAGTCGGGGTCCTCGTCGATGCCCCGCCCCATCGTGGTCACGGGAAGGCCGCTCGCCGAGTATCCATCGAGATCGGCGGGCTGGGTCGAGAGCCGGTGACGGTCTTCGCAGATCGGTTCAAGCTTCTCGGCCGCCGGGGTCGGCGGCGCTGCCACGTTCACCGAACCGAGCAGCAGCCGCAGGACCGCCTCGGTGTGGTGGGAAACCCCACGGTGGCGCGGGCGGGGGTCCGCTGCGGATAGCCGGGGAGCCACACCCGTCGGCAGTCCCAGCGCCAGAGCAGCGTGGGCGCTGTCGAGTGCGGCCATCCCGCCGTGGCCATAGCGGCTGTCCGAACCGAGAATCCCGGGGCCCGGCGCCGCGATCACCCCATCCCAGCCGAGCTCTTCGGCGGCGGCATGAAGGGCACCGGTGACGCTGACCGACTCCAGCTCCCCTCCATAACAGGGGGCGGCGGTGATGTGGCCGCAAATCAAGCCGCGCTCGCGAAGCTCAGTGACATCCCTGGAGAGCGAACCGGGGAGCGCTCCGCCGGCCGTTTGTACGTAGCCGATCTTCGGCTCTTCACTGGCGCCCGCAGCGGCCCAGACCACAGGGGCGAGCTGTCCGTGCAGAAAGCAAACCAGAACCGGAATCCGCCGCGCGGGCATCCAGTCCCCGTGGCCGGCTCCGGCTTCGACCGGATCCACAGGGTGTTGGATGGAGGTGTAATTGAGCTTGATCACGTGCTCGCCGCCGCTGCGGCCGGCCTCGAGCCCGCGTGTGAGATTGGCGTGGACGACGTCGAAGCCGCCCGAACCCAGGCCGAGTTCCACGGACTCGACGTTGACGATCACCTCATCGCCCTCGGCGACCTCACCGACCAGACCCAGGTCCGCCCAGGCCCGCCGTTCCTCTTCGCCGATCCGGACGATCAGCGGATCAGCTGAAACGACGGTGCCCCGGCGCAAACGGAGCATCAAGCCCGGCCCGCTTCGGCCACGATCCGCTCGCAGACCTCGAGCATTCGGGTCAGGTTGGTGGCGGGCACACTCTCCTGGGGGGTGTGGGGCCCGTCGGTGCCGTTGGCGAGCAGTACCGCTTCGAACCCGGAGGCAAGCAACGCGTTGGCATCGCTGCCCCCGCCGGTGACAACCCGCTTGGGCTCGTGGCCGCAGCTGGACAGCGCCGTCTCGGCGAGCTGCACCGCCGGCGCGCCCTCGTCCATGCGGTACCCGCGGAACATCTCGATCACGTCGAGGTCGACGTCGCACCCGTGCTCCCCTGCGGCCCACGTGCAGGCGTCGAACATCGACCCGATCGTGTTTGCGGCGCGCTCGCCGTCGATGCTCCTCGCCTCGGCCAGGATGTGGCATTCCCCCGGCACCACGTTCGATGCCGTGCCGCCTTCGATCACGCCGACGTTCGCTGTCGTTTCCTCGTCGAGTCGGCCCAGCTCCATCCCGGTGACCGCGGCCGCGGCCGCAGCGATCGCGCTCTGGCCCTCCTCGGGGTTGACGCCCGCATGCGCCTCGGTTCCCTTGAAGATCGCCGTCAGCCGCTTGTAGGTCGGCGCGGCGACGATGATCTCTCCGATCGGGGTCGGATGGTCGATCACGAATCCGAACGGCGACCTCAGCCGGGAGACGTCAAACGCCTTGGCGCCGCGGAGGCCGTCTTCCTCGGCAACGTTGAAGAGGAGCTCAATCCCGACTGGCGGCGGCTCGACAAAGCGGGCAGCAAGCTCGACCAAGACCGCCACCGCGGCCTTGTTGTCGGCGCCCAAGATCGTGTCCCCCTTGCTCCGGAAGATACCGTCGGCGAGCTCGACCTCGATTGGTCCGACTACAGGGACCGTGTCCAGGTGCGCGCAGAACATGACCCAGCCGTCGCTCTGGCCGGCCTTGCGGGCGATGAGATTGCCGGCGCCGGCGCGGGCCTCCTCGGCCGAATCGTCCTCCTCGACCTCCCAGCCCAGTTCCCGCAGCTCCCCGGCCACCGCGTCGGCCATCTCGCGCTCGGACCCGGTCGGGCTTGAGATCTCGCAGAGGCGAACGAAGCGGTCGAACAACTCCGATCCCGGCGCCGGCTCAGACAAGCCGCGCCTCCTTTAGCGCCTGTTCCGGATCCGTGTACGTCTTCAGCAGCCGTATCCGCTCACCTTCGAATTCCGCCCGCCAGGCGAGTTCCTGGTCCATCTCCAGTCCGCTCTCGCGGCCGCGGAGGCGCACGGATCCGACCAGCAAGAAACGCCCCTCGCCGAGGTCGTGCTCATCGGCGATCTCGATCTGCCAGGCATCGAACTGCTGATCGATCTCGTCGAACCAGTGCTGGAGCCCGTCCGCCCCTCGCACCACCCCGCCAAGCATCTTGGTGTGGAGCTCGAACTCCGGATGGACCTTGTCCGGCTCCCGGAGCTCACGCACACCGGAGTTCCACAGCGCGAACATCTCGTGCAACCAGTCAACCCGCTCGTCGCTCATGCGACGAAGGCTATGCGAGCGAGTTGGAGCTGGCGGCTAGGAGCGGCGGCGCGACGAGGCCTTGCCCGGGGTGGGCTTGCGCTGTTCCACCTGCGGCTCGCCCTCTTCTTCGGGCGCGAGGTCCCCGCCGCGCTCGATCGCCCGCGCCGTCGCCGCACCGACGAATTCGCGGAACAGCGGCTCGGGCCGGTCGGGCCGCGAATTGAACTCGGGGTGGAACTGAGAGGCGACGAAGAACGGATGGTCGGGGAGCTCGATCACCTCGACCAGGCGCTCGTCGGGGGACGTACCGCTGCAGACCAGGCCCTCATCCTCGAGCCGGCGCCGAAGGATGTTGTTGACCTCATAGCGGTGGCGATGCCGCTTGTAAACCACGGCCTCTCCGAAGATCTCGCGCGCCTTCGTGCCCTCGTGCAGCTTCACCGGGTCGGCGCCGAGCCGCATCGTCCCGCCCATGTCGGAGACCTCCTTCTGCTCGGGCAGCAGGTCGATCACCGGATGAGGCGTTTCGGGATCGAACTCGGCTGAGTTGGCCCCGTCCATCCCCGCGACGTTGCGGGCGAACTCGGTCACCGCGATCTGCATTCCGAGACAGATCCCGAGGAACGGGATCCCCTTCTCGCGGGCGATCCGGGCCGCGTCGATCTTGCCCTCGATCCCGCGCTCACCGAAGCCGCCGGGGATCAGCACTCCGTCGATGCCTTCGAGCTGCTCCTCGCTCAGCTCCTCGGAGGAAACGAGCTCGACCTCGACGTCGGATCCGTGGGCCCAGCCGCCGTGCTTGAGCGCCTCGATCACAGACTTGTAGGCATCCTCGAGCTGCACGTACTTGCCGACCAGGGCGATCTTCACCTTGCGGTCGGCGGCGTCGGCTCGGCGGCAGAGCTCCTCCCACTCGCTCAGGTCCGGCGCCGGCGCCTCCATCCCGAAGTGGTCGAGGATCTGGTCGTCCATTCCTTCGGCGCGGAAGACGAGGGGCACCTTGTAGGTGTTGTCGACATCACGGGCCGAGATCACGGCGTCCTCGGGCAGCGAGCCGAACAGCGCGATCTTGCGACGGATCTCGCGATCGAGCCCCGCCTCAGACCGGCACAGGAGCGCGTGGGGCTGAATCCCGATCCGGCGCAGCTCGTTGACGGAGTGCTGGGTCGGCTTCGTCTTCATCTCCCCGGCGTGGCCGACATATGGGACCAAGGTCAGGTGGATGAACATGCAGCGCTTCGGCCCGAGGTCGGTGTAGAGCTGGCGGATCGCCTCCAGGAACGGCAGCGACTCGATGTCGCCGACGGTCCCGCCGATCTCGGTGATCACGAAGTCGACCGCCTGCGACTCGGCGACGATCAGGATCCGGTTCTTGATCTCGTCGGTGACGTGCGGGATCACCTGCACCGTGGCGCCGAGATAGTCGCCGCGGCGCTCCCGCCGGATCACCGTGTTGTAGACGGCGCCGGCGGTCACGTTGGAGGCGCGGGAGGTGTTCTCGTCGGTGAAGCGCTCGTAGTGGCCGAGATCGAGGTCGGTCTCGGCGCCGTCCTCGGTGACGAAGACCTCCCCGTGCTGGAAGGGGCTCATCGTGCCGGGGTCGACGTTGATGTAGGGGTCGAACTTCTGCAGCTGGACCCGGAAGCCGCGGCTGACAAGAAGACGGCCGATGGATGCGGAGGCGATCCCCTTGCCGAGTGCCGAAACCACTCCGCCGGTGACGAAGAGGAATCGGGTGTCGCCTGGCTTCGCGTCTGTCATCTAGCCCTGCCCAGCGAGTCTAGATGCTTCAGGGGCGGAACCCGGTCGATCAGTGCCGAGATCGACCGAAACTCCGCGTATGCCGTAAACAGAATCAGGATCGCGAGGGCGATGATCCGCCCGGGATCGCCGAGCGTCTCGATCAGCCATACCCCGGCAATGGCCCCGACCAGGTTGGAGCCGGTGTCCCCGAGCATCGCCCGCTCGCGCAAGGTGTAGGCGGCACCGATCGCGACCGGGCCGATGAAGAGGCCCAGCAACTCAACGGGCTCAACAGTCCAGTAGCCGATGCAAAGGCCGGCACCCAGACCAAGTAATGCCTTCTCGGCCCGCCCCGGCCGCAGATCGAGCAGGTTGAACATGTTGGTCGCCAGCAGCAGCAGGGCGAGGTCGGCGACGTAGTCGAGCGACTCCCGGCCGCGGCCGGAGACGGCGTATGCGGCCAGCGCCAGGGCGCCGATCGCCTTGACCGCACCGGTGGAGAGCTCGCCCCGGCCGACGGCGCGGGCGTGGCCGCGCCAACCCCGGGGTGCGTCTGATGCGGCTCCTCCGATCGCGTCGCCGATTACGTCGTCGAACAACCCCAGGAAGGCCACCCCGAGCACGTATGCGATCCACCGCCGCAGCTCCGGATCCAACAGGTCGAGGTCGGCGCGATCGTCGAGGACGGCAAGCGGGGCCAAGGCGACCAGCGAAGCCGCAACCAGGACCGCGCCAAGCGGAAAGGCGACGTCGCGACCCCGGAAATTCTCCCGGGTCATTCCGGCTTCGCGCAATGCCCTGACCCCGGCCGGAATAATCGCCAGAGCCGCCGCGGTAGAGACGGCGAGTGCGACCAAGTGCACGTCAGCGCACCTCCTCGGCGATCATCCGCCGCGGCTCGGGGCGAGAAGCTCTGGCAGAAGCCTGTCGGCACTTTCCTTGGTGCCGAAGTCGCCGTTGGCGCCGAGCAGCGCAAAAACCATCGAGACCTGGCCCGGAACGGACTCGATGTTGTCTACCGTGGGCAGGTCGCGCTCGGAGAAGAATGGAACGCTCGACTCCTCGGCGTCCGTGCGCTCCACCGCGACCGCGCGCACCCGGGATCGACGGAGCCCCTCGGTGATCCCGGTCTCGATCGCGTCGAGAAATGCCTGCTCGCCCTCGCCGACGTCCGCATTGACCGTCCGCGCGACGATGACGTGATCGAGGGGGCCCCCCTCGCCGCTCGAACGCGAGAGGAGGACGTCGCCGGCCCGCTCGACCAGCCCGCCGCCACCGCCCCGGGCGAGCTGCTCGCCGAACCGCCGGCCGAGCTGCCGCAGCCGCTCGGGCTCCTTGGCGATGCGGCCGGCGCCGGTGCCCTTCAGTTCCTCGGCCAGCCCGGCAACGTCCGGCGGCGTCCGCACCACCGCAATCTGAGCCAGCTCTGCGCCGGTCGGATCGAGTGCCTCCTCGATGTCGTCGGAGAGCGCCCCCGGGAGGTCGCCAAAGGCGACAACACCGACCTGCCGCCTGGCTAGGCGGTCGCCCACGAGCGCCGGATAGGCGCGCCGCGCGAACTCCCCCTGGTTCGCCAGGTCCGTGCGCAGGTCGTCGCCCTCGGCGCGGGCCTCGTCGAGGTCGCTCTCGAGGCTCTTGCGGAGCCCCTCCTCGGTGTCGTTGAGCACGTTGCTCCCGAGCCCGGCGCCGATCAGGATGCCGACGCCGAGTGCGATGAAGACCGCCGCAAGTGATGCCGCGTGATAGCGGGCGCTGTATCCCACGACCGCGGAAGGCTAGCTACGTGGCGCGAAACCCTCGCATCTCGGCCCCCACCCCGGTCAGACGCGAAAAGGCCTCGTTGTCGCTCACCCCTACGCGCGATACTGCCTGGGCGATGTCGGAGGAGAACGTCGAGTTGGTGAAGCGCATGTTTTCCGCCTGGCAGGACGGCGATCTCAACGCCAGCCTTGCGTTCTACGACGAGTCCCTGGTGATCCACCCGATCATCGGGCCCGATTGGCACGGCCCCGAGGGTGTGATCGGAATGGCAGCCGACTGGACCGAAGGCTTCGTTGAGTGGTCGATGACGACGGAGGACTTCATGGATGCCGGGGATCAGGTTGTCGTTCACGTTCACCAGCTCGGGGTGGGAGAAGCGAGCGGCGTTTCGGTCGAGAGCGACTACTGGTTCATGTTCACGGTTGGCGCCGGCAAGATCGTGCAGTTGGACATGTACGCCGACCGAGCCGAAGCCCTCGAGGCCGCCGGGCTGTCGGAGTAGCGCCTGCTCCTGCCTCTAGAGCCCGAGCACGACGCGGAGCTTGAGCCAGACCAGATCGAGAACCTCTTCGAGCGCGGGCACGCTCACCGCGAGGATGATCAGGAGCACGGCCGCCGCCGCAAAGAAGAGACCCATCTGCGAGAGACCGAGTCCCGGGTTGTAGAGACGGCTCACCCCCTTTGCATCGACCAGCTTCTCCCCCAGCCGCAGGCGCGTGAGGAACGTCGATGACATTCCCTCGCGCTGCTTGTCAAGGAACTCCGTCAGGTTGAAATGCGCGCCCACCGACACGATCAGGGAGGCGCCGCGTTCGAAAGCGAGCAGCATCGCCAGGTCCTGGCTGGTGCCGGCGGCCGGGACCACGGTGTGCTCGAGCTCGAGCCGCCGCAGCCGCTCGGCCCCGGGCGCGCGACCGTCCGAATAACCGTGAACGATGAGCTCGGCGCCGCAGCTGAGCGCCTCGGAGGAGGCCGAGTCCATGTCACCGAGGACGATGTCGGGCGTCAGGCCCTCGTCGAGGATCGCGTGTACGCCGCCGTCGACAGCGACGAGGACCGGCTTTACGTCCTGGATGTAGGCGCGGAGCGCACGCAGGTCCCGGATGTGGTCGGTCCCCCGGACAACGATCAGGACGTGGCGGTCGCGGAACTGCGTTCTCGTCTCCGGCAGGTCGATCGTCCCGGAGAGGAGCTCGCCCTCCTCGCGGATGTGGGCCATGGTGTTCTCGGTGAAGTCATGGAGCGCCTGGTCGATCCGCCGCCGTTGTTCATCGAGGTCGCCGGCGAGCTCGTCGGCCTCGAGCAGGCGGCCCTCGGTAATCACCCCGCCGTTCCGGCGCACAGTTCCTCCCTCGAGGACGAGCCGGTCACCGTCCTCGAGCCGGTCGAACAGGTTCGCACCGGCCGGTGCGTCGATGAGCCAGACGCCGGCGCGGACCAGGGTCAGCGGTCCGGCATTCGGATAGGTGCCATCGGAGGACGGAGACGCATTGATCACGGCGGAGACCCCGGTGGCGGCCAGCTCCTCGGCCGCGATCCGGTCGAGGTTGCGATGGTCGACGACCGCGACCTCATCGGACTTCAGGTGCTTGACCAGCTCCTTGGTCCTGCGGCCGAGGCGGGCATTGCCCTCGATCGCTGCGGCCAGGCGGCGCGACCCCCGTGCCGCAAACGCAGGTCGCAGCGCACGGAGCCTCCGGCGAGGTTCGGCGTCCATTCGCTGAACAGTACCCGTGAAATAAGGGCCATTCATCCGGACCCTTTCCCGCCGCCCCCGGACGCGCAGCAGAGGAGGCGGCGGTGAATGTCCTAGGCGGCTTCGAGAAGCTCTCGGGCGTGACGGCTGGCGGCCTCGTCGGAGCTGTCGGAGCCGAGCATGCGGACGATCTCGGCGACCTTCTCCTCGCCGTCGACCTGCGTCACGCTGGCCACCGCATCGTCGGCCTCGATCCGCTTGCTGATCCGGAAATGGGTTCCCGCCAGGGAGGCGACCTGTGGCAAATGGGTGATGCACAGCGCCTGCCCACCCTCCCCCAGGTTCTGCAGGCGCTCGCCGACCGCGCGGGCCGCCATTCCGCCGATGCCGGCGTCGATCTCGTCAAAGACGTAGGTCGCCGAGCTACCGCGGCCCCCCAGGCCGGCCAGAGCCAGCATCACCCGCGAAAGCTCGCCGCCCGAGGCGGCATCGCGCAGCGCCGAGATTGGCATCCCCGGATTGGTCGCGAGCCGAAACTCCACCACCTCGGCTCCGGCCGGTCCGAAGCCGTCGGGGTGCGCCTCGAGTCGGACGTCCAGTCTCGCTCCGGTCATCGCCAGCGATGCCAGCTCCTCGGCGACGCTGGTCTCCAGCTCGCCCGCGGCCCTGGCCCGCGTCGCAGAAAGCTTTGCGGCCAGTTCCTCGCGCCTTGACGAGGCCCGCGCCAGCTCCTCAGCCAACTCGGCGGTGCGCTCCTCGGCCGACTCGAGCCGGTCGATCTCGGAGCGGCAGTGTTCTGCATGCGCAAGGACGAGCTCGACCGAGCCCCCGTGCTTGCGCTGGAGCCGCTCGATTGTCTCCATCCGTTCCTCGAGCTGCTGCAGCCGGCCGGGCTCGGCGTCAACGGAGTCCGCGTACAAGCGCAGGTCGGAGTTGAGCTCCCCGAGCTCGACCGCGATTGACCGCACCCGCTCGGCGAGCTGGTCGAGCTCCTTGTCGACGCCGTCGACCGAGGCCAGCTCGCCCCCCGCGGCAGCGAGCGCTCCGGCAGCGCCGCCCTCGCCGGGGCCGGCCGCATCGCCGCCGGCGATCGCGCTGAGCGCGGCGGCGGCAGCGCCCCGCAGCTTCTCGCCGTGACGGAGCCGTTCGCGCTCGGTCTCGAGTGCCTCGGCCTCGGCCGGGTCGAGCTCGGCCGCCTCGATCTCCTCGAGCTCGAACCGGAGCAGTTCGAGATCACGCTCGCGCGCTCCCTCCCGCTCGCGCAGCTGCTCGAGCTCCCGCGCGAGGCGAACCACCTCGGCGTGTGCCGCCCGGTAAGTGTCCCGCTGCTCGAGGTGCTGCTCACCGGCGAAACCGTCGAGTGTCTGCAGCTGAGCCGAGGCGAGGGTCAGCTTGCGGTGCTCGTGCTGGCCGTAGAACGCGAGCAGCCGGCTGCCGAGCGCCTGTAGATCAGAGGCCGAGGCCATCCTCCCCTGCACGAAGGCGCTGGTCCGCCCCTTGGCGGAGACGCGCCGGGCGAGAACCAGCTCGCCGGAGCCCTCCGGCAGCCGCTCGGCCAGCTCGGCCAGCTCCGGGTCCTCGAAGAATCCCTTGGGCAGGTCAAAGGCGCCCTCCACATAGGCCTCACCGGCCCCCGGGCGCACGATCTGGGGTCGCGCCTTGCCACCCATGAGCAGGTCGAGCGAGTGGGCGAGGATCGTCTTGCCGGCGCCGGTCTCGCCGGTGATCACGTTCAGTCCCTCGCCCAGCCGCAGCTCGGCGCGCTCGATCAGGAGCAGGTTCTCGATCCGCAGCTCGCGCAGCACGGACCTTGTATAGATGCGGATGGGGACAGATTCGCCCCCGTTTCCCGGATACTCCGGAGAGATGAGACGCCCGATTGCGACATCCGCGGCCACCGCCGCCCTGGGCCTGGCGTTGCTCGCACCCGCGGCTCATGCCCTCTACGTGCCCCCCGTCGGTCAGTCGCCCCTCTCGAGCAAGGCGGCGGCCAAGCTGGTCAAGCGCACCGGGGAGGTCCGGGCCGACAACCGCGGCCCGAATCACCGGATCCCGAAGCGGAAGCTGCGCCGGGCCTGGCTTGCCGCGGTCCAGGACGACATGCCATACGCGTACCTGGTCAACGGCCGCTTCAAGGGAACAACCGACGAGGTCATCCAGTGGGCCGCAATCAAGTGGAGACTCGACCCGGACCTGCTCCGCGCCGTTGCCGTGGTCGAATCGTGGTGGCACATGTCGACGGTCGGCGACAACGGCGACTCGTTCGGCCTGTTCCAGGTGCGGCGTCCCTACCACTGCGCCGGCGAATGCTGGATCGCACGGCGCTTCTCGGCCTTCAACGCCGACTATTACGGCGGCATCATCCGCGCCTACTACGACGGACAGATGGGTTGGCTCAACACGGTCGAGCGCGGCCAGGACTATGCGGCCGGAGACATCTGGGGCAGCGTCGGGGCCTGGTTCTCGGGCCGCTGGCACACCCCACCGTCGGAGGAGTACATCGCCATCGTCCAGCAGCGCCTCGCCGAACGGACCTGGGAGCAGTCCTTCTTCCTCGCCGGCTGATCAGGGCCATCCGCTGGGACCCTGCCCGGCAGCCCCGGAAGCGAAGCTGAGGAGGCGGCGGTGAATGGCTACTTGGCGAGCATCCCGAACTTCTCGCGGATGCGGCGGTAGAAGCTGGCACCCGTCGGCTGGCCGAGGCGGCCGACACCGTTGCGGAAGCGGACCGCGAGCTCCTCGCCGGGGGCGAGCTCGCCAACATGATCGCCGTCTAGCGCGACGTCGACCGGCTCACGACCGGCCGCGTTCTGGATCCGCAACACGTCATCCGGCGCCACGACCAGGGCCCGAGCGGTCAGGGTGTGCGCGGCAATGAAACTGACCACGTAGCCCTCCACTCCCCAGGCCAGGATCGGTCCCTGGTTGGCCAGGTTGTAGCCGGTCGATCCCGCGGGGGTCGCGGCGACGAGGCCGTCGCAGCGGACGTGGCCGACCTCGTCCTGGTCGATCCAGCAGGAGAGCTCCGCCACACGCCCGTGGGGCCGCCGGGTGAGAGAAACGTCGTTGAGCGCCACCGCCGGCCCGTCGCCCCCCTCGGCATCGATGCCCTCGATCTCGAGCCCCGGCATCTCCATCACCTCGAACTTGCCACTGAGGGCGTGTTCGAGCCCCTGGTCGAGCTCGTTTCGCTCCGCCGCCGCGAGGAAACCGACGGTGCCGAAGTTGATCCCGAAGACCGGCACCCCCGTGTCCGCGAATCGCCGCAGCGCATAGAGGATCGACCCGTCACCGCCTAGGACGATGCAGACCGCCGGATCGGTCGGGAGCTGCTCGACCGCGACGATCCCGTCGGCGCTGGCGTGCTTCGCGACCTCTTCGCGGGTCGCGACTAGCTCGTAGGAAGCATTCGCCGCGGCCTTGGCCACTGTCTCGACCGCATCGCTGATCCCGTCGGGGTGGCTGTGCGTGATCAGGACCGCCTGCTTCGAGGCGCTCATACCTCGACCTCCTGAAGTGCCGAGTCGAGCTCAACCGCCGGCCCATTGCGTCCGAGCCAGACGAAGGTCTCGAGATTTCCCTTCGGCCCGGGAAGACCGGAGGAAGCGACTGCCCGCGAGCTGTAAGCCGAGATCCGCGGCAGCCTCTACCACCTCGCGAAGGGCGTCGATTCGAGTCCTCCCGATCTCGGACGACGCCTCCCTTCCCGACCCGCTCGGGGCCGAGCTCGAACTGGGGCTTGACCAGGAGCAGCATGTCCCCGCCTTCGGCGAGGACCTGCTCGAGCGCCGGCAGAACCTTCGCCAGAGAGATGAACGAGACGTCGGCACTGATCAGTCTGGGGATGAATGGCAGATCCTCGGCGCGCAGGTCCCGCGCATTGGTCCGTTCCATCACCACCACGCGCGCGTCCTTGCGCAGCTTCCAATCGAGCTGGCCGTAGCCGACATCGACGGCCACGACCCGCGCCGCGCCGTGCTGCAGGAGGCAGTCGGTGAAGCCGCCGGTCGAAGCCCCGATGTCGAGCGCGTCACGGCCGGCGACCTCGAGGCCTGCCGGTCTCAGCACGTCGAGCGCGTTCTCGAGCTTCAGGCCTCCGCGCGAGACGTAGCGCTGGGGCTGGGCGAGAACGAGTTCGGCGTCGTTGGGCACGAGCTCACCCGGCTTCGACAGCGCAGGACCGTCTTCGCCGAGCCGCACCTGGCCGGCCCGGATCGAGGCAGCCGCCGCACTGCGCGAAGGCGCCAGGCCGCGCTCGGCAAGCAGGTTGTCGACTCGAACTCGGCTCACGAGTCAAAGGTAGCCGCTGCCAGGCGCCAGGCGTGACCGCCGGCTCTCACGCACGGTCACGAGCACCACTTCCGCAAAGAGCGACCCGGTTGGGCACGCCGACGGTTGCTGTGTGACCCCAGTCACACACGAACCGCACATACGTTCGTACCTTGTTAGCGAACGAAAAGAAAGACTCGCCTAGTGAAAGGCGTACCTGATGAGTAGAGCAATCCCACTTCATATCCACGGTGCCCTCGAGGTGCTGGCCGCGCCACTTCTGATCGTGGCTCCCTTCCTGTTCGGATTCGGGGAGCTCGCCGGGGCCGTCAGCATCGCGCTCGGTGTCGTCCTGCTTGGACTCGCGATCTCGATCACCGAGACCGAGGGCCGCGGCTCCATTCCGCTGCGAAGCCACGCCGAGCTCGACTACACGATCGCCGTGGTGACGATCATTGCCGGTGTCGTCCTCGGTATCGCGGCCGACAACGCCGGGATCACAGCCTTCATGGCCGGATTTGGCGCCCTGCACATGGCGCTGACCGCTTCAACGCGGTTCAGTCGCTCGCTGAGCGCCTAGCAGTACCGGCTACCTCCCACAGAGCACACATACATAAGTATCTCTCCTCCCTGTAGTACCCCACAAAGAGCCCCGCTTCGGCGGGGCTCTTTGGTTGTGGGATGCGGCCCGCCTCCCCGGCGGGTCGTTTGCTTTTCGGGTCCTGCGTCCGCGCAACCTCGCCGGTAGGCGCGAGCACCTAGCGCAGCAGTGACTCGCGCGAGCCGATCGCGGCGAGAACCTTCTCGGCGATCTGCTCGCCGGTGAGGCCGACCTCTTCGCGCAGGAGGTCGGGCTTGCCGTGGGTGACGTAGCGGTCGGGCAGCCCGATCCGCAGCACGCGCCCGCGCTCCGCCGGCGGCATTGCGTCCTCGAGATGCTCGAGCACCGCTGAGCCGAAGCCGCCGTCGAGGACGTTCTCCTCGACCGTGACCAGTAGCTCGTGATCGGCGGCGAGCTTCTCGATCAGCTCACCGTCGAGTGGCTTGACGAAGCGCGCGTCGGCCACGGTCGGCTCGAGCCCCTCGCTGCGGAGCTGCTCGGCAGCACGCAGCGCCACCTGGACCCCGTAGCCGTAGCCGAGGAAGGCGACCTTCTCTCCGGGGAGCAGGAACTCGCCCTTGCCGATCTCGATCGCCTTCGGTGAGTCGGGCATTGGCGCACCCTCGGCGGCGCCACGCGGATACCGCAGGGCGATCGGGCCCTCGTGCTCCAGGGCAGTGCGAACCATGTGCACCAGCATTGCCTCGTCCCGAGGCGCCATCACGACGATGTTCGGGAGGCAGCGCAGGTAGGAGATGTCGAAGGCGCCGTGGTGGGTCGGGCCGTCATCGCCGACCAGGCCGGCGCGGTCCATCGCGAAGATGACATCGAGCTTCTGCAGGCAGACGTCGTGGACGATCTGGTCGTAGGCGCGCTGCAGGAAGGTCGAGTAGATGGCGCAGACCGGCTTCGCCCCCTGGAGCGCCAGGCCGGCGGCGAACAGGACCGCGTCCTGCTCGGCGATGCCGACGTCGTAGTACTGCTCGGGCACGGCCTTCTGGAGCTGGTCGAGCCCGGTGCCACCGGCCATCGCCGCGGTGATCCCGATCACGCGCTTGTCGCGCTTCGCCTCCTCGACCAGGGCCTCGGCAAAGACCGCGGTGTACTGCGGGGGCGCGGCGGGCTTCGGCGCCTCGAGCTTCTCGATCTCCTCGGGGGAGTCGGACTCGCTCACAGGTACCGGCTTCGGCTTCTCCTTCGGCGCCGGCTTGCCGTCGACGATCGAACCCGGCTTCGCCGCGTGCCACTTCTCCATCCCCTCGAGGCCGCCCTCCTCTGCGGGCGCAAAGCCCTTGCCCTTGACCGTGTGGATGTGGACGACCACCGGCCGCTCGGCCTCGAGTGCCTCTTTCAGTGCGCGGCGGAGTGCCTTGACGTCGTGGCCGTCGACCACTCCGACATAGGCGAGGTCCAGCTCCTCGAACAGCAGCCCCGGCGCCCAGTAGGCCTTGATCGCCGACTTGATCTCGGGCCCCAGCCGCTCGATCCGCTTGCCGAGCCCGAGCGGGAGCTTGGCGAGCTTCGATTCGACGTCCTCGCGGGCGTGGTAGAAGCGGGGGTTGAGGCGCCAATGGTTGAAGTAGCGGGACAGGGCTCCGACGTTGGGCGAGATCGACATCCCGTTGTCGTTCAGAACGATCACCATCGGCGTCTGCAGGCCGCCGGCGTGATGCAACGCCTCGTAGGCGACGCCGCCGGTGAGGGCGCCGTCGCCGATCACCGCGACCACCTTGCCGTCCTCGCCGATCCCGTGGCGCATCGCCTCCTTCAAGCCGACGCCGTAGCCGACCGAGGTCGAGGCGTGGCCGGCACCCATGATGTCGTGCTCGGACTCCTCGATCGAGCAGAACGGCGCCAGGCCCTTGTACTTGCGGATCGTGTCGAGCCGGTCGCGGCGGCCGGTGAGCACCTTGTGCGGATAGGCCTGGTGGCCGACATCCCAGAGGACCTTGTCGCGCGGTGATTCGAGCAGGCTGTGGAGGGCGACCGCGAGCTCGCAGGCACCGAGGTTGGCACCGAAATGGCCGCCGATCTCGCCGATCGTGTCGATGATCTGCTCGCGCACCTCCTGCGCGACCTGCTGCAGCTGATCGTCGTCGAGGCCCTTCAGGTCTTCCGGCCCGTCGATCCCGGGGAGCAGCACTTTCTCGATCTTGTCCTTGTCGCTCATCTGTGGTGGGTCAGGTATGGCGCTCGTGGATGAAGTTGGTTATCCGTTCGAGGTCGTCGGTGCGTGGTTTGGCCTCGGCCAGAGCCTCGAGTGCACCCCGGTGTGACTCGTCCGCCAGCTCGCGTGCACGGTCAAGGCCGTGGGCGCTGACATAGGTGAGTTTTCCGTGGCGCTCATCGCTGCCGCTCGGCTTGCCGAGCTCCTCGTCCGAGCCGGTCACGTCGAGGATGTCGTCAACGATCTGGAACAGGACGCCGAGCTCATCTGCAAATCGGCGGTACGGAATTGTCTCAGGTTCGGGAATTCCGCCGAGGACGAGGACGACGCCCACGCTGGCCGCGATCAGGCGTCCCGTCTTCAGCCCGTGCATACGCCGGAGTCCCTCCCCGTCGAGGTCGGCTTCGGATATGTCGACGTACTGGCCGCCGACCATCCCATCGACTCCGGTGGCGCGAACAAGCTCGACCAGGCTCGCAAGCACCCGCTCCGCCGGCCCCTGCTGGCGCTCGGCGTAGAGCCGGATCGCCTCGGCGAAGAGACCGTCGCCGGCAAGGATGGCGACGTTCTCCCCGAACTTGACGTGCGAGGTCGGCATTCCCCGCCGGAGCTCGTCGTCGTCCATCGCGGGCAAGTCATCGTGAATGAGCGAATAGGTGTGGATCAGCTCGATCGCCGCGGCCGCCGGCAGAACCTCCTCCGGGTTCTTGCCCAGTGCCCGGGCGGTCGCCAGCGACAGGACCGGCCTGATCCGCTTGCCTCCCGCCAGCAGGGAGTAGCGCATCGACTCCTCCAACCCGGCGGTCTGTTCGGCATCGGCGAAGCCGAGCTGCGAGAGGTAGCCGTCGACCAGCTCCCGCAGGTCCTCTGGATAGTTCACGACCCCGGGTCGGGCCCGGGTGAGGCTGCCTCGCGCATGAGGCGGTCGGCCTCGGAGCCGGCCTCGGCGACCAACGCCGAAGCCTCGGCGACCAGGTCGGCGGCGCTGCTCGCCGTCCTTCCCTTCGGCGAGCTGGCGCGCGATCTCCTCGAGCCGCTCGAGTGATTCTCTGCAGATCGCCGCCGGCCATCAGGGTCAGGTCCGCCCCGCTTCAGCAACCGCCGCGCCAAGCACTCCGTTCACGAACTTCGGGGCGTCTGCGCCGCAGTACTCCTTGGTCAGCTCGATCGCTTCGTCGAGCGCCACCTCGACCGGGACGTCTTCGCGGTGGAGCGTCTCGTAGAGAGCCACGCGCATGATGTTCCGCTCCAGCGAGGCGATCCGGTCCAGTGCCCAGTCGGTGCTGTGACGGGCGATCAGCTGGTCGAGTGCGTCGCGATTGGCGTCGGCGCCTTCGGCAAGCTCGCGCGTGAACGGCTTCGCGTCGGCGAGCAGCTCCCCGAGGGGTCGGCTGGTGACCTCGTGCTGGTAGAGGGCAAAGACCGCATCTCTTCGCTGGTCCGAGCGGCGCACGGCACGAAGCCTATGCCCGCGAGACGTATTCGCCGGAGCGCGTGTCGACTCGGACCCGCTCGCCCTCTTCGACAAACAGGGGGACCTGGACGACGACGCCGGACTCGAGCGTCGCGGGTTTGGAGCCGCCGCCGGAGACGGTGTCGCCGCGAACCCCGGGATCGGTCTTGGTGACTTGCATCTCGACCGCGGTCGCGACCTGAACCCCGGCGGGACGCTCGTCGACATAGAGGATGTCGACGTTCTCGTTCGGGAGGACCCAGCGCATCTCCTCGCCGATCACGCCCTTCGGGATCTCGACCTGCTCGTAGCTCTGGTTGTCCATGAACACGGCGTTGTCACCGGACTCGTAGAGGTACTGCATCTTCTTGGTCTCGGTCCGGATCTGGCGGAACTTCTCGCCTGCCTTGAAGGTCTTGTCGATCACGGCCCCGTCGGAGACCCGCTTCACCTTCGAGCGCACGAAGGCGCCGCCCTTGCCGGGCTTCACGTGCTGGAACTCGACCACCTTGAACACCGTCCCGTCGATCTCGATGTGGGTGCCGTTCTTGAACTGGTTGGTGGAAATCACGGCCGCGAAGGGTAGAGAACGCCGTAGGATCGGCTCGTGCGCGTGGAATCTGACGGCGCCTCTTTCGAGAAGCCGGCCGAGGCTTACGCCCGGTTCGTCGGGCGCTACAGCGGCGCTCTTGCCGAGACCACGATCAGCCGACTCGGGCTTCGGTCCGAGTGGGACGTGCTCGATGTTGGATGCGGTCCCGGGCCACTCACCGGCGCGCTCATAGAGCGCGCGGATCAAGGCTCGATCGCTGCGGTCGATCCGTCGGAACAGTTCGCCTCGGCTTGTGCCGAACGTCATCCCGAAGCCGATGTCCGGGTTGCCCCTGCCGAAGAACTCCCATTCGAGGACGGGAGCTTCGACGCTGTCCTCTCGCAATTGGTGATCAACTTCCTCCCCGATCCGGGCGTCGGCCTCACCGAGATGCGGCGGGTAGCGAAGCAGGGCGGAATCCTCGCCGCGTCGGTCTGGGATTACACCGACGGGATGACGATGCTGCGGTCCTTCTGGAACGCAGCGGTGACGACAGATCCAGAGGGTGCCGGCCCGCTCGACGAGGCCCGCCGGATGAAGCCCTCGACGCCGGATGCGCTGACAGAGCTCTGGGAGGCAACGGGACTGCTCGAGACCGCCGTCGACGCGATCACGGTGAGCGGCACTTACGAGAATTTCGAGGATCTCTGGCACCCGTTCACTCTCGGGGTCGGGCCCGCGGGCTCGTATTGCGCATCCCTGTCCGCCGAGCGACAGGCACGGCTGGCGGAGGCGTATCGGCGAAGCCTCGGCTCCCCGGACGGCCCGTTCGAGCTCTCGGCTCGTGCGTGGCTTGTACGCGGCCGGGCTCCCTGAGCAGTCGGGACTAGGTCGTGAGCTGGTAACGCAGCTCGACCATGCCGGTCTCGAACGCGCGGGTGCCGAGCAGCCTCATCGGCCCCTCCGGAACCGGCCGCTCGAACAGCGGCTTGCCGTCGCCGAGGACGACCGGGACCACTGTGAGGATGAGCTCGTCGAGCAGGCCGGCGTCGGCGAACTGGGAGGCGACGTTGCCGCCGCCGACGATCCAGATGTTGCGATCGCCGGCCGCGGCGCTGATCTCACCGTGGATCTCCGCGACCTCGGCCTCGACGACGTGGACGTCGGCGTCGTCCGCGTCGGGCCGGGGAAGCTCCCGGGAGCTGAGTACCCAGTAGGGCTTGCCCGCGTACGGCCAGCTGCTGCCGTGCTCGATCACGAACTCGTACGTGGTTGAGCCGCTGACCAGGGCGCCGACGCCATCGTAGAATCGGTCGTACGGCCCGCCCTCGGTCATCGGACCGGGCTCTCCCCCGTCGAAGCTGCCCTTGTAGCCGGTGAGCCAGTCGATGCCGTCGTCGGGATCGGCGATGTAGCCGTCCAGCGTGGCCGCGCAGTAGTACTGGGTCCTGGCCATACCGGAGCGAGCCTATCCGCGGGAGAAGCGAGTCACCGCTTCGCAGCCGCGGCGGCTGTCGATGCGGTCGAGGGTAACGACGTCGCGGCGGCCGCCGCCGCAGCGGACGCGGTCGCGCTGCCCGTCACGGGCGTTGATCGAGTCGTTCCCCGGGCCGCCGAACAGCCGGTCTGCACCCGGCCCGCCGTCGAGGCGGTCGCGGCCGCGCATTCCGTAGAGGCAGTCGTCGTCGCCGAGCCCGCGGATACGGTCGCGGCCGGAGAGGCCCACCAGGGTGTCGCCGGCCTCGGTTCCCCGAAGGCGATCCCGGCCCCGCGTCCCGGCCTTGGGCGTTGCACATGCGCCGGCGCTGAGCGCTCCGTAGATCCCGTCGGCGCCGGCCCCGCCGCCGCCTCCACCGGGGCCTGGCCCCGGTCCCGGCCCTGGCCCTGGACCCGGACCCGGATCCGGATCGGGAGCGTTCGGGTCGAGATAGATCGGGCTCGAGACGGCGTCGACCGAGCCCACGCCGCTCAAACGCATCAGCTGAAGGCGGTAGCGCCCCGGCCCGAGCAGGCTCGAGAACGGGAAACTGAAGTCGTCGCCGGTGACCGGAGTCGCGAGCATTGGCAGCCCGTCCTTGACCACGAGCAGCAGGTACGGGCCGGGCCGGCTGGCACTCGGCCCCGCATTCAGGACCCGGGCCGTGAATTGGGCTTGGCTCGCCTTCAACGTGTCGCCGATGATCGCCGTGGGCTGCCCGGGCGCGGTCGCCTCGAAGCGGAGGTCGGGGCTGTCGACGCCCCATGGCTTCACGTAGGTATGGCCCGCCTCGACCGCGGCAGCAACCCCCTGCTCGGAAAGCTCCTCGGCATAGACCATCGTCGCCCCCATGCCGATCGGGGCGTCGGTGATCGAGAGCGGGTCGGTGATCGGATCGAGGTCGGCCCGGTTGAAGGCCTGGTGCGAATCGCTCGACCCGACCGCCGCGATCTTGTGACCGGCACCCAGGGCCTGCTCCCAGAAGCTGATCGCGAGCGGGGTGAACGGGTTGGGGCCGGGATCGAGCGGCGGCAGGAACAGCCCGGCGGGGCCGGTCGAGATCTCGATCGCGTCGACCTGCGAGTAGTCGGTCTCGGCAGCTGAGTAGTCCCACGGGCACCCACGGCAGAAGTCCTCGAAGGTGGGGATCACCGAGGGAAAGATCGTGGGGTGGTTGA
The DNA here is from genome assembly GCA_963770155.1 of uncultured Solirubrobacterales bacterium. Taxonomy (GTDB): domain Bacteria; phylum Actinomycetota; class Thermoleophilia; order Solirubrobacterales; family 70-9; genus CAVYOE01. The sequence continues at coordinate 398,029 of CAVYOE010000001.1, read as the reverse complement.
TCTGGGTGAAGCCCCCTCCGCCCTTGATCGCGGCGAAGATCTCCGATGGAGATCGCGGGCCTCCCGCAGGCTGGAGCGAGCCGACCCCCCGGTTGATGCCGCCGGCGTCGCTCAACGCGGCCTCGTACAGCGGCCCGGTCCTGTAATCGACGTAGTCGCCGCTGGCGTGGTTCTGGAGATGGCCCCGATAGGTGGTGACCTCGGTCGAGCGGACGATCAACTTGCCCGGGTAGTCGTCCTGGAACCGGCCGATCTCGGAGTAGGCGTTGACGTTGTTGTGATCGACCAGGGTGACGAAGTCGAGCCCTGCGCTCGTACCGCCATATGGCCCAAAGGCGTAGTCGAAGGTCCGCCGCATGAGCGCGTTGCCGGGCTCGTGTTCACCGTGGACGTGGAAGTCCCCGGCGTACCACCCCGGGCTCGGGTTGGCCGGCGCCGGGTCATAGGGGGTCGGCTGGTAGGGAGCGTTGGCCCAGTCCTGGCTGGTGCTGACCTCGATCTCGACTCGCCACGCCACCTCCCCGGTGGCGTCGCCCTCGAACGGAGCGGCGACCGCGGCGACGCCCAACTCCACAGCCCACTCGCCTGCCGGTATCGAACCAGGCTCGTAGCCGCGTGTCGTACGCCCGTGAACATGACGGTCGGTGTTGGCCGCGTAGGTGGCCTCGTCCGAGTAGCCGTTCGGCGAGACCGTGACATCGCGGATGCTCGAGCCCGCCCAGCCGCGGAACTCCGCCGGCCCCCAAGCCTCCGCGCTCGTCCGAGCGTCGTAGAGGCCAAGGTCGAGGACGTGCTTCGGAGCGTTCGGCAGCTGCGGAGGAAGTGCGATCTCCGGCTGGTCGTGGCAATAGCGGACTCGGACCGCGGTGGTCCCGGCAGGCACTTCGAACGGCAGATAGACAAACCCACCCTCCAGCGAGGTGGGGAAGGTCCCGGTGATCGTTCGGTGAGGCGTTAGCGAGGAATCCGCCGCCCCGGGACAGCTCGCCGGGGTTGCGGCAGCCGCGGTGGCGGGGACGAGAAGGCAAAGTGCCCCCAGGACGAGCAGCAGCCTGAGCGGGGTATTGACGCCTCCCACCGGTCCGATTTTAGGCGCGCAGTCGGGTACGGGCGCCACTCTCAACCGACGACCTGGAGCTCCTTCGGCAGGCCCGAGAGGTTGCGGTGCCCCTCTTTGGTCACCACCACCAGATCCTCAATTCGTACTCCGAACCGCCCGGGCAAATAGACCCCTGGCTCGACCGTGACCACGTTGCCGGCGGCGAGGTCGTCCTCGGATGCGGCCGAGAGTGTCGGCTTTTCGTGAACCTCCAGCCCGACGCCGTGGCCGAGGCCGTGGCCGAAGTGCTCGCCGTGCCCGGCGTCGGAGATCCGCTCGCGCGCGACGGAGTCCACCTCCACCCCACCGAGCCCCGGGCGGAGGGCATCCAGTGCTTCCTGCTGGGCGCTGCGGACCAGCTGGTACACCTCGCGCTCCTCGGCTCCTGGATCGCCGGCGGCAAAGGTCCGGGTGCAGTCGGAGCAGTAGCCGTCGAGCTTTGCCCCCATGTCGAAGACCACGAGCTCGCCGGCTCCGATCTGACGCTCACCGGGCTCGGCGTGAGGCTGGGAGCCGGTCGGGCCGGCCGCGACGATGACCGGGAAGGCAGGCTCTGCCCCCGATTCACGGATCGCCGCTTCTGCGGCGCGGGCGACCTCGAGCTCGCTGCGACCGGCAAGCCCGTTCCCGGTGACCCGCTCGTAGACCTGGTCGGCAAGTGCAGCAGCCGAGGCGACCGCCTCGATCTCACCGGAATCCTTGACGCTGCGGAGCCGCTCGACCAGGTCGCCGGCGGGAGCAAGCTCGACGCCGTCGGGCGCTTTCTCCTCGAGCTTCTGAAGCTGCCGGACGCTGACGTGGGCATCCTCAAAGCCGACCGTCCCGGAGGCGCGCTCGAACGCATGCGGCAGCAATTCCCTTTCCGCACGCGGCTGCTCCCAGCCCTCGCCGACTTCTTCGGCGGCGCGCTCGACGTAGCGGAAGTCGGTGAGGAAAACCCGTACTCCGCCGCTGCCGACCAGACAGAGCCCGTTGGTGCCGGTGAACCCTGTGAGATAGCGGAGATTGGTGAGGTCGGTGACGAGGAGCGAATCGATCCCGGCCTCGTCGAGCAGCGCCTCGAGCGAGTCGGCTCTGCCGCCGCGCGCCGCGGTTCCTGCGCCTGTGCCCGTGGTGCTCACTTAGGGCCATCACTTAGAAGAGTCACTGGTGCCGGCTCACTTGCCGAGGTGCTTGGCGAGGATCTCCAGCGCCCGCCGGTACCCCTCGGCCTTCTCCCCCGAGATCACATCGAGCACGAGACCCTCGAAGACCGAGTGTTGCCGCCACTCCTCGCGCTTGGAAATGTCAGAGAGATGGACCTCGATCGCGGGCAGGCCCGAGAACTCGAGCGCGTCGCGGATTGCCCAGCTGTAGTGGGTCCACGCGGCAGCGTTGATGATCGCGGCGTCGGCCTGCTCCGGAAGCCGGTGCAGGTACTCGACGAACTCGCCCTCGTGGTTGGTCTGGAAGAAGAGCGTCTCGAGCCCGAAGTCCTTGCCCCAGCCGCGGACCTGTCGCTCGAGCTCGGCCAGCGTCTGGGAGCCGTAGTGCTCGGGGTCGCGGCTTCCGAGCAGGTCGAGGTTGACGCCGTTCAAGACGGCGATTCGGTTGTGCGACCCGGGGCTCACCGCTGCAGCTCTTCCACGGCGTCCCTGACCCTATCCGGCGCAACCTCCTCGCCCCAGCGGGGCTCGCCGGGGCGCTCGAGCAGGACGAAGCCGAGTCCTGCCGCGGTGAGGTTCTTCTTGTCCAGGGCAAGCGCTTCCTCCACCGAGTCGACTGCCACCGACTGATCGAGCGTCGTCGGAAGCGCGTGAGCTTCAAGGATGCCGCGCACCTGCGCGCGCAGATCCTCGGCGCCCGAGAGGCGTAGAGCCGCCAAGAGGCCGAGGGCGACCGCCTCTCCGTGCCGGTAACGGCGGTAGCCGGTGGCGGCCTCGATCGCGTGACCAACCGTATGACCGAGATTGAGCACGGCCCGCCGCCCGGAGTCTCGCTCGTCGGCTGCAACGACCTCGAGCTTGGTCCGCGCGCAGGCGAAGATCACGCCGGTCAGCTCCTCAGAGGCCCCCGCCCGCACCAGCGGGATGAAATCGAGGCCGCTCACCTCGTCCCAGAGGCTGCCGCCGGCGATCAGTGCCGTCTTCAGCACCTCGACGAAGCCGGCAGAGATCTCCTCACCGGGCAGCGTCGCAAGGACCGACGGGTCAGCGAGGACGGCGCTGGGCAGGTGGTATGCGCCGACGTAGTTCTTTGCTTCGGGCAGATCGACACCGGTCTTGCCGCCGTAGGCCGAGTCCACCTGAGCCACCACCGTGGTCGGCAGCTGCACCACCGGGGTCCCCCGCTGGTATGTGGCTGCGACGAAACCGGCAAGGTCGCCCGCGACCCCGCCGCCGAAGGCGAGGATGGAATCGTCGCGGCGCACCTTCATCTCAGCAAGGGAGCGCAGCAGCACCTCGGCCTCGGTAAGCGTCTTGCGCTCCTCTCCGCCTTCAACCTGGATCGTGGCCTCTCTGCTCGGGAGCAGGTCTTCGTGCCGGACCAGCGCCTGGCGGTCGGCGATGCAGAAGCGGCGGCGGTCGGGATCGAGTGCCGAGAGGAGCCCGATCGCGCCGGGCCCTATGACCGCCGGGTAGCTGGCGCTTGCGGACGCGGCCCAGGCGAGGCGAGCCTGCGGCAGCTGACGAAGCGCAGCGATCCATGGAGCCGCGTCCTTCGCGGCGTCGCGAGCGGCGGCGGGCAGCACCGCGGTCGCAACCGACTCGTAGAGCGGCTGCCGCTCGGAGAAGCGGCGCGAGAACTCGTCGCGGTCCGCGGCCAGCGGCCGGCCGCCGCCCTGGGCGCGTTCCCAGGCGGTTTCCTCGTCGACCGCGCACCACACGACCACGTGGCCGTCGAGCGCACGGCGCACGGCTTCGCTCTCGATCGCGCCGCCGCCGAGGGCGATCACCCGGTCGTCACCACGCCCATCCGAGAGCAGTTCGAGCACCAGCTTCTCCTCGCGGCGGCGGAATTCGTCCTCGCCCTCGCGCTCGAAGAACGTGGGAATCGAGGTGCCGAGGTCGGCCTCAATCAGCGCATCGGCGTCGAGCGCCTCGGTTCCGAGATGGTCTGCGACCTCGCGGGCCGCGTTGCTCTTGCCGGCCGCCATGAACCCGACGAGGACAATGGCGCCCGGCTTCGTCTTCAGCGCCTCCATCCGATCCGCTCCTTGTAGGCGTCAAGCGCGGCCCGGACGTCATCGACGTGATCGCCGCCGAACTTTTCGCGGTAGGCGCCGGCCAGGACCAGCGCGGTCATCGCCTCGCCGACCACCGCGGCCGCCGGGACCACGGTCGAATCGGTGCGCTCCTTGTGCGCCTGCTCCGCCTCGCGGGTGTGGAGATTGGCTGAGCGGAGTGGTTTGGTCAGTGTCGAGATCGGCTTGATTGCGGCCTGGATCACGAGCGATTCGCCGTTGGTCATGCCGCCTTCGAGCCCTCCGGCCCGGTTGGTCTCCCGGTACCAGCCGCGCTCGTCGTCATGAAAGATCTCGTCGTGAGCCTCGGAGCCGGGGCTGCCCGCGACCTCCCAGGCAGGGCCGATCGTCGCTCCCTTGATCGACTGGATCGAGACGATCGCCTGCGCCAACCTGCCGTCGAGTTTCTCGTTCCAGGCCACATGTGAACCGAGGCCGGGCACGAGGCCGAAAGCCCGGACCTCGAAGCTCCCACCGAGGCTCTCGTTGGCTTTGCGGATGCGGTCGACCTCGGCGACCATCTCCTCGGTGGCCTTGGCGTCCAGGCAGCGGACGGGTGACTCGTCGACGCCGTCGAAATCCTCGATCGTGAGCTGGTCGGAGGCAGGCGCGCGCACGGAGCCCATCTGGAGGACGTGGGACCGGATCTCGACCCCGACGTCTCGCAGGAACTCCTTGGCGACGGCTCCGGCGGCGACCCGCGCTGCGGTTTCCCGAGCGCTGGCGCGTTCGAGCACGTTGCGGATGTCGTCGTGCTTGAACTTGTGGGCGCCGGCGAGGTCCGCGTGGCCGGGACGCGGCAGGTGGACCTCTTCCACCTCCGCGTCTACCGGCCACGGGCTCATCCTTTCCTCCCAATTCTCGTAATCGCGATTCGCGACGAGGATCGCCACCGGGCTGCCCAGAGTGCGGCCATGGCGCAGGCCCGAGCGGATCTCGACCGCGTCCGATTCGATCTTCATCCGGCCGCCGCGACCGTGGCCCAGTTGCCGCCGCGCCATGTCGCGGTCGAGCCGCTCGCGGTCGAGCTCGAGGCCTGCGGGCAGGCCCTCGACGATCGCAACCAGCCCAGGGCCGTGCGATTCGCCTGCTGTGACGAAGCGAAAGCTCATCGCACCAGTTTATGGACGGCCTTTTTCGCCGCCGGGTAAACGGTTGCGGGCCAGGTTGTGCGCGTATGTGGTGCGCGTATGTGATGCGGGGGCTACCCGGCCGCGGCGACGGTCGCGCCGAACGCCAGATACGGCACGAATGGGATCGTCATCCTGCGCGCCGCAATGCCGTGCCGGATGAACAGAACCGCCCCGGCGAGGGAGCCGGCGACGAACGCAACCAGCAGCGCGGTGACCACTGCGTAGCCGAGGTAGAGCCCGAGCATCCCGGCGAGCTTGACGTCACCGAGCCCCATCGCATCCGACCGGGCCAACGCCGGGACCAGGAGGAAGCCGGCTGCCATGAACGCTGCCAGGAGCCGGCCGGCGAGAAACTCCGGAGCCGCCACGACGAAAAGAGCGAGGGCCAGCGCCGCGCCGGCCGCAACGACCCGATTGGGAACCGTGCGGGAGCGGAGGTCCATGGCGGTGCAGGCGAGGAGCACGGCCGCAAGCGCAATCGTGAGGGCGACTACGACCACACGATCCTCTGGAGAGGGTGCGCCCATGGCAAGCAGAGTCCCGCGGCGCCGAAGCTCGCCCCCCTCTGTCACGGGGCTGTCTGTTTGGCGGGGCGGTCTGTTGTGATGTAGGGCTCATGGTCGCAAGACGCCTGCTGATCGTGCTGGTAGTCCTGCTGGGAATCTCTTCGCTGCTTGCGGTGGCAGCTCAGCGGGGGGCGGACGACTCGAACGATGAACCCGAGGAGACCGTGGCCGAGCCGCCACCGATCGAGGGCTCGGGAATGGCCAAGGGTTCCCTGTTTCGGGTGACAGTCAACGCCAACAGCCCGGAGATCGACGTCGTCGGCTCGGGGATGATCCCGCTGCGGGTCGGGGACCAGGTGATCCTGACTGTCGTCTCAAAGCGGGTCGACCAGGTAGAGATCCCCGCCTTCGGTCAGGTCGCTCCTGTCTCCCGCGACTCTCCGGCTAACTTCGACCTGCTTCTCGAGGAGCCTGGAAGCTTCGTGATCAAGCTGACCGACGCCGGCCGACTCGCCGGCCGACTCGAGGTCTCCGACGCCGAGTCTAGGTCCGAGGAGTGAGCTCGGCGGGGACCAGGTTGCAGCTCCCGTCCGCCGCCAAATATATTCGCGGTGACCACTAAGTAGCGAGGAGGGACCATGGGCTCCAGGATCAAAGACCGGCTCACCTACGCGAACGTGCTGGCGACGATCGCCATGTTTGGAGTGGTAGCCGGCGGCGGGGCGGTCGCGGCGACCTCGGGAGATGGCCGGACCACGGCGGCCGGGGAACCAATCGCAACCGCGGGTGCCAGCACCAAGAAGCAGCTGAAGAAGCTGAAGAAGCGGGTCAAGGCTCTGGAGGCATTGGTCGCAGCGATCCCGCCCGGAGGCGAGGCCCCTGGCCAGGTCGCCTATTTCAACTCGCCCACCTGCCCGAGCGGCTGGAGCGAGCTGACCGCAGCCCGCGGCCGCTACCTGGTCGGGCTCAATTCCGGCGGAGTCCTCGGAGCAGCGGTCGGCAACGACCTCAGCGACCAACAGAACCGCGCGGTCGGGCAGCACAACCACGGTGTCAGCGATCCCGGTCACACCCACTCCGTCACCATCGGCGCCAGCAACGACGACGCCTCGGAGGGGCTGGCAACGGGCCTCGTCGATACGGCCAACAATCCGCAGGACCTCTCGGTAGTCCCAGAGAGCTCAGACGAGACCACCGGAATCACGATCAACAACGCCGGCGGCACGTCGGGCACCAACGCGCCCTACCTGCAACTGCTCGCCTGCCAGAAGGGCTGAGCCGAGGCTCAGCTGCCTCGCCCCGCCTCCCGCATGACCTCGAGAGGCGGGTCCAGCCCTGTCCATATCCGCAGCGACTCGGCACCCTGGCGGACGAGGACCTCGAGACCGTCGACGGTCGCTGCGCCGCGCTCCTGCGCCGTGGCGATCAGCTCGGTCGGCTCGGATCCGTAAGCAAGATCGACGATGGTCTGCTCGGCCGTGATCGAGCCGGGCTCAACTCGCAGGTCGGCCAGCCCGCCGCGCCCGTCCATCCCGATCGTGGTCGTGTTGACGAGCAGATCGAACTCGGCAGCAGGCAACGCCTTCGCCGAATCGACCGTCGAGACGCCGAGCTGATCGGCGAGCTCGCGGGCGCGGTCCGCGGTCCGGTTCCAGATCTCGACCAGGGCCCCTGCCTTCGTGAGTCCCCAGACAACGGCGCGCGCCGCGCCGCCCGCTCCGAGCACCAGCACCCGCTTGCCTGCCGGCGCCTCCGGGAGCGCTGCGATCAGACCGGGAGCGTCGGTGTTCTCGGCGTGCACCCTCCCGTTCTTGAAGCTGAGCGTATTGGCGGCGCCGATCTCGCGTGCGCGCGCAGATGCCTCGTCCGCCGAATCGAGGGCGGCCTGCTTGTGCGGGACCGTGACGTTGGCGCCCACAAAACCTTCGCCCGGAAGCTCCCGGACCCGGTTGGCAAAGGCATCGGGCGCTACCTCGATCGCCTCGTAGCTCCAGTCATCGAGGCCCAGTGCAATCAGGGCGGCGCTCTGCATCGCCGGCGAGCGGGAGTGCGCGACCGGCTGCCCCAGAACGCAAAGGCGCGGGCTCAGCTCAGCACTCCGTCGGAGATTGGCCGCCGGCTTCCTCGCGTGCCGCGTTGTAGGCGGCGACCGCCTCCTCGAACTCGGCCTCTGTCTTGACAAAGGTGTGCTCGCCACACGTCCCCGGCTTGACCACGTAGAAGAGGAACGGCACGTTCGCCGGCCGCGCGGCGGCTTCGATCGCGTCTATCCCGGGGTTGCCGATCGGCCCGGGCGGCAGGCCCGCCCTGGTGCGAGTGTTGTAGGGAGAGTCCGTCTGCAGCTGATCGTTGGTCAGCGGCTCTTCGAAGTTGCCGGTCTCGAATCTCGTCGTCGCGTCGATTCCGAGCGGCGTCCCGTCACTGAGGCGGTTGTAGATCACGGCCGCGACGAGCTCCCGCTCCTTCGGCACCATCACCTCGCGGTCGATCATCGAGGCGATGATCAGGACGTCGTAGGGCGTCAGGTTCTTCTTCTTTGCGTAGCTCATATCGACGCCCTTCAGGTTCTGTTCGAAGGCATCGAGCTGCATCGGGACGAGGTCCTCGACGGTTGCGCCGGCGTCGAGCTCGTAGGTCGCCGGGAAAAGGAAGCCCTCGAGATTCGCGGGGTCCTTGGCGCCGTACTTGGCCGGGTTGAAGCCGGGCGAGCTCGCGGTCGCGGCTTCGTAGTCACCGCTTATCCCCGCGCCGGAGACGACCTCGGCAACCTGGTCGCGGCTGAGCCCTTCGGGGATGACCAGAGAGATCTGGCCCTCGGTCGCGCCGGTGAGCCGCTCGATCACCTTGCTGTAGCTCATGCCGCGCGCGAGCGAGTAGTCGCCGTGCTGGAGTTGATTCTTCTCCCCGGCGAGCCACACACGCCACTCGAACAGGGTCGCGCTCGAAATCACCCCGGCGTCGTCGAGGATGTCGGCGATCTCGCCCTGCTCAGTGCCTTCGGGTATCTCGACCCGCACCGTGCCCTCGCCCTCGCCATCTCCGGCGAACGGCTGGAACAAGGCGACCAGGAACCAGATCGCGAGGATGCCACCGAGCACGCCGAGGATGGCCATCGTCTGGCGGCGCCGGTAGGTGCCCGGGTCCCCCCCGCTGCCGCCCCCTCCGAAGCGGCGGCGGAATGAATCTCGTCCGGCGGCGGCGCGGCCGGCGAGCCCGCCGCTGCCGGCAGCCTGCGGCTCTTGAGCGGCGCGCCGGCGCGCCGGCGCGGGGTTGTCGCCCTCGGCGCTGCGCGGTGACCTGGCGGTCGTTCTGGAGGCTCTCTCCGGGTCGGCGGCGCCCCTCTTGCCGGCATCCCGCTTGCTCGCGCCCCGCTTGCTCGCGCTCTTCTTGTTTGCACCCCTCTTGGCCGAACCTTTCTGGCTCGTGGTGGCACGCTGCTGTTCGCGCTTGCGCCGGCGCAACTCGCGCTCGGAGGTCTCCGGGTCGCTGCGTCCGAATTCGTCGGTCACGGGCTGCTCGGGCTGATTGGGCCGGCCGGACTCTGATGAACCGGCCCCGCCGGCACGCGGCCGGCGGCGGCGTCTTGGGCGCTCGTCCGCCACTAGCCGCCGCCCTCCCGGGCGAGGTAGGACTCGAGCAGATGCGCAGCGGCGAGGGAATCCTCGGCGGCGGTGGCGCCTTCACGGGCGCTCTGCGCGGCCAGCTTGGTCGTGAGGCGCTCGTCGTAGGTCTCGACCGGAACCTCGAGCAGGCCCTCGAGATCGCTTACAAAGCTGCGCGCCGTCGCGGCCTGCTCCCCCTCCTCTCCGGACATGGTCACCGGAAGGCCGACGACGACACGGTCGACCCCGTGCTCGGTGACGAGTTCGGCAACGCGGGCCGGATCGGTCGGTTCGATCACCGGGAGGGGCCGGGCGAGGGTTCCGCTCGGGTCAGAGATCGCGCAGCCGCAGCGCGCAGTTCCGTGATCAAGGGCAAGCACCCGCATCAGGCTAACCAGACCCGGCGATCAGTAGGCGCCCGGGGTGCCGCCCAGCATCGAGCGGATCCGCGACCTGGCCGTCTCGAGCGCGCGTTCGAGTTGCTCGGGCTGCTTGCCGCCCGCCCGGGCGAAGTCGTCGCGGCCGCCACCGCCTCCTCCGACGATCTGCGCAGCTTCCCGGATCAGCTCACCGGCGCGGAGCCCACGGCTCACCGCATCGGGACCGAAGCTGGCGACGAGCGAGACGCCCCCGTCGCTGGCGGAACCGAGCAGCACCGCCGCATTCGGGCCGAGCGATGACTTGATCCGCTCGGCCAGTTCCTGCAACGCCCTCGGCTCGGTGCCTTCGACGGCGGCCGCGACCAGCTTCACGCCGGCGACCTCGTCGGCCCGGGAGGCAAGCGACGCGGCCTGCTCCTTCGCACCCGAGGCACCGGCCTCGCGGACCTTCGTTTCCATCTCCGCAAGCCGCTCCTCGGCCCGGCGGGCGCCGGCCAGCGGGTCTTGGGGGGAGCCGAGCGCCGAGCCCACCGCATCGAATGCGGCCGAGCGCTCGCGGAAGTAGTCGATCGCCGCCGGCCCGGTCAGCGCCTCGATCCGGCGGACGTTGGCGGCGCTCGAGCCCTCGGAGGTGATCACGAAGATGCCGATCTCGGCTGTGTTGGCGACGTGGGTGCCGCCGCAGAGCTCCCGCGAGACCTCCTCGACCTCGACGACCCGAACCCACTCGCCGTATTTCTCTCCGAACAGGGCCATGGCTCCGAGCGCCTCGGCGTCGCTGCGCGACATCTGCAGGGCGCGGACCGGCCGGCTCGCCTTCATCCGACTCGTTCACCTGGTCCTCGATCGTCTTCAGCTCCTCGGCTGAGAGCCGCGCGCTGTGGGTGAAATCAAAGCGGAGCTTGTCCGGGCGCACGGCGGAGCCGGCCTGGCGCACATGGGTGCCGAGCGTCTCCCGCAGTGCGGCATGAAGGAGGTGAGTGGCGGTGTGGTTCTTCATGGTCGCTTTGCGGGCGAGATCCGGTCGACCTCGGCCTCGACCCGGACGCCCGGCTCCGGCAGCCCCGGCTCGGAAACCTCCAGCGCAACTGCCTGGTCCTCCCCGAGCGGTAGACATCGAGCACCCGCGCCTCGGTCCCGTTCCAGCGCACCACCCCGGAGTCGGCGACCTGTCCTCCGCCCTCGGCGTAGAACGGGCTTTCCTCCAGCTTGGCCAGCGCTCGGCCGTTCTCGGAAGTGACCGCGAGAAGGCTGGTCTCGGCGCGCAGCTTCTCGTAGCCGACGAACCGGGTCGGCGGCGCCTCGGAGGCGAAAGCGAGGACGGTTCCATGGCGGTCCTCGGAGCCATGGGCGCTCGCGGTCCCCACCCGCGCTCGTTCGCGCTGCTCCTCCATCAGCTCCTCAAAGCCCTGGTCGTCGACCGAGAGGCCCTGCTCGGCGAGGAGTTCCTTGGTCAGGTCGTAGGGAAAGCCGTAGGTATCGTGGAGGCTGGAAGGCGTCGGCGGCGTCGATCCACGAGGTCCCCTCCTCCTTCGCCCGGGAGACCAGCTCTTCGATCAGCTGGCTGCCACGATCAAGGGTGCGGCCGAAGTTCTCCTCCTCGTCGCGGACCCAGCGCAAGACCGTCTCGCTCTCGCCGGCGAGCTCGGGATATGCCGGGGCGAGCAGCTCGAGGGCGCGCTCCGCGAACTTGTCCATGAACGGAGAGGCTGATCCCGATCGCGCGGCCCTGCTGGATCGCGCGGCGCATGATCCGCCGCAGGACGTAGCCGCGGTCCTCGTTCGAGGGCACGACTCCGTCGGCGATCAGCGCGGCGGTGCCGCGCGAGTGATCGGCGAGGATCCGCATTGCCCGCGTCACCTTCCCGGGCTCGCCATAGCGGCTCCCGGAGAGCTCCTGGGCAAGCTCGACCAGCGGCCACATGCGTGTCGGTCTCGAACACCGAGTCGACGCCCTGGAGGATCGCCGCCATCCGCTCGACCCCCATGCCGGTATCGATGTTCTTCATCGGCAGCTCGGTCAGCGTCCCGTCCTCGGCCAGGTCGTAGGTCATGAAGACGTGGTTCCAGTACTCGATGAAGCGATCCGTGTCGTCACCAGGGCGGTCGTCGGGGCCGCCGAATCTCTCGCCGCGATCGAGGTACATCTCCGAGCAGGGGCCGCACGGCCCCGTGGGCCCGGCCTGCCAGAAGTTCTCCGATCGCGGCAGCCGCACGATGCGCTCGTCCGGGACCCCGGCGCGGCGCCAGATCTCGATCGCTTCCTCGTCGGGGCCGAGTCCGAGCTCATCGTCCCCGGCGAAGACCGTGACCCAGATCTGCTCCGGGGTGAAACCGAAGGCTTCGGTCGAGAGCTCCCAGCCCCAGGGGATCGATTCCTCCTTGAAGTAGTCCCCGAAGCTCCAGTTGCCGAGCATCTCGAAGAAGGTGAGATGCCGCGCCGTGTTACCCACCTCCTCGATGTCCGTGGTCCGGAAGCAACGTTGGACGTCACACAGCCGCGACGCCGGAGGGTCTTCGCGCCCCAGGAAGTACGGCTTGAACGGCTGCATTCCGGCGGTCGTCAGGAGGACCGACGGATCGTGGGAGGCCGGCACGAGCGATGCCGAGGGAACCCGCTTGTGCGCGCGCTGTTCGAAGAACTCGAGGTAGGTTTCTCGGATCTGGGCGGCTTTCACGAGCCCCAGTCTAGGAATCCGGCCAGCGGGGACGAGCGACGGGAGCGCCGAGACCTCCAAAACGACGAGCGGCCGGCAGATGCCGGCCGCTCGCCCAACTCGTATCGGTCAGGGACTACTTGATCACCTGTGTGATCGCGGTGCTCGGTCCGAACACCTTCTTGGCCTTGACCTTGAACTTCACCTTCTTGCCCTTCTTCAGCCCACGCAGGGTGAGCGAACGGAACGTGGTGCCGGCGACCGTCTTTGTCTTGACCTTGGCGACGGTCGCTGTCGTGCCTCCGCGGGGGACCGACGGCGAGAACACCAGCGTGGGCGATTCCCACGTGGTCAGGATCTCCGCCGTCTTGCCTTGGGCCTTGAACGAATGGCCCTTGACCTGGCCCTGACGCTGGAACGTGTCGGTGAACCGCTGGGGGGCGGTACGACAGTTCAGCGCTGCGGTGAGATCGGCACCCGTCTGCAACAGGTTGGCCGAGCTCGTGGGCTGGAACACCACACCGCCGGTGTCGGCGGCGATCTGGCTGAGCACACCCGGGACGCTGGCTGCGCCGCTGAATCCGACCACGTACGTCTTGGTCGGAGTCGGGTTGCGCCACACGGTGGGATCAGGGGTGCTATCCGGCTCGTTCGGCGCGCCGTCGCTGAAGAAGATGCGCGCGGCAGCCGTCGGATTCGCCGTGTTAGCGACGGTGAATCCGGCTTCGTAGTTGGTGGCGCCACCGGTATCGGATCCACCGGAGCCGTTGGCGTCAATCGCTGCCAGCGGTCCGGCAAGAGCCGCGACCGAGGACGCCCCTCCAAGCGGAACCGGTGTCCACAGTGGAGCAGCCGACTCGGCGAACTCGACGCCGCCCATCTGGATGCCCTTGTTGAGGCCGGAGCCCGCGAGATGCGGATCATCTCAGCACGGAACTTGAGCGAGTCCTCGAACGCCATCGAACCTGAGTCGTCGATGATCGCCTCGACGTTCTTCGCACGGTTGCAGTTCGGGAGAACCGCGCCCGGCGCGCTCGCGGCCGGCAGGATCGCCAGCACGGCGACCAGACCCACAAGCGCAGAAGCGCTTCCAAGCCTCTTAATTGCCTTACGTTTCATCAGAACCTCCTGGTCGGGGGAATTCCCGCTGCCCGGAAGGCTCTTGCCTTCCCACGGAGGCCCCAGGCCTCCCCTGTTGGGCGCGTTCAACTTAACCCATCTAGACGTGATTCGGAGCGGGGTTCTTCTTGCTAGACGATGGTTCCGTGCCCAACCACGAGGTCGCCGTCGAGCAGCGACGCGGTCTGGCCCGGCGCGACCCCGTAGGCGGGCTCCGCGAGGCAGGCGACGAGCTCGCCGCCGCCGTTCCCGGTCGCTTCGAGCTGGCAAGCGAGCGGCCGGCGCGTGGTGGCGGATGCGGACCCGGTCGACCCGGCCCGGCTCGCGGTGCAGGCGAGGCGCCGCGGAGACGGACCGACGCGCTTCGCGAGGCGCTCGCGCCGCCCGACCACGACCCGGTTGCTCTCGGCATCCTTGGAGAGGACGTAGAGCGGCTCAGCGTCGGCGACCCCCAGCCCGCGGCGCTGGCCGACGGTGAAGTGCTGGTGCCCGCGGTGCTCGCCCAGAACCAAGCCCGACTCGTCGACGATCTCGCCCGGTTCGTCCTCGAGCCCGCCGTGGCGGCGGAGGAACTCGCGCTTGCCGGTCCCCGAGAGGAAGCAGAGGTCCTGGCTCTCGGGCTGACGGGCCACGGCGAGCTCGGCGTGGGCGGCGATCTCGCGCACCTCGGACTTGGTCAGCTCCGCGAGCGGGAAGCGAAGCCGTCGCAGCGACGCCGGCCGCAGCGAGGCGAGCATGTGGGTCTGGTCCTTGCCCGAGTCGCGCGAGGCAGCCAGCAGCGGTCCCTCGCCGTCGTCGACGAGCCGGGCGTAGTGGCCGGTCACCAGGTGCTCGGCGCCGAGGCGGTCGGCGAGCTCGATCATCGCGTCGATCCGGAGTTCGCCGTTGCAGCGGACGCAAGGGTTGGGGGTGCGGCCCGCCCGGTAGCCCTCGATGAAGCCATCGACCACCTTGGTCGCGGAAGCCCTCCTCGAGATCGAGCGTCAGGTGCGGAACTCCGATCGAGTGAGCCAGGCGGCGCGCCCGGAGCACCGCTTCCGGCGAGCAGCAGCTGCCGCTCGGTGTCGGTGCGCTGGTCTGCCCACAACTTCAGGGTGACCGCGACCACATCGCGCCCGGCCTCGCGCTCGAGCAAGCGCCGCCACCGCCGAGTCGACCCCGCCGCTGAGCGCGATCAGTGCGCGCTCGCCCTCGCTCGGGTGGTGCCGCCAGCGGTTGGCCCGAAGACGCCAGCGCGGCGAGCGCGCGGCCGAGGGCGTCGGCGGCAAGCTCGGCGGCGTGGACGGCGCTCCGGCGAGAGGCCGCCGAGCTCCGCGTCGATCTCCGAGGGGCCGATGCGGGCGCAGGCGAGCACAGTCGCGCCCTCGGCCATCTCGCAGGCGGCCGCGGCGGCGGCCGCGAGCGCCGCGCAGCCCTCGGCGTCGAAGCGGGCGGCGGCGATCCTGCCGCTCTCGGCGAGCAGCGAGACCCGGACCAGATCGCCGCACGGCGCGCCGCCGGCCGCGCCGGAGACGGCGCCGTCGGGCTCAGGCCCGCGGTGCGAGCGGTCCTCGACGTAGTGCCGCAGCCGGGAGACGGTCATATCGACCTCCGCGAGTTCACGGAGCTAGAGGTTAAGTGGCCCCAACCCGCCGTTACCGCCCGGCCTGAAAACCCGTCGATACAGGTGGGTGTCTACCGGGCCCCATGGGGCTGTCCGGAAACCGACTCCCAAGGCCAAATGTGTTGGGTAAACATGGGACGGCTGGCGAACAGGTTCGGGCCGCCACACAAACTACCACCGCTTGGGGCTGTCAGCTGCGCTTGCGGCGGCCCTGCGGAACCGGGTGGCCGCTGAGCTGCTTCAGCCATTGCCTCGGCTGGTTGCCGAGGCTGAAATCGGTGAGGCTGAGCCAGAGGGCCGCTGCGCCGGCGGCGATCAGGACCAGCGGCAGTGCGAGACCCGTTCCGCTGCTGCCGACGCTCCCGATGAAGATGAAGAGACCGAGCGCGCCGGCGTAGACCGGTCCGCGAAGGCGGATCAAGGTGCCGGCCGCGACCAGCGCGATCGATACAGCGAGCAGCGCCGCGTCCCAGTACCAGTGGCTCTCAGAGACCGGCTCGGTCAAGAACGGCGTGAGCGAGCCCTGGTCGGCGATCGTTCCGGTGCCGAGCCCGACTGAGATCACGGCGGCGATGCCCGCAGCGGTCAGCAGCTCTGAGAATTTCCACAGGCCCTCCCTGCGGTCGGCGCGCCAGATGATCACGCCGACGACGAGCACGATGGCCGCCGCAAGTCCGAGGAAGAACCGGAAGAGGAGGTCGTTGTCGACGAAGCCGATGATCTTGTCGGCGAGCGCCATCCACGAGATCACGAAGGCGAGGCCGGCCAGCAGGAGCTGAAACCGGATCCCCACCTCCATTCCGGCGTAGAGGGCGAGCGCGGCAGCAACCGCGAAGACCCAGAAGACATTGAGGGCGGCGTCGGGATTGCCGCCGATCATGTCGATGAACTGGAACAGCGCCAGCACGACGAAGGCGAGGCCGAACACGCTGAACACGGCCTGCCAGGGCCTGAGTTCGCCGGTGTCCCGGTGGGTCAGCACCCCGCCCCCGAACAGGATCACTGCGCCGACCAGGTAGAGGAGGAAGAGGATCGCCGACTCCCAGTCACCCTCCTTCCGGGTCGCCAGGGTGAGAATCCCAAGCCCCAAGAGCAGGCCGCCGGCGAGCCGGATCAGATCGCGCGTGTCCTCGGGCTTGAGGCGCTCGAGCATCGCGGCAGCCTAGTCGGCCGCGGGCTCGGCCGGAGCGGCGGCGTATGTCTCCTTCATGTCAGTGATCCGCTCGTAAGCGTCCTCGAGAGTGCTTCGCGGCAGTTTCCCGGAGGCGGCTCGACGCGAAAGGGCGCGGTATGCGGCGGCCGAGGCCGATTCGCTCTTTGCGAACAGGACCATGTCGACACCCGCCCCGATCGCTAGCACGGCCGCCTCGGCGGGCGCGGCGACTGCCTTGGTGGCGGCCGATTCGAGGTCGTCGGTGACGATCACCCCGTTGAATCCAAGCCGCTCGCGCAGCTCGCCGTTGACGATCGGCGTCGACCACGCGGCTGGGTCCGCCGAGCCGTAGGTCGGGTAGATCGCGTTGGAGAGCATCACCATCTGTACGCCGGAGTCGATCGCGGCCGAGAACGGAGTCAGGTCGGCCTCGATCTCCCTCTGGGAGGCGCGGATCGTGACGTCGCCGCTGAAGTCGGTGTTCGCACTGGCGAAGCCAAGGCCGGGGAAATGCTTGACAGCCGCAGCGACGTCGGCCTTGCCGAGGCCGTCGGCAAAGGCGACGACCAGCTCGGCAACCCGGGCGGGATCAGTGCCGAAAGTCCGCTCGGAGATCGTCTGTGCAGTGTCAGGCTTGGCGACATCGGCGACCGGGGCGAGGTCGACGTTGATCCCGAGGCCGGAGAGATACGCGCCGGTCTGCTCGCCTTCGGTCTGGGCGGCCGCGGTATCGCCGCTCTGTCCGAGCTGCGCGGGAGACATCGACGGCGGGCCGGGCAGGCGCTTCACCGGTCCCCCCTCCTGGTCGATCATGATCAGGAGCGGCGGGTTGTCCCCGGCAGTTGCCGCCCGCTGCAGCTGGGTGGTCGTGATCCGGGCGACGCGCTCGTTCCGGGGGCGGACGATGACGCCTCCGAGTTGCCCCTTGCGGACCCGCGCCAACAGCTTTTTGCTCGGCCCCGAGCGGCCGACTCCCCCGATGATCGTCTGCCCGACCAGCTGCCCCGGGGTGAGCTGCTTCGGCTCGGGTGCGTCGCCGTCGTCGTCACCACCGGAGAAGAGCAGTACACCTCCAATCGCCACCAGGCCGACAACAACTGCGCCCGCCACAGCCTGGCGCCGGCGGACCTTTGCCGGCAGGTCGCGGTGACGGCGATGGGTCCGCGGGGGCGGCCGGCGACTGCGCGGGATCCGGCGCCGCTCGCGCTCCTCGGGCGGCAGATCGGGATAGTCCTCGGTCGAATAGTCCCCGGTCGGCCAGTCACCGGGCGGTGGCTCCTCGGCCGGGGGACCGCCCGTCCCCGGGGTCGGCGGCTGCTCGGGCGGCGTTCCACCGGGGGTCGGCGGCTGCTCGGGTGGCGGTCCGCCGGGGGTCGGCGGCTGCTCGGGTGGCTCGTCCCCGGACCCTGGACTCCGCGGAGGCCGGCCTCCGGCCTCCATCTCAGCCCCCTCCTTTCTTGCGAGGCCCGGCCTTGCGGAGTGCGAGCCCGAGCTCGCGCAGCTGCTGCTCGTCCACCGGCGCGGGTGCGGCGGTCAGGGCGTCGGTGCCGGATGCGGTTTTGGGGAATGCGATCACGTCACGGATCGAATCGGTTCCGTGAAGTATTGCCACGATCCGGTCCAGGCCATATGCGATCCCCCCATGCGGTGGGGCGCCAAATTGCAGGGCTTCGAGCAGGAATCCGAACCGGTTCTGTGCCTCTTCGGGCGTGATACCGAGCACGCCGAACGCCTTCTGCTGCAGCTCGGGATCGTGGATACGGATCGAGCCGCCGCCGATCTCGACTCCGTTCCAGACCACGTCGTAGGCAAGCGCGCGGGTCTCTCCCGGCGATGCCGGGTCGAGCTCGCCGGCAGGCCTCGTAAACGGGTGATGCAGGGGGTCCCAGCGCCCCTCCTCGTCGTTCCATTCGACCAGCGGCCAGTCGACGATCCAGGACAGTGCCTGTGTCCCTTCCGGCACCAGCCCCCAGCGCGCAGCGAGCCGCTCGCGCAGAGCGCCGAGCACCGCCGCTGCGGTCTTCGCCTCGTCGGCGACGAGTAGCAGCAGATCACCCTCTGCAGCGCCGAGCGTGCCGTTGATCGCGCTGACCTCCGTCTCGGAGAGAAATTTGGCCACCGGCGAACGCCACCCCGGGCCCTCCCCAGCGTTCTCGACCACCGCCCAGACGAGTCCTTTGGCGCCGAGCTCCTGGGCGTCCTCCACCAAACCGTCGAGCTGCGCGCGCGGCAAGTCGCGGGCGCCGGCGTTGATGCCCCAGACGACGCCGCCGCCGGAGATGACGCCACCAAACGCCTTGAACTCCGTGTCGCGCAGATGCTCGGTCAGGTCCGAGAGCTCGAGCCCGAAGCGGGTATCGGGCGAGTCGTTGCCGTACTTGGCAATTGCCTCGTCGTAGGGGATGCGGGGGAAGGGCGCTTCGACCTCTACCCCGGCAGCCGCCAGGACCCGCACCAAGAGCCGCTCGTTCAAATCGATCACGTCGTCCATTTCGACGAAGGACATCTCGAGATCGAGCTGGGTGAAATCCGGCTGGCGGTCGGCGCGCAGGTCCTCGTCGCGGAAGCAGCGCGCCACCTGGTAGTAGCGCTCCAGCCCGCCGACCATGAGCAGCTGCTTGAACAGCTGCGGAGATTGCGGCAGGGCGTAGAACGAGCCCTGCTGGAGGCGGCTGGGGACGAGGAAGTCACGAGCCCCCTCCGGGGTCGACCGGGTCAGCACGGGCGTCTCCACGTCGAGGAATCCCTCCTCGTGAAGGAACGCGCGCATCTCCCGCGTGACGGCGTCGCGCAGCTCGAGGCCGCTGCGCATCTGCTCGCGGCGCAGGTCGAGGTATCGGTGGCGCAGGCGGGTCTCCTCGCTCACCTCGCCCGAGAAGCCCTCGATCTCGAACGGCGGCGTCTGTGCCGACGCGAGCAGATCGGCACTCTTGACCCGGACCTCGACTTCGCCGGTCGGGATGGACGGATTGACCGTCTCCTCGGATCGCCGCACCACCGGCCCCGTGGCGCTGATCACGTGCTCGGGACGCAGTTCGTGGCCGAGGGCGAAGGCATCGCCGGCGTCGTCGGGATCGAAGACGAGCTGCACGATCCCGGTGCGGTCGCGAAGGTCGATGAAGACGAGACCCCCGTGGTCACGGCGCCGGTGAACCCAGCCCGCGACACGGACCTCGTCGTCAACCCGGGCGGGCAGAACGGCCCCACACCAGGCGTCGCGGTAATCGTTGGCGCGCAGCGGCGGCGCAGTGTCGGACTCGCTCACAGCTCCTTCCTCACCTCGTCGACGGCCCGGTCGAGATCGATCTGCCGCTGTTCGCCGCTCTCCATGTCGCGAAGCTGGGCGACCCCTTCGCCCTCGAGAACCAGGGCGATTCGGGCCCCCGTCCTGTCGGCCTGCTTCATCTGACCCTTGAGGCTGCGGCCGGCGAGGTCGGTTTCGACCGAGAGTCCGGCGCCTCGGAGCTCGTTGGTGAGGGCAAAGGCGGCGCTCCGCGAATCGTCGCCGGCGGCCACAAAGACGTCCCGCGGCGGCGGCTCATCCTCGTCTCCCAGAGCGAGCGCGATCCGCTCAACCCCCGCGGCCCAACCAACCGCCGCCGTGGGCGGGCCGCCGAGCTCCTCGACCAAGCCGTCGTAGCGGCCTCCGCCCCCGATGCCGGCTTGGGCGCCGAGCCGGTCGCACTCGAACTCGAACACGGTCCGCGTGTAGTAGTCGAGCCCGCGAACCAGGGTTCCATCGAGGTCGTACGCAACGCCGGCTGTCTCGAGCAGCTCCCTCACTGCCCCGAAGTGCTCGGAGTCCTCGCCTTCGAGATGCTCCAAAGTCGTCGGCGCTTTCTCCATGACGCGCCGGGTACCGACGTCGTCCGAGTCGAAGGCGCGCAGGGGGTTGGAGTCGATCCGCTCCCGCACGTCCTTGGCCAGCTCGCTCTGGTTGGCGCGCAGATGTGCGCGGAGCTCTTCGGTGTAGGCCTGGCGGGCCTCGAGCGAGCCGAGACTGGATAGCCGCAGCCGCAGGCCCGGCACCTCCAACGCCCTCAGCAGCTCGTCGAGCAGGATGATCGATTCGGCGTCAGCCAGCGGCGAATCGGTGCCGATCGCCTCGGCCCCGATCTGCTGGAACGCCCGGAAGCGGCCCTTCTGCGGGGCCTCGTAGCGGAAGAACGGTCCCGAGTACCAGAGCTTCACCGGCTGCGGGCGCTTGTGCATTCCGTGCTCGACATACGCGCGACAGATAGGCGCGGTTCCCTCGGGGCGGAGTGTCACCTGCCTCCCCCCCTTGTCCTCGAAGCTGAACATCTCCTTCTGGACGAGGTCGGTGGCCTCGCCGACGCCGCGCGCGGAACAGCTCTGCGTCCTCGAATGCGGGCGTCTCGATTCGCCCGTAGCCGGCGCGTTCGAAGACCTCGCGGGCCGTCCGCTCGATCCGGTCGCGGAGCAGCGCCGTTTCCGGAAGGACGTCGAAGGTCCCCTTCGGGGCCTGGTACTTGGCGGCCATCGCGCCGCGAGCCTACATATAGGGGCGGCCGCGCCGATCGCGGCCGAGGCGCGCTAACGCGCCAGCTCGGCCAGGAACGGATTGGTGGCGCGCTCCGCCCCGAGCGTGGTGATGCCCATGTGGCCGGGGAAGACCGTGGTCTCGGGCGGGTAGGAGTCGACGAGGTTGCGGATGCTCTCCAGCAGCGTTGCCCAGTCTCCCCCGGGCAGGTCGGAGCGGCCGACCGAGCCCTGAAACAGAACGTCGCCGGAGAACAGCGCCTCGTGCTCGGGCACGGCGTAGGTGACGTGCCCCGGGCTGTGTCCCGGCGTGAAGATCACGTCGATCTCGAGCCCGGCGAGCTCGAGCTTCTCGCCGCCGGCAACGGTGTGGTCGGCGTCGTAGTTCTCGAACGAACCGAACCCGGGCCAGGGGACGAACGAATTGATGTCGGCGAGCACCGGCACCTCCATCTCGGGGCACCAGACGGGCGCACCGGTCTCCCTGGCCACGGGCGCGACCGCGCCGATGTGGTCGAAGTGGGTGTGGGTGAGGAGGATCCCCTCCACCGTCGCCCCGATCTCCTCGACCACGGCGAGGATGCGTTCGGCCTCGTCGCCCGGATCGACAATCAGGGCGCGGTCCGAGTCAGATGCGCGGAACACGAAGCAGTTCTCGGCCACCTGGCCGACCGTGAGCATGCGGACGTCGAGAGACATCAGGTCGTCTCTTTGGGCTTCTGCGCCTGGCGCACCCGGCGCCGATAGAAGAAGTGGTCCAGGTAGTAGCTCAGGGGCACGTAGAAGAGGAGCGTGAAGGCCGCGACCCCGGCCGAAGACGCCACCGGCCGCCCGAAGACGGCGACGAACAGCACGAAGAAGAGGCCGGAGGCCAACAGGCCCTTGCCGAGGGCGCCCCGCCATGTCGGCGGCTGCAGCTGCTTCTCCTCGCGGCGCTGGGTTGCGCGGGCACGCGCCTCGGCCCGGTTACGCGGCCGGGTGCGGGGCCGGGCGACGCTGCCGCCCTGGGTGCCACGGTGCTTGCGGGTGCGCTTGCGTTCTTTGTCTTGGCCATGCCGGCAGAAATCTACAGCCGTCGCTCGAGCACCTGCTCGGCCGGGTCGAAATCGCGCAGCGGCGGCGATTCGGGATAGCCCGCGAGGGCCGCCTCGGGAGCGAGTCCGACCAGCTCCGCCTCGATCGGACTGGCATCGTGCTCTGCCGCCAGTTCCCTCACCTTTTCAACCACGGTCGCGAGTGGTACGCGCTCTGGATCGTGAATGTTGATCGATACCTGCGCCCGCTCCCCTGCCCTCGGCAGGCCGATGGCGCGGACACCGGGGAGGCCGCCCCCCGCCTCCCTGAGCTCGTCGGCAATGGCCCGCGCGATCTCGGGGTTGGGGGTATCGAGCTCGAGGTTGAACGCGACCAGGGGCGGGCGGGCGGTGAGGAGGGTCGCCCCCGCAGTCGGATGCACGGCTGCGGGCCCGTAGTCGGGGAGAAGCTCCCTCTCCTCCATCCGCCGCGCCAGCTCCGCGGGGCCGCCGTGGCGGAAGAATGCCCGCTCACGTCGCTGCTCGGAGCTCGCCAGCTCCCCGTAGAGAAAGACCGGCAGCCCGAGCTCCGATCCAAGCCGCTCGGCCAGGACCAATGCCTCCTCCCCGGCCGCCTCCCGCTCATCCGGCGTCGGATAGACGACCGGGCAGACATCGACAGCCCCGACCCGGGGATGGAGGCCCTGCTGTGTGCGCATGTCGATCAGGTCGATTGCGTGAGCCGCGGCCGCGAACAGAGCATCGGCAATCTGCCCCGGCGGCGCGGCGACGCTGATCACGCTGCGGTTGTGCTGCGCGTCGTAGTGGACGTCGAGGACCTGGGCGTGGGCGGCGAGCGTCGCCTCGAGCGCGCGGACTACGCGCTCGTTTGCGCCTTCGGAGAAGTTGGGAACGCCGAGCAGGGGCGCGGGGTCGGTCACCCCGCGAACCCTAGTCGCGCTACTTCACCAGGTTGGCCCTGACGTTGATGACCTTGGACTTCAGCTTCAGCTTCTTCTTGGTGACGCCACACCCGCCGCTCTTCGGCTTTGTCGTCACATCGAGGAACAGCTTCACCGGGACGCCCTTGCTGAGGTTGTTGCGCAGCGGCGCCGGCAGCGGGATCCGGACCTTGGCCTTCTTGGTCACGTTCGCGAGCGAGTGCGTGCCCAGGTCGACCTTCTTGCCCTTGATCTTCGCCTTCGCATCGATGGTGAGATCGGAGGGCTCGCTGACCTTGAGGATGGCGCGGACGCCGAGCACGGTCTGCGGCTTCGAGACCTTCGGATGGAAGTTGCCCGCGCCGGAGCCCACCGGAGCCGCGCCGCAGGAGAGCGGCGTCACGGTTCTGTTCCCGGCGAGCCCGTAGCGGGTATCGATGCCGGTCGAGGCACGGCTGCCGCTCAACAGGGTCGGATCACAGTTGAGAGGCGACCAGTCCTCGCAGCTCCCGCCCTGCATCAGCGCCGGGCTGCCGGAGCTCGTGGTGCGAAGCGACCATTGCCATCGCTTCGAGTTCTCCCCGGCCGGGAAGTCGGTCCAGCAGTGAATTGCACCCGCCTGCTGTACCGAGATCCAGTAAACCCCGGGCCCGAGTGTCGGCACACTCGGCAGCGCGATCGTATAGTCCGGGCCGCCGCTCGCCGGCAGCGGCCCCTCGTTCTGGTAGAGGGTCACGCCGGGCTTGCCACCCCCGTCGGCATAGATCCTGACGAAGAGGTTGCTGGGCGGCGGCGTGCCGAGGAAGCTACCGCGCACATTGACGGAATCGATGTTCCAGGAGTCGCCACTGGGCACGAAGAAGTCGTCGGCGACCTGCGTGCTGGGAGGGTCGTCCGTGCAGTTCTGAATCCCGCTGGGGATGATCTGGTTGGACAGGATCGACTCATTGGGGTTCGGTGATCCGGTCTGGTCGAGCAGGACATCCGCATTTGCGGTCCCCGCTCCAAGGCAAACGAAAGCCGCTGCTGTGGTCACGGTTCCCACCCATTTACGCATTACCGATCTCCTCTCGCTGAAGGCCCGATCCGATGATCCTACTCCCCTTCCGGCAGTCCTGGCTCAGTAAGAAACTCCCGGTAGAAGGACTGGTGGTGACGCAGATTGCACCCAATTCCGCAAGCGCCAAGAGGATCGACGACCGAATGGCTCGCAAGGCTACGATTTCCCTCCCCGCCGGGGTAGCTCAGCTGGTTAGAGCAGCGGAATCATAATCCGCGTGTCGGGGGTTCGAGTCCCTCCCCCGGCATCAACTGCCTGCCAGTCGAGTGAGACGGCGGGCTCAGCGCCCCCGCTTGCGCCGGTAGATGTTCCCGGTAATCTCAGGCAAGGGAAACTCGCGGAGAAGGGACTCTGTGGAGCCAAAGGAAACGAGGGGCATCGGACGCGCGGCGGCGCTTGTCGTTGCGCTCTTGGGCTGTGCGCTTTCGCTCGGCGCGGCCCCGGCGGCCGCGGCGGTCCCGGGACCGGATGAGACCGAGCGGGTCAGCCAGCTCGCCAACAATCCGTTGCCCAACGGCTCATTCAATTCGGTAACCGACGAGGGCGGCAGCATCGTCGCGTTCGAATCGACGGCCGACGACGGAGTCACCGACCTCGATGGTGGCGCTGCCGACATCTTCGTCCGGAACCTGGTCACCAACACCACTGAGCCGATCACCGCGGGTTTTGAGCCGGGGGATGCCAACTACACCTTCACGAATCCCTCGATCTCCGACAACGGCTGCCGGATCAGCTTTGCGACCAACGCCCCGCTGGCGGGAGCCGACGACACGACCGCCACCACCTCGCCCGACATCTACCTCTACGACCGCTGCGCGGCGCCGACCGTGAGGCTGATCAGCAGTGGCAGCGGCAACCCCGACCCCCTGCAGGCGGTCGGCAGCACCGACATCGTCAGCTCGGTCTCGGCAGACGGCAACTGGGTGGCGTTCTCGACCATCGCGCCGCTGTCGATTGACGGCACCAACCGCAACCCGTGCGTCACTCCCCGGTTCAACGTGTTCCTGCGCCGGATCGACAACTCGACCACCCGCACGGTGAGCGTGGACGCGGTCACGCCGACCCCGGGAATCGGCGCGTGCGATGCCAACAGCGTGGTGGGCAGCCCCCGGGCAGTGGCGGTGCCGACCGACACGCCGCCTGCAGACTGCGCCGTCCCTGCCAATTGCCCGCTTGTGGTATTTCGCTCGGGCTCGGACCTGCTTGTGCCGGGGGGTGGTCCCAACAGCCAGGACGTCTATCTGCGGAAGCTCTTCGACACCTCTTCGACCGAGCTCATCTCTGACAACCAGAGCGGGGCATTCCTCTTCAAAGGCGTGGGCATCTCCGGCAATGGCAACGTGATCACCTGGTCCATGGGCCTGACTCCGAACGAGCTGACGGGCGGCTCGACCATCTACAGCTACGAGCGCAATACGGGGCAGTTCACGGTCGAGTCGCGGGAATCCGGTCCGGCAGGTGACCCGTTCTCGATCAAGGCCTCGATCACCCCCTCCCTCTCCGAAGACGGGCGCTTCGTTGCCTTCAATTCCACCGCGACCTTCACCTACTCCTCCACCGGTCTCTTCAACATCTTCGTCCGAGACCGGGTCAATCGGGTGACGTTCCTGATCAGCCGCCGGAACGGGGTGATCGGAGCGCCGGCCGCGGCCGATGCGGTGACTCCGCAAATCAGCGCCGACGGCAAGGCGATCGTCTTCGATGCGGCCGACGCAGACCTGGTCCCCGGAGATACCAACGGCGCAAGTGACGTGTTCGAACGCGGCGTGCTCGAGCCGCCGATCGTGGGCCAGGGACTGAGCGTCAACGTACGGCCGCTCGACGGAACCGTGACTGCCAACGGCGCGATCCTCAATCACATCACCCAGCTGCCGATCGGCACCGTGATCAGTACCAGCGGCGCCAGGATCGAGCTGACCAGCGCCACCGCTCCGGGGGCCAACCCCCAGATCAACGTGCCGAAGACGATGCAGTTCTTCGCCGGCGACTTTGTCGTCGAACAGGCCCCGGCCGGCGACGACGTGACCACGCTGGTCCTCGCCGGGCCGCCCCCCAACTGCCCGGCCACACCGGTGAGGAAGCGCAAGAAAAAGAAGAAGAAAAGGAAAGGCAAGGGACGTCTGGTCTCTGCCCGCGCCGCCGGTGGCCTCTGGGGAACCGGCCGCGGTCGGTTCCGCACCCGCGGCGGCCGCGGCTCGGCCACCGTGCGCGGCACCACCTGGTACACGGAGGAGACCTGTGCGGGCACCCTGTTCCAGGTGACCGAGGGCGTTCTCGACATCGACGACTTCGGGCTGCCCGCCGCGGTCGACGCGACGGTCGGCGCGCCCGGGAGCTATCTCGCGGCGACGCCGAAGCCGGCGGCCAAGAAAAAGAAGAAAAAGAAGAAGAAAAAGAAGAAGAAGTAGCGGGCGGGCCCGGGGCGGGTCGTCAATCCCGCTTCTTCAGCCGCCCCTTCGGAAAGATCGAGAAGCTGCCGATCGCGGTGGCCAGTAGGCGGTCGTCGTCGGTGCGGACCTCGCTGCTCAGGACGGCGATCCGGTCGTTGCGCCGATCGACTCTGCTGGTGCAGATGACGTCGCCCTCAGTCGCCGACCGCACGTAGTTGATCGAGATGCTGAGTGTGGCGATGCGCTCGTCGCCTGAGCGCTCCTTCCACAGCGTCGAGCCCATGCAGTAGTCCACCATCGCGTAGGTGACCGCGCCGGAGAGGAGGCCGGCGCGGTTGATGTGCTCGTCGCGGATCGTGACCCGGAGGCGATCGAAGTCCTCCCAGTGCATACCGATCCACTTGCTGATGCCGTCGATGCCGCGGGGGCCTTCCGAGGACTCCACCGGCGGCAGACTATTTGCTCGCGCACCGCTACCTTCGCGGCGCTCAGGGTATGTTCACGGCGATGATCAAGGGCGGGACCAGTCCTCGCATCGCCGGGATCGCACGCGTCGCGGTCGCCGCCGTCCTGCTCGCCGCCGCCATCGTGGTTGCTGTCGCGGCCGAGGCCGTGACGGCGCAGGAGCCGCCACCGACCCCCGAGCCCAACCCGTGCCAGGGACCGGAGGCCGGCGAGCTTCTCTGCCCTGACCTGGTGATGGCGCCCCCGTCCGGGATGCACGTGTCCCGTTCGCACGGCAAGGTCTTGCTGCACGCGACCAACAACATCCGCAGCCGCGGCGATGGCCCGCTCGAAGTGCGCGGCCGGCGGGAGGGCCCGCGCTACATGGAAGCGGTGCAGGCGATCAAGCGGAAGGGCGGCGGCTATCGCTTCTTCGACAACGGCGGCGACCTCGTCTTCTATTTCATCCCCGGCCAGGGCCGATACTGGAAGTACCACCAGGCAGCTCGATTCGAGATCTGGTCGCTGAACGGCGATCAGATCGGGGAGCGGATCCGGACCGGTCCGAAGCTCAACTACTGCTTCCGCGACCTGAGGCGGACCGGCACCGGCGGCCCCCACCATCGCGTCTATCCCGGCTGCAGCCAGGACGCCTCGATCAAGAAGCGCACCCTCGGGACCTCTGTCGGGTGGTCCGACATCTATCCGTCGAGCTACCACGAGAACTGGATCAACGTCAGCGGCCTGCGTGGATGCTTCCTGTTCGTACACCGGGCCGATCCCGAGAACTCGCTGCACGAGATCAACGAGCAGAACAACGAGGGCTCGAAGCGGGTCAGGCTCAAGGGCGGCCGGATACTGAGCTGCTAGGGCAGGTCGAGGTACTCGGCCGCGCTCGAGAATGAGAGCCCGGGCCTTGGCCCTCCCTCGAGCGCGAAAACGCGCCGTCCACTGGAGACCAGAGCGAGGCCGTGCCGGGGAGTGGCGAGGTCGGGCAGCCGCCGCCACCGGTTGCGCCGCGGGCTGTAGGCCTCGGCAGCGGCGATCGTGCTGCCGCCGCTTACCAGCTGCTCCCCTCCTGCGGCGACGATCTGCCCGCCGGCGACCGCTGCCTGGAAGCCGCTCTTGGGCACGGACACGGAGCGGACCCGCCGCCAGCTGCGCTTCTGCGGGTCGTAGCGCTCGACCACCCTCAGGTTCTCGCCGTTGGCACGCCCGGCGATCACGTAGAGCGAGCCCTTGAGTGCGGCGGCGCCGATGTGCTCGCGCGCGACGTTCATACCCGGCGCGCGGCTCCACCTGTCGGCGGCCGGGTTGTAGACCTGGAGCGACCGGAAGGGCCGGGTCCCGTCGGCGCCGCCCGGCGCATAGAGGCGGCCCTTGATCGGCACCAGCGCGTGAGCGCCGCGGGCGAACCCCGAGGCGCGTAGCTCCTGCCAGGTGCCGTTCGCCGGCGTGTAGCTGAAGAGCCTGTCGGTCGGCGTCGAGACCGAGCCCGTATATCCGCCGTGCACATAGAGGCGGCCGCGGAACGCGGTGACAGCCGGATGGTTGACCGCCAGGGGCAGGGGCTCGACCACGGTCCACTGGTTGCTGTCGATGTCGTAGCGCGCGACCTGGTTGGTCGAGTCGCCGGGCGAGTCGGCGGTGAAACCCCCGACGACATAGATGAAGTGTCCTATGCGGCCAGCGGCCACCTCGGTCCGCTGCAGGGGGCTCGGTGCGAGGCTCTGCCACTGCCGGGTCGAGATCGGTTGCACCTTGTCGCCGTCGGCGGAATCGCCGGAGGTGAGGAAGACGATCCCGGCCGCGCCTGCCACGGCGAGGGCGGCGGCCGCGGCGGCGCGAGAGCCGATGCGCGGGAGCCCGCTCACGGCGGTCCCTCGGCTGCGGGCCGGACGCCCGGTTCATGGCCGGCACAGGAGCTCACCGGCAACCTGGGATAGCGCGGGTAGGCGGGGTCCGTCCGCGACCGCTCGCAGAGCGAGAAGGTCGAGCCGCGCGTATTACGGACCAGTTTCTGGTGCGCGCAGGTGTCGCAGAGGCCGGCTGTCGGCGCCACCGGGGAAGTATGCCTTACTTCACTTTGTATAGTAAAGGGATGGGAACCTTTCGACGCTTGCTGGCGTTTCTCGGCCCGTACCGCCGCAAGTTGATCGTTTCCCTGGTCCTGGCCTGGCTCGCGATGGGGATGACCGTGGCGATTCCGTGGCTGGTTGGAGAAACGGTGGACGCGATCAAGGGCGGCGACCGCGACCGCCTCTGGCCCCTGTTCGGCGCGATCGCCGGCGCGGGGCTGCTCCGCCTCGTGCTCACTTTCAGCCGCCGCCTGGTCGCCGGTGAGGTCTCACTCGGGGTCGAGTACGACCTGCGGCAGCGCTTCTACACCCACCTGCAGCGGCTCGAGCTCGGGTTCTTCGACGGCCAGCAGACCGGCCAGCTCATGTCGCGCGCGACGGTCGATCTTCAGGCGATTCGCTTCTTCCTGGGCTACGGCCTCATCTTCGTCACTCAGACGGCACTGACGATCACCCTCGCCGCCGCGGTGATGATCTATCTGAACCCGCCGCTGGCGGCGATGGCACTGGCGCCGATTCCGTTCCTGGTCGTGGTGGCGACCCGCTACAACCGCCGCAACCGCCCGGCGCTGCAGGAGGTACAGCAGCGGGTCGCCGAGCTCACCTCGGAGGCAGAGGAGAGCGTCTCCGGGATCCGGATCGTCAAGGCCTTCGCCCGCGAGCAGCACATGGAGGCGCGCTTCCGCAACTCGGTCTCCCGCGTGTTCGAACAGACCATGCGGACCACCCGGCTCCAGTCCTTCTACAGCCCCCTGATGGGCTTCCTGCCGACCATTGGAATCGCGCTGGTGCTGTTGCTGGGCGGCCGCGAGGTGATCAACGGCGACATGACGCTCGGCGACTTCAGCGCCTTCTACCTCTACCTGTTGATGCTGGCCGGCCCCGTGCGCATGCTCGGGGTCGCCCTGGGGATGGCGCAGCGCGCGATCGCCTCGGGAAACCGGTTGTTCCAGGTGCTCGATCGCGAACCGCGACTCGACAGCCCTGCGGATGCCGGCCCCCTCCCGCCGGGCGGCGGCCACGTCGAGTTGCGCGAGGTGACGCTCCGCTATGCCGAGGACCCCGCCCTGGCGGCCGTCGGCGCAGACGCACCGGCCGAACGCGAGGCGCGGGACGCGGCCCTGGTCGGTGTCAGCCTCCAGGTCCCCGCCGGACGGACGGTGGCGCTGGTCGGCCCGACCGCTTCGGGCAAGACGAGCCTGGTGGCACTACTCGCGCGGCTCTACGACCCGAGCGAGGGCGAGGTGCTGATCGACGACATGGACGTGCGCCAGGTTGACCTCGCCGCGCTGCGCGGCGAGATCGCCTTTGTCTCGGACGACAGCTTCCTCTTCTCGGACACGGTAGCGGCCAACATCGCCTACGCGAAACCCGACGCAACCCTCGAGCAGATCGAGGCAGCTGCGCGCCGCGCCCAGGCGCACAGCTTTGTCAGCGATCTGCCGGACGGCTACGACACGGTGATCGGCGAGCGCGGACTTACCCTGTCGGGCGGGCAACGGCAGCGGATCGCGATTGCGCGGGCGCTGCTGGCAGCGCCCAGGATCCTGATACTCGACGACGCAACCTCCTCGGTCGACGCCACCACCGAGGCCGAGATCAAGCGCGGACTTCAGGAGGTGATGGCCGGCCGGACCACCTTCATCATCGCCCACCGCCTTTCGACGATCTCGCTCGCGGACGAGATCGTGGTCATGGATGCCGGCCGGATCGTCGATCGCGGGAAGCACGAAGAGCTGCTGGAGCGCTGCTCGCTGTATGCCGAGATCGCCGAGTTCGGTCTCGAAGACGCGATCCATCTTCAGCGGGATCTCGAGGAGCGCGCCGAGGAGGCTCGACTGTGAGCGAGCCCGGTCGCGACACCGCCCGACAACTGCGCCTGGAACGCGAGATCGAGGAAGCCGAGCGCGAGGAGCGGATCGAGGAGGGGACGTACCAGCCCGAGAGCCGCTTCCGGGCGATCCTGCTGCTGTTCGCGGCGCTGTGGCGGCTGCTGCGCGGGACCGACGGCCGGGGCCGCAAGGTGCGCTGGCTGCTGGGGCTGCTCCGCCCCTACCGGGGACAGGTTGCGCTGATGTTCGTCGCCCTGCTGATATCGACCGCCGCGGCGCTTGCCCCTCCTTATCTCGCCGGAGAGGCGGTGGACGCGGGGATCGAGACGGGGGACCTCGGCGCCCTCAATCTAATCGTCGCCCTGCTCGTCGGTGCGGCGCTGCTCAACTGGGGTGCGACCTACGCCCAGACCTACCTGGTCGGCTGGGTCGGGCAGCGGGCGCTGCAAGACCTGCGGCAGCGGGTTTTCTCCCACATCCAGGCGATGTCGATCGGGTTCTTCACGAGGAATCGGCCCGGGGTGCTGATCTCGCGGATGACCAACGACGTCCAGGCACTCGACCAGCTCGTCACCGACGGAATCGTCACCTTGTTCCAGAGCACCCTGACCCTTGTCGGCGTGGTGGTGATCCTGCTGCTGCTCGACGTTCAGCTGGCGCTGGTCACCTTCCTCACCTTCCCGCTGCTGCTGATCGCCAGCATCGTCTTCAGGATCGTGGCCGCAGGCGCCTACCGGGAGACGCGCGAGCGGATCGCGGAGGTGACCGCCTACCTGCAGGAGTCGTTGAGCGGGATCCGGGTCGTGCGGGCGTTCGGCCAGGAGGAGCGACACATCAACCGGATGGCGGAGCTGAACGAAGCAAACCGCGCCGCGAACATGAAGACCGTCTACCTGAATGCCTCGTACTTCCCAGCCGTCGAGCTGCTCTCGGCAATCGGTATCGGCGTGATCCTGCTCTACGGCGGCAACCAGGTGCTCGACGGAGCCGTGCAGATAGGCGTCCTGATCGCGTTTGTCGGATACCTGAACCAGTTCTTCGACCCGATCCAGCAGCTCTCGCAGCTCTACACGACCTACCAGCAGGGCATGGCGGCGCTCGACAAGATCTTCGATCTGCTCGACACCCAGCCCGACATGGAGGATCGCGAGGACGCGGTGGATCCCGGGCGACTCCGCGGCGAGATCAAGCTCGAGGGCGTCTCCTTTGCCTACGGCGACGCGGCCGGCGAGCAGCTCGACTGGGCGCTGCGCGACGTCTCGATCGAGGTCCCCGCGGGTCAGACCCTGGCCCTGGTCGGGGAGACGGGCGCCGGCAAGTCGACCCTGGCAAAACTCGTGGCGCGCTTCTACGACCCCCAGCGCGGACGGGTCCTGATCGACGGCCATGACCTGCGCGACCTGGATTCCAGGGCGCTACGCAGCCAGCTCGGAATCGTGCCCCAGGAGGGCTTCCTGTTCTCCGGGACCATCCGGGAGAACATCGCCTTCGGCAAGCCGGATGCGTCAGATGAGGAGATCCGGGCCGCGGCCGCGGCGGTCGGCGGCGACGGCTTCATCGAGGCGTTGCCCGAGGGCTACGAAACCGAGGTCGGGGAACGGGGAGTGCACCTCTCGGCCGGCCAACGGCAGCTGGTCGCGTTCGCACGGGCGCTGCTGGCAGAGCCCAGGATCCTGATTCTCGACGAAGCCACCTCGAACGTGGACGTGCGCAGCGAGCGAGCGATCGAGCGCGGACTGGAGCGGCTTCTGCACGGACGCACCGCGATCGTGATCGCACACCGTCTCTCGACGATCCGGCGCGCCGGCCGGATCGCGGTCCTGGAGCAGGGAGCGATCGCCGAGTTGGGCTCCCACGACGAGCTGATCGCCGCGGGTGGGATCTACGCCGGTCTCTATGGGACCTGGGCCGAGTCTTCGGTTGCCTAGGGGCTCGGGCCGACGCCGCCGCCGCCGGGGCTGACGCCGCCACCGGTATCCCCACCGCTGTCATCGGTCCCGCCGCCGGTGTCCGACGGTGCGGACGGTGCAGGTGTGGCGGGAGCGGTGGGCGATGCGGAGGAGGTGCCGGAAGTCGAACCGGTCCCCTCCTCGCTCGTGGTCGAAGGCGTGCCCTCGGTACCGCACTCGTCGAAGCCGAACGAAGTTGCGGCCTCGGCGGCTTCGTCCTTGGCGGCCTGGAGCTCGGCCTCGGCCTCGGCGGTGGTCTCCCCGCGCTGGGTGGCGAGGTCGATCTTCTCGCCGGCGCGGACCTGTTCCTGCATCGCCGCCAGGAACCGCTCGAGGTCGTTGCCCGGCGCTGTGGTGCCGGTGTCCGTCCCCGTCGCAGAGGTGTCGGTGCCGGTCGCAGAGGTGTCGGTTCCCGTGGCGTCGGTGCCGCCGGTGTCCGACGTATCGGACTCGGGGAAGGTGCTGGTGTCCTCGGTTGCCGAATCCGAGGTGTCGGTGGCGGTGCTGTCGGTGCCGAATGAATCGGATGTGGGGTCGGTGGAGGAGGCGCCCGCGCTGTCCTCGATCGGGTCGCCGAGGTCGCGGATGTCGGTGACCACGCCTTGGCGCAGTTCAGCGACGTCGGATGCGCGCGTGATGCCCTCGCCGGCGTCGGCGATGTCGGCGATCGCCGTGTTCGCCTCCGCACAGATCGCATCCGCCTGCGCGATGAACTCGTCCTTGGAGAGCTGCTGGGTCTGGTCGGTGACCACGATCGGCGTCTCCGGGCTGTCGTCGCCGCCGCAGGCGGCAAGTGCGACACCTGAGAGCAGGCCGGTCGCGAGCACGCCCGCGATCGTCAGGTACCTCTTCATCGGGCGGGGAAGGTAGCAAACCCGCCTCCGACCCCTGTTCCGCGCCAGCCGCCAGGAGGGTCCTTTAACTGCGGGCCAGGGACTCGAACCCCAAATTTACGCTCCAGAGGCGCACGTGTTACCAATTACACCAGCCCGCATCGTGCACTCGACCGAGTGGCACCGGCTCAATATAGCTAGGGCCTAGCTTCCCTCTCCGAGCGAATCAAGGTCGCTGTCGGGATCCGCGATCGCGTCCTTCGATCCCGAAACGTCGGTGCCTTCGGCCAGGAACTGACGGGCGTGACCGAGGTCCTCGGAGCGTTCGACCGAGAGGCAGCCGGCGACCTTGCCGCCCTTGAGGTACCAGGCGCTGAATTCGCCCGAATCGCGTTCGCCGCGCCAGACGACCTCGTCCCAATCTTGTGCGGGGCCGACGTACTCGAAGCTGGCCCAATCGGCCAGATCACTGAAGAAGTACGGCACCACCTCGTACGCCTCGCTCTCCCCCATCAGTCCCTTGGCGGCGTGCATCCCCTGCTGCATGGCCACGTCCCAGTGCTCGACCCGCAGCCGCCGTCCGTGGATCTTGCTGTCGTAGGAGCAGACGTCACCGGCGGCGTAGATCCCCTCCACCGAAGTCTGCAGAGTCGAGTCGCAGATGATCCCGTCGTCGACCTCGAGCCCGGCCTTCTTGGCCACCATCACGTCGGGCTTTACCCCGGCGCCGACGACAACCGCGTCGCCCTCGATCCGCTTGCCGCTCTCGGTCACCACCGCCTCGACCGTGCCGTCGCCCTCGAACCCCTGCAGCTTCTCGCCGCCATGGATCTCGATCCCCTTCGACTCGAGCAGGTCATGGAAGTAGCGCCCGACCTCTTCCCCGAATCCGGTCGACAGCGCCACCGGCTCCATCATCACGATGGCGCAGTCCGTTCCTCCGGCCTTCAGGGAAGCGGCCACCTCGCAACCGATGTAACTGCCGCCGATCAGCACGACGCGGTTGGCGCCGGCCGCGGCGTCGCGAATTCCCTCGGAGTTGCCGAACGCCCGCAGATAGTGGATCCCGTCCAGGTTGGCGCCGTCGACCCGGAGGATGTTGACGTTGGCCCCGGTGGCGAGCAGCGCCTTCTCGAACGAGACCTCGTCTCCACCCTGAAGCTTCGCCGTCCGCCCCTCCGGATCGAGCGCCATCACGTTGGTCCCGGTGCGCAGCTCGACCTCGTTCTCCTCGTACCACTCGGGCGAGTTCACATAGGCGTCCTCCCGCTTCGACTCTCCACGCAGGTAGTCCTTGGAGAGCGGCGGGCGCTCATACGGCGGCTCGGGCTCCCGCCCGACGACCACCACCGTCCCCTCCGCCCCCTTCTTGCGCAGCTCCGCGGCACAGTGGCCCGAGGCCATGCCGCCGCCGATCAGCAGGTACTCAACCTTTGCCATCGGGAGCGAAGAAAGCCTTCAGGTTTTCCTCGAGCCCCGGATCGAGGACCGCCAACACCTCGTCCTCGGCCTCGAGCACCGTGTCCGGCCCGGGCACGAAGCCCTTGCCCTCGCGCAACACCGAGATCAGGAGGCTGCCCTCGGGCATGGCCAGGTCCCCCACCTTCTGGCCGGCCGCCGGCGACTCCGGCCCGAGCTGCATCTCGATGATCTCGAGGCGCTCCTCCTGCAGGTCGAGCAGGTGAACCAGACCGTACTCGGGCACCTCGTGCTCGATCAACCGCAGGATCAGGTCAGTCGCCGAAACGAACGGCTTGACCTCGAGCAGCTCGAACCATTCGCGGTTGCGCGGGTTGTTGACGCGGGCGATGATCTGGTCGACCAGGTACTTCTCCCGCGCCACCTGGCAGATCAGCATGTTGTCCTCGTCATCGCCGGTGACTGCGATCACCATGTCGGCGCGCGAGATCCCGGCTCGTTCCAAGACCCAGAGCTCCGACGCATCGCCGTACTGGATGTTGTGCTCGAGCTCCTGTTCAACCGTCGCGAAGCGGTCACGGTTTTCCTCGATCAGGGTCACCTCGTGGTCCTTTTCGAGCAGCTCGCGGGCCAGGTTCCAGCCGACCTTGCCGGCACCGACGATGATGATGTAGAGCTTCTTCTCGGCCATCAGGCAGGTTTGGCGGCGCCGTCTCCGGAGGCCGCGGCTCCGTTGCCGGCCGCAGCCCGGACCTCGTCCTCGAGCATTTCGATCGCCACCTTGGTCGGGCAGATCGTCTGCATCCCCTGCTCGGCGTACCACTTGGCCCGAAGCGGGTCGAGGATCCGGGCGATCACGGTCGGAACCTTGAACCGGTCCTTGGCGATCTGGGAGATGATGATGTTGGTGTTGTCGCCGTCGGTGGAGGCGATGAAGGCATCGG
This sequence comes from uncultured Solirubrobacterales bacterium, assembly GCA_963770155.1. Lineage (GTDB taxonomy): Bacteria > Actinomycetota > Thermoleophilia > Solirubrobacterales > 70-9 > CAVYOE01. The sequence goes on along the minus strand of CAVYOE010000001.1, from coordinate 362,151 downwards.
CCCGCTCGATTCCAGCCGCCACCAGCGCGTCTACCTCGAGCCCGGCACCGACGGTGAAGCTGCCGCCCGAATCCTCCCAGCCCTGGTCCATCCCGACCTCGAGCCGGGCGTGCGCCTCGGGGTCTTCATCGAGGCACGAGACCTCATGGCCCTCTTTCAACATGGTGCGCGCAACGGAGGATCCGACGCGCCCGCAACCCACGATCAGAACAAACATCGTGCCCGGATACTAGCCGCGTCCCGTGCCCGGTAATCCGGGATCGGCTGAGCTGAAATGCCCCGCCCCGGCTGTTCGAGGCGGCCCCCGCTAGAACTACTCAAGGTCCGCCGACTCGACCACCTCTTCAGGCGGTGCCGTGAGGAGCACTCTGCATGGCGCCTTTTGCAGCACGTACTCCGTCACACGCCCAACCTCCGCCGGCCGCGCTGCGCCGATGCCACCAAGTATTGCCCCGCCCCTGACCTTGGTGGGTGGCTCGCCGCCCATGATGATCACCTCAGCCCCGCTCTTGCGGGCCCGTTCCACGATTCCTGCTCCAGTCGAGCGGGCGGGCACGAGCTCGGTGTGCACCTCGACGGTTTCGTACTCCTCCCCGAGCTCCCGGGCCCGCTGGAGGGCCGGTTCGGCCTTCCCACGGACGTCCTCGGGAATCTGGGAGTCGAGCGGCACCGTCAGCGGCAGCTCGGCGACATAGATCACTTCGAGCCTCGGGGCCTTCTGTCCCAACTTGCCCTCGGTACTGGCGAGGCGGCCTGCCGTCGCGATGATGTCGTCGTCGAGCTTCGTGCCGAACAGCGGAACCAGGATCCGCCCGTATTCGACTTGCACCGTCTCCTTGGCGAGCGCCTCCGGCGGCACCGTCACACGTCTTGTCAGCGAAGTGCCCTCGACCAGCCTGCGATAGATGAAGTAGGCGACCAGGCCGAACAGCATCCAGCCCCCGCTCACATACACCGCAGCCTCGTGCAAGAGCACGACGCTGACCCAGGCAAGGGCTGCGACGGTGGCACCGACGATCGCCGGCAGCGGCCAATCCGTGCCTCCGATGCGGAGATTGAACGGCATGCGATAGGGCCGACGGCGCTCGGGCTCTGTCATCCGCAGCCGGATGATCGAGAGATGGGCGATCCCGATCGCGAGGGTCGCACCGAAGGCATAGATCCCGGCAAGGAATCGAACATCGCCAGGGATGGCCAGCCCGAAGGCGAGGGCCGCTGCGATCACGATCGCAACCACCGGTGTTGCTTGGGCGCCGGCGAGCCGGCCGAGCCAGCTTGGGATCTGGCGATTGGTGGCCAACACGTATGTGTGCCTGGAGAGGCCGAGCATCGCCGTGTTCGCCGCCAGCACAAGCACCGGAACGGCTACCGCGACCACGGCCCATCGCAAGAGGTCGGCCACCCATTCCGGCTCGTATGCGGCCACCACCCCCAGGACCGGGTTCTCGATCAAGGCCCCGCCGAGCTCCGTCTCGGGCCCGCCCGGCCCCGCGACGACCGGCACCGCCATCAGTGCGACGCAGGCCATCCCCGCGTACAGGAGGGGCACGACCACCGCCCCGGCCGAGATCACCCGTCGCAGGTCCCCGATCTCCCACTCGAGATCCGGGGCCAGATCTGAGGCCGCCTCTATCCCGGCAAAGGCGATCGTCGCCACGACAGCCGCGTAGATGACGTCGCTGGCTGACGGTGATGAAAAGAGTTCGACCTCGGCAGTCAGCAGGCCGGGATCGAAGACGACGATCAGGCCGACCACGATCACGACGACCTGGAGGACGAGGTCGGCAAGCGCGAGCAGGACGAGCCAACCCGCACGCGTTGTGCCCGTGAAGCCAATGACGTTCAGGAGCGCCACCAGTGCAATCACGGCCCCCGCGATGATCAGCTCAGGTGCCCCGCTGTCCAACGAGCCCGAGACCGGGGCCAGGTAATGAGGCACGGTGACCGCGGCAAGGGCGATCACGATCAGGTAATCGATCAGGATCGCCCACCCCGCGATGAAAGATGTGAGCTCGTTGAAGGCATGACGGGCCAAGGTCGCGGAACCGCCGCGCTCGAGGAACATCGACCCGCCCTCGACATAGGTGAGTGTCGTCAGCGCGAACAACGCGCCGGCAATGAGGAACAGCAGCGGAGTCAGTCCGAGACCGCGATCAGCCACCACCCCGATCGAGAAGTAGATGGAGAACCCGACCGCCGAATAGACGATCGCGAACAGGAACGGGACCCCGAGCCGTCTGTTCAACGCAGTGCCAGGTAGAGCCTTGCGGCGCCGAGCGCCACGAAACCGAGTCCGAGCACGACGCCGACCGAGAACGGCCCACCGCCTCGCACCAGGGTCGACACCAGGATCGCCACGCCGAAGATGATGATCAAAGAGGCGAACACACGCACCGCCCCGGCGTAGAGCTCGTCAACTCCGTTGCGTTTCACGCCTGCGCCTTCTTCAATCGAACCGAGAGGCCGCCGTGGACCGCCCCGGGCTCGCCGACCACGATCACCCGGCACGGCCGCTCTGCCAGCACCGTCTGCAAGGTCTTGCCGTAGAGCGGAGTTCCGTCGCGGTAGGGAAGGGTCATCACCATCGCCGTCGCCTTCGTCAACCGCGCCTCCTCGGCGAGCGAATGGCCGGCCTGGTTCGGCCGGGCTCGGTGAATATGCCCCGTTACCCGCAGCCCTCCGATCAGCTTGGCCCGCTCTATCCGCGACTGGGCCTGGCCCTCCTGTTCAGGCAGCTCCGCGTCGAGCGGCAGATGCGTCGGGACCGTCACCACCGAGACCACGTGGATACCCCGACGCTTGTTGGAAGCGAGCTTCACCGCGGTCGCCACCGCTTCGCGGGAAAACTCATCGCGCTCGTCGAAGGCCACCAGAACGCTCTCGTACTCCACCTCCGCGCCCCCGGTCGGCTCGAGCAGCTCGACCTTGACGGTCTCGGTCACCGGCAGTCCTCTCATGCGCCGGTAGACGAGATAGAGGACGAGCCCGAACACCATCCAACCGCCGCCGACCGCGAGCGTGGTCGGATCCAGGGCCATGACGACGATGAATGCACCGCCGGTGCCGAGGCCGCCGAGAATTGCAGTCACCGGGACAGAGACTCCTCGAATCGGGATGTTCACTGGCGCCTTCCATTTCTTCACCGGTTTCCCGTCCTCGCCCTTTTCCTCTTCCTCGGGCTTGCGCCGTAACCAGATCACCGAGGCGTGCGCGATCGTGAACGAGAGCATCGCGCCGAACGAGTACATCGTCGCCAGGAACTCGGTTTCGCCGGGAATCACCGTCAGCACCGCGATCCCCGAGAACACGAGAATGGCCACGTAGGGTGTCCGCAGGGTCGGGTGAATCTGCCGCAGCACCTCGGGCAGCTGCCGGTGCTGCCCCATCGAGTAGGTGAGCCGCGAAACCCCGATCAGCGCCGCATTGGTGGCGATCAGGAGGATCACCGCCGCGAGCACGCCGACGTAGACGCGGAGCACGTCGGTCAGGCCCGCTGCCAACCCCAGGTTCTCGACGATCCCGAGCACCGGATCGTCGGCGTAGGTCGTCGCGAGCTCGGTGGTGAACTCGCCCCCAGAACCGGTCACCGGCATCGCCGAGAGCGCGATGATCGGCAACAGCGCGTAGAGGCCGATCACCGCCAGCACCACCAGGCCGACCCCGCGCGGGATTGTCTTGTGTGCGTCCCGTGCCTCCTCGGCCATGTTCGAGATCGTCTCGATCCCCGTGTAGGCGATCATGCCGACCGCGATTCCCAGCAGGAAGTCGTTCCAGGTCGGTGCCACTCCGAGATCGATTTGGTCGACCAGGAGCGCGGGATCGAGTACCAGCACCAACCCGATCCCGACCAGAACCACCTGGGTGGCGAGGTCGGCGATCGCGAGCACGATGTTGAGTCGTGCGGACTCCTCGGTCCCCTTGATGTTGAGCGCCGCCAGCCCGGCGATCAAGATGATCGCCCCGATCACGTCGCCGGGCCCGTGCCCGAGTGGCTCCCAGAAGACCGCGAGGTAGTGCGGCACGAAGAAGGCCGAGATCGCCACCGTGATGACGTAGGTGAGCATCTGTCCCCAGGCCGCGAAGAAGCTGACCAGCTCGTTGAAAGCGTGGCGGGCGAAGCTCGAGGACCCGCCCGCCTCGGGGTAGCGGACCGTCGCCTCAGCGTAGGTCGCCGCGGTGAAGGCGAAGATCAGCCCTGCGATCAGGAAGGTGACCGGCGTCAGCCCGAGCGCGTAGAGCGCCACCACCCCGAGCGCGTAGTAAATCGACGATCCGACGTTGCCGTATGCAGCCGCAAACAGGGCGCCCGTCCCGTGGACCCGGGAGAGCGACTCGTCCCGTGGAATCCGCCTAGCCATCAGCTAGGCACAACTTAGAGCCTTGCTCAGAGGGCGACGATGGGAATGATCAGCAGCGCAACGATGTTGGCGACCTTGATCATCGGGTTGATCGCAGGGCCGGCGGTGTCCTTGTAGGGGTCGCCGACCGTGTCGCCGGTTACTGCCGCGGCATGGGCCTCCGAGCCCTTTCCGCCGAATTCGCCGTCCTCGATCAATTTCTTCGCGTTGTCCCAGGCGCCGCCGCCGGCGGTCATCGAGATCGCCATGAAGATGCCGACCACGATCACCCCGATCAGGAGGCCGCCGAGGGCCTGGTAGGAGATCAGGCCGACCACGAGTGGAATCACGATCGGGATCAGCGACGGCAGGATCATCTCCCGCTGTGCGGTCGCGGTCACGATCCGCACGGCCTGGCCGTAATCCGGCTTGGCGCTGCCCTTCATGATTCCGGGCTTCTCGCGGAACTGGCGCCGCACCTCCTCCACCACCTGACCGCCGGCGCGGCCGACCGACTCGATCGAGAGCGAGGCGAACAGGTAGACCATCATCCCGCCCAGCAGGAGCCCGATCAGGACCTCGGGCTCGGCGATGCCGAAGTTGAACGTCTGGCCGGGGTCGCCCTCCGCCTTCAGCTCCTCGAGGAAGGCGTTGAAGAGCACGAGTGCAGCCAGCGCCGCCGAACCGATCGCGTATCCCTTGGTCACCGCCTTGGTCGTGTTTCCGACCGCGTCGAGCGGATCGGTGATGTTGCGGACCTTCTTCGGCAGCTTTGCCATCTCCGCGATCCCGCCGGCGTTGTCGGTGATAGGTCCGAAGGCGTCAAGGGCAACGATCAGGCCGGTGAGGGAGAGCTGCGCCATCACCGCAACACCGATCCCGTAGATCCCGGCGAGCTCGTTGGCCCCGAAGATCGCCAGCGCGATCACAATGATCGGTGCGGCGGTCGATTGGAGGCCCTGCGCGAGCCCCTGGATGATGTTTGTCGCGTGGCCTGTCTCCGAGGCCTCGGCGATCGTCCTCACCGGGCGGAAGCGGGTCGAGGTATAGAAGTCGGTGAGCACGAACAGGAACGCGGTCACGCCGAGCCCGATCAGCGCAGCAGATCCAGAGATCCGATCGGCCCGGCCGCCGCCAGCGCGGCGCCGCCGTCGCCGCCGACGCCGAAGTCGAGCGGGTCCTCCATCATCCACTTGGTGATCGGATAGAAGGCCGCCGGCCGAGAGCACGGCCGAGGTGATCACGCCCTGGTAAAGCGCCCCCTCGACCCGGTCCGACCGGGTCCGCACGACGAGCGCTCCGATGATCGAGGCGAGGATGGCGACGCCGCCGATCACGAGCGGATAGAGCGCAACCTCGCGCGAGACGTCGGGATCGAAGTAGAGAACGCCGAGCAGCATCACCGCGACCGCGGTGACGGCGTAAGTCTCGAACAGGTCGGCGGCCATCCCGGCGCAGTCGCCGACGTTGTCGCCGACGTTGTCGGCGATCACAGCCGGGTTGCGTGGGTCGTCCTCGGGGATTCCCGCCTCGATCTTGCCGACCAGGTCGGCACCGACGTCGGCGGCCTTGGTGAAGATGCCGCCGCCGAGCCGGGCGAAGACGGAGATCAGGGAGCCGCCGAAGCCAAGGCCGATCAGGGCGTCGACTGCCTCCTTGTCGCTCTCGTCGAACCAGACGGTCAGAGCCGCCGAAGTAGCCGGCGACGCCGAGCAGGGCGAGTCCGACGACCAGCAGGCCGGTGACCGAGCCGCCCTTGAAGGCGACGTCGAGCGCCGGCGGTACGCCGCCGCGGGCAGCCTGGCGACACGGGCGTTGGCTCGGACCGAGAGGCTCATGCCGATGAAGCCGGCGGCGCCCGAGAGCGATCCCCCCGACGACGAAGCCGACCGCGGTGGCGGCGTTCTGAAGGAACGCGAGTGCGATCGCGAGCACCACCGCGACCGCCGGCGATGATCGTGTACTGCCGGGTCAGGTAGGCGCTGGGCGCCCTCCTGGATCGCGCCCGAGATCTCCTGCATCTTCTTGTTGCCCGGATCCTTGCGCGAGCAGGAGCTAGGTGACGATCGCCCCGTAGAGGACGGCGGCGCCGGCGCAGACGACCGCTACTGCGATTCCGTTGTCGGTGAGGAAGTCGGTCAAAGCGGCGCGGCAGTCTATCTATGAGGCGCTTCGCCGTCCTTGGCGTGCTTCGCGTAGAGCATCTGGAGCTCGGAAAGGGCCTCGCGCACCTGTCCGGTCGCCTCCTCGGGCAGCATGCTCAACCAGCGCGCGGCAGGCGTCGATTCCCGACCCTGGCCTGCTCGAGATCGCGCTCGTCGTCCTTGGCGATCCGGCGGGCGGTCAGGTTGAGGACGCTGACCACGCTCTGCAGGAGCACGTCCTCGACCCTGACCTTCCGGATCTCCTCCTCGAGCTGCGCGCGAAGCTCCTCCTCCGACTGCTCCTGGTCGGGCGCCCTCCGTCCTTCTGTTGGGGCTCTTCGTTCATCTCACGTCCCTCACGCCCTCGGCAGCGTATGTCTTCCTGCGTCTCGGCCACCGCGTCGCGATAGATCTCCTCGATCGAGGCGCCGTCGGCGAGCGCCGTCGCGCGCCGCTGGGCGCCGTTCGGGCTCGGCACCGTACGAGATCGAGCCCGAGCTTCTCGCGGGCGGGCGCAGTCCACTCGAGCAGTCGCTCGAGGGCGGCCGCGGCCTCGATCTCCTCGCCCGCGTCGAAGTCGATCATCTTGCCGTCCATGCCGAAGCGGATCGCGCGCCACAGGTTCTCCTCGATCAGCTTGCCGGCGCGCGGCTCCCCGATCCGCCCCTCGTCGTAGTCGAGCGCCAGCTGGGCGACGCAGGCGGCCAGCAGGCCAGCAGCCCGAACGACTCGTCGCCGCTGGTCTGCGCGTCGCAGATCCGCACCTCGACCGTGCCGAAGCGGTGGTGGGGCCGCACGCTCCACCACAGCTGGGTCGCCTCCACTATCGAGGCGGTGCGCTCGAGCAGGCTCGACGAAATCGGCGTAGGCGTCCCAGTCCCCGAACGGCTCGTGGATGCCGCAGCGCGGGAAGGTGCGGGTGAAGATCTGGGTGCGCACCGTGTGCAGGCCGGTGTCCTCGCCGTCGAGGAAGGGCGAGTTGGCCGAGGCCGCGAGCAGCAGCGGCAGCAGCTCGCGCAGCGCGTCGCAGACGGCGATCGCCCGGTCGGCGCCTCGCACTCCGACGTGGACGTGGAGGCTCCAGGTGTTGTTGCGCTGGGCGACCCAGCCGAGGTCGGCGCGGAGCCGCTGGTAGTGGGGCGTGTCGATGATCTGCTGGTCGAGGTAGTTCGGCCCACGGGTGGGTCCCGGTCGCGCGCCAGCGCCAACCCCATGTCCTCGGCGAGGGCAAAGAGGCGGCGTCCGATGCTCGCGCTGCAGCGCGGCGGCCCCGGCGAATGTTCTCTCCCCTGCCCGATCGGATCTCGATCTCGGTGTCGATCAGCTCGCCCGCGGCCGCCTCCGCCAGCACCTCGTCCTCCTGGCATGCGTCGTACATCCTCGAAGCGGTGCGCGAGCTCGAGGCTCTCCGGATCGACGATCGCGAACTCCTCCTCGAGCCCGATCGTGAAGTCCTGCGAGGCCTCGAAGATCTCCCGGGCCCGGCCCAGATCGAGGCCGAGTCACGGCCGCTCATGTCAGATAGAAGTAGAGCGCGTAGAGGAGGTCCACCGCCGGGCTCGAGGTGTGGACAGTGACCTCGGGCGGCACCTGGAGCAGCTGCTCGGAGTAGTTGAAGATGATCGTCACCCCTGCCTCAACAGCCGGTCGGCGACCTCCTGGGCCGCAGCCGCCGGGACAGCGAGCACGCCGACGACGATCTCCTCGTCGGCGACCATCGCTCTGCAGCGTCGGAGATGTCGCGGACCGTGAGCTGGCCCGACCCGGCGTCCGACCACGGAGGGGTCGACGTCGAAGATGGCCACGACCTGGAACCCGTGGTCGGCGAAGATGTCGGAGCTCGCGATCGCCTGGCCGAGGTTGCCCGCGCCGAACAGGGCGATGTTGTGCTGGCCGGAGGTGCGCAGGATCTTGCGGATCTCCCGGACCAGGGAATCGACCTGGTAGCCGACGCCGCGCTTGCCGAACTTGCCGAATCCCGAGAGGTCGCGGCGGATCTGGGTCGAGTTGATGTGCGTGTACTCGGCGAGCTCCTGGGAGGAGATCGTCTCCTTGCCCATCTTCCGCGCCTGGGTCAGGACCTGGAGATAGCGGGAGAGCCGCGCCGCGACCCCGAGGGAGAGGCGCTCGCCGTCGGCGACGATCGGGCCGCGCGCCTCGAGCCGCCTCCTCGCTCTGATCGCCGCCGGCGAGGCGACGCCTTCCTCGATCATGCGGGAACCGTACCGAGCCTTGCCGCGAACGAGCGGCCGGCGTCGAGGCCGAGGTCGCAGACCTCCTCGCCGTCCATCTCGATCACCGGGATGCGCTCGAGGTGCGTTCGGAGCAGCGCGTCGTCCGTGTCGATGTCGATCTCCCGCAGCTCGAACTCGGAGTCCCTCCGCGCCGAAGTCGCTTCGAGGCCGGAGCGGGCCTCGTCGCAGAGATGGCACTCCGGCCGCGCGTAGAGCGTGACTGTCTGCGTCCGCGCGCTCACTGGCGTTCTGCGAAGGCGTCGTAGCCGAGGTAGTCGGGGTACGGGATCGGCTCGAGCTCGCGTGCCGCGGCGGCGATCATCGCGGCGTTGTCGGTGCAGAGCTCGCGCCCGACCAGCTTCAGCCGCAGGCCGCGCTCCTCGCAGAGCATCGCTGACGCGCTCGCGCAGGAGCGAGTTGGCCGCAACCCCGCCTCCGAGCGCGACGGCCTTCCACTCGCCTGGATCGAGTGCGCGGCCGAGCTTGGCGGTGAGCTGGGCGACGACCGCCTCCTGGAAGGAAGCGGCGAGATCTGCCCGCCGCCGCGCGGTCTCGGTCTCGCCGAGCTCCTCGACCTTGTAGACCAGCGCGGTCTTGAGACCGCTGAAGCTGAAGTCGAGCCCTGGATCGCGGGTCATCGCCACCGGGAACTCGAACGCCTGGGGGTCGCCGTCGGCGGCGCAGCGCTCGATCGCCGGCCCTCCCGGAAAGCCGAGGCCGAGCAGACGCGCAGCCTTGTCGAGTGCTTCTCCGGCTGCGTCGTCCTGTGTCTGTCCGAGCGTCTCGTAGCCACCCGGCTCGCGCACCCCCGCCAGCAATGTGTGACCGCCGCTGGCAACCAGGCAGAGGAACGGCGGCTCGATCGGGTCCGGCTCGAGCGCGTTGGCGGCGACGTGGCCGTGGAGATGATCGACCGGGATCAGGGGCAAGCGGCGCGCCGCGGCGATCGCCTTCGCGGTGCTGAGGCCGACGAGAAGGGCCCCGATCAGCCCAGGTCCCCTGGTGACGCCGACGGCGTCGACATCATCGAGGCTGCGGCCGGCGTCCTCGAGTGCCGCGTCGACGGTTGCATTGACGACCTCGAGGTGGTGGCGGGACGCGACCTCGGGGACGACCCCGCCGAAGCGCTCGTGCAGCTCGGCCTGGGATGCAACGACGTTGGAGAGCACCCGGCGATCCTCCACCAGCGCCGCACAGGTGTCGTCACAAGAGGTTTCCAGCGCCAGGATCAGCACGGCACCGGCTAAGCGGTGAGCGCGCGTGCGTCCGCCGTGTCCAGCCACATGATCAGGGCGTCTTCCCCGTTGTCGTGGTAGTAGCGGCGGCGGAGCCCGGCGGACTTGAAGCCGAACCGCGTGTACATCGCGATCGCGGCACGGTTGGAGACACGAACCTCCAGGGTGAACCGTTCGGCAGGCCCGGCCTGCTCGAACAAATGCTCGATCAGATCGGTGGCGATGCGCTCTCGTCGGCGATCGGGGTCGATCGCGACGTTCATCAGATGCCATACGTCCTCGTAGCGGGAGCAGACGAGGTAGCCGATCAGCTTGCCCTCCTCGTTGTCGATCGCGAGGCAGATGCCGGACGGCTTCGAGAGCTCCAGCACGAACATCGCCAGCGACCAGGGAGTACCGAACGAGCGACGCTCGATCGAGATGACCGCCGGCAGGTCGCTGTAGGCGAGCCGGCGGATCTTCATGCCCTGATCGGTGGGGGTCTCAGCGGCGGTCTCTGTCAAGCCAAACCTCTGCATCTGGTGCTCTCAGGTAGATGGGCTGGATCTCTTCCGGCCGGCCCGGATTGAGCGCGGACGCAAGAACACATATGTGCCTTGCGCTTACCCGGTGCACCGGATCCGCATCGGCGGGGACCACTGCGCCGGCGGCCTCAAGTTCGTGCCGAAATCGTAGCGCCCCGTCTCCGGCAGCCAGCGGCGGCGTTTGCAGCGATCCGAGGCGATTCGCAAGCTCGTCGGGGGCGCTCACCGACGGCGCCCAGAGTTCGGCCCCGGACTCATCCTCGAGACAGGTGAAGACCTCGTCACGGCGTGCGTCGATCGCAGCCAGGCGGGGACGCTCCCCTGCCTCCGGTTGCTCGGCGACGCCGCGGGCAAGCGCAGTGAGAGTGCCTACCCCGGCGATCGGCTTGGCGAGTGCCTGCGCCAGACCCCGCGCGGTCGAGATCCCGATTCGCAGGCCGGTATAGGAGCCGGGACCGAGGCCGACGGCGATCAGGTCGACCCCGTTCCAGCCGCCAGCTTCGTCGACGGTCGCCTCGATCGCCTCGAGCAGCGCTGCCGAGGCGCGCGGACGGCCGCGCTCGTCGGGATCGATCGCGCTCTCCGCGAGGGACTCGCCGTCTGCGGCAACGGCTACCACCGCCGCGGAGGTCGCGGTGTCGATTCCGAGCACGGTCGCCATCACCACAGTTTCGGCCCGGTGGCGCTAACGTGCCGGCCCGTGAATCTGAGCGACAGAGATATGGCAGTGAGGATGCGAATCCGCCGCCTCAAGGCCGTTGTTGCCGCTCTCGCGATCGCTGCCTTCGGCGTCGGCGCCGCCGGCTGCGACGACAGCGACACCGATGAGGCGCAGGAGCAGATCGATTCGGTCCAGCAGGAGGCCGAGGAACAGCTCGAAGACGCCCAGAAGGAAGCCGAAGAGCAGGCCGAAGAGCTCCAGCAGCAGGCGGACGACGCTCAAGAAGAGATCCAGAAGGAAACCGAGGACTCGGGCGGCAGCGGCGGCTACTAGCCGCCGGGTTTACCCCTCGATCAGGATCGCCCGCCGGTCGCCGCCGGCGTGGCGCAGCTCTACCCGCAGGGCCACAACCCGACCCAGCGCGGGCTCGGCTGCCTCCGGCCATTCCACGAAGGCGATTGCGTCCTCGGTGAGGTAGTCGGCGAGCAGCCCGGGATCCTCGCCGGACACCCCCGAGTCCCCGAGCCGGTAAAGATCGAGATGGGAGACCGGGATCCGCCCGGAGTACCGCTGGCCGATCGTGAACGTCGGCGAGGTGACTGGATCGGTGACACCGAGCGCGGAGCAGGCACCCCGGATCAGCGTCGTCTTGCCGCTGCCGAGCCCCCCTCGCACGAGGACGACGTCGCCTGGCTCGAGCCGTGCAGCGATCTGCGCGCCGACCGACTCGGTCTCCTCGGCGTTGGCCGTCTCCTGTGCTCCCACCGCCGCCCTCAGCCCGTGAACAGCCCGAGCTGATCCGCCTCCTCGCGCTCGCCGTCGGGGACGAGAGGCTCGGGCGGAGCCAAGTCCGGGAGCGGCTGGCCCAAGAGCTCGGGAAGCTTCGAGAAGTCTTCACGCAGCGTCTCCTTCATCGCCGGCGTCCGCAACGCGGCGGCCGGATGCAAGAGCGGGAACAGATGGACGGCGCGCGTCCCGATCAGGTGCTGCTGCGGTGTGCCGCGGACCTTGGTGATCCCGGTCGGGTTGCCGGTGAGCAGCTTGGTGGCGAAGTTGCCGAGTGTGCAGATGACTCGGGGTTCGATCAGCTCGACCTGCTTCAACAGGTACGGCTGGCAGGAGGCGATTTCGTCGGGCTGCGGGTCGCGGTTGCCCGGGGGCCGGCACTTGAGCACGTTCGCGATGAAGGCGTCCTCCCGCTTCATTCCGATGCCATCGAGCAACTCGTTCAGCAGCTGGCCGGCGCGGCCCACGAACGGGAGCCCCTGGCGATCCTCCTCCGCTCCCGGCGCTTCGCCGACGAACATCAGGTCGGCATCGGCGTTTCCGGAACCGAAGACCACAGTCGACCGTGTCTCTGAGAGCGCGCACAACTCGCACTTCGAGGCCTGCTTGTAGACCTCGACCAGCTCCTGGCGGCGTTGCTCCTTATCCGGCACCGATCGGATGGTAGATCGCGCTCCCGACCAGGCGGACGGCCCCGGCTTACGCAAATAGCGGTATTTCCGGAGACTGGCCCGCGTGACCCCCGCCCTATAATTCGCAGCGGCCGCGACCGTTTCATGAAGCTACGGCGTGGACCGGCATCACCACACCGCATCAACGACCAATCACTTCGAAGCCGTCTGGTATCTCCCCCATGAGGGAACTGGAACGGGTAACACCCGAACTTCCCGCCGAACCCCCTGCCGCAAGCCCCCGCCTGGATCCGCTGGCGATCGTCGGCGCCGGCCGCCTCGGCACGTCCCTGGCGCGAGCCGGTTCCGCGGCCGGAATCGAGCTGCGGCTGGCCGGGCGCCAGGACGCGGCCGAGGCCTGTGCCGGCGCCGCAGTAGCGCTCCTGTGCGTTCCCGATACCGAGATCACCGCCGCCGCGGAGACCGCTGCCGGCGCCAACCCGACCCCGGCTCTGGTCGGGCACACGAGCGGGGCCACCGGCCTAAACGCTCTGTCGGCCGCGGAGAGTGCGGGTGCAAGCACGTTCTCGCTGCATCCGCTGCAGACCTTTGCGAATGCCGAAACCGACCCGCGTGGCGCGCCGTGCGCCGTTGCCGGCTCCACCAGCGAGGCCCTCGGCGCCGCCGTCGCGCTATCCGAGCGGCTGGGCATGAAGCCGTTCGAGGTCCCGGAATCGAGCCGAGCCGCTTACCACGCCGCCGCCTCGATCGCGTCCAACTTCCTGGTCGCCCTGGAAGAGTCGGCGGCAGAGTTGCTGGAGCGGGCGGGGGTCGATGAGGCGCGCGAACTGCTCGTGCCGCTGGTCCTGCGCACCGCGGCGAACTGGGCCGAGGACGGCCCCGACGCGCTCACCGGGCCGATCGCCCGCGGCGACACCCCAACGGTCGAACGTCACCGCAAGGCGATCGAGCGGACGGCCCCCCACCTGCTGCCGTTGTACGAGGCCCTCGCCACGCAGACCGCGGCACTCAGCTCGGAGGCAGTCGCGTGAGAATCCTCAGGACCAAGTCCGAGCTCCGCGAGGCACTTGCGACGCCGCGCACGCAGGGGAAGCGGATCGGCCTGGTGCCGACCATGGGCCACTTTCACGAGGGGCACCTGTCCTTGATGCGGGCGGCACGCGCCGACTGCGATGTGGTGGTCGTCAGCCTGTTCGTCAATCCCGCCCAGTTCGACAAGGGCGAGGACCTCGACACGTACCCGCGGGACGAGGACCGCGACGCCGAGCTTGCCGAGGCCGAGGGCGTCGATTTTCTTTGGGCGCCCGCCGAATCGGAGGTCTATCCCGGCGGATTCGCGACGGTGGTCGAGGTCGACGCAGAGCTGACCGGAGTCCTCTGCGGCGCTCCCCAACGGCGTGGACCGGCCCATTTCCGCGGCGTCACCACCGTTGTCGCGAAGCTCTTCAACTGCGTCCAGCCCGACGTCGCCTACTTCGGGCAGAAGGACGCCCAACAGGCACTCGTCATCCGCCGCATGGTGCGGGACCTCGATTTCCCTGTGGAGATCCTGGTCCTGCCGACCGTCCGCGAGCCGGAGGGACTGGCGCTGAGCTCTCGCAACGACTATCTCGACGAAGCCGACCGGCAGCGTGCCCTGGCGCTTTCGCGCGCCCTGGCCGCGGCGCAGGATGCAGCCGAAAACGGAGAGCGCCTGGTCGAGGGGTTGCTCGACGCTGCGCGCACCGAGCTGGACAACGCCGGTATCGATCCCGAGTACCTGGAGGCGCGTGATGCCGAAGACCTGTCCGCGGTCGCAGAGCTGAACGGCCGGCCGGTCCTGGTGGCCGTCGCCGCCAAGGTCGGCAAGGCCCGCCTCATCGACAACGTGGTTATTCCGACTCAGCCCACTGCTCACAACTCACACGAACGCGAAGGGAGACCCCGCACCTAATGCAAAGGCAGATGCTCAAATCGAAGATCCACCGGGCCACGGTGACCGACTGCGACATCGAGTACGTCGGCAGCATCACCCTGGATCCGGAGCTGATGACTCAGGCCGACATGCTCCCCAACGAGCAGGTTCACGTCTGGGACATCGACAACGGGTCGCGCTTCGTCACGTATGTGATCGAGGGCGAGCCGGGGTCGGGAACCGTCCAGGTCAACGGGGCCGCGGCGCGCCTGGTCCAGCCGGGCCACAAGGTCATCGTCGCCTCGTTCGGCTCCTACGAGCCCGAGGACCTGGACTCCTATTCCCCGGTGGTCGTGCACGTCGACGATGACAACCGGACGGTCAGCGTCGACAGCGACCCTTCGGTGCTGCTCAGCGAGCAGCCGGATCCGGAGGCGATGCTTTGACCGACCGCAAACCGGTCAACCTTCCGCGGCTCGCAGAGATGAAGCGGGCGGGCGACCCGATCGTGATGGTCACCGCCTACGACTACCCCTCGGCCCAGATCGCCGAGGAAGCCGGTGTCGATGTCGTCCTGGTGGGTGATACGGCAGCGATGGTGGTCCTCGGCTACGACGCCACGACGCCGGTGGGGATGGACGAGATGGTCACGATGACGAGCGCGGTCCGGCGTGGGCTGAAGACTCCGCTGCTGATCGGTGACCTCCCATTCGGCTCCTACGAGAGCTCGAACGAGCTCGCGGTGGAGAGCGCCCAGCGCTTCGTCAAGGAGGCCGGCGTCGACGCGGTCAAACTCGAGCGCGGCGGCGCCTCGGTTGATCGCGCGCGGGCGATCATCCGCGCCGGAATCCCGGTGATGGGGCACGTCGGCCTCACCCCCCAGTCAGCAACTGCACTGGGCGGATTCAAGGCGCAGGGCAAGACCGCGGCCCAGGCCGAGCAGCTCGCAGAGGAAGCGCTTGCTCTGCAGTCCGTCGGTTGCTTCGCGATCGTGTTCGAGGCGATCCCCGCCGACGTCACCAAGGTCTTGATGCCGCGGCTCGAGATCCCGGTCATAGGGATCGGCGCCGGGCCCAACACCGACGGCCAGGTGCTCGTCTGGCACGACTTGCTCGGGCTTTACTCAGGCCACCAGCCGAAGTTCGTGAAGCGCTATGCGGACGTCCGCGAGCAGATGCTGACCGGCATTCGCACCTACACCGAGGAGGTTCGCCACCGCTCGTTCCCGGCCGAAGAGCACAGCTACTCGATCGATCCCGACCAGCTCGAGGAGTTCAGGCAGTACCTCGAGGAGGAGAGCCTCGCGGCGCACACCCCCTGGGACTGGTAGGTCGTTGGCTGTTCACACCGGCGAACTGAGCATCTCCACCCAAGGGGACGCCGACATCGTCGACATCACCGACGGTGTTGAGCGAATCGTCTCGACGGCCGGGGCCGGCGAAGGGCTGGTCACCGCCTTCGTCAAGGGATCGACCGCCGCGGTGACCACGATGGAGTACGAACCGGGCGGCGTCCACGACCTGCAGGCAACCCTCGACCGGCTGGTGCCCGTAGAGGGCGACTACGAGCACAACCGGCTAAATCACGACTCGAATTCGCACGCGCACCAGCGGGCCTCCGTCATCGGTTCGTCAGAAAGCGTCCCGGTTCGGGAGGGCCGGCTCGCGCTCGGCACGTGGCAGCAGCTGGTCCTGGTCGACTTCGACGACCGGCCGCGGGAGCGGACTGTGATCGTCCAGCTCATCTCGTAGCGGCGCGGTCAGACGCCGCCGCCGGCCCCGGCTTCGGCGACTCCCTCGCCCCGGTCCGCATAGGTGATCTCCCGGATCACCTTCGCCGGCGCTCCTGCGGCGATCGTGCGTGGCGGCAAGTCCTGGGTCACGACGGAGTTGGAGCCGATCACGCAGCGCTCACCGATCTCGACTCCGCTCGTCACCACGCAGCCGACCCCGAACCAGCAGTTGTCCCCGATCGTGACGGGGCCTTTGCTGGTGAAGCCCTGCCACGGCACCGGCTTCTCCGGGTCGTCGAAGCGGTGGTCAGCATCACCGACGAAGCAGTGGTTGGCGAACATGACGTGATCGCCGATCTCGATCCGCTCCTGGGCGGCCAGCATCGTCTCCCGGTTGAGGAAGCAGCCGCTGCCGATCTCGATCGTGGCCTCGGCGGACATCGTGATCCAGCATCCGGGCTCCAGCAGCGTGTCGCGGCCGATCGTTAGACGCCCCTGGGCGAACGCCTCCAGCACCTCGCCCTCCACCGGATGGCGGATGTAGAAACCACCGCGAGCGGCATGCGCGTTGATCCGCCAGCGGTTGCGCCAGCGGTGGTTGCGGTCATACCAGCGCCGCTTCCGCCACCAGGTTCGGGCCTCAGCCGGAAACCCCATCAAAAGCAGCGCCGCTTCTCAACAACCGGCTGCCGAGCGGCTGAACTGGATCCCGTCGAAGAATGCGATCTGTTCCGAGTCCGCAAAGGCGTTGAGGATGCTCGGTGAGGGCGGAGGCGAATCGGGGCCCGGTGAGCCGTCGAAGTAAACGCTGCGGAAGTTCGCGACGGTGTACCTGACCTTGCCGGAAGAGCGCTTCGGATTCGCGCTCTTGACGCTCCAGTTGCCGTCAAAGGTCGTCTGGGACGCGGCCACGATCGAGTCGTTGTCGCGACGGTACGAATAGGTCCCGTTCCCGCAAAAGGTGATCCGCGTCGTCGTAGAGCTGATCCCGGTGGAGCTCGCGGTCACGTTGGTCCAGGTCGAGTGCTGGAGGTAGCGTTTCACCACCCTCTTCGCCTTCTTCTTGCTCACCTTGGCAGCGGCTGCGGAGGGGCCGTCTGCAGTTGCGACCGTCGCGGCTCCCCAGCCGGTCAGGAGGGCGATGCACGCCACCGCTGCCCAGATTCGAGTCCTCAAGATCGTCCTTTCTTTGCTTGCCGCCACGCCTGCGACAGCGCAGCCTAGCGGTCGGCTGCCGGCATCCGCGCTGCTAGGCGGCGACCGCCGTCTTAGCCTTTCTCGTGCGCCGGCGTACCTTGACTGGCTCTACGAGGTCGGCCAGGAACTGTCCCGTGTAAGAACCGGGCACCGCAGCGACTTTTTCGGGCGTTCCGGTGGCGACCACGCCGCCTCCCTCCTCCCCGCCCTCCGGGCCGAGGTCGATGATCTGGTCGGCCGTCTTGATCACGTCGAGGTTGTGTTCGATCACAACAACGGTGTTGCCGGACTCGACCAGCCGGTCAAGTACGTCGAGCAATCGCTGCACGTCGGCGAAGTGCAGTCCCGTGGTCGGCTCGTCGAGGAAGTAGAGCGTGTCGCCGGTCGCGACCTTGGAGAGCTCCGTCGCCAGCTTCACCCGCTGCGCCTCCCCGCCCGAGAGCTGGGTCGCCGGCTGGCCCAGCCGGATGTAGTCGAGCCCGACGTCGTGCAGCGTGTCGAGCCTCCTGCTGATCTTCGGGATGTCGCGGAAGAACTCGCACGCCTCGGACACGGTCATGTCCAGAACCTCGGCGATGTTCTTGCCCTTGAACCGGACCTCGAGCGTCTCGCGGTTGTAGCGTTTGCCGCCGCACTGCTCGCACGGCACATAGACGTCCGGGAGGAAGTGCATCTCGATCTTGATCTGTCCGTCGCCGGTGCAGACCTCGCAGCGCCCGCCCTTGACGTTGAAGCTGAACCGGCCCGGCTTGTAGCCGCGCGCCCGCGCTTCGACCGTCTGCGAGTAAAGCTGGCGGATGTGGTCGAAGACACCGGTGTATGTGGCCGGGTTCGACCGCGGCGTGCGCCCGATCGGCGACTGGTCGATGTTGATGATCTTGTCGATCTGCTCGATCCCCTCGATGCCCTTGTGGTCTCCTGGGCGCAGCTTGGCCTGGTGCAGCCGGTTGGCGACCGCGGGGTACAGGGTCTCGTTGACCAGGGTCGACTTGCCCGAGCCCGAAACGCCCGTGACGCAACAGAAGACTCCGAGCGGGAAACCGACATTGATCTCCCGCAGGTTGTGCTCGGAAGCCCCTTTGACGACCAGCTCCCCGGATGGCTTACGGCGGGTCTCCGGTACGGGGATCGCCCGGACTCCGTTCAGGTACTGCCCGGTGAGTGATGCGGGGTCGGCCTCGATCTCCTCGGGCGTCCCCTCGGCGACCACGTGGCCGCCGTGTTCGCCGGCGCCGGGACCGAGGTCGACGACGTGGTTGGCGGCGCGGATCGTGCCTTCGTCGTGCTCGACCACGATCACGGTGTTCCCCAGGTCGCGGAGCCGCGCCAGCGTGTCCAGCAGTCGCTGGTTGTCGCGCTGGTGCAGGCCGATCGAGGGCTCGTCGAGGATGTAGAGGACGCCGACCAGGCTCGACCCGATCTGGGTCGCCAGCCTGATTCGCTGCGCCTCGCCGCCGGAGAGGGTCCGCGCCGAACGCGCCAGCGACAGATAGCCGATGCCGACGTTGACCAGGAAGGCGAGCCGTTCCTTCACCTCACGCACGATCAGGCGGGCGATTGCCTCGTCGGTCCGCGACAGCTCCAGATTCTCGACCCACTCGAGCGCAGCGGTCGCCGACATCCGGGCGTAGTCGTCGATCGAGATCCCGCCGACCTTGACCGCAAGGCTCTCCGGCCGCAACCGGGCGCCGCCGCAAGCCGGGCAGGGCCGCTCGGCCATGTAGCTCTCGATCCGCTCGCGCACCGCCTCGGAGTCGGTCTCCTGATAGCGGCGCTCGAGGTTGTGGACGATTCCCTCGAACCGGACCGAATAGGAGCGGCGCCGGTTGAACCGGTTGCGATAGCTGATCTTGTGCCGTTGCGAACCGGTGCCCTCGAGGAAAATGTCTCGCTCTTTCGAGCTCAGGTCCTGCCAGGGCGTGTTGACGTCGACGTCGTTGGCCTCTGCAACCGCCTCCACCAGCCGTTTCCAGTAGCGGGAGTGCCCGAGTCGCCACGGCTGCAGCGCGCCTTCGTCGAGCGAGAGGGTCGGATCCGGCACTACGAGGTCGGGCTCAATCACTTTCTGGAACCCGAGCCCGTGGCAGCGCTCGCAAGCTCCATGCGGGGAGTTGAAGGAGAAGATCCGGGGCTCGAGCTCCGGCATCGAGCGCCCGCAGCTGAGGCAGGCGAAGCGCTCGCTGAACTCGAGCCGCTCCTCGACGTCCGCGGGGAGCTCGCCGGCTCCGAGTGCGCCGGTGGCCCGCTTCTTTGCCTTTTCGGGCTTGTCCTTCTCGTCCTTCAGGACTTCGACTTCGACGATGCCCTCGGCGAGGGCGGCGGCGGCCTCGATCGACTCGGTCAGGCGCTTGCGCAAATCGGACTTCATCACCAGCCGGTCGACCACGATCGAAATGTCGTGCTTGTACTTCTTGTCGAGTTTCACCTCAGCGACCTCGTCGAGGCGCTTGATCTCTCCGTCGATCCGGGCGCGCGCGTAGCCCTCGGCGCGCATCTCCTCGAGCATCCGGTCGTACTCGCCCTTGCGACCCCGGACCACCGGCGCCATCACCATGAACTTGGTCCCCTCGTCGAGCATCATCACCCGGTCGGCGATCTGCTCGACCGACTGACCTTCGATCGGCTTGCCGCAGTTGGCGCAGTGCGGTTTGCCGATGCGGCTCCAGAGCAGGCGCAGGTAATCGTAGATCTCGGTCACGGTGCCGACCGTCGACCGCGGGTTGCGGGAGGTCGTCTTCTGGTCGATCGAGATCGCCGGCGAAAGCCCCTCGATCGAGTCGACGTCGGGCTTCTCCATCTGGCCGAGGAACTGGCGCGCGTACGCCGAGAGCGACTCGACATAGCGCCGCTGCCCTTCTGCGTAGATCGTGTCGAAGGCAAGGCTCGACTTGCCGGACCCCGAGAGCCCGGTCATCACGATCAGAGCGTCGCGGGGCAGCTCGAGGTCGATCGCCTTGAGGTTGTGCTCCCGCGCGCCCGAGATGGCTATGCGATCTGAGGCGGCCACCTCGTCGATGATACGGAGGCGAACGGGCGTTCCCCCGCCTCAGGCACGATTTTTCCTCGCTCAGCCCGGCTTTCGGCTGACGAGCCTGCCGCCAAGACCCGCGAGCAGGTACCCGATCACCGCGATCGTGAGTACGAATTTGAATCCGGCGCAGATCTGCGCCAGCCGGGGTGCCAGGTCACCGCCTTCGCCCTCGAGCGCGATCAGGAGGTTGACGTTCTCGATCGCGTCGAAGGCTGCCGCGCCTGCCGCAGCCGGGATCGCGAACGCACCGAACGCCGCCATCCTTCCCCAGCCACGGCTCCGGGCGAGGTCGCGGGTCGCCGCAGCCGCGAGCACGAAGAACGCTCCGTAGGCGAGCAGGTAGGGGAAGTCGACCCAGAGGGAAAGGCGAGCGCGATCGTCTCCCTCCTCACCCCACTCCGCCCGGTACTCGGAGACCTTCTCCTCGGTGCCGGCGAGCTCCAGGTCGACGATGGTCGGGTTGCCTTCTTCGAGCGTCGCGGGATCGATCGCGGTCAGAAAGATCACCAGCGCGAGCGAGATCGCGCCCAGGGCGATCAGCGCGGTGCGGCGGGAGACAGGCCCGATCATGGAGCGCGGCATGGCGTGCGCAGTATTCCGGTCCCGTAGCCTGTGTCGTCGTGAGGGGCGTCTGGATTTCAGTTCTGGCCGGGGTGCTGGCATCCATGCTGGTGCCGGCGGGCGCCGGTGCCGTGGCGCCCAACCCGAACCCGTGGCTCGACCGCCACTTCCTCAACATCGCCCATCAGGGTGGTGAAGACGAGGCGCCCTCGAGCACGATGTTTGCCTTCAAGTCGGCGGTAGCCGAGCGCGGCGCGGACATGCTCGAGCTCGACGTCCAGCTGACCAAGGACGGCCACCTGGTCGTGATCCACGACGACACCGTCTCCCGGACGACAAACGGTCCCCAGGCGCGGCCCGCCTCGCAGGTCCGCGACATGACCCTGGCGGAGGTCCAGGCCCTCGACGCGGGCTACTGGTTCCGGCCCAACAGCTACAGCCACAACCCTTCGATCCCCGCCGAGGAGTTCATCTACCGCGGCATCCGGACCGGCGGGGTACCACCGCCGCCCGGGTACAGCGCCGAGGACTTCCGGATTCCCACTCTGAAAGAGGTGCTCGACCACTTCCCGAACACCCCGATCAACATCGAGATCAAGCAGCCGAAGACCTGTGACGGCGGGATCGAGTGCGACGGCGCCGGCCTGCTGGGGATCCCGACCGCGACCGCGCTCGCAGCATTCCTCGACCGTCCGGAGTACGCGAGTCGCGACGACATCATCGTCGTCTCCTTCTCCGACGTCCTCTTGGCGCTGTTCAACCTGACCGACGCCGCTCCCAAGGTCGCGCTCGCACCGGGGATCGCCGGCGTCGCGAGCTACGCGCTGCTGGGGCTGCCGCCGGTTCCCGACGCCGCCGCCTTCCAGGTGCCGCCCTCGCAGAACGGGATCGCCGTTCCGGAAGCGGTCCTCGACCACGGAGCCCATGCACAGGGGTACGCCGTGCACGTCTGGCCCAACGGCGAGGAGCCCGACGGCGAAGAGAGCTACGCGAGACTGATCGCGCTCGGGATCGACGGCTACATGAGCTCGCAGCCCGGCCGGCTCCACGCCTTCCTCTGTGCCCAGGAGATCCCCCGCCCCGACGGGAGCGACCGCTGCCCCGCAGGTTCGCCGCCCGGCTCACCTCCGGTGCCGACAAGCGCGGTGCAGCCGACATCGGCGGGAAGCGCATCCCGGCGCCGTTGCCGAAAGGGAAAGAAGCTCCGCCGCGGCAAGTGCGTTCGCCGCAAGCGGCGCGCCCGCCAGGGCAAGTGACCCCTGAGCCTCCGCCGGTTACCGGCATCTCGGAGCTGGTGCTCGAGGTCGATGACCTGGAAGCCGCCCGCGGCTTCTACCGCGACACGCTCGGTTTCGAGGAGACCCTGTATGGGGAAGGCGCCGAGGGCCGCTACTGGTACCTGATCGGGGAAACGGCGCGGCTCGGGCTCTGGACCGAGCAGGTCGGCCTCGCCGGCGGCCGCGGCGGCACCCACGTCCACTTCGCCTTTCACGTTGCCGACGACGAGATCGACCGTCTGCTCGACCGGCTGACCGGAAGCGGGACGGAGGTCGAAGGTCCGATCCAGCTCGGCCCCGGCCGCGCCATCTACGCCACCGATCCCGACGGCAACGTCGTCGAGTTCTGGTCCCAGGACATGGCCGAGTACGCCGCCGGTGCCCGCAGTGGCGGCAAGCCGGGGACCTTTTCGCGGGATTAGCGGCCGGCGCGAGCGAGAACTTCGTCGAGCAGCGCCGCGCGGTCGCCCGCGCCGTACTTGGTGGTGAGCTCGGCCTCGATCTGCTCGCGAGTCGACCCGTCGATCGCCATCTTCAGCGCCATCAGGCGCACCGTGTCCTCGCCGTTCGAGGAGAACTGCGGCGGCTGCGGGTCCGGCGGGGCAGGCGGCGGGTCAGGGGTCGGCGGCTGCGGCTCAGGCGTCGGGGGCGGCTCCGGCTCGGGGATCGGCGGTGGAGTCGGCTCCGGAATGTTCGGCGGCCGCGGGACGGGGTCCTCCGCGGAGAGCTCCCGGAGCGCTGACTCGGCGGCAACCTTGGTCGCCTCGGCCGAGGCGATGATCTGACGCAGCTGAGCTTCGATCGCGGTGCGGTCCATGACGAGGATCTTACGCCTGGATGGCCTCGAGGTCGCGGCGCAGCTCCTTGAGCTCGTCGCGGATACGGGCCGCCTCCTCGAACCGCAGGTCCTCGGCCGCGGCGAGCATCTCGTCCTCCAGCTCGACACAGATCTTGGACAGCTCCTCAGGAGTCCTCGTCTTGCCGTCGTCGACCCGCGTCCGCCGCCGCTTCGCCGGCGAGGTCGACTCCATCGCCAGGAACTCGGCCATCTCCGAGATCCCCTTGCGCACCGTCTCCGGGGTGATCCCGTGCTCCTTGTTGTAGGCAAGCTGGATCTTCCGCCGCCGGTCGGTCTCGCGGATCGCGGTCCTCATCGCCTCGGTCTCCTTGTCCGCGTACATGAGGACCTTGCCGCGGACGTTGCGCGCGGCCCGGCCGATCGTCTGGATCAGGCTGGTCTCCCCGCGCAGGAAGCCTTCTTTGTCGGCATCGAGGATCCCGACGAGGGAGACCTCAGGGAGGTCGAGGCCCTCCCGCAGCAGGTTGACCCCGACCAGGGCGTCGAACTCGCCGAGGCGCAGGTCGCGGATGATCTGGATCCGCTCGAGCGTGTCGACCTCCGAGTGCAGATAGCGGACCTTGAATCCGTACTCGAGCAGGTACTCGGTCAGGTCTTCGGCCATCTTCTTGGTCAGGGTGGTGACCAGGGTGCGCTCGTCCGCCTCGGCCCGGACCCGGACCTCGTTCATGAGATCGTCGATCTGGTTCTTGGTCTCGCGGACCTCGACCTCCGGGTCGATGATCCCGGTCGGGCGCACGATCTGCTCGACGATCCGGTCGGACTTCTCGCGCTCGAACGGGCCCGGCGTCGCCGAGACCATGACCAGTTGCGGCACCCGTTCCAGGAACTCGTCGAACTTGAGCGGCCTGTTGTCGAGCGCAGAGGGGAGCCGGAAACCGTGCTCGACCAGGGTCAGCTTTCGCGAGTGGTCGCCCTCGTACATGCCGCCGAGCTGGGGAACCGTCTGGTGGGACTCGTCGACGAAGACGAGCAGGTCGTCCGGGAAGTAGTCGATCAGAGTGTGTGGCGGGCTGCCCGGGTCGCGGTCGTCGAGGATCCGCGAGTAGTTCTCGATCCCCGAGCAGAAGCCGACCTCGCGCAGCATCTCCAGGTCGTACTTGGTCCGCTGCGCCAGGCGATGCGCCTCGAGCTGCTTGCCCTGCTCCTCGAAGTACCGCGTCTGCTGAAGCAGCTCGTGCTCGACCTCCTGCACGGTGCGATCCATCTCGTCGTCCGGGGTGACGTAGTGGGTTGCCGGCCAGATCGCGACATGGTCGATCTCGTCGAGGATCTCGCCGGTGAGCGGATCGAAATGCTGGATCGACTCGATCTCGTCGCCAAAGGTCGACATCCGGTAGGCGGTCTCGGCCGAAGCCGGGAAGATCTCGACCAGCTCGCCGCGGACGCGGAAGGAGCCGCGGGAGAAGTTGACCTCGTTGCGGTTGTACTGCATCGCAACCAGCTTGCGGAAGAGCACGTCTCGGTCGATCCACTCGCCCACCTTGAGCAGCTCCATCCGGTCGCGATAGGTCTTGGGCGAACCGATGCCGTAGATGCAGGAGACCGAGGCCACGATGAGGACGTCCCGGCGCGCGAACAAACCGGCGGTGGCGGCGTGCCGAAGGCGCTCGATCTCGTCGTTCACCGACGAGTCCTTCTCGATGTAGAGATCCTGCGCCGGGACGTAGGCCTCGGGTTGGTAGTAGTCGTAGTAGCTGACGAAGTACTCGACCTGGTTGTCGGGAAAGAACTCGCGGAACTCGTTGCAGAGCTGTGCCGCGAGCGTCTTGTTGTGGGCGATGACCAGGGCCGGCCGCTGGACCTGCTCGACCACTCCGGCCATCGTCAGCGTCTTCCCGGTGCCGGTCGCCCCGAGCAGGGTCATGAAGGACTCACCGGCCTCGGCCCCTTCCGCCAGGGACTCGATCGCCTTGGGCTGGTCCGCTGTCGGCGTGTAGGCGCTGTTCAGCTTGAACTTCGGCACCCACCGAAGATAGCGGTCGGGCTCCGCGTTCAGAAAGGGCGGCTGGCCGGATCTAGGTGACCGGCGGGACCACCGGCAGGGCTGCCGCTGGCGAGGATGGCGGCACGACCCCGCTGTAGCGCTCGATGAACGTCAGCGCATTCGAAACGCGCGCGTAGACCGTCGGGTACACGTCCCAACCGCAAATGATGCCGCCATAGGACGCAACGCCGATCAGTCTCGGGCCCGCCGGCGTGTCGGCAACCAGGGGCCCGCCCGAGTCTCCGGCGCAGATCGTTGAATGGAGCACGCTCCGCTTGAACTTGCGCCCCAGGGAGCAGATCATCGCGGGTGCCTTGAACAAGCCGCCGTAGGCGTGGCGGCAGCGGCGGTTCGGCTTGATCCATTCCGTCGTGCGCTTCAGCAGGCGCGGGTAGAGGAGAGAGAAAGCGTCCTTGGCGCCGTAGCCGGCGGCCCGCACCACCGCTGCGGGAGCCGTGGCCGCACGCGCTTCCTCGATCGTCGGCAGGGCGATCGGCGGCACAGTCGTCGGCCGATTCAGGAAGAGCAGCGCGAGATCGTGGCGCTGCTTGCGTTTGTAGTCGGGGTGGACGGTCTTCACGGCGACGCGGATCTCCTCGCCGACGCTCTTCACGCCCAGCTTGGACCGCCCCGCCACCACAACGATCTGGCCTTTGGTCGCGTTGGCGCAGTGGGCGGCGGTGAGGACGACCGTAGGCGCAATCACCGAGCCGCCGCAGAACACATCGCCGTCGTGTCGAAGGCCGACCAGAAAAGGCCACTCGTTCGAATTCGCGGCCACTCCTCCGATGATCGACGCCTGGGCCGATGGCTCCTGCCCGGCTGCGGCCTGGCCCGGCCCCGCGCCGGCCAGCGCAGCCATGATCGCGCCAGCGGCTATTGCTGTCCCAAATCTCCTGCGCACAGCCTCAAAGGATGGCGCATCGGCGGCCGACATCCGCCACTTCCCCAGAGGAGCTACTTGCGCTTCTTCTTCACCTTGAAGGTCGCAGCTGCAGGGGTCCGGTCGACGGTCCCGTTCGGAGCGATCGCCCGGACCGTGAACGTGTGCCGGCCGACGCTGAGCTTCTTGGTGTTGACGACCGCGGGAGAGGCGCAGGGGGCCAGCCTGTTGAAGTCGATGCCGCACTGGAACACAGATCCGGCGACCGTCGCGGTGAAGGCAAACCTGATCTTCTTGCCCCGCTTGGCCTTCCTCACGGCCTGGACGATCGTCGTCTCGAGAACCTGCTGACCGCTACCAGCACCGGCTCCGCCGACGCCGCCGACGCCGCCACCGGCCGCGTTCGGGTCGTTGACGACGGTCGCCTGGCTGTCGAAGTTGTTGACGAGCTGCGGATCGAACTGATCCCCCTCGACCACGGCGCTGTTGTTCACCGAGGGAGCGGCCGGTGCCGAGGTCGATGCGACCACGGTTCTGGAGACGTCGGCGCCGCTCGGCACGGTGCCGTAGGTGCAGGTCACCGTCTGCCCGACGGCCGAGCACTGCGGGCTCGACCCGGCGGCCGCGAACGTGAGCCCTGCCGGAAGCGTGTCGACCACGACCACGTTGGTCGCATCGCTCGGACCGGCGTTGTGCACATCGAGGCCGTAGGTGATCGAGTCCCCGAGGGTGACCGGGTCGAGTGCGTCGGTCTTGGTGAGTGACAGGTCCGCCGAGGCGTTGACCGTGGTCGTCTCGGAGTCGCTGTTGTTGGGTGCGACCAGGTCGTCCTCGTTGCCGTCGACCGTCGCGGTGTTGTTGACGCTCGAAACGGCAGCGGCACCCGTGGTCGCCGCGAGGGTGAGGTTCTCGGTTGCTCCGTCGGCAACAGTGCCGTAGTCGCAGGTGACCGTGGACCCGACCGCGCTGCACGAGGGACTGGAGTCCGCCGCGTCGAAGCTGAGGCCGGCCGGCAGGGTGTCGGTTACCTCAACGCCGGTCGCATCCGAGGGCCCGTTGTTGGTGACCGAGAGCGTGTACTCGATGTCCTCGCCGGCGTTGACCGGATCGGAGCCGGGATCCGACTTCGTAACCGCCAGGTCCGCCGCGGCCTCGATGTCCGTGGAGACCGTGTCGGAGTCGTTGCCGGGCACCGTGTCGTCCTCTGCGCCGTCGATCGAGGCGGTGTTCTGGGCGGCCGGGTTGGGCGAGTTGGCGGTGACCGAGATCGTGATCGGGTCGTCGGGGTCGGTGACCGCGACCGCGCCCAGGGTGCAGGTGACCGTCTGGGCGGCGGTCAGGTCGCAGCGGCCGTCGGAGGCGCCGTCGTTGTAGGTGACCTCGGCCGGCAGGTTGTCGGTGACCACCACGGCGGTGGCGTCGGAGGGGCCGTTGTTGTCGGCGGTGAGCGTGTAGGTGTAGGTCTCACCGACGTGGGCGGTGGCCGGGCCGGACTTGTCGATCTCGAGGTCGGCGTCGGCCTCGATGTCGGTTGTCACCGAGTCGGAGTCGTTGCCGGGCACCGTGTCGTCTTCTGCGCCGTCGATCGAGGCGGTGTTCTGGGCGGTCGGGTTGGGCGCGTTGGCGGTGACCGAGATCGTGATCGGGTCGTCGGGGTCGGTGACCGCGACCGCGCCCAGGGTGCAGGTGACCGTCTGGGCGGCGGTCAGGTCGCAGCGGCCGTCGGAGGCGCCGTCGTTGTAGGTGACCTCGGCCGGCAGGTTGTCGGTGACCGTGACCCCGGTGGCGTCGGAGGGGCCGTTGTTGTCGGCGGTGAGCGTGTAGGTGTAGGTCTCACCGACGTGGGCGGTGGCCGGGCCGGACTTGTCGATCTCGAGGTCGGCGTCGGCGCGGATCTCGGTGGGCTCTGTGTCGGTGTTGTCGAGCAGGTCCGGGTCGAACGTGGTCGACGTCACCGTCGCGGAGTTGAGCGCCGCCGCGGCCGGCGTATCGGCGCTTACAACGATGTCGGCAGAGTCGGCGGCCGCGACCGTCCCGAGGTTGCACACGACCGTCCCTGGCACGGTTTCGTTGCAGCGGATATCGGAGGCGCCGTCGTCGTAGGTGACCTCGTCCGGCAGGGTGTCGGTGACGACCACATTTTCCGCGGGGTTCGGCCCGCCGTTGACCACGCCGAGGGTGTAGGTGATGTCGTCGCCGACGTGCGCCGGGTCCGGGTTGTCGCTCTTGCTCAGCGCGATGCCGGCGGTCGGGAAGATCGTCGTGTCCTCGGTGTCGCTGTTGTCGCTCGTGTCGGTGTCGTCTTCGTCCCCGTCGATTGAGATCGAGTTGGTCGCCGGGGCGGCCGGATCCTCGGCGGTGACCGAGAGGATCAGCTGGTCGGGACCGTCGGCGGCAGGGACGGCGCCGAGATTGCAGGTCACGGTTCCGGGAGCAGTCTCATCACAGCGGACGTCCGAGGCGCCTTCGTTGAAGCTGACTTCATCCGGTAGTTCGTCGGTGACCACGACATTGGTCGCATCTGAGGGACCGGTGTTGTCGGCAGTCACTGTGTAGGTGTAGGTGTCGCCCACGTTGACCGGGTCAGCGCTGTCCGTCTTGCTGACCGAGAGGTCGGCGTCCGCCCTGATGTCGGTTGTCACCGAGTCGGAGTCGTTGCCGGGCACCGTGTCGTCCTCTGCGCCGTCGATCGAGGCGGTGTTCTGGGCGGCCGGGTTGGGCGAGTTGGCGGTGACCGAGATCGTGATCGGGTCGTCGGGGTCGGTGACCGCGACCGCGCCCAGGGTGCAGGTGACCGTCTGGGCGGCGGTCAGGTCGCAGCGGCCGTCGGAGGCGCCGTCGTTGTAGGTGACCTCGGCCGGCAGGTTGTCGGTGACCGTGACCCCGGTGGCGTCGGAGGGGCCGTTGTTGTCGGCGGTGAGCGTGTAGGTGTAGGTCTCACCGACGTGGGCGGTGGCCGGGCCGGACTTGTCGATCTCGAGGTCGGCGTCGGCCTCGATGTCGGTTGTCACCGAGTCGGAGTCGTTGCCGGGCACCGTGTCGTCTTCTGCGCCGTCGATCGAGGCGGTGTTCTGGGCGGTCGGGTTGGGCGCGTTGGCGGTGACCGAGATCGTGATCGGGTCGTCGGGGTCGGTGACCGCGACCGCGCCCAGGGTGCAGGTGACCGTCTGGGCGGCGGTCAGGTCGCAGCGGCCGTCGGAGGCGCCGTCGTTGTAGGTGACCTCGGCCGGCAGGTTGTCGGTGACCACCACGGCGGTGGCGTCGGAGGGGCCGTTGTTGTCGGCGGTGAGCGTGTAGGTGTAGGTCTCACCGACGTGGGCGGTGGCCGGGCCGGACTTGTCGATCTCGAGGTCGGCGTCGGCGCGGATCTCAATGCCCGCGGTCGAGCTGTTGTCGGCGGTGTCCGGATCGAACTCGGTGGCGGTGACCGTCGCGGTGTTGTTGACGGGGTTGCCGGGCGAGACCGCTGCGACAGTGATGTCGAACGGCCCGGCGCTGGTGGCGTTTGCCATCGCGCCGATGTTGCAGCTGACCACGTTGCTGCCAGGTGCCGTCTCGGCACAGGGCGCATCGGCGGAGACGAAGTCGACGTTGGCAGGGAGCGTGTCGCTGACCACGACGTTGGTTGCCCCGTTGGGGCCCGAGTTCTGGACGTTCAGGGTGTAGTCGAAGGTCTCTCCGACGTGCACCGGCCCTGCCGGGGCGGTCTTGGTGACCGAGACGTCGGCCGCAGGATTGACCGTCGTGGTCTCGGTATCGATGTTGTTCGACGAAACCGGATCGGCGAGGTTGGATCCGACCGTGGCCCGGTTCGTGAGAAGCCCGGTCGGATTTCCGGTGGCGGTCGCGACCACATTCAGGGTCTCGGGCGAGCCGTTGGCGACCGCCCCGTAGTCGCAGGTGACGACCTGGCCGACCGCGGCGCAGGATGGGCTCGAATCGGCCGCATCAAAGGCCAGCCCGGCCGGAAGCGTGTCGGTTGCCTTGACGCTGCTGGGCGTATTGGCACTCGCATTGGTGACCGTGAGCGTGTAGGTGACGTCCTGGGTCGCGTTGACCGGGTCGGGGGAGGTCTCCGCCTTGTCGATCGAGAGGTCGGCCTGGTTGCCGCTCTGATTGAGGAGGATCGGAACCGTTCCCGGTGCGGAGAACAGGTTGGAAACGGCGAGGTCGTTGAACCCGCTGCCGTCGAAGTCCGCACTGACGATGCCGAACGGAACCGTGCCGGATGCTCCGACATTTGGCTCGGGACTGGTCAGGTCGATCGTGAAGGCCCCCGCCCCGTTGTTGCTCAGGACTGAAACCGTTCCCGGCCCAGCCGGCGTTCGCGCGCCGTTTGCGACCGCGAGGTCGAGGTCGCCGTCGCCGTCGAAGTTGCGGGCCACGACCTGCTGTGGCGTCGTCCCGTCTGCAGCGGAAACGACCGCCGGCACCGTGGCTTGGGTCGGGAAGCCGCCCAGGCCATTCCCGAACAGCGTCCTAACGCTGCTTGTGGCCGCAGAGTTGATCGTGGCGACGAGGTCATTATTCGCGTCGCCGTTGAGGTTGCCGGCATCGAGGTAAAGAACGGCCGCACCCGCGGCGACGTTCACCGGCGCGGCGAAGCCGACTCCGTTGCCGGCCAGGAACGAGATGCTGCTCGAGCCGGTGTTGGTGACGGCGAGGTCGGTGGCGCCGCCGTTGAAGTTGGCGAAGACGATGTCGTTGGAGTTGAGCTGGGTGGTGAGGGTTTGGGCCGGCGTTGCAGCAGTGAATGTCGGGGCCCCGGGGGCGTTGGCCGGATTACCGAGGAATGTCATCACGGTGCCGTTCGTCGAAGCCGGCGTGTTCTGGCCGTTGACTATCGCGACGTCGTCCCTGGCGTCCCCGTTGAAGTTGCCTACGGCGAGCGACCGCGGCCTCACCCCGGTCGCAACAAGCGCGTTGGTGACGTTGACGAATGTGAAGCTGCCATCGCCATTGCCGTGGAAGAGCGCCAGCAAACCGGCGCCCGGCGGCGAGCCCTGGTACAGGAGCACCAAATCGCGGAAGGCGTCGCCGTCGAAGTTGCCGAGCCCGACGTCGATGGTGGCCAGGTTGGAGGCAACCGGAACATCCCTGAAATCACCGACACCGTTGTTGACCAGCGACGAGGTGACGGCTGCAAATGCGTTCGAGGTGACCACGTCCTGGTCGCCGTCGTTGTCGACGTCCCCGACCGCCATTCCAGCGGGACCCGCCGGGACCGGCTCCGGGCTAGTGGCCGGCTGCAGGAAGTCCGCGCCGAAGGCATTCGGGGCACCCAGTAGCGCCAAGGCGAAGATCCCGAGCAGAGCCGCTCGGAGCCGCTTTCCCGACGCTTGCAGGTGATCCCTGGTCACTCTCTCTCCTCTTCCTCCGCTCGAGGCGGCTTCCCATGCCGCCAGTGCAACGAAGATACAGGGTTGAACCCGCTCTCAGGACCGGGCGCTAGGGTGGTCGCACGATGCGCGGCAAGGGGAAGATCCGACGGATCGCCGGTCCACTTGGGATGGCGGCCGCCTCGGGCCTCGCATGCCTCGCCCTGTTCGGCACCGGCACGCAGGCGGTCTCACACCCCGCGAGCACCGCCGCGACCAACCTCCCGGACCTGACCCAGCTGCCGCTGGGTGACGGCAAGTCGACCACTGCCGGGCCCGGGCGGGGGATTCTCTACCTGT
This sequence comes from uncultured Solirubrobacterales bacterium, assembly GCA_963770155.1. GTDB lineage: Bacteria > Actinomycetota > Thermoleophilia > Solirubrobacterales > 70-9 > CAVYOE01. The sequence continues at coordinate 330,499 of CAVYOE010000001.1, read as the reverse complement.
GCCGGACCCAGACCGGGGGCGGCGGCGCCCAGACCAACGGGCCCTGGATCAAGGGAACGGTCTACGACCTGACCGCGAAGTACATCGTGGATGGCAGCGTTTCCTGGCCGCAGGCTTTCTTCCGAAAGAAGCTCGCGAAGAAGCTGAAGCTGACCGGCAATGGGCTGCCGACCAATCACACAACGGGCACCTTCCCGGTCGCGGCCAACGACGATGCGGCGCAGATCGACCGCAACCCGAACACGATCAAGGCGCAGAGCATCGCCCTGGCGCTCGCCGCGAAGCCGAAGCGCCTGAAGCAGCCGCAATGCGCCGGGGGCGAGGTCGGGATCGCCCGCAACGGCGTCGCCATCTTCAACGCCGTCGATGCCGAGGGCCGGGACGCGGTCGCGCACGAAGTCCAGGACCACTGCTCGGGCCACCCGCAGGGATCCGGCGTGTACCACTACCACGGCCTCCCCGCCTGCCTCGCCAGCGCCTCAGGCAACAAGCATTCGAAGCAGATCGGCTGGGCGTTCGACGGCTTCCCGATCATGGGTCCGCTTGGGGCCAAGGGCCGTTACACCAGCAACGCGGACCTGGACGTGTGCCACGGCCACGCCCACCGGATCAAGTTCAACGGTGAAACACGGAAGCTGTTCCACTACCACGCCAACTACGAGTTCCCCTACACAGTCGGTTGCTACCGCGGCACGGCGGTCAACGTGGTCACCGGCGGCGGCGGCGGCCCCACAGGTCCCCCACCAGCGGGACCGTGACCATCTCGCAGCGGCTGCTGGCAGGGTTCTTCGTCTTCGCCGGCGCCATGCACTTCATCCGGCCGCGCGAGTACGAGGCGACGGTTCCTCCGGGCAGCCCGGTGCCGCCGCGAGAGGCGGTCGCGATCAGCGGCGTCGCCGAGATCGCCGGTGGTCTTGCCGTGGTTGACCGGCGGACTCGTCCGCTGGCGCGTTGGTGGCTGCTCGGGCTGCTCGCGGCGGTGTTCCCGGCCAACGTCTACATGGCCACGAATCCCGAGGAGATCGCCCGGCTCGAGCTTCGCCGCGTTCCCCGATGGCTGCTTTGGGCACGACTCCCGGTACAGGCCCTGTTGATGCTCTGGGTCTGGCGGGCCACCGAGGCCGAGACGGGCCCCGTAGACACGCCGCTCTAGAGACCCAGCTCCTTCTCGTAATGGCTCGCGTAGTCGTCGCGCTTGTCGAAGACCTCGTCGACGTATCCCTGGGTCTCCTCGAACTCGATGTCGTCGTCGTCGAGATCCGACCCTCCCCACTCGGCCACGTTCGTCTCACCGGCGTTGTAAGCGGCAACTGCTGCCAGCTCGTTCTCGTCGAACTTGTCGAGCAGGTGCCGCAGATAGAAGGTGCCGTAACGGATGTTGATGTCGGGGTTGGAGAGGTCCCTCGGATCGAAGGTGGTGCCGCCGCTCAGGTCCTCGATGATCTCGGCTGTCGCCGGGGTGATCTGCATGAGCCCGCGCGCCCCCGCGTCGGAAGTCTGGTCGCGAAAGCGTGACTCGGCGTAGATCATCGCGGCGACCAGGTCGGGCGGGACGTTCTTCTGCGCCGACTGCTGGCGGATGATGTCTTCATGGCGGAGCGGCAGTGTGAGGTCGAGAACGGTCTGCTCGACCTCGTCCCGTCCGATCACCCAGACCAGCGCGGCGATTGCGAGGACCACGGCCCCGACCCGCAGGAGCCTGCCCCGCCGGCTGCCCTTCGTTTTGTACCTACGAGACCTGGCCATTGCGCTCGCCGGGAAGCCGGTCGAGAATCTCGCCCAGCTCGCGCTCGAGGTCTTCGAGGCTGCCGTCGTTGGCAACCGCGTAATCGGCGCGTTTCGCCTTCTCGGCCTGGTCGATCTGGCGCGCCTCCCTGCCTTCGATGTCGGACCAGTCGCGCTCCGCCAGTCGCTGCTGGCGGTTCGCGTCGTTCGCGGTGACCGCGATCACCGCGTCAAAAGCTTTCTCCATCTTGGTCTCGAACAAGAGCGGCACCTCGACCACGGCAACGTCGGCCTTCCCCTCGACCTCTTCCTTCCACGCGGCCATCCTGGCTCCTACGCGCGGATGGAGCTGGGATTCGAGCCAGGCGAGCTCGTCGGGCCGGCCGAACACCCTCTCTGCCACCTTGTCGCGGTCGACCCGGCCGTCCGGAGCGACCGCCTGGCCCCAGCGGTCAACCAGCAGCTCGCGCATCTCCTCTCCGGAGAGCAGGTCGTGCACCACCGCGTCGGTGGACAGCGTCGCCGCCCCCAATCGTTCAAGCGCCGCGAGCGCCTCGGACTTCCCCGACCCGATCCCGCCGGTGAGGCCGACGAAGCGGGTCAGGACTCTTCGCTGGGCTCGATTTCCTCGGGTGCGGGCTCTGGCGGGGCCTGCTCTGCCTCTGCCTCTTCGGTCCCCGGCGGAGGCGACTGCTCAGTGACTGCCTTTTCGGCCTCGTCCGCTTCGGGGGCAGGCTCCGCCTCTGACTCGGAGACCTCGAGCGCCTGTTCGGCCTCCTCAGGTGCCTCCTCTGCGACCGGCACCGGCGCGCCCTCCTTCGGCTCGAGCTCCTGGCCTTCAACCCGCTTGATGCTTAGCGAGAGACGGCGGCGTGCCTCGTCGACCTCGAGGATCTTCACCTTGAGCTCGTCGCCGGGCTCGACCACCTCGGCCGGGCTCTCGACGTGGTGTTGCGCAAGCTCGGAGATGTGAACAAGACCTTCAACACCCGGCAGGATCTCGACGAAGGTCCCGAACTGGACCACCTTGGTCACCTTCCCCTCCAGGGTGTCACCGACGTTGTACTCGTTCAGGACCTTCTGCCACGGATCCTCCTGGGTCTGCTTGAGGCCGAGTGAGATCCGCTGGCGGTCGCGGTCGATGTCCAGCACCTTGACCGTGACCGTGTCCCCGATGCCGAGCACCTCGGAGGGATGGTTGACGTGGCTCCAGGAAAGCTCGGAGATGTGAATGAGGCCGTCGATGCCGTCGAGGTCGACGAAGGCGCCGAAATCGACGATGTTCGAGATCCGGCCCTCGACTACCTGGCCGGGCTCGAGGCGGCCGAGGATCTGCTCGCGTACCTCCTTGCGCTCCTCCTCGAGCACGGCGCGGCGGGAGAGGACGACGTTGTTGCGCGAGCGATTGAGCTCGATCACCTTGCACTCGAGCTTCTGGCTCATGAACTCATCGAGATTCTGAACGCGGCGGATGTCGACCAGCGACGCCGGCAGGAAACCGCGGACGCCGAGATCGAGGATGAGGCCGCCCTTGACGACCTCGATCACCGTTCCCTCGACCGGCTCGCCGGACTCGGCAGCGGTCTCGATCCGGCGCCAGGCCTTTTCGAAGCGGGCCCGCTTCTTGGAGAGGATGAGCCGGCCCTCCTGGTCCTCCTTGGTGAGGACGAGGGCGTCGACCTCGTCGCCGAGCGAAACCTCCTCGGAGGGGTCGACCGACTTGCGGATCGAAAGCTCGTTGGAGGGGATGACCCCTTCCGACTTGTAGCCGATGTCGACCAGGACCTCGTCCATGTCGATGCGGACCACCTTGCCGCTGACCACGTCGCCCTCCTTGAAGGAGACCATGGTCGCGTCGTAGTTGGGCACGAGCTTGCCGTCGACCTCGATCATCAGGTCGCCGTTGCTGGTGCTCACGGGCGCAGCCGGTGTCTCGGTTGCGACCTCGGTGGCGGTTTCGGCCTCAGGCATGGCGAGGGATGATAGAGAGGGTCGCCTGGCGTTACTTGACGGCTTCGGCGATCAGCACGACGGCCCCGAACGTGCCCGCGACCGCGGCGACAACGCCCACCAGCCGGGGCGAGGGCCCGCCGTGAACACCGGTCTCGTGCACCGCCACGTGTCCCTTGCCACGGGCGATCAGCCAGCGGTTGAATGGAAGGGCGGCGGCGCCGGCGATCACCAGCGCCACCGAGAGGCTGCCCCAGAACAGGGTGTTGGTGAGCCCGGCCTCCATCGCCCCGGGGATGGCGAGCATGATCGCGTTGTCGACCACCTCCATCACCCCGATGCTGACCGTGTCGGAGGCAAGGGCGATCGGGATCACGGCGCCGACGGAGAAGCCCGCCCGCAGCAGCGGGATGCTCGTCAGCGTGTAGCCGAAGAGAAATGCCAGTGCGACCGCGAGCGCCACCGTCCCCCATTCAGAGAAGCCGAGCGCCGTGCCGACGACCATGCCGGTCACCTCGCCGATCGCGCAGCCGGTGAGGCAGTGCAACGTCGCGCTGAGCGCGACCGCGGTCAGCGCGCGCCCCTCGGTGGGCATCTCGTGGTGATGTTCGTGGGCGTGGGCCGAGGCGTCGATCGGTCAAGGCTGCCACAACTGGGCCTTCCGCTACCCTCGCCGCGTGCCGACCCGGATGACGAAGCGGGGTGAAGAACGCGGCCCGCTAAGCGGTTCCTACGACGTGATCATCTGCGGGGCCAGCTTCGCCGGACTGGCGGTGGCCCGGCAGCTCGCCGGGAGCGACGCGCGGGTGCTGATCCTCGACCGCTATGAGATCGGCGAGCGTCAGACCTCGGCTTGCGGGATTCCGACCGCCTGGCTCGAGGCGATGGGGATCGAGGCCTCGGCGCGGCAGGAATTCGGCCAACTCGTGGTCCATACCCCCCGCGGCACCTCCCGCTACGAGCTGCCGTGGACCTTCTCCACCTTCGACTACCGGCAGCTGTGCGAGCTGCTCGACGACCAGAACGACGCCGAGTTCGAGACGGCAAAGGTGAACGGGCGCAGCGGCGAAATCGTCCACACCGACCGCGGTGACGTCAGCGCACCGCTGATCGTCGACGCCCTCGGTTGGCGGCGGGTGCTCGCCGCGGACGGCGGCTTCCAGCCGCCGGACGCCCCGCTCTCACGCGGGCTCGAAGTCCACCCCGACGGGGCCAGCGACGACCTCGAGATCTGGATCGACCGCCGCTATGTCCCCGCCGGCTACGGCTGGAGCTTCCCCGCGGCCGGAGAGCAGCGGATCGGGGTCGGGTCCTTCGACCCGCGCTTCCACGTGCGCGACACCACCGAGCTGTTGGCCGAGGACCTCGAGCGCGACCGGGTCCGTTACCAGGGCAACTGGATCCCGCACAAGATGCGCCCGGCGACGGAGGACACCGTCTTCTTTTGCGGCGACTCGGCTGGCCACTGCCTGCCGCTGACCGCCGAGGGAATCCGCACGGCATTCCATTTCGGGATCGCACTCGGGGACGAGCTCCGCGCCGTCGTCGAAGGGCGCCAGAGCCGCGCGGAGGCGCTCCGCAAATATCACGACTTCGCCGCGGCGCATGAGTGGAAGTTCCGGTGGATGCTTCGCGCCCAGCGGCTGCTGCCGCGCCTCCCGGCCCGGATCCAGCGCCTGGTGATCCGCGCCGCCGGCCGCAAGCGCTTCGTCGACTGGGCCTTTAACCACTACCTGCGAATCGCTCCGCCGCCGGAGAAGCTCAGCGGACGACGAGCGCCGTCCCCGCCAAGAGCAGCGCGACGCCCACAACCCGCTCTGGACTGAGCGGAGTTTCCTCCAGGCCGAGAACGCCGAGCCGGTCGAGTGCGACCGACGCGGTCAGCTGGCCGGTCACCGTCGCGGCCGCCACTCCGCCAGCACCAATTGTGCTGACGGTCGCCAGCGCGGTGAAGACGTACGCCGCGCCGAGCGCCCCTCCAAGGAGGTAGTACCACTCGACCCTGGTGGCGCCATCGAGCCCGTTCACCTGACCGACCACCACCACGATCGCTGCCAGGACCAGCGTCCCGACGATGAACGAGATCAGCGCCGCGGCGAACTTGCCGGTCTCCTTGCCGAGGCCGGCGTTGATCGGTGCCTGCAACGCGATCAGGCCGCCGACAACGGCCATCGCGACGACGGCGAGCCCCTTATCCATGCCGGTTTCGCGGTAGGCGAGCGATACCGGGATTCTGGTCCACGGACCGGCGTGATTTTCGGGACTAGCCGGCTACCTCCTCGGCTGCGCCGCCTTCCCCGTCTCCGTGTCTGGCTACTTGGCCGCGAGCCAGTCCGGGCCGACGCCGATGTCCACCGCGAGTGGCGGATCGAGGTCGAAGGCGCCGCACATCGCCGGCTCGACCAGCTTCTCCGCTTCCTCCATCTCCCCGGCCGGGCCCTCGAACAGAAGCTCGTCGTGAATCTGAAGGACGAGTTTGGTCTCGAGCTTCTTTTCGGCCAGTGCATTGCGGGCCCGGACCATGGCCAGCTTGATGATGTCGGCCGAAGTCCCCTGGATCGGCATGTTGACGGCGAGCCTTTCCCCCTGGCGCCGGGTCTGAACCCGCCCTGAGCGCAGCTCCGGAATCGGGCGGCGGCGGCCGAGCAGCGTGGAGACGTGGCCCTCCTCCTTGGCCGACTCGATTGTCTCGTCGATGTACGTCTTCACCTTCGGGAAGCGCTCGAAGTAGCGGTCGATGTAGGCGCCGGCCTCCGCTTCGTCTATCCCGAGCCGGTCGGCGAGGCCAAAAGCCGAGAGCCCGTAGGCGATGCCGTAGTTGACCATCTTTGCCTTTGACCGCTCGCCCGCCGTTACCGCGCTCGGATCGGCGCCGAGGATCTCCGCCGCGGTCGCGGTGTGGATGTCCTCGCCGCGGTTGAAGATCTCCCGCAGCGCGTCCTCGTCGGCGATGTGGGCGAGAATCCGCAGCTCGATCTGGTTGTAGTCGGCGGAGAGCAACCGGCGGCCTCGCGGAGCGACGAAGCAGGAGCGAATCGGCCGGCCCTCTTCGCTGCGGATCGGAATGTTCTGCAGGTTCGGGTTGGTGCTGGAGAGACGGCCGGTCGCTGTCGCTGTCTGGTTGAAGGTGGTGTGGATCCGCTTCGTCTCGGGGTCGATCAGCTCCGGCAACGCGTCGAGATAGGTGCTCTTCAGCTTGGTCAGCTCGCGCCACTCCTCGATCCGGGGGACGACCTCGTGTTCCTCGCGGATCTGGGAGAGCACCCGGGCATCCGTCGAGAAACCCGTCTTGCCACGGCGCTTCTTCGTAAGTTGCAGTTCGACGAACAGGACCTCGGCGAGCTGCTGTGGCGACCCGATCGTGAATTCGCGGCCGGCGAGCTTGAAGATCTCCTTTTCGAGCTTGGCGATGCGGCGGTTGAAGTCCTTTCCGATCTCGGCCAGGCGCTTCTGGTCGAGCTTGATCCCGGTGCGCTCGACCTCGGCGAGGACTTCGACCAGGGGCATCTCGACCTCGTTCATCAGCCGCTGCAACCCGGACTCCTCGATCGACACGCGCTGGAGCGCGGCGATCTCCCAGGCGAGCCGCGCCTCGGCGGCCGGATCGGGCGGCGGCTCCTCACCCAGCTCCATCTGGGCCTCGTCGCCCTCGCTGCCCTCGCGTTTCTCGGCAGCGAGGCCGCGCTGGGCGGCGATCTCGATCAGGTCATAGGTGCGACGGGCGGGATCGAGGATGTACGCCGCGACCATGGTGTCGTGGCGGAGGTCGAGGCCGCCGTCCGTCGACTTCTCGGCCGCGGCTGCCAGCAGACCGTGACGCGCCATTCCACCGAGGCTCTTCAGGTCGTGGGCGATCAGGGGCCGGCCCTCGAGCGACGCGATGAGGCCGTCGTAGGTCTCGCAGATGCCGGTCACGATCTTCTTGCCGTCGGTCGCGCCCCAATTGCCCGCCGCGATCGCGAGGGCCACCTCTCCGGGGGTCAGGTCCTCGATCTTTCCCGCCTCGGCCTTCACCTCGAGCGTCTCCTCCGCTCCACCCTCGGGAATGAAGTCGGCGCCGAGCTCCTCCTCCATCCGCTCGACCACGACGCGCAGCTCGAACTCGCGCGCGACTTCGCGCAAGCCGCTGCGGTCCATGGTGCTCGCCATCAGCTGCTCGAGGTCGAGCTCGAAATCGATGTCGGTGACCGCGGTCGCCAGTTGCTTCGAGATCCGGGCGTCCTCGGCGTGGTTGGTGAGGTTCTCCTTGCGCTTCACCCCCGAGATCTTTTCTACATTGGCCAGCACCTCCTCGAGCGAGCCAAATTCCTGGAGCAGCTGCGCGGCGGTCTTGTCGCCGATCCCGGGGACGCCGGGGATGTTGTCGGAGGTGTCTCCCTTGAGGCCGATCAGGTCGGTGACCAGCTCGGGCGGCACTCCGTAGCGCTCGATCACGCCGTCGCGGTCGTAGATCTTGGTGTCGGTGACCCCGCGGGAGGTGGTCATCACGCGCACCCCCTTTTCGACCAGCTGGTAGACGTCGCGGTCGCCCGAGACGACCATCACCTCGATCCCCTGCTCTCGCGCGCGCTTGGTCAGGCTCGCGATCACATCGTCGGCTTCGTAGCCCTTCACTTTGACGTTGGTGAACCCGAACGCCTCGGCCAGGGGCATCAGGTGCGGCCACTGCTCCGAGAGCAGGTCGGGGCGCGGTTTGCGCTCGGCCTTGTAAGGCTTGTAGGTGACCTCGCGGCCGGACCAGCCGGCGTCCCACGCCACCACCACCGCGGCCGGCTCGAAGTCGGTCAGCATCTTCGCGAACATCGAGGCGAGCCCGTAGATCGCGTTCGTCGGCCGGCCGTCGTGGGTCGCGATCGATTCCGGCAGGGCGTAGAAGGCGCGGTAGGCGAGCGAGTTGCCGTCGATCAGGAAGAGCTCGCCGGCCTTCGGCTTTGCCTTTGGCTTCGTCTTGGTGCCGGCCTCGGGGGGCATCGCCCCGATGATATGAGGGGCGTCCGGCGGTCCCCGGCCGGGCGGGGCAAGTAGCCTAAGAAGCATCGCAGCGATCAGGGGATCTGCGGCGGCGAACGACCGGAACCTGCGTCTGGTCAAAATCCTCCTACTCGCCGCCGCCTACTACGGGGCAGCGAAGCTCGGGCTGGCGCTCGCATTCGAGACCGAGAGCGTCACCGCGATCTGGCCGCCGACCGGAATCGCGCTGGCGGCGCTCGTCCTCGGTGGCTACCGGTACTGGCCGGGGGTGGCACTCGGGGCCTTCCTCGCGAACCTGACCACGGGTGACGTCCCGGTCTACGCCGTACTCGGGATCACGGTCGGCAACACGCTCGAGGCGTTGATCGGGGCGCACCTGCTGCGGCGGGTCGGCTTCCAGCCGTTGCTGGAACGGGTCAGCGACGTGGTCGCTCTGGCCGTTCTGGCCGGCGGCGTCAGCACCGCGGTCGCCGCGACCCTGGGCACGACCAGTCTGTTGGTCTCCGATCAGATTGCGTCAGCCGACTACCTGACCACCTGGCGCACCTGGTGGCTGGGTGACATGGGTGGAGACCTCGTCGTAGCGCCGGTTCTGATGATCGTGGCCACACGCTGGTCGTCGCTTCGTGGACAGCTCCCGTCCGGGGAAGCGGTGGCACTCGTATTGAGCACCGCGGGGGCCGCCGTGCTGGTCTTCAGCGTCTCGGCGACGATCACGTTCCTGCTGATTCCGGTTGTGATCTGGGCGTGCTTGCGCTTCGGCGCCCTCGGTGCGGTCGGGGTCTGCCTGATGATCGCCGCGATAGCGGTACCCCTGACCGACGCCGACAAGGGCCCATTCTCGGGACACCCCGCCGACGACCGGCTGCTGCTCGCCCAAGGCTTCCTGGGAGTCGCCTCGATGAGCTCGCTGGTCCTGGCGGCAATGGTCACCCAGCGCCGGCAGGTAGAGGACTCCCTCCAATACATCGCAACGACCCTGCAGGAGAGCCTGTTGCCGGCGGACCTCCCCGAGATGCCGGGTGCCGAGATCGCCGTCGCCTACCGCCCTGCCGGCGAACGCCATTTGGTCGGCGGCGATTTCTTCGACTGGTTCGAGAACGACGACGGGAGCTGGACCGTGGTTGTCGGGGACGTCGTCGGCAAAGGTCCTACCGCCGCTGCCACCACCGCGCTCGCGCGCTACACGCTGCGCGCCACAGCGATGAACGAGTCGCAGCCGAGCCGCATCCTCGCGCAGCTGAACGAGGCGCTGCTGCGGCACTCGCCGGGACAGAACTGCACGATCATCTATTCGCAGATCACTCTCGGTACCGACGGAAGCGCCCGGATCAGACTGGCGAACGGCGGGCACCCGCCCGCCCTCGTACTGAAGGCCGACGGCAGCGTGCGGCCGGTTGGCGCCGGCACGCTCCTCGGCGCCGCGCCAGATCCTCGCCTCGAGGACATCGAGCTCGAACTGGCGCGCGGCGATGCTCTCGTCATGCACACCGACGGCCTCACCGATGCGTTCGCACCGGAGCAGTTCGTCAGTCCCGAGGAGCTGAACGCGGTGGTCACCTCCTGCGCGGGTCTCAGCGCCAACGAGATCGTGGAACGAATCGAGCGCAGCCTGCTCCAGCACGCTGATGGGTGGGAGCCTCGCGACGACGTGATCGTCCTGGCGCTGCGGCCCGACGGGCACAGCTGACTCAGCGTCCTGGTCATGCCCCTGCGGGCAGGCGCTCCCGCAAACGTATGATCCGTCCATGCCCGCACAGGCACAGTTCAGCGTTACCGTCCGGGTCGAGCTCGATGCCCGGCAGGAGCCCCTGGGCAAGCTGACCGCGGCGATCGCCGAGGCCGGCGGCTCGCTCACCTCGGTGGACATGGTCCCAGGCGCCGGCGGCGAGAACAAGCGGGTTCGCGAATTCACGATCGACGCCCGCGACCAGGAGCACTGGGAGGCGATCCTGCGCTCGATCGGCTCCACCCGCGGCGCCAAGGTGCTCGCCTACACCGACCGCACCTTCGAGATGCATCAGGGCGGCAAGATCGAGCAGCACAACAAGTATCCGTTGAAGACGCGCGACGACCTCTCGATGGCCTACACCCCGGGGGTCGCTCGCGTATGCACTGCGATCGCGGAGGACCGAACCCGAGCCTTCGAGCTGACGATCAAGCGCAACACGGTCGCCGTCGTCACCGACGGCAGCGCCGTGCTCGGCCTCGGTGACATCGGGCCTGAGGCAGCGATGCCGGTGATGGAGGGCAAGGCGATGCTGTTCAAGGAGTTCGCCGACGTCGATGCCTTTCCGATCGCGCTCTCTACCCACGATCCCGACCAGATCGTCGAGACCGTGAAGCTGATCGCCCCGACCTTCGGAGGGATCAACCTCGAGGACATCTCCGCCCCCCGATGCTTCGAGATCGAGGAGCGGCTGATCGAGGAACTCGACATCCCGGTCTTTCACGACGACCAGCACGGCACCGCGGTGGTGGTGATGGCGGCCTTGTTCAACGCTCTCAAGATCGTGGGCAAGCCGATCGAGAGCCTGCGAGTCATGTTCCTCGGCCTCGGCGCCGCGGGAATGGCCTGCACCAAGATGATGCAGGCGGCCGGGGTGACCGAGATCATCGGCTGCGACCGCAGGGGCGCCGTCTCCACCGAACGCGACGACTACCAGGCGGGGGAGATGACCGAGATCAAGAAGTGGTACGCCGAGAACACGAATGCCGAGAAGCTCACGGGTGACCCGAACGAGGTGATCGAGGGAACCGACCTTTTCGTCGGCCTCTCCGGCCCGGGGCTGATCGAGCCGAAATCGCTGGAGAAGATGAACGACGACGCGATCGTGTTCGCGATGGCCAACCCCACCCCGGAGGTCATGCCCGAGGACGCCGAGCCCTACGTGAGGATCATGGCTACCGGCCGCTCGGATTATCCGAACCAGATCAACAACGTGCTCTGCTTCCCGGGTGTTTTCCGGGGCGCGCTCGATGCCGGCGCTCCGGCGATCACCGAGGAAATGAAGATGGCCGCCGCGCGTGGGATCGCCGAGGTCGTCGCCGAGGAGGACCTGGCGGAGGACTACATCATCCCGAGCGCCTTTGACCGCGAAGTTGCTCCCGCTGTCGCCAAGGCGGTCGTCGACGAGGCAAGGCAGGCGGGCATCGCGCGCTTCTCCGAGGAGACCGGCAGCTTCCAGACGGTCGACGGCGACCGCCCCATTGGCGAGCTGGGTCCGAACACCGGCGACTGAGCGTGACTTCCTCCGCCGACAAGCTCCTCGGCATCTACCTGAACGATCACTGGGCGGGAGCAACGGCGGGCCTCGAGCTGGCGCGCCGGGCGGCCGGCCAGAACGAAGACAACGACTTCGGGCGCGAGCTCGCCGAGATCACGACCGAGATCGAGGAAGACCGCGAGCAGCTGCGTGAGGTGATGGGACGGCTCGACGTCGGGATCAACCCCGTGAAACAGACAGCGGCCTGGGTCGGCGAGCGCCTCGGCCGGTTCAAGCTGAACGGCCAGATCACCGGCTACTCGCCGCTCAGCCGCCTGGTCGAGCTCGAGGGTCTCGCGATCGGTGTCGCCGGCAAGGCGGAGCTGTGGCGCTCGCTCAAGGCGAGCCTCGCCTCCGATTCCCGGCTCGAGGGGATCGACCTGACGCGGCTGCTGCGCCGCGCCGAGCACCAACGCGACCGCCTGCAACAGCTCCACGACCGCGCCGCCGCGGACGCGCTCGCCTCGGCTTCCGGCTAGCTGCCGGGCTCAACCGGTTTACGTCGTTAGGATGCCGCGCCCGTGAGAGTCCTGGTCACAGGTGCGTCGGGACTGATCGGCGCGGCCGTCTGCGACGCGCTGCTGGCGCGCGGCGACGAGGTCGTCGGGCTCAGCCGCAATCCCGAAAAGGCCAGGCAGAGGAATCCCGCGATGCGGTGGTTTGCGTGGAACTCGACCGAGGAGCGCCCCCCGCCCGAGGCGCTGGACGAGGTTGACGGCGTCGTCAACCTGATCGGGGAAACGATCAACCAGCGCTGGACCGAGGCCGCGAAGCAGCGCATCATGGACACCCGAGTAGTTTCGACCCGCAACCTGCTCGCCGGCGTCAGCGCCTCCCGGGTGAACCCCAGGGTGTTCGTCGGCCAAGCGGCGGTCGGCTACTACGGCGACCGCGGCGAGGCGATGGTCGACGAGGACTCCTCCCCGGGCGACGATTTCGGGGCCCAGGTGGTGGTCGAGTGGGAGGCCGCCGAGCGCGACGCCGAATCGCAGGGGATGCGTACCGTCATTTTCCGCAGCGGCCATGTCTTGAGCCGCGACGGAGGCCTCCTGAAGCAGCTGCTGCCGCCGTTCAAGCTCGGCGTGGGCGGGCCGATCGGCGAGGGCAACCAGTACATGAGCTGGATCTCGATCGATGATGAGGTCGGCCTCATCCTCTGGGCGCTCGACAACGAGGAGGTTTCGGGAACGATCAACGCCACCGCCCCCAACCCGGTTCCGAACAAGGACTTCGCCAGGGCACTCGGCGACGCTCTGGGCCGTCCGGCAGCGATCCGGGTCCCGGGCTTTGCGCTGAACCTGATGCGCGGCCGGGAGATGGCCGAGGTGATCAAGGGCGGCCAGCGCGTGATGCCGCGCCGCGCCATGGACCTCGGCTACAACTTCCGGCATTCCGAGCTGGGGCCGGCGTTGGAAGCGGCGCTCTCCTAGAGTCAGATCATGGCGACGGTCCGTGAGGCTGCCTTCGAGCTCTTCCGCGAGCGCGGGATGACGACGATGTTCGGCAACCCCGGCTCGACCGAGCTGCCGATGCTCGCCGAGTTCCCCGACGACTTCCGCTACATCCTCGGGTTGCAGGAGGCGGTCGTGGTCGGGATGGCCGACGGCTACGCCCAGGCCTCGGGCCGGGTCACCAACGTCAACCTCCACACCGCCCCCGGAGTCGGCAACGCGATGGGCGCCATTTTCAACGCGCAGGCCAATCACTCGCCGCTGCTGGTCACCGCCGGCCAGCAGGTGCGGGCGCAGATGACGATGCAGGCGAACCTCACCCACCGCGACGCGGTCCGCACGACCTACCCCTTCGTCAAGTGGGCCTATGAGACCCCTCGCGCCGAGGACGCCGTCGCTGCTCTCGCACGCGGCCTGCACCTCGCCTCGATCCCGCCCAAGGGCCCCACCTTCGTCTCGCTGCCGATGGACGACTGGACCTCCGAGGCCGACGAGGCCGAGACCAGGCACGCGATCTCGCGCTCGGTCGTTGCCAGGGCAACCGCTGATCCCGAGGCGGTGGGCGATCTGGCGAAGCGGCTCGACGCCGCAAAGAACCCGGTCTTCGTCGCCGGACCCGAGATCGACGCCAGCGGCGGCTGGGAGACGGCGGTCGCGCTGGCCGAGAAGCAGAAGCTGCCCGTGTTCGCCTCCCCGGCCCCGGGTGGCGGCAGGCTCGGCTTCCCCGAGGGCCATCCCCTGTTCCAGGGCGTGCTGCCCCCCGCGATCGGCCCGCTCGCCGAGACGCTCAAGGGCCGCGATCTGATTCTGGTGGCCGGTTCCTCGGTCTTCCCCTACTACCCCTACATCCCCGGCCCGCTGCTTCCCGACGGAGCCGAGCTGGTCGCGATCACCAGCGACCCCGATGAGGCCGCCCGGGCCCCGATGGGCGAGGCGATCGTCGCCGACGTCGCGCTGACCCTCGAAGCTTTGCTTGCCGAGGTGAGCGAAGCGAACCGGGCCGAGCCCGACCCCCTTCCCGACCCGGCGCCCGGCGAGGACTCCGACCCCCTCACCCCCACCCTCGTCCACCACACGCTCGGGAGCGTCTTTCCCGAGGACGGAATCGTCGTACTCGAGTCGCCCTCGTCCACTCTGGCACTGCGCAACCAGATGAGACTGTCGAAGCCCGGGAGCTATTACTTCGGGGCGGGCGGCGGGCTCGGCTACGGGTTGGCCGCGGCGATCGGGGTGCAGCTGGCGCAGCCCGACCGGCCGGTCGTCTGCGTCCTCGGTGAGGGCTCGGCCCAGTACGCGATCGCGGGGCTCTGGTCCGCGGTCGCCTACCAGGTCCCGGTCACCTTTCTCGTGCTCCGCAACGAGGAGTACGCGATCCTGAAGTGGTTCGCCGACATCGAGGAGGTCAAGGGAGCGCCCGGCCTCGACCTGCCGAAGCTCGATGTCGCCGCGGTCGCAGGGGGCTACGGCGTCGCCTCGAAGCAGGTGAGCGGGCGCGACGAGCTGCACGAGTCTCTGAAGGCGGCCTTCGAGTCCTCGGCGCCGGAGCTGATCGAGGTGCCGGTGACGCCGGGGATGGCGCTGTTCTGAGCGACCGCGTCCCAGACGAGCTCGCGGGCGGCACGCCGCAGCCGCTGCGAACCGAGCTCGAGGACCTGCTCGGCGGTGACCGGGTCCTGGCCCGGGTCAGCGACCTCGTCCGCTACGCATCCGACGCCAGCCCCTACCGGGTGATCCCGAAGGCAGTGGTGATGGCCCACGACGGCGAGGACGTAGCGAGGGTCTTTGAGTTTGCCCGCGCGAGCGGGGTGCCGGTGACCCTACGGGCGGGGGGAACAAGCCTCAACGGTCAGGCGCAAGGCGACGGGATCATGGTCGACGTGCGGCGCCATTTCCGCGGTGTCGAGGTGCTCGACCGCGGCGCGCGGGCGCGGATCGGACCCGGAACCGTCCTCGGCCACGCCAACAAGATCCTCTCCCTGCACGGCCGCAAGCTCGGGCCCGACCCGGCGAGCACCGAGATCGCCACCGTCGGCGGGGTAATCGCCAACAACTCCGGCGGCATGCGCTGCGGCGTCGTCGCCGACTCCTACCAGACGGTCTCCGCGCTGACCTTCGTTCTCCCGTCCGGCACCTCGATCGACACCGCGGACCCGGGGGCCGGCCGGAAGTTTGCCGAGGCCGAGCCGGAGCTGGCTTCCGGGCTGGAGCAGATCCGCGACCAGATCCGGGCCGACCAGACGCTGACCGAGAAGATCCGGAGCAAGTTCGCGATCAAGAACACGACCGGCTATCGGCTCTGCGCTTTCCTCGACGAGGACGAGCCGGTGCAGATCTTCCGCCGGCTCCTGGTCGGTTCCGAAGGAACGCTGGCCTTCATCGCCTCGGCCACCTTCGAAACCGTCCCCCTTCCCCGGCACACGACCATCTCCTGGATCCACTTCCCCGACATCGACGCGGCTTGCGCGCCGGTGCCGGAGCTGGTCGAGGCCGGGGCCAGCGCGGTCGAGCTGATGGTGGCGCCGGCGCTGATGGTCGCCAGCCAGAACATTCCCGGCGCCCCTGCCGACTGGATGGAGCTGCCGCCCGAGTCGGCGGCGCTCCTGGTCGAGTTCGGCGCCGATTCCGGCGGCGAGCTCGACGCCCACGAGGCGAAGGCGCTCGAACTGCTCCGCGAGCATGAGCTGATCCGGGAGCCCGACTTCTCCCGCGAGCCCGAGCGGATCGAGGTCGCCTGGACGGTCCGCGAGGGGCTGCACGGCCTGATCGGCAGGCTGCGCCCGCCGGGCACCTCGCTGATCATCGAGGACGTCTGTGTCCCACCCGCCCGGATCGCCGAGTCGGCCCGCGACATCCAGGCGCTCCTCGGCGAGCACGGCTTCCTCACCGGCGTTGCCGGCCACACCTCGGCGGGGAACCTCCACTTCATGCTCACCCCCGACTTCACCAAGCCGGAGGACCTCGAGCGCTACGAGAAGTTCATGGGCGCGCTGGTGGAGCTGATCCTCGACAAGTACGACGGCTCACTCAAGGCTGAGCACGGCACCGGCGTCAACATGGCGCCGTACGTCGAGCGCGAGTGGGGCGAGCTGGCCACCGACCTGATGTGGCAGATCAAACAGCTCGCCGATCCCGACGGTGTTCTGGCGCCGGGTGTCCTGCTCAACCGCGACCCCGGGGTTCACCTGCGCAACCTGAAGTCCACCCCGCCGATCGAGGAGGTCGCGACCACCTGCGTCGAGTGCGGGTTCTGCGAACCGGTCTGCCCCAGCCGCCACCTGACCACGACGCCGCGGCAGCGGATCGTCCTGCGGCGCGAGATGGCGCGTCAGCCGGCTGGGTCCCCGGTGCTGGCGGCGCTCGAAGAGGAGTACGAGTACGACGCCGAGGAAACCTGTGCCGCCGACGGCAGCTGCCGTCTCGCCTGCCCGCTGGCGATCGACACCGGCACGCTGATCAAGGACCTGCGCGCAGACCAAAACTCCCCCCGGGGACAGCGCGCGGCCCTGTCGGCGGCAAAGCGCTGGGCTTCGGTAGAGCGCGCCTCCCGCCTCGGGCTGCGCCTCGGCGGGCCGGTGGCGAGGCGGAGCCGCCGGGGCTCCGCGATGCCGCGGCCGGCGAAGCGCCTCCCGGCGACCGTCCGCGACGGGGCGGCGGCTGTGTATCTCCCGGCGTGCATCAACCGGATCTTCGGCAACTCACCGCAGGCCGATGGCGAGCGGAGCCTGCCTGAAGCGCTGGTCGAGGTCTCACGCCGCGCCGGGCTCCCCGTCTGGATCCCCGATGACGTCGCCGGGCATTGCTGTGGCACCCCGTGGCACTCGAAGGGCCAGCTCGAAGGACACAAGTGGATGTCCACGCACACCGCCGAGGCGCTGTGGCGCTGGAGCGACGGAGGCGAGCTGCCGGTGGTGATCGACGCCAGCTCGTGCGCGAATGGAATCAGCGCCGAGATCCCGCCGGCACTCGACGATCAGGGCCGAGACCGGATGCAGAAGCTCGAGGTGCTCGACTCGGTCGCCTGGGCCGCGAGGCTGCTGGAGCGGCTCGAACCGGCGCACAAGCTGGGCTCGGTCGCAATACACCCGACCTGCTCGGCGCGGCACATCGGCACCGACCGCGCCCTGCAGGCGCTCGGGGCCGGCCTCGCCGAGGAGGTGGTGGTCCCGGCTGCGGCCGAGTGCTGTGGCTTTGCCGGCGACCGCGGCTTCCTCCACCCCGAGCTGACCGAGGCCGCGACTCGCGATGAGGCGGCGGAGCTCGCCGGCCGCGACTTCGACGCCTACCTTTCGAGCAACCGAACGTGTGAGATCGCGATGGAGCGGGCAACGGGGAAGATGTACGAGTCACCCTTGCTCACGCTCGAGCGCCTGACCCGGCATTCACAACCCACCACCAATGGAGTTCGATGAAGCTCGAAGGCATCCACCACATCACCGCGATCACCGAGAACGGCCAGAAGAACGTCGACTTCTACGTCGGGGTCATGGGCCTGCGGCTGGTGAAGAAGACCGTCAACCAGGACAACACCGACGTCTACCACCTCTTCTTCGCTGACGAGAAAGGAAGCGCCGGGGCTGACCTCACCTTCTTCGAGTTCCCGGGGGTCCCGGATGGCCGTGACGGCGCCGGCATGATCCACAGCATCCGCTTCCGGGTCGGCTCCGACGATGCGGTCAGCTTTTGGGCCGAGCGCCTGGAGCAGAACGGGATCGAATCGGAGCGCACGGATCAGGGCGACCTGCGCTTCACCGACCCGGAGGGGCTTGGGCTTGCGGTGACCACCTCGGACGCGGGCGATGAGCCCCTGGTCGCTGAGCATCCCGAGATTCCGCCCGAGATGGCGCTGCAGGGCTTCGATGGCGCGATCGCGTACTCGACCAGCCCGGAGGCCAGCCGGCCCCTGCTCGAGGCGCTCGAGTTCGAGCCGGTCGACGGACCCGAGGGCTCCGATTGGGAGGCGCGTGGGGAAAGCCGCGGCGGGCTTTGGGGCTACATCGATCCGCCCGCCGAGCGCGGGCTGCAGGGCGCCGGGACGGTCCACCACATTGCCTGGGCGTCGGAGATCGAGGAGCACGAGGCATGGCGGGACCGCGCCTCCGGGGCCGGTGCCGAGGCGACTCCGGTGATCGACCGCTTCTACTTCAAATCGATCTACTTCCGCGAGCCGAGCGGCGTCCTGTTCGAGATAGCCACGTTAGGGCCCGGGTTCACGGTGGACGAGCCACTCGAGCATCTCGGCGAGAAGCTGTCGCTGCCCCCGTTCATCGAGCACCTGCGCGACCAGATCGAGCCGAATCTGCGGCCGATCAAGAACCCGCGCTCGGTCAAAGCTTGAGCAACACCGCCGAGCTGGTCCATCGCGTACGGGAACCGGCCGGCGAGGCAGAGGGCGTGCTCGTACTGATGCACGGCCGCGGCACCAGCGAGGAAGACCTCTTTCCGTTCCTCGACATCCTCGACCCGGACAAGCGGCTCCTCGGCGTCGCTCCCGGTGGGCCGATCACCGACGAGCCTCCGGGGGGTCGGCACTGGTACCGCTTCATGCAGGTCGGCCGCCCTGAGCCGCGGAGCTTCGAGGCCACTTCCAGACAGCTGGAGACGTTCTTCGACTCCCTGCTCGAGGACCACGGCCTTGCTTGGGACCGGACGATCCTCGGTGGGTTCAGCCAAGGGGCGGTGATGTCCTATGCACTCGGGTTGAGCCCCGGCCGCCCGCGACCGGCCGGCATTCTGGCGATGAGCGGCTTCATCCCCACCGTCGACGGTTGGGAGCCCGACCTCGCCGCACGCAAGAGCCTGCCGGTGATGATCACCCACGGCGAGCTCGATCCGGTGATCTCGGTCGAGTTCGGCCGCACCGCCCGCGACCAGCTCGAGGCCGGCGGACTCGATGTCACCTACCACGAGTCGCGCATGCCGCACACGATCGACCCGCGGCTGATCCCCGAGCTGGGGAACTGGGTCAGGGAGAGGACCGGCTAGCCGCCAGGTCGCGCAGCTCCTCACGGACGACGGTTCGGTCGGTGCCGTCGTCGCCCGCCGCCTCGATCGCGTCAAGGGCCAGCTGCATCGCAGTCCCGCCGGCATTCTCGTCCTTACCGGCCGCAATCGGCAAGATCTCGTTGTCGACGTCGAGGTCGGAAGGCACCTCGCCGAGAACGAGCTGCGGGATCTCGGCGAGGTCGGTGATCGGGAGCGAGGTCGCGGTCGCGGTCGTGTCGAGCTCCCCGATGTAGGCGATCGTGTCGGCGTCCTCGCTTGCAGTACGGGCGTTGTCCCCGGTGGCCACGGCGCTCCACTTCGTGCCGCCGCCGGTGTCGTCGAGCACCTCGAGCTCGATCTCGCGGTCGCCGGCATGGCCGCCGGCCTCTGCCAGGGCCCGCTCGGCGCCGTCTGCCAGACGGCGGCCTTCCGCGGCCCGCTCGCCGCTCAGCGGCACGCTCATGTAGACGCGCAGCGGGCCGTCGCCGGGGCCCGAGCCGGTCTCGCCGCAGCCGGCTCCGAACACCAGCACCAGAACGGCCGCGAGGGCCGGCACACAGGCCCTCAACCGAAGAAAACCTCGGCCTCGCGGTAGAGGCTCTCCGGGACGAGCTTGGGTTCGGCGGTTGCCTCGGCCAGCTCGACCAGCTCGATGTCGGTGGCCCGCAGGGAAGTCATCTTTCCCCACTCGCCGGCATCCACGGCGTCGATTGCGTGGAGGCCGAACCGTGTGGCGAGGACCCGGTCGAAGGCAGAGGGCGTGCCGCCGCGCTGCACGTGGCCGAGGACCGTCGCCCGCGCCTCATGCCCGGTCCGCCGCTCGATTTCTCCCTCGAGCCAGTGGGCGATGCCGCCCAGACGGGCATGGCCGAAGGCGTCCGTCGGCGCCTCGTCCTGCTCGGGGAAGCCGCCCTTGGGCTGGGCCCCCTCGGCAACAACCAGGATCGGCGAGTACTGGCTCTCGAAGCGGCGCTCGATGTACTCGCAGACCCGCTCGATCTCGAACGGAAGCTCGGGGATCAGGATCACGTTGGCGCCGCCCGCGACCCCGGCGTGAAAGGCGATCCAGCCCGCGTGCCGGCCCATGACCTCGACGATCAGGGTGCGCCGGTGGCTCTCCGCGGTCGTATGGAGGCGGTCGATCGCCGCCATCGCGATGTTGACGGCGGTGTCGAAGCCGAAGGTGTAGTCGGTGGCGCCGAGGTCGTTATCGATCGTCTTCGGCACCCCGAGGACCTTGACGCCCTCCTCATGCAGCTTCGCCGCGACGCCGAGGGTGTCCTCGCCCCCGATCGCGATCAGTCCCTCGACTCCCGCGTCGCTCAGGTTGGCGGTGAGCTTCTCGATCCCGCCTTCCTCGTTGATCGGATTGGTCCGCGACGAGCCGAGGATGGTTCCGCCGCGCGGCAGGATCCCGCGCACCTCGGGCACCCCGAGCGGGCGGCTGTCCCCCTCGAGCGGCCCGCGCCATCCGTCGCGGTAGCCGACGAACTCGTGCCCGTACTCGGCGACCCCCTTGCGGACGATCGCGCGGATCACCGCGTTCAAGCCGGGACAGTCGCCTCCGCCGGTGAGCACACCGATGCGCATCGGCGAATCCTAAGGCGCGACCCGGGAGGGAAGCTACGGACGCAGCTTCTCGAGCAGCGGCTGCATCACCCGGTCCATCACTCCGTTGAAGAGGATGAACAGGAAGATCAGGGCCA
This sequence comes from uncultured Solirubrobacterales bacterium, assembly GCA_963770155.1. Taxonomy (GTDB): domain Bacteria; phylum Actinomycetota; class Thermoleophilia; order Solirubrobacterales; family 70-9; genus CAVYOE01. The sequence goes on along the minus strand of CAVYOE010000001.1, from coordinate 309,448 downwards.
CAACGGGGCCGCCGAGGCCGATCGCGTAGCCGATCACCATGGCGCAGGTGGCGACGACCAGGAAGACGAGAAGCCGCATGGCGCGCAGTTTATTTGCTGAGCGCGGAGCGGACCTGCTCGAGGAACTCGGAGACGGCCTTGGCCGCGGCCGAGGCATCGTCCGCCTCGCTGACCGCGCGCACCAGGCGCGAGCCGATGATGACGCCGTCGGCGATCTCGCCGACCTCGGCCGCCTGCTCCGGTGTGGAGATGCCGAACCCGACCGCGGTCGGCACGCTCGCCGCGTCCCGGGTCGCACCGGCAAGCTCGCGGAGCTCCTCAGGCAGCTGCTTGCGCTCGCCCGTGGTCCCGGTGGTCGAGACGACGTAGACGAAGCCGAGTGCCTTCTCGCAGATACGAACCAGGCGCTCGTGCGGCGTGGTCGGGGCAACCAGCGGCACCAGCGCCAGATCGCGGGAGGAGAGCGCCGTTCGCATCTCGTCCGCCTCCTCCAGCGGCAGGTCGGGGACGATGGCGCCGGCCGCGCCGGCGTCGGCGATCCGGCCCGCAAACCGCTCCGGCCCGAGGGTCAGCGCCATGTTGGCGTAACACATGACCACCACCGGAACCCGGTCGGCGACCGCCGCGCAGGGCTCGAGCGCCGCTTCGAAACTGGAGCCGTGGGCGAGCGCCTCGGTGTCGGCGGCGTGGATCACCGGCCCGTCGGCGAGCGGGTCGCTGAACGGGATCCCGAGCTCGATCAGGTCGGCGCCGGACTCGGCGTAGGCCTCGGCCACCGCGCCTGCCGTCTCCCGGTCGGGAAAGGCGCCCATCAGGTAGGGCATCAGGGCGGCCCGGTTCTCCTCCTTTGCCAGATCGAAGGCAGCGGCAATCCGGGCAAGGCCGGTCTCGGTCGCTACACCGTCAGCCATCGAGCTGGTCGAGCCTTTCCAGCGCTTCGGTCAGGTCCTTGTCGCCGCGGCCGGAGAGACAGAGGACGTCGTAGCCGCCCTTCCCCGGGTTCTGCAGCAACCATGCGATTGCGTGCGCGGGCTCCAGAGCCGGAATGATCCCCTCGAGCCTGGCGAGCTCACGAAAGGCGCGGATCGCGTCGTCGTCACTGACCGCGAAGTACTTTGCGCGGCCGGAGTCGCGTAGCTGGGCGTGCTCGGGGCCGACCCCCGGATAGTCGAGCCCGGCCGAGACAGAGTGCGCCTCGAGGATCTGCCCGTCCTCGTCGGCAAGCACCGAGGACATGGCGCCGTGGAGGACTCCGGTCCTCCCCGCGACCAGGGACGCGCCGTGACGGCCCCCCTCGAGCCCTTCGCCCGCGGCCTCGATTCCGATCAAGTCGACGTCCGCGTCACCGATGAAGGGGGTGAAGGTCCCGATCGCGTTCGAGCCGCCACCGACACAGGCGATCACCCGCGCCGGCAGGCCGCTCTCGGCGGCAATCGCCTGCTCGCGAGCCTCGTCGCCGATCACCCGCTGCAGGTCGCGCACGAGAGCCGGGTACGGCGCCGGGCCGACACACGAGCCGATCACGTAATGGGTCGTCTCGACGCTCGCGACCCAGTCGCGAATCGCGGCGCTGACCGCCTCCTTCAGGGTCCGGGCTCCGGCCTCGACCGGGATCACCTCGGCCCCGAGCAGCTTCATCCTCTCCACGTTCGGCGCCTGGCGGCGGGTGTCCTCGGTCCCCATGTAGACCGCGCACTCGAGCCCGAGCAGGGCGCAGGCGGTGGCCGTGGCAACGCCGTGCTGGCCGGCGCCGGTCTCGGCGATGACGCGCTCCTTGCCCATCCGCTTCGCGAGCAGGGCCTGGCCGATCGCGTTGTTGATCTTGTGGGCGCCCGTGTGGGCCAGGTCCTCGCGCTTCAGGTAGACGCGGTGGCCGACCCGCTCCGAAAGGCGCTCAGCCAGATAGAGCGGCGTCGGCCGGCCGACGTAGTCGCGGAGCAGCCGGCCGAGCTCGTCGCGGAAGGCCGGATCGTCGCGTGCTTCGGCCCAACCCTCGGTGAGCTGGTCGAGCGCCGCGATCAGGGTCTCGGGGACGTAACGGCCGCCATAGGGGCCGAACCGCTCTTCTACGTGCGTGGTGCTGCTCATCGCGCCGCCGCCCTGGTCTTGACCGCTTCGAACAGCGCCCGGACCTTGTCGGGGTCCTTGCGGCCGGGCTCGGCCTCGACCCCGGTGACCACGTCGATCGCAAACGGGTGCGCAGCGGCAATCGCCTCGGCAGCGTTCTCGGGATCAATTCCGCCGGCAAGCACCGCGGGGATCTGGGACTGGCGCTCACCCAAATAGGACCAGTTGAAGCTCTCGCCGGTGCCGCCGCGGACCCCGGGCTTGTACGCGTCGAAGAGGTGGTAGTCGGTGCGATAGGCCTCGGCGCTGCGGACGTCGCCCCCGCTCTTGACCCGAAATGCCTTCATCACCTTCGCGCCGGTGCGACGCGCGGCTTCCTCGCAGAACTCCGGACCCTCCTCGCCGTGGAGCTGGATCATCGACAGGCCCTCGTTCTCGACCGCCTCGGTGAGCTGGTCGAGCGTCGGATTGACGAAGACCCCGACGACCTCGGAGCGGCGCTTCAGCGCAGCCCCGATCTCCGCCGCGGTTGCGGCGTCGACGAATCGCGGGCTGTCGGGGTCGTGGATCAGCCCGATCGCCCAGGCGCCTAACTCCGCTGCCTGCTCGGCGTCGGCGAGGTTTGTCATGCCGCAGACCTTGATCTCGGTCATCCGGGAAGGGTCGCAGACACGGCCCTTCGGGCCGAAGGCCCAGTTGCGGCGGGCCGAACGCCCAGTTGCACCTGGTCTGAGATTCGCTAGAGCGGGATCTCGCCGGTTTGCTCTTCTCCGGCGGAGATCAAGGCCCCGATCGCAGTCTCCGGGTCGTCGGAGCGCATCAGTGCCTCCCCGATCAGAACCGAGTCGACCCCGACGTGGATGAGCTCGGCGAGTTGTTCGGGACTGTCGATTCCGCTCTCAGAGACCACGGTCTTGCCCGCCGGGACATCCGGCATCAGCTCGAAGGTGGTGCCGACGTCGACGCTGAGGTCGTCGAGGTTCCGGTTGTTGATCCCGATCACGTCCGCGCCGGTCTCGAGGGCCGTCTCGAGCTCCTCCGCGTCATGGACCTCGACCAGAACGTCGAGGTCGATCTCGCGCGCTTCGGAGTGAAGGTGTTCGAGCTCCTCCGCCTCGAGCGCGGCGACGATCAGCAGAACGGCGTCGGCGCCGCTCGCCGCCGCTTCGTAGAGCTGATACGGCTCGACAACGAAGTCCTTGCGCAGGATCGGCAGGGTGCTCGCACCGCGGGCCACACGGAGGTCCTCGAGCGACCCGCCGAAGTGATCCTCTTCGGTCAGGATCGAGAGCGCCGCAGCGCCCCCCGCCTCGTAGGCGCGCACTGTCTCGGCCACCTCAGCCCCCGCGCGAATCTCGCCGGCGCTCGGAGAGCGGCGCTTGAACTCGGCGATCACCGAAAGGCCGGGCCGGACCAGAGCTTCGCTGAACGGTCGCTGGCCGCTGCGGTCGCCGAGCACCTGCTCGAGCTCTGCCAACGGAACTTCCCGGGAGCGGCGCTCGACCGCGTCGCGCGCGGCCCTGACCAGGGTTTCGATCATTCCCGGCATCAGGCTGCACCGGCCGCGGTCGCCTTGACCAGCTTCTCGAGGACGTCCTTCGCCGCCCCGGAGTCGATCGCCTCGCGGGCGGCCTGGACACCGGAGGGGAGATCGTCCGCTCCGCCACCGATCCAGATCGCAGCGGCGGCGTTGAGGAGGACGACATCGCGCCGCGGGCCCTCCTCCCCCTCCAGCACCGCTCTTGTGACCTCAGCGTTTTCAGCTGGCTCTCCGCCCCGGATCGCATCCAGTGGGGCGGGATCGATCCCGGCTTCGCCCGGTGAGAAGGTGCGCTCCTCGTGCGAGCCGTCGCGGACCTCGACCATCCGGGTCTTGCCGGACAAACTGACCTCGTCGACGCCGTCCTCGCCGCTGACCAGTAAGCCATGATCGCAACCGAGCTCTGCCAAGGCCTCCGCCATCGTCGCCAGCATGGCAGGGTCGGAAACCCCGATCAGCTGCCGCCGCGCGCCCGCCGGGTTCGTCAGCGGTCCGAGGAAGTTGAAGATGGTGCGCACCGCCAGCTCCTTGCGCACCGGGACGACGTGCTTGGTCGCCTGGTGGTGGCGTGGCGCGAACATGAAACCGAAGCCGACCTCCTCGATACACCGCGCCACGTCGTCCGGGTCCTGGCCGATCGTCACCCCCAGGGCCTCGAGCACGTCGGCCGAGCCGGAGCGGCTGGTGGCCGAGCGGTTCCCGTGCTTTGCGACCGCGCAGCCGGCGCCGGCCGCGACCAGGGCGGCCGTAGTGGAGACATTGAACGTGGCGGGGCCGCCGCCGGTGCCGGCGGTGTCGACCAGCTTGTCTCGCTTGACCTCGACCCGGTCGGCCATCTCGCGCATGGTGGAGGCGAGGCCGGCGAGCTCTTCGGCCGTCTCGCCCTTTGCCCGCAGCGCGATCAGGAAGCCGGCGGTCTGGGCTTCGCTCGCGTTCCCCTGCATGATCTCCGCAAGGACGGCGGCGGCCTCCTCGGCGGTCAGGTGAGCCCCGCCCAGGAGCGTCTCGATCGCCTCTGTGAGGGTCTCGTTCGGCACTACGAGGTGGCCGAATCTATTCCGGATTCGAGGAAGGTGCCGAGCATCTGCTTGCCGTCCGGGGTGAGAACCGACTCCGGATGGAACTGCACGCCCTCCGCCGGCAGCTCTCGGTGCCGGACGCCCATGACGACCCCTTCGTACGAGGAGATCTGTTCGAGCTCGGGCGGCAGCTGGGGGTCGGCAACGAGCGAGTGATAGCGGCCCGCCACCAGCGGGCTCGGCAGACCCGCGTAGATGGAGCTGCCGTCGTGCTGGATCTCAGCCTCCTTGCCGTGGATCGGCTCGCCCCGGACCACCTTGCCGCCGAATGCCTCGACCATCGACTGGTGCCCGAGGCAGACGCCGAGAGAGGGAACCCCGGCCTCGGGAAAGGCGCGCATCGCTTCGATCGAGATCCCGGCCTCGGCCGGGGTGCACGGTCCCGGCGAGACGACGAGCCGGTCCGGCTTGCGCTCGAGCAGCTCGGCGACCGTGGCCCGGTCGTTTCGGACCACATCGGGCTCGGCGCCGAGCTCACCCAGGTACTGGACCAGGTTGTAGGTGAACGAGTCGTAGTTGTCGATCACCAGGACTTTCATGCGAGACCTTTCATGGGGACTCCGGTCAGGGCCAATCCGGCTGCTTCGCCGCCAGCTCGACCGCGCGGAAGACCGCCTTCGCCTTGTTGACGGACTCCTCGAACTCGTAGTCCGGCTTGGCATCGGCGACGGTGCCGCCGCCGGCCTGCACGTGGACGACCCCGTCCTTGACCACGACGCTGCGGATGTAGATCGCGGTGTCGAGATCGCCGCTGTAAGAGAGATAGCCGATCGCTCCGCCGTAGGGGCCGCGCTTGTCCGGTTCGAGCTCGTCGATGATCTCCATCGCGCGGACCTTGGGCGCGCCGGAGAGGGTCCCGGCGGGCAGCACGAGCGCAGGACGTCCATCGCATCGACGCCCTCACGCAGCCGGCCCGCCACCTGGCTGACGATGTGGAGCACGTGGGAGTAGGTCTCGACCACCATCAGCTCCTCGACCTCGACCGATCCGAATTCGGAGACGCGGCCGAGGTCGTTGCGCCCGAGGTCGACCAGCATCACGTGCTCGGCGCGCTCCTTCGGGTCGGCGAGCAGCTGCTCCGCGGCCTTGCGGTCCTCCTCTTCGTCGGCCCCGCGAGGGTAGGTGCCGGCGATCGGCCGTGTCTCCACCCGGCGCCCCGTGACCTTGACCAGCGGCTCCGGCGAGGCGCCGGCGATCTCGAAGTCGCCGAAGTCGAGGAAGTACATGTATGGAGAGGGATTGACGGTGCGCAGGCCGCGGTAGATCGAGAAGGCCTCGACCTCGACTTCGGCCGAGAACCGCTGCGAGGGGACGACCTGGAATGCATCGCCGGCGTGGACGTACTCGACGATCCGCGCCACGTTGGCTTCGAACTGCTCGCGGCTCATGTTGGAGCCGAACTGCGGCGCCTCGGTGGTCTGCCCAGCCGACTCCGGAACCGGGCCGGCGAGACGCTCGCGGACGTCGGCGATCGCCGCCGCAGCCCGCTCGTAGGCAGCCTCGATTCCGCCGTCCTCCCCGGCAAAGGCGTTGGCAAGCACGGTCACCTCGTGGCGCTGATGGTCGAAGCAGAGCAGCACGTCGGTGATCAACAGGGCGAGGTCGGGCAGGCCCGAGCGGATCGGGGTTGGGCTCCCCGAGCGTGGTCTCGACCGTCCGCACGAGGTCGTAGCCGAAGAGCCCGACCGCGCCCCCGGTGAACGGCGGCAGGCCGTCGAGCTCGGCGATCTCGTAGCCGGCCAGGTGGGCGGCCACCGCGCTGTATGGATCGTCCTCGCGCCGGGTGGCGGCGGGTGGGCCGCCGGCGGCGGCGCCCTCGCCGCCCCACTCGCTCCACTCTCCGCCGGCCCAGCGCAGCTCCGCGCGGGGCCGGAAGCCCAGGAACGAGTAGCGCCCCAGCCGTCCCCCCTGCTCGGCCGACTCGAGCAGGAACGAGGGTCCGTCTCCGCGCAGCTTCAGGTAGGCGGAGACCGGGGTCTCGGTGTCGTCGACGAAGGTGTGGCGGACCGGGACGACGTTGGCGGTGCGCGCGAGCTCGCGAGCCTGCTCGAGGCCCGGTTCGAGGTCCGGTAGCTGTTCGGCGGCGACGCTCATCTCGACATGGTGGCCGCTACTTGCGGCGGCCGTTGAGGACCTGCAGCGCCTCGGCCATCGAGATGTTTCGGCTCAGGAGCAGGACCGCAAGGTGGTAGAGGACGTCGGCGGCCTCCTCCGCGATCCGCTCCTCCGACTCGTCCTGGACCGCGCGGACCACCTCCTCGGCCTCCTCGCGAACCTTCTTCGAGGCGAGGCCGGAGTCCTCGAGCAGCTCCACCGTATAGCTGCCCTCTGGCCGCTCGCGCTTGCGCTCGACCAGGGTCCGCTCCAGCGTCGCCAGTGCCTCGTGGGTCGCCGGCGTCGGCTCGTCCGGCGCGGGGGGCGCATCGACCGCGGTGTCGGCCCTGCCGCCGACCTCCCGGTAGAAACAGGAGCGCTCGCCGGTGTGGCAGGCCGGACCGGCCGGCTCGACCAGGGCGACGATCGCGTCGCCGTCGCAGTCGTAGCGGAGCTGGCGGACCCGCTGGATGTTTCCCGAGGTGGCGCCCTTGTGCCAGATCGCCTCGCGGCTGCGGCTGTAGAGGTACATCTCGCCGCTCTCCATCGTGCGCTTCAGGGCCTCCTCGTTCATGTAGGCAAGGGTGAGCACCTCGCCGCTGCGCCAGTCCTGCATCACGCACGGGACGAGGCCGCGCTCGTCAAAGCGAATCGGTTGGGGCATGCGGCAATGGTAGGGACGCCCGGCTGCCGCCCCGAACGCCCGGTTTCAGCTCAGACCGGGAGCTTCTTGGCGCGCTGGCGGCACTTCTTGCGCGCCGCGCCCTTCTTCTTCTTGCACTTCTTCAGCGCGGCGGCGCGGAGGCCGGTCGCACCCCCGCAGCTGCCTGCGAGGGAGCAGATCGGAGGCGGAGGTGGTGCGAGTGGGCAGCCGCCGTTGGAAGCGGGCCCGGCCTGGGTGTGACAGGTGTCGGCTGCGTCGAGGACCCCGTCAGCGTCCTGGTCCTCGCACGCGTCGCCGGCCGCAGTCCCGCCCTTGGCGTTCGCCTGGTTCGCGTTCGCGACCGCCGGGCAGTTGTCGACCGAGGTCCAGAACCTGTCGCCGTCGGTGTCGGGCTCCTCGATCTCGTAGGCCCCGATATCGCACGGCTGGTAGGGCGAGCGGCTGGACGCGGTCTGGTCGTTCACCGGGCAGGCTGGGCCGGTGATGCCGTCCCCGACCGGGGGCAAGGGGTTGCCGGCGTTGAGAGCCGGGCTGCCGGGGAGGAGCGCCATCGTGGGGGTCGGCGCCCCGACATCGGGCGCGAGCGTCGCCAGCATTGGGCTCACGCCAAGCAGGTCATTGCCCGCCACGCTGAACAGGGGGGGTGCGCCGTCGCACGTGCCGGCGGTGCTCTGCAGCAGGTTGTAGCCCTGCGAGACCACCGGACCGTAGCAATCGGGAATCTGCCCACTTTTGTCGACGTTGCCGCCGATGATCGTGTTGCGGAAGATCGCGACGGGGTTCGGGGGGCCCTCGACCAGGACGCCTCCGACGTCGCCTCCGACATCGCCGCCGTGTCGGTATCGCTGTCCGCCGTGTTGCCGGCGATCGTCGAGCTCGCACTGGTCAGCTCCATCCCGGTCCCGCCAAAGGTGTAGATCCCGCCCGCGTCGCCAGTCGCCTCGTTCCCGGAAACGGTGGAGTTGACCATGGTGAGGCTGCCGGTCGCGCCCGCCGCCCCGCTGAGCAGCAGAGCGCCTCCGTCTCCCTCGTAGCCCCAGCCGTCAACGGACCTGTTGTCAGACAGGGTGCTGCCGACAATCGTGATGTCTCCATCGCCGTCCGACCAGATGGCCCCGGAACCCGGCGCCTCGTTGTCCTCGATCCAGCTGTCGGTGATGGTCATGTCGGCGCCAAGTCGCATGGCACCGCCGCCGTCACCGCCGGTGTTCTCGTGGATGTGGGAGGAGGAGATCTGCGTGTCTGTAACCCAGCTGCTGGTCCGGAGCGCGCCCCCGGTACCCGCACTCGCGGTTGTATTGCCTCCGGTGATGACCAGCTGGCTGAGCCTGACCAGGTTCATCGCGTCGCCGAAGACAGCTGTCGGAACCAGGTCGAAAACCCGGTTGCCGGTGACGAGGCCGTTCCCATCGATCACGGCCCGCGGGGAGCCCAGGGTGGTGATGTTCAGGGTCTGGTCTCCCGGCGCGCCGATCTCGCCGAGAATGTCGAGGTCGTCGTCGGCATTGGTGTCGTCGTCGACGGTGGGATCGGCGGTTCCGAGGTCGGACAGGGTGTAGGTGATGCCCTGCAGCTGGATCGTGTCTTCATCGACATCTCCCCCGGGGATCACGCAGCCGTCGAAGTCCCCGTCCGTCTGCGCCGCCTGGATCGCTTCGCGCAAGGAGCAGTGACCGGGTCCATCCATGAATCCGTCGACCCCGTCGCTCGGCGTGATCGTCCCGGCGCTGGCCGCGGCGGGTGCGAGGGCCAGGCCGACCATGCCGAGGCCGAGCACTGCCAGATGTCTCCGCCACTCCCTGATGTGGAAAAGATTACTGCCTGTCCGCGATGCGCGCTACTCGATCCCGAGCCGGTCGAGCAGGGCCTCGTCGCGGCGCCAGCGCTTGCGGACCTTGACCTGGAGATCGAGGAAGACGCGGGAGTCGAGCTCGCGCTCGAGCTCGCGGCGGGCGACCGTGCCGATCTCCTTGATCATCGCGCCGGCGTGCCCGATCACGATCCCCTTCTGTGACTCCGACTCGACCCAGGCGGTGGCGTGGACCTCGGCGAGGCCGTCGTCGCGGAGCTCGGGCTCGGAGACCTCGACCTCGACCGCGTGCGGAAGCTCGTCGCGGGTGCGGCGCAGGATCTGCTCGCGGATCAGCTCGGCGAGGCGTACCTGGCTCGGCTGGTCGGAGCGCTGCTCAGGCGGATAGAGAAACGGGCTTTCGGGCATCAGCTGGGCCAGCCGCTTGGTCAGCGGAAACAGCCCCGAGCCGGCGCGGGCGCTGATCGGGAAGATCTCGTCGACGACCTCGAGCTGTTCGGTCGCGGCCAGGACCTGGACCATCTGCGGCGGCTTCAAGCGGTCGGCCTTGTTGACGGCGGCGATCACAGGCGTATCGCCGCGGGCCTCGAGCAGGACGTCGGCGATGTAGCGGTCGCCGGGGCCGATCCCCTCCTCTGCGTTCAACATCAACAGGATCGCGTCGGAGTCGGCGATCTCCCGCTCCACCCGGCGCTGCATCCGCTCGGTAAGCGCGTCGCGGGGGCGCTGCACGCCTGGCAGGTCGACGAGCACCAGCTGCCAGTCCTCCTCGTTGCCGGTGATCATCCCCTCCCTCCCCCCGGTGACGATCCCCCGGACCGCGCGCCTGGTTGTCTGGGGATGGTCGGAGACGATCGCGACCCGGTCCCCGACCAGCTCGTTGACCAGGGTCGACTTGCCGACATTGGGCCGGCCGGCGAGCCCGACGAAGCCGGCCCGGCTCATCTGAGCCTCACCGCAGGGATGCCATCACTTTCGCCTGCAGCGCCAGCATCTCGCCCTCGTCGGTCTCGTGGTCGTAGCCGCAGAGGTGAAGCGTGCCATGGACTGCCGCCTCGGTCACGTCGCTCGACCTTGGTCAGGCAGAGGAAGACGTCGCCGAGCTCCCGCGGCCCGGCCACCCCGGCGGTGCCGTCGAGCGGAAAGGCGAGCACGTCGGTCGCCTCGTCCACGCCGCGATGGGCGAAGTTGAGAGCGCGCATCTTTCCCTCTCCGACGATCTCGACCCCGAGGTGCCCGTCCTCCATCCCGGCGGCCGCCAGGGCGGCGCCGACCGCCTCGCGCAGCTCGGCAGGGACGTCACTCAGGTCTGTCGGAGTCACGGGCTGGCTGGGATTGGGCGTGCTCGCCGTAGGCCTCGACGATCCGCTGGACCAGCTTGTGGCGGACGACGTCCTCGCCTCCGAAGCGGATGAAGTTGACGTCCTCGACCGCGTCGAGGATCTCGCTGACCTCGATCAGTCCCGAACGCTGGTCCCGCGGCAGATCGATCTGGGTGATGTCGCCGGTGACCACCATCCTCGAGCCGAACCCGAGCCGGGTAAGGAACATCTTCATCTGCTCGGGGCTGGTGTTCTGGGCCTCGTCGAGGATCACGAAGGAGTCATTGATCGAGCGGCCCCGCATGAATGCCAGCGGTGCAACCTCGATCGTGCCGCTCTCGAAGTAGTGGTTGACCTTCTCCGGGTCCAGCATGTTGAAGAGGGCGTCGAAGAGCGGCCGGAGGTAGGGATCGACCTTGGCCTGCATGTCGCCGGGGAGGAAGCCGAGGCGTTCGCCGGCCTCGACCGCGGGCCGGGTGAGGATCACCCGGCTGACGTCACGCGAGTTGAGCGCCGCGGCCGCCATCGCCACGGCCAGGAACGTCTTGCCGGTCCCGGCCGGACCGATTCCGAAGGTGATCGTGTGCTTGCGGATCGAGTCGACGTACTTCTTCTGGTTGACGGTCTTCGGGGCGACCCGCGTATTGCGGTGCTGCCAGATCACGTCCTCGAGGATCTCCGCGGGACTCTCGTCCGCGTCGAGGGCGCCCGCGACCGCCTCGATCGTGCCCGGGGCGATCTCGTGGCCCTGCTCGATCAAGTCGACCAGCTCGCCGACCACGGTCTCGGCCGTCTTCACCTCTCCCGCCGCGCCGTCAAGGGTGAGAACGTTGCCGCGGAGGAAAAGATCGCAGCCGAGGTGGCCCTCCAGGGTCTTGAGGACGGCGTCTTCCGAGCCCGCTAGCTCGGCCGCCACCGAGTTGTCGATCGTCAGCTGCTTACGAGCCAAGCTTTTCCTTCACAGCGGCGCTGACCCGCTTGCCGTCGGCGCGGCCGCCCACCTTCGGCATCAGCACCTTCATCACGCCCCCCATGTCCTTGGGCTCGGACGCACCCGACTCCTCGATTGCCCCGGCGACCAGCTCGCCGAGCTCCTCGTCGGAGAGCTGTTCGGGCAGATAGCCCTCGATCAGCTCCGCCTCCGCCTCCTCGGCGGCGGCGCCTTCGTCGCGGCCGCCCTCGCGCAGGGACTCGGCCGCCTCGAGCCGGCGCTTGCGCTCGCCCTGGAGAACGGCGACCTCGTCGTCCTTGCCCTCCTTGGCGGCGTTCTGGAGAGCGTTCGCGACCATGCGCAGCCGCCCGACCTTCTCCTTGTCGCCGGCCTTCATCGCGTCTTTCACGTCGGCTTGGACCTGTTCGAGGATGCTCGCCACGGGCTAAAGCGTAGCTTCAGGCGCGACCCGCGCCCGCGCCCCCACACGCTCAGTCGATCTCGACATGCTCGACCTCCCCCAGCGGCATCTGCAGGAACCTGGTGCCGAGCTCGCGGAAAGAATCGACGTCGGCGGTACAGAGGAAGCTGTAGGTGCCCTCCTCACGTGAGCCCGTGGTGAGACCGCGATCCTCCATCACCCGCTGGACGTTGGCGGCGACTGCGTGCCCGGCGGTGACCAGGCGAACGTCGCGGCCGAGCATCCGCTGCAGCATCGGGGCAACCAGCGGGTAGTGGGTGCAGCCGAGGATCAGGGTGTCCACCTCGGCTTCCTTGAGCGGCTCGACGTACTCGCGGGTGGTCTCCACCACTCCATCGTCGAACGGGAAGCCGTTCTGGATGATCGGCGCGAGGTCGGGCGCAGCCACCTGGGTCACCTCGAGCTCGCGGCCGGTGCGCTCGAGCGCCCGCAGGTAGGACCCTCCCTCGACCGTGGTCGGTGTGGCGAGCACGCCAACGCGCCCGCTCGGGCTGATCGCCGAGGCGATCTCGGCCTCGGGGTCGATCACCGAGACCACCGGGACATCCTGCTCAGCCGCCAAGTCGGCGACCGCGGCGCGGGCGGCGGTAGTCGCCGAGTTGCAGGCGATCACGAGCAGCTTGGCGCCGCGGTCGAGCAGGAAGCGGGTCACGGCCTCGGCTCGCTCGCGCAACTCGGCCGCCGGCTTGATTCCGTAGGGAAAGCGCGCGGTGTCGCCGAGGTAGACGAAGTCCTCGCTCGGAAGCGACACCAGGCACTCATGTAGAACGGTGAGGCCGCCGACGCCAGAGTCGAAGACGGCGATCGGAAGAGAGCTGGGCGAGGTCAGGGCTTGTAGATCATGAAGAAGGCCACGGCGAGGATGATGACCCCCGACAAACTGCCGACCAGGGCGATCCGCTGCGAGGCCGCCCAGTACTCATCGCTGAGCTCCACCTCGCCGCTGCCCGCGGCGGCGATATCCCGCTCGGCCAGCTCGATCAGCTTCTTCTCGAATCGCGGGAAGAACGTCAAGCCGAGCACGAACAGCACCAGCCAACCCGCGAGCCCGACGCTGACGAATGTGTCTTCCCAGTCGAACGGCCCGTCGAGGACCAGATAAACCCCGGCCGCGAAGACCACGAGGACCGACGGGATCACCAGGAAGCGATCGGCGGTGCCCGTGGCACGCATCACCGTCGGGATCGCTCGGGGGTTGGTTCTCTCCGCGACGGCCTGAAAAAAGGCGTAGCCGAAGGTTGCGCCGAAGCCGACGATCACTGCTGCGACGTGCAGCCAGATGACGACGTCATAGGTCCGGATCTCGGCGAGCACGGCCGGGAGGATATCTCCGTACTCGGCGTTCAAGACTGCAGCAGCAAGGCAGCCCATTCGCCATCGCTGCGGCGCTCTTGCTCTCTGAGCCCCGCGGCGGCCATCGCCCCCGCTACCTGGTCGGTCTGCTTGGCGAGCATGCCGGAGCAGACGAGCAGCTCGGGCTGGGTCCCCTCCCCGGCCGCCCAGCGGCGAGCGATCTCGGAGAGGATCGGGGCGGTGATGTTCGCCACCGCGGCGGGGGTTGGCGGAGGGGCCTCCTTGCGCAGGTTGACCCGGCTGAGCTCGAGCTCGACGCCGTTCGCAGCGGCGTTCGCTCTCGCCGCCTCGAGCGCAGCCTGCTCGTGGTCGCAGCCGCTGACCGGCATCCAGCCGAGCTTTGCCGCGGCGATCGCCAGGACGCCGGAGCCGGTGCCCCAGTCGGCGAGCGGACCGCCAGCGCGACCCTGATCGGCCAGCTCTGCCAGCAGCTGGATCGAGAGCCGGGTGCTCGGATGCGCGCCCGTGCCGAACGCCTGGCCGGGGTCGACGACGATGTCTATCTGGTCCTCCGTCGCCGGCTCCTCCCAGGAGGGCCGAATCCAGACGCGGTCGGCGACCAGGACGGGCTCGTGGAAATCGGCCCAGCGCTCGGCCCAGTCGTCGGGGATCTCGGCGCTGGTTACTTCGACCGAGCCGTCGCCGGCGGTCGCCTCTACCTGGCCCAGGTCAGGTAGCTCGCCGGGGGCGCCATAGATCGCGTACTCGACGTAGTCGACACCCTGTTCCTCCTCGACTCCGCCCGGAGCCAGCACCAGCAATTCCGCAAGTACCGCCTCGGCATGCTCGGGCTGGCAGCGGACCGCGAGGCGGATCATCGGGCCAGAGCCACTAGGAGAGCTCGTCGTGCAGCCGCTGCGCCGCCTGGCGCTGCTTGCGGTTGAGCTTGGCCGGCACGACCACTTTGAAGACGACGTGCTCGTCGCCGCGGCCGCCGCCTCCCAGCTGCGGCAGGCCCTTGCCCCGAAGCCTCACGGTGTCGCCGGGTTGGGTGCCCGCCGGGACCTTCACCCTTGCACTGCCTTCGACCGTCGGCACCTCGAGCTCGGTCCCGAGCATGGCTTCCGTCGCGCCGACCTCCGCCGCATGAATCAGCTCGGGCCCGTGCCGCTCGAAGCGCTCGTCGGGGCTCACGCGGACCTCGACGTAGAGATCTCCGGGATGGCCACCGGGCTCGCCGGCGTGACCGGCGCCCGCGATCCGGATCCGCTGCCCGTCATCGATCCCCGCAGGGATCTCGACCTCCCAAGTCCGGGCACCGCTCACTCGCCCGGCACCGGAGCACTCTTCGCAGGGAGTCTCGGCAACCCTGCCGTCGCCGTTGCAGACGTCGCAAGGCATAGCGCGGACCATCTGCCCGAGCAGGCTTTGCGTGACCTGCTGGAGTTGACCGCTCCCATTGCAGCGCTCGCAGGTGTGAATCGGCGTCCCCGGCTCGGCTCCGTTGCCGTTGCAGTGTTCGCACTCCTTCACCGCCTCGAAGCGGACCTCGCGCTCGACGCCGGTCAGCACCTCGGCGAGGGTGATCTCGGCCTCGGCGAGAACGTCGGCGCCGCTCGCGGGGCCGCGCTGGCCAAAGCCGAAAATGTCCCCGCCGGCGCCCCCTCCCCCGAAGAAGGCGTCGAAGATGTCCTGGATGCTGCCCGCGGCAGCGTGTGGGGCCCATCCTCCTGAGCGCAGCCCCTCGTGGCCGAACTGGTCGTAGGTGCGGCGGCGCTGCGGGTCGGAGAGGACCTCGTATGCCTCGGCCGCCTCCTTGAATTGCTCCTCGGCATCCGGGTCGTGCGAGTTGACGTCCGGGTGGAGCTCACGCGCGCGCTGTCGGAAGGCCTTCTTGATCTCCCCCTCGCTGGCACCGCGCTCGACTCCGAGCACCTCGTAGTAGTCGCGGGGAACCGCTCGTGCCACCGGGGGTCTCCTTCCCTACTCCTCGTAGACCGTCTCGAAGAACCGCGACAGCTCGCCGGCCGCCTCCCTGACCGAGGAGATCGCCGTCGCGTAGTCCATCCGCAGCGGCCCCACCACGCCGACCGAGCCGAGGTTGCGATGGGCAAGCCCATAGTTCGCTCCGACGACGCTGACGCTCCGCAGCTCGGGGCTGAGGGTTTTCCCCTCCGATCCAGCTGAAGACGGAGCGCCGATCGAGCGCCGAGCGCATCACCTCGAGCAGGTTGACGCGCCGCTCGAGCGCCTCGAGCAGCTGCTCGGCCCGCGGGATCTCCGCCGCGTGATCCTCGGAGAGCAGCCGCGCCGCGCCGTCGAGGTAAAGGACATGGTCTGCGGCCTCGTCGGGATCGCTGAGTGCGGGCGCCAGGTCATCGAGAAAGGCCGATTCCTTCGGCCCGAGCTGCGAATCGCCGAGGCGGGCGGGGATCCTGCGCGCGCCGACCGCAAGGCCCGCCAGGCGCTCGTTGAGGTAGGTGGAGGCCCATTCGGCCAACCCCGGGTCCACCGGGTCGGAGAAGGTCAGAGTGCGCTTCGAGACCTCGCCATTGGAGGCGATCACCACCACGGTGACGACCCGGGGCTGGGGAAGCAGCACCTCGACCCGGTGAATCCGGGCCGACTCGATCGGGGAGCGGTGACGACAGCGAGCAGATCGTTGATCCGCGACAGCTCCGAGGTCGTCTCGCGAATCGCGTCTTCGACCTCGCTGCGCATCCGCGAAAGCTCCAGTGCGCCGCCCGGGGTCGGCTGGGGCCCCTTTGCTGTGAGAAGCGTGTCAACGTAGAAGCGGTAGCCAGAGTCGGTCGGCACGCGGCCGGCGGAGGTGTGCGGGTGGGTCAGGTACCCGTCGCGCTCGAGCGCGGCGAGCTCGGCACGCACGGTCGAGGGGCCCCAGTCGATCTCCGCGCGCGCGGAGATCGCCCGCGAGCCGACCGGCCGGCCCGATTCGAGGTGGGCCTCGACCACGGTTGCGAGTACCTGTTGCCGGCGTTCGCTCAGCATGCCCCTAAGTCTAGGAGCGACGCGCGTCCTACCCGGTGGGCTCGAGCTCCGCCTCGGCGTTGCGGATGATCTGATTGCCGTTCTGCTCGGCGACCGTGTCGACCACGAGCTTGCCGTCCGCCTCCTTGACTGTCCCGGTCACGGTCACCTCCTGCTCGGGGAAACCCATCCCCCGGAACTGGACCGAGAGGCGCTTCAGCGCGCGCGGGTCGCCGCCGGCCGCGGCGTTGTTGGCGCGGGCGACCTGGGCCATGGTCCAGAGCCCGTGCAGAATGCAGCCGGGGAGGCCCGCCTGCTTGGCGAATTCGGGGTCGGTGTGGATCGGGTTCGGATCGCCGGAAGCGGCGGCGTAGCGCTTGGTCAGCCCTTCGTCGGGGGTGACCTTGAGCTCGGGAATCTGGTCGCCCTGGTTCAGATCGGCCATCTCACACTCCTCGCACGATGTTGGTCCAGGTCGCGCGCACGGTCTCGGCGCCGTCCTGGTTGCTCGAAACGGTCTCGAAAACGTAGAAGCCCTTGCCGTCCTTCTCGTAGATCTCCTTGCACGTCGCGGTCGTTTCGATCTTGTCGCCCGCGCAGACCGGCTCCCCCCATTCGAACTGCTGCCCTCCGTGGACCATCGCCGGGAAATTGATTCCCACCTCCGGATCGAGGATCGCGGGGCCCATCGCAGGCGCGCTGTAGACCACCGCGAACATCGGCGGCGCGACCAGGTCCCGGAAGCCGGCGGCCTTTGCCGCCTCTGCGTCGTGGTAGACCTCGCCCTCCTCGCCGACGGCATCGGCGTACTGCGTGATCCGCTCGGCCTCGACCTCGAAGGTCTCCGGGCCCCATTCCTTGCCCACGGCTTTGTCGTCGACAGGCATCGGGCGGGGATACTAATCCGAGGAGGTGCCCGAGCTCCTTGCTGGGCGCAGCCGAGCCGTCGCGTATGCGCGCAGTGCCCGTACGGGTCGCCCTCCGCGCCGGTAGGCAGCCGCGAGCCAGAAGGTGAAGTCGCGCGCCGAGACCTCGGGGTGCTTGGCGCGGAACCGGTCGAACTCGGCCCGGGCACCGTCCGCATCGCGGGCGTGCATCCCGCCACGGTGCAGGCGCTGCGTAACCAGGACCTGATCGACGGAAGCGCCCGGAGCCACGGCCGCCATGCGCATCCAGAGATCCCAGTCGGCGAGGTGGTCGAGTCCCTCGTCGAAACCGCCGAGACCTCGCAGCAGGCCGGAGCGGGCGACGACACTGGAGGCGCTGCCGGGAATCGCGTTTCGCAGCCGCAGCAGCTCAACTATCTGCTCCGCGGGAGGCGAGTCGTGGACCCAGAGCTGCGTGTGGTCCTCGCCCACCACGCGGGTGGCGCACCAGGCCCACTCCGAGTCAGTTGCATCCAGGGCGCTGAGCTGGACAGCGAGCTTGCCGGGTGCCCACTCGTCGTCGTCATCGAGGAACGCGATCCAGTCCCCTTGGGCTTGGCTCAATCCCGCATTTCTGGCGACGGCTGGCCCGCCGCTGCGATCGCGCCGGATCACCCGCACTCCCGGTTGGGCCGGCGCCGGCTGCTCTGAAGCGTCGTCGATGACGATCACCTCGACCTCGACACCATCCTGGGCGGACGCCGACTCCACGGCGCGCGCGAGTTCGAGCGGCCGGTCGCGGGTTGGAATCACGACCGAGATCAGCGGCGTGGCGACGTCCGCACCTTCCGATCCTCATCGGTGCTCACCTTCACGAGTCCGACCCGCAGAAGGCGATGCCTGATTCGGCGTGCCACTCTCATTGGACCTTCGCCGAAGAGGGAGCCCACCGCGCGCAGCAGAGACCCGCCGGTCTTGTAGGTGACCGCCTCCCGGAGGTAGTGGCGTGCGGCCTTAACGTGATGGCCCTCCTCGCGAAAGCGGCGCGCGAACCAGCGACTCAGGAAGAGCGCCTCGAGGCCGACCTCCGGATGGCGCTCGGAGAGCACGGCGAACTCTCGCGGGATGTCGGTCTCGTCGGCGAGCAACATGCTGCCGGGATGCTGGAGATACTCGACCAGCGGCTCGGCACAAACCGCGGGCCTGCCCGCCTGCGCGAACCGCAGCCACAGCTCCCAGTCCGCCAGATAGGACAGCTCGGTGTCGAAGCCGCCGCTCTGCCTGGCGAGCTCGCTGCTGACGATCACCGCGGAGGGGCCGGCCACGGTCCCGGACCGCGCCAGCTCCTGAGCCAGCCGCTCAGCCGGCGGAGGGGAAGTCGTCTCGAGGGTCCGCCCGGAAGGATCGATCACCGCCACCGCGCCGACGACAAAGTCCGCGCCGGCCTCCTCAGCGATGTCGATCGTCGTCCGCAGCCGCCCCGGCAGCCAGCGGTCGTCGTCGTCGAGAAATGCAATCCACTTGCCGCGCGCCAGCTCGATGCCGCGGTTTCGTGCCCTCGACACACCGTCGCGCCGCTCGTTGCTGAGGACGGTCAGGCGCGGATCGTCGAGGCCCGCGAGGTACTCGCGCGTGTCGTCAGTTGAGCCGTCGTCGATGACGATCACCTCGAACTCGAGGTCCTCCTGCGCCAGTGCGGAACCGAGTGTCACCTCGAGCAGCCGGCGCCGGTTGCGGGTCGGCAGGACCACGCTGGCCTCCAGTTCGCCGCCCCGCTCAGGCGCCATCGATTCGCCACTCGACCGGGGGTTGAACCATCCGACGCCGCCGAATCGTCTTTTGCTTGTCGTCGCTTCGCGGCGCAATCGTGAACGCGTGCACACTTGCGTCGAGGTAATCCTCGTGGGGGGTGCCGATCCAGACCCCGACCGCATAGTCGCCGGCGCGCAGGATCGCCGGGAGCGTGACGCTGATGAAGTGCTGCTCCGCGCCGGCGTCGGGGAACGCGGCGTGATCGGAGAGCGCATCGTCGATGATCCGGTGTCCCTGCTCGTCGAGGACGTAGACGGCGAGGTCGAGGTCCGGCGGCGGGGAGCCCCGCAGCGCCAGGCGTACCGTCAGCTGCTCTCCGCGCCCGGGCTCCATCGATCCGCCTCCGGCGACGACGGCGACACCGTCGAGCTTGACGGGACCGGAGTGCTCGGGGATCGGCAACCACTCGCCGCTGCGGCCGAGCAGCGTGTCCATGTAGGAGCCGACCACCTCTTCCGCGTCTCCCTCGCGGACGACGCGACCGCCTTCGAGCCAGATCGCTCGGTCGCAGAGCCGGGTGACGGCTCCGGCATCGTGGCTTACGAACACCACCGTGCGCCCCTCCCGGCCGAGCTCGTCCATCTTGCCAAGGCAGCGCCGCTGAAACTCGGCGTCGCCGACCGCGAGCACCTCGTCGACCAGCAGCACTTCGGTTTCGAGGTGCGCGGCGACCGAGAACGCCAGGCGCAGGAACATGCCGGTCGAGTACCGCTTCACGGGCGTATCCAAGAACGACTGGATCCCGGCGAACTCGACGATCTCATCGAACCTGCGGCGCACTTCCGCACGGCGCATCCCGAGCACTGCCCCGCCGAGGTAGACGTTCTCGGCCCCGGTCAGCTCCGGATGGAATCCCGTTCCTACTTCGAGCAGGGCTCCGGTCCTGCCGGTGACGCGCGCCTCTCCGGAAGTCGGTTCGGTGATCCGCGCCAGGACTCGCAGGAGAGTCGTCTTGCCGGCGCCGTTTCGTCCAACCACTCCGAGGCTTTGGCCGGGCTCGAGCGCAAGAGAGACGTCGCGCAGTGCCCAGATCGTGTCCCGCTCGGGCCGCCGTCTGCCGATCCCCGCCAGCTTCTCCCTCAGCGTCTCGTAGCTCCCGAGGGTCCCCAGCACGTACTGCTTAGAGAGGTTCTCGGTCTCGATTGCCGCCATCAGATCAGGTCGGCGAAGCGGCCTTCGCGGTTGCGGAAGTAGAGGATCCCCCCGGTCAGGAGAAGCAGCCCGGTCAACAGCGAGAGCAGGTCTTCCCTCGGCGGAGCCGGCGCACCGGTGAGGGACCAGCGCCAGGCGTCGATGAGCCCGCAGAGGGGGTTTGCGGCCAGCGCCCAGCGCCCGGCTCCCTCCGCTACGCCACTCGCATAGACGACCGGGGTAGCGAAGAACCAGAGCTGAATCAGGTACGGGAGCGTGTACTTGACGTCGCGGTACTGGACGTTGAGCGCGCCGAGCAGGGCGCCGGCGCCGAGGGCGAGCAGCGCCGCGGCCGCGACCCACACCGGCAAGGTGAGAAGGGCGAGACCCGGCTCGACCCCCTTGACCGCCATCAGCACCGCGAGCGCACCGAGGGACACCGCCATGTCCACCAGGCCCGGCAGCACCGCGCCTACCGGCGCCAACAGCCGTGGGAACCAAACCCTGGTGACGAGCTCGCGCTCGTCGACCAAGGCAGTGGCCGCGGCATCCGTGCCGCTGGCGAAGAACTGCCACAAAATCAGGCCGGCAAGGACGAAGACGGCGTAAGGGACGCCGTCGCCGGAGAGCCCGACCGCCTCGCCGAGAACCAGGGTGAAGACAAGGGTCGCCGCCAGCGGCTGCACCAGCGCCCAGGCGATTCCGAAGAAGGTCTGGCGGTAGCGCAGGCGCAGGTCGCGCTGCGCGAACAGAAAGGCGAGATCGCGGTAGGCGTAGAGGTCCCGCAGCCCCAGACCACGAAGTAGGCCCGTGCGTGGCCTGATCAGGTGTGTTTGAGCCGAGCTCTCCATGCCGGCCCTGCCAGCCTAAGAATTCGCAATCCTAGCGCTGGGCTTCAGCTTCGCGTGGTGGCCTCTCGCTCCTCTGCCACTCGATGTGCTTCCGCGCGGCTCGGGTAGAGATGCAAGGCGAGCATCCGGCCCTCGAGAAAATCGGCAATGAAGGTGACTTCCATCTCGACCGGAACCCCACTCCCCCGTCCCTTTGCGAACTGTCGAATCGTGGTGGCTACATGGCGGTCGCCGACGGGCTCCATCGCCTTGACTTCAAAGTCGTACTCGTCCCAAGCCTCGAGCCACTGCTGGAGCCACGTCTGCAGGCCCTCAGGGCCGCTGAAGCTGCCGGCGTTGGCGAGATCGGGGGAGGCGAACACCTCGATGTCCGGATCGGCGAACGCGGCGACGCGATCGAGCTCGTCCGGGTTGAACGCGGCAAACGCGCGCATCGCCACGTCCAGATTCTGCTTCTGACGCTCGGTCGGCTCAGCCATCCTCTCCCCTCGGCTTCCGTTTCTTCGCAGCCGCAAGTGCCTTCTCCTTGGAGGAATGGAGATGGAGGCCGACGACCTTGCCGTCGTCGAGCTCGACCAGCTCGGCGCCCTCGGCCGAGACGACCACCAGGGCGCCGGGGCCAGCCGGGACGACGTCGGTCACCTGGCGCTTGTGGCCCCCCGAGCCCTGGTACCAGCGGCCGAAGCCCTTGTGTCCCTCATAGGAGTCGCCGGCGGCGGAGACCTCGATCCTCTCGTCAAGAAGCTTCACCAGCACCGCCAGGTCCTCCTGGTTGAAAGCCGCATAGAGGGCCTCGGCGATTCTCAGGTTCTGCTGCTCTTCCTCGCGCCGGTCGATCGTCATTCGTCATTCACCTGGAGTACCGCCAGGAAGGCCTCCTGCGGGACCTCGACCGCGCCCACCTGCTTCATCCGCTTCTTGCCTTTCTTCTGTTTCTTCAACAGTTTCTGCTTGCGAGTCACGTCGCCGCCGTAGAGCTTCGCGGTCACGTCCTTGCGCAGCGCCTTCACCGTCTCGCGGGCGATCACGTTGGCGCCGATCGCGGCCTGGACCGGGACGTCGAAGAGTTGGCGCGGAATCGTCTTTTGAAGGCGTTCCACCAGGGCACGGCCCTGCTCGTAGGAGGCGTCCTTGTGGACGATCAGGGAGAGCGCGTCGACCTTGTCGCCGGCGAGCAGCACGTCGAGCTTGACCAGGTTGGAGGGGCGGTTGCCAATCGGCTCGTAGTCCAGCGAGGCGTAACCGCGGCTGCGTGACTTGAGTTGGTCGAAGAAGTCGAGCACGATCTCCGCCAAGGGCAGGTCGTAGCGGATCTGCACCCGCTCGGGCGAGAGGTAGTGCATGTCGACGTGCTCGCCGCGGCGGTCTTGGCAGAGCTCCATCACCGCCCCGACGTGCTCGCGAGGCGTGATGATCGTGGCCTTGATGTAGGGCTCGAGCATCTCATCGATCTGGGCCGGATCCGGCATCTCGGTAGGACTGCGGACTTCAATCGTTTCGCCGTCACCGGCACCCAGACCCACCATCGTTGCTTCGTAGCGGACGTTCGGCGTGGTTGCGAGCAGTTCCAGGTCGTACTCGCGCTCGAGGCGCTCGCGCACGATCTCCATGTGGAGGAGGCCGAGGAACCCGCAGCGAAACCCGAAGCCGAGCGCCTGCGAGGTCTCGGGCTCGTACGAGAGGGCGGCGTCATTGAGGGCGAGCCGCTCGAGTGCATCGCGGAGGTCCTCGTAGCGGTCGGTGTCGATCGGGTAGAGGCCGCAGAAGACCATCGGGCGTACTTCGCGGTAGCCCTCGAGCGCCTCAATCGCCGGCCGCTCCCGGGAGGTGACTGTGTCCCCCACCCGGAGCAGCGAGACGTCCTTGATCCCGGTGATGACATAGCCGACCTCGCCGGCTTCCATCCCCGGAGTGGGCCGCATCGTCGGGCTAAAAAAGCCGATTTCGTCGATCTCGGCCTCGGTCCCGGTCTGCATGGCCTTGATCGGCTCCCCCTTGCCGAATGAGCCGTCCACCATCCGCAGATATGCGACCACCCCGCGGTACTGGTCGAACTCCGAGTCGAAGATGAGGGCACGCGGTGGCGCTTCGGACTCCCCCTCAGGCGGCGGGATCCGCTCGACGATTGCCTCCAGGACCTCCTCCACCCCCTCCCCGGTCTTGGCAGAGATCCGGAGGACCTCCCCCGGGGCACAGCCGAGCAGGTCGCAGACCTCGGTCGTGGTCGTGGCCGGGTCGGCGCTGGGCAGGTCGACCTTGTTCAGGACCGGGATCAGCTCGAGCCCGGCCTCGATTGCGGCGTAGGCGTTGGCGACGGTCTGGGCCTCGACCCCCTGGGCGGCGTCGACGACGAGCAGGGCGCCCTCGCAGGCGGCGAGGCTGCGCGAGACCTCGTAGGAGAAGTCGACGTGGCCCGGGGTGTCGATCAGGTGCAGGCTGTACAGCTCTCCACTGCGAGCGCTGTACGGCACCCGGACCGCCTGGGCCTTGATCGTGATCCCGCGCTCGCGCTCGAGCTCCATCGAGTCGAGCAGCTGCGGCAGGTGCGCGCGCGATTCGACCGCCCCGGTCATCTCGAGGATGCGGTCGGCCAGGGTCGACTTGCCGTGGTCGATGTGGGCGATGATCGAGAAGTTCCTGATCTGTTCCATGCGCGACGCGGGATTGTCACAGGCTGCGTGGGTTGGCCGCTACGAGCAGCTCTATTCTTGGTTCATGAGTGCCGAGAGCGCCCGAGCGACCTGGACCGATGAACGGCTCGACGATCTTCGCGACGAAGTCAGAGCGCTGCGTGGAGGTCTCGTTCGCCTGGAGGAGCGGATCGACCGCCAGACGGAACGAATCGATGCTCTCACCGAACGGTTTGACGCTCTCTATCGAGGCATGTTCGCGGCTGCGGGTGGTCTCTCGGCCGCGATCCTGCTGAGCGCCGCGGGAACCATCGCGACTCAGCTCTAGGCCGAGCTGAGTCTGGCCCCTCGCGGGCGGAGCCCCGGGTGGGGCCTAGCCGCGCCTGACCAGGGCAAGGATCTGATCGAGCTCGGGGATGCGAAGCAGCTTGGTCGCGGCCGAGATAGACGAGCCCGCCCGCACCAAGCGCGGCGACCATCGAGAGGATCTGGGCGCCGAGGGCGCGGCCGAGCGCCTCGTCGAGCAGGTCCCAGGTGAAGTAGCTGACCAGCGCAAGGGCGGCCGACGCGCCGACGATGCGGACGGTCGTCTCGAGAAACCGCGCGAACTCGATCCCGCCGAGGCGCGGTCGCAACACGAACGCCTGGGCGGCGACGCTGACGATCGTCGCGATCGCGGTCGCGGCGACGATGCCGCCCACCCCGAATGGCCCGTACAGCACCAGCGCCGCCAGCGCCGTGATCGCCAGGTTCCCCGCCGCGATCCAGGTCGGGATCCAGGGCTGCTGCAGGCTGAAGAAGGTGCGGGTCAGCAGCAGGAAGAGCCCGTTGAACGGGAGCGAGAACGCGAACCAGAAGAGCGCCTCGGCGACGACCTCCGTCTGGGCCGCGTCGAACTCGCCGCGCTCGTAGACGAGGCGGATCATCGGCTCGGACAGGACGAGAATCGCCGCCGCCGCCGGGACCAGCAGCAGCATGATCTGGCGCATTCCGTTCGCCATTGTCCGGCGCAGTTCGTCGTACTCCTGGCGCGCCGCGTAACGGGCCAGGGTCGGGAAGACGACGGTCGAGACTGCGACGGAGAAGATCCCCTGGGGCAGCATGTAGATGCGGAATGCCTTGTCGATCGCGGCCGGCGCCTCTTCGGAGACGAGCGTGCCGAAGAAGCTGTTGATCAGCAGATTGAAGTTGATCAGCCCGAGGCTGATCGTCACCGGCAGCATCAGCAGCAGGACCCGGCGGACCTCGGGCGAGATCCGCCATTCGAAGTCCCAGTCCATCCTGAAGCGGATCCGTGTGTGGCGCAGGTCCCAGGCCGGGATCGCGAGCTGGATCACTGTGCCGACCAGGACGCCGATCGCGTAGGCGTAGATCTGGTCCTCCTCGGAGAAGGCCGGGGACAACGCCACCAGCACCGCGATGATCGCCACGTTCCAGAAGAAGGGCGAGATCGCGAACGCGGCGAAGCGGTCGTCGCTGTTGAGGACCCCGACGACGATCCCGGTGATCCCGAGCAGGATCAGGATCGGGAACAGGATCCGCGAGAGGTTCACGGTCAGGTCGAGCAGCTCGCCCTCGAACCCGGGCGCGAACATCGGCATGAGCAGCGGCGCGAGCAGGACGAAGGCGGCGGTGACTGCCCCGAGCACCATCGCCACCATGAAGATCAGCTGCGAGGCGAGCCGGAAAGCCTCCCGCTTGTTGCCCTTCTCCAGCTGCTCCATGAAGACCGGCACGAATGCGGCCTGAATTGCGGCGTCGGCGAAGAGGCTGCGGACCAGGTTGGGGACCTGGAACGCGATCGTGAACGCCGACATGGCGCCGGAAATGCCGAAGTAGCTGGCGGCGAAGATCTCCCGGACCAGGCCGGCCATGCGGGAGAGGCTGGTCGCGAGCGAAAAGAAGGCTGTCGAGCGCGCAAGGCGTCCACCCCGCTGTGGCCGCTCCCATTCGGGCGGCTCGAACGCCTCGACGGGCGTCGGTGCCGGGATCGCCATGAACTCGCTCGTTTCCATCGAGAGGCCCTCCCGGCGGTCGCGGGGGCGCGGCTCGAAGATGTCCTCGAGATCCCCTTCCTCGCCAGGGTCGGAGTCCGGGTTGAACGGCTCCTGCGGAGTAGGGGCCGGCTGGTCGTCGAAGGGATCCTCGGGCAAAGTCAGCCTCTACACTTGCCGCTCTCTGTGGCCAACATCGCCTCCCAGAAAAAGCGGATCTCGCGCACCGAGCGCGAGCGCCTCGAGAACCGGCACTTCGCTGGTGCTGTCAAGACCCAGTTCCGGCGTCTCGAGGAGGCGATTCGCTCGGGCGACGCGGCTGCTGCCGAAGCCGAGCACAAGCAGCTCGTCTCCAGGGTCGACAAGGCTGTGCGCAAGGGCGCCGTGCATCGCAATCGCGGAGCGAGGGTGAAGGCTCGCGCTGCGCGTCTTCGCCGGGGCGCCGGCCAAAGCGCTTAGGCAGCGACCTTCCCTGCATCGGTATCGGGAGCGCCGGTCGCCCTCCGCAGCGACAGGGTGAGCGCCACGTCCTCGCTGTAGTCCGAACCTCCTCTACACCACAGCTCGAGGTCGGCGATCGCGCCCGACCGCCTCGCGCAGCTCCTCGGCGCTGCGGTCGCTCAGCCGTTGGACCAGCATCTTGGCCGCGTATGGGTGCATCGGAAGCGCATCGGCGACCTGCTTCGGAGCACGCCCGGCCTCGAGCTCGGCGGCGGCGCGGGCCGCAGCGCGGACTCTCGAGGAGAGCATGTAGGCGAGGCCTGTGACGCTCTCCCCCTGGGCGATCAGGCGCTCGGCGATTGCCAGTGCAGCCGCCGTGTCGCCTTCGACGACCGCATCGGCGAGGGACCAGGCCGCTTCCTCCGAGGTGTCGGCCAGCATTGAGGCGAGGTCGTCTTGGCTGACCGTGCCACCGGCAGGTCCCGACGCCCAGATCGCGAGCCGGTCGAGCTCGTGGCCGAGCCGCAACTGGCTCTTGCCGAGGCGCTCGACCAGGAGCCGGGCTGCGCCCGGCTCGAGCGTGAAGCCGCGCCGCTCGGCCTCCGCGACCAAGAGCTTCGGCACCTCGCGCTGCTTTGGAGCTTCAAAGGCGATCACCTCGCCCCCGGCTGCCTTCACCGCCTTGGCGAGGGCCGCCGGCGCCTTGCCGTGGGCGATCAGGACGACCGTGGTCTCCTCCGGGATCGAGCCGATTGCCTCGGCAACCGCTGCCGTCTGGGTCTTGCCCCAGGCCTGGACGCCGTCGGCGAGCAGGTACCGCCGGTCGGCGGTGAGCGACATGGCGGGGATCGAGCCGATCAGGGCTTCGTGATCGGGGCCGGAGCGGCCCTCGCCGAGAAATGACTCGAGCGATCCAGGCCCGCCTTCGCGCTCGGAGCGCTCGCCGAGCCGGCGTCGTGCTGCGGCGATCTTGGCCTCGTCATCGCCCGAGATCAGGTAGGCGGGCTTCATCCCTTCCGGCATGGGTCCAGCTTATTGACCCCCCTCGACGGCCCATCCCGACGAATCGGCCTCGATCTCGATCGAGCCGCGCTCGTCGGTACGAAGGATGGGCAGGTCGTGGTCCCGGAGGCTCGACAGTGTTTCGGGAGCCGGATGGCCGTAGGAGTTGTCGCCGACCGAGATCACCGCCAGATCGGGCAGGGCTTGCTCGAGCAGGGAATCGAGCCCCGCGTCCGCGCTTCCATGGTGCGCGACCTTGAGCACGTCGAACGTGCCTGGATCCAGATCGGAGCTCTCCTGTTCGGCGTCTCCGGTGAGCAGGATCGAGAAGTGGCGCCACTCGGCGAGGAGGACCACGGACACCCGGTTCGGGTCGCCGGCGGGGCGGGATTCGCGCGGCGGCCACAGCACCCGGATGCGGAGCTCCCCCGAGCGAAGCTCGGCCCCTTCGGCCAGCCGCTCGGTGGCGGTTCCGTTCGCCGCCGCGGCGCCGAGCAGTTCGGGTCCCGCAAAGGCATAGGCCAGGGACTCAACCGGGAGTCGGCCGAAGAGCTCGGTGAGTCCCCCGACATGGTCCAGCTGGTCGTGGGTGACGACGGCAAGAGCGAGCCGCTCGACGCCACGATCGGCAAGCGATCCGGCCAGGTCTTCGCCTGGCGGGCCGCCGTCGATCAGCACGGCACCCCCTCCCGGTGGCTGGAGCAGGATCGCGTCACCCTGGCCGACGTCCAGGAAGGTGGCACGGAAGTGACCGGGCGGGGCCCGGTCGGTGTCCGGCGCCGCATTCCCGGCAGCCGAGGCCAGGGCGGTGACCGCGATCAACGCCACCGGGAGGCCGGTGGCGAGCGCGGCGCGACGTCCGAGCCGGAGACTGAGCCGCCTCCGTCGGGCTCGGGCGAGCAGCTCGCCGCCCGCGATCAGGGCGGCATAGACGGAGACGACGGCCAGCGGGCTCGTAAGCCGGACCGGAGCCTGTGCCCAGCTCGGAGCGGCAAACCAGTCAGCTACCTGCGAGATGTAGGCGAGGAGCAGCTGGTTGACCGCGTTCAGCACCTCGACCGGCATGACCGGCAGCTGGCCCGCCGCGGCGCTCAGCATTCCCAGCCACATCGCCGGAGCGACAGCGGGCAGCGCCAACAGGTTCGCGGGCAGGGCGGCGACTGAGACCGCCTCGAAGTGGTGCGCCATCAGCGGAGCGGTCGCGACCGTGGCCGCGATCGTGATCGCAGCTCCGTCGGCCAGCGCCGACCTCCAGCCTTCGGCTCCGATCGCCCCGAAGGCCTCCCCGATCGGCCGAGCCCAGAGCAGGATCCCGATCACCGCGACGAAGCTGAGCTGCCAACCGATCTCGCCGCTGGCCCGCGGGTTCAGGAGCAAGGTGACGAGCGCGGCGAGGATGACGACGTGTACCCGGGAGCGGGGCCGGCTCGCCAGCGCGGCGGCGATGGCGGCTGCGCCCATCACGCCCGCGCGCTGGATCGACGGGCCCGCCCCGGCCACCGGCACGTAGACCGCGACCAGGCCCAGGATGGCGACCAGGCGCGCGCGGAGCGAGAGCCCAGCGAGGGCCAGAATCGGCATTGCGAGCAGAGCCAGGAGAACGACGTTCTGACCGCTCACCGCCAGCAGATGAGCGAGGCCAGAGCGCTTGAAGTCATCGACCGTGGCCGGGTCGATCCTGTCGTCCTCGCCGAGCACGAAGCCGCGCGCCAGCGCCGCCTCGGGCTCGCGCATACCGCGGTTGAGCGCCGCCTCGGCCCGCCTCCGAACCAGGTCGAGGCCGCCGGCAACCCCCCCGCGGCGGCGGCCGGTCGCCTCGATCCGTTCCGCCCGCAGCACCTGCGCGATTCCATGGCGCCGCAGCAGGCCGTCCAGGAAAGGATCAGGTTCCTGGAGGACGCCGCTCGCCCTGACCTCCCCGCCAACCGGCAGGTCCGGCACCGGCTCCGACGCGGTCAGCAGCAGCTTTCCGTCGGCGGTCGCGACCTCGACCCGAACCTGGCCGCGACTCCGGCGCGGAACCGAGATCACTGTTCCAACCGCCTGGGCAGGGCGTCCCTCCTGGCCGCGGTATGCAGCGCCGTCGATCTGCGCCAGCCGCAGCGTCCCGAGCAGGAGGCCCACGGCGACGAGCAGCAGCGCGGTCGCCGCGACGCCCAATTCGCGCCATCCGGCTCGGTTCCGGAGGACCGCCGCGGCGAGGCCCAGTCCCGCAACCGGCGCCACCCCGAGCTGCGGGTCCAGACCGGCCGCGAGCGGCGAGAAACCGACCCCGAGCGCGAGTCCGCCCAGGCCGGCCGTGCGGGGGTCGATCAAGGCCGCGGGCGCGCCATCGTCACCTCCATCAGGGCTGTAGGCGGGCTTTGAGCGCCTCCATCGTCGCCGGTCCGATTCCCGGCACCTCGTCGAGCTGCTCGATCGAGGAGAAGCCGCCCTGCTGGTCGCGGTAGTCGAGGATCTTCTGGGCGGTGACCGGGCCGATGCCCTCGATCGTGTCCAGCTGCTCGACCGAGGCACTGCCGAGGCTGATCGGCCCATCCGGCGACGCGAAGGCACCGGCGCCGCCCGCCCGGCCTGATGGCACGACCACCTGCTGTCCGTCGCTGAGGCGCGCCGCGAGATTGATCCCGTCTTCCCTGGCGTCCGAGGTGATCCCGCCGGCGCGCTCGACCGCGTCGGCTACCCGCCCGCCCGCCGGCATCCGATAGACGCCGGGCTTGCGGACCTCGCCTGTGACATGGACGACCAGGTCCCGACTGCCCTCGGTGTCAGCCTCGAAGCTGTTCGCCTCGTAGCTCACTCCTCCGGCCGGCGCCGTCTCGCCGTCGGAGCTGCGAATCCAGCGAGCGCCGAGCAGGAGCAGCGCCACGGCCACCGCGCCGTAGACGAGGAGCTGCGAACGGCTCAGACTGGGCACGATGCCGATGCTCGGGCTCGTGGCCGCGCCGTTGGAGCGCAGGATCTAACAACTTCGTCGCGCCTCTCGAACGATCCGTCCCTAGGATCGCTGCGTGCCCCCACCCAAGCTGACCGCAGCGACCTTGCGCTGGCTCTTTGCCACGAGCTGGGCACCGCGGGCCAAGTCGAAGAGCTGGGCAATGCAGGTCCCCGGCGCTCTGGTTCCGGGCAAGGAGACCGCGGCGAATCTGCTCGAGATCGCGATCTGGAACCTCCGCGAGCAGGGGCTCGCCGAGGTTCGCCAACTGCGTCCGGTGAAGAAGGAACGGGTGATCACGCTTGGAGGCAAGTCGTTCGCGGGAGTGACGTTCCCCGACTCTGCCGCGGAGCTCCCCGGCGTCGAAGGCGCTTTCCTGGAGGCCGCCCGCGACCGCCGCGAGGCAAAGGGCCTCGGTGCCCTGGACGACAAGATCGCCAAGTTGATCTCAGCCGACGACGAGGACAGTTTGCGCGGGCGCATCTACGACCTCGGCCTCTCCAGCACCCAGCCTTGGGCGAGTGTCGCCGCCTACTGCCGCGACGAGGCGGAGGCCGCGGGCGTGATCGAGGTCTCCGGACGAATAAGGAAGAAGATCTCTGTCGATAAGGAAGCGCTGGAGGAACTGCGACCGCGCGACACCGAGATCGCCGAAGCCCGCAAGGCCTACCGCGATCGGGAGCCGGACCTCGACCAGGCTGTGTTCACCGACTGCCTGCAGGCAATCGAGTGGCGGCACACGGGCAGCCCGGACTGAGTTCAGACGACCCGGAAGCCGCTCTCGCCGGATGGCGCTTCGCCAGTGACATCCAGGCGATCGACCTCGGCGCGACCGGGCCCGCGGCGGCAGGCCTCGACCATTCTCTCGACGGCGTCGGGCTCTCCCTCGAACACGGCCTCGACCGTGCCGTCCGCGCGGTTCGTGACCCAACCGCCGACCCCGGCCGACTCTGCCTGTCGCTGCACCGTGTCGCGAAAGAAGACGCCCTGGACACGGCCATGGGCGACGACGCGCTTTCTGGTCACCGGCGGCGGCACCGGACGCGAAGCGGAGGAGCCGCCGCTTACGTCGGTTCGTCGTCTTCGTAGCCGCCGGCGACATCGGCCGCCAGCTGCGGGCCGAAGACTTCAGACAAGGTCACCGGAGGAGACTGGACCGAGATGCAGCAGAGCTCAGAGCTGTCGCCGGCCGCGATCGAGTGGTCGGTCGCGGGCGGCACCATGACCAGGTCGCCCTGGCTCAGCTCCTGACTGTCGCCAGCGACGGTCATTCGGCCGGTTCCTCGCACAATGACGTAGACCTGCTCGGCCTCTTCATGGGAGTGCAGTTCCTGTTCTGCGCCGGGCGGAACCTCGAGCCAGCAGACCGAGAGGTTTCGGGACCCGAGCTCGCCGGCATCCATGAGGATCCGGGTACGGAGCTGGTGCCACTCTTCCTGGGGAGCGTCCGCGAGCCGCCTGACGAGCACGCGGTCTTTCTAGCAGACCCCGTGGGAGGAGGGGTTAACGAACGGCGAAGCCCGGCGGGCTAGCGCACCACGATGTTGACGAGTTTCCCGGGCACCACGACCTCCTTGACGATCTCTACCCCCTCGAGATAGCTGGACACCTTGTCGCTCGAGCGGGCCAGCTCCACCAGCTCCTCCTCGCTCGCCCCGGCGGGAGCCTCGACCCGGTCACGGAGCTTGCCGTTCACCTGGAGGATCAGGGTGAAGGTGTCGCTCGCGAGGAGTGCCGGGTCTGCCTGCGGCCAGGGCTGCTCCCAGACGCGAGAGCCCTCGAGGCGCTCGAACACTTCGGCGCCGATGTGGGGTGCGAAGGGAAAGATCAGCGAAGCAGCGGTCGAGGTTGCGAAGCGGACCGCGGCCGCGCCTGCTGGATCGCCATAGAGCGAATCCTTGAGCCGGTAGGCGTCGTTGACCAGCTCCATCACCGCGGCGATCGCCGTGTTGAACTGAAAGCCGCGCTTGAAGTCTCGGGTCACCTTGTCGATCGCCCAGTGTGCCTTCCGCAGGAGCTCGCCGGCCTCGTCCTCGGTCCCGGGCTCGCCGGGCTCCGTCCTTTCCGCGGCCTCCTCGCACAACCGCCACAGCCGCGACAGGAAACGGTGGACGCCGGCCACGCCCTCGTCGGCCCAGTCCCCTCCCTTCTCCGGCGGACCCATGAAGCAGATGTAGGTCCTGGCGGTGTCGGCGCCGAAGCGCTCGACGTACTCGGCCGGGCTGACCGTGTTGCCGCGTGACTTCGACATCTTGGCGCCGTCGCGGGTGAT
Organism: uncultured Solirubrobacterales bacterium; assembly: GCA_963770155.1. Classification (GTDB taxonomy): domain Bacteria; phylum Actinomycetota; class Thermoleophilia; order Solirubrobacterales; family 70-9; genus CAVYOE01. Next base: position 277,245 of record CAVYOE010000001.1, on the reverse strand, counting down.
CATGCCCTGAGTGAAGAGGCGGGCGAACGGCTCCTCCACCCCGAGCGCTCCGATGTCCGCCAGCGCCTTGGTGAAGAAGCGCGCGTACATCAGGTGGAGGATCGCGTGCTCGACCCCGCCGATGTACTGGTCGACCGGCATCCAGTGGTCGGCGGCGGCACGGCCGAAGGCGGCCTGCTCGTTGCCTGGGTCGAGGTAGCGCAGGAAGTACCAGGACGAATCGACGAAGGTGTCCATCGTGTCGGTCTCGCGGCGGGCCGCCGCGCCGCACTTGGGGCAGTCGACCGCCACCCAGTCCTCCGCCGCGGCGAGCGGGCTCTTGCCCTTGGGCTGGTAGTCGTCGACCTCGGGCAGCTCGACCGGAAGCTGATCCTCCGGCACGGGGACCATGCCGCACTCCTCGCAGTAGATGATCGGGATCGGTGCGCCCCAGTAGCGCTGGCGGGAGACGAGCCAGTCGCGGAGCCGGTAGTTGACGGCCGGCCTGCCGCGGCCCTCCTTTGCGAGCCAGGCGACGATCTCGTCATAGGCCTCGCGGTTGTGCTTGCCGTCGAACTGGCCCGAGTTGACCATCGCGCCGTCGCCGGGATATGGCAGGCCCTCGTCGTCCTTGGAGATTTCGTCGTCCTGCCCCTCGATCACGCGAGTGATCGGGAGGTGGAAGGCCGTGGCGAACTCGTAGTCGCGCTCGTCGTGGGCCGGAACGGCCATGATCGCGCCGGTGCCGTACTCCATCAGCACGTAGTCGGCGACGAACATCGGGATCGCCTCGCCGTTGACGGGGTTGATCACCTCGCGGCCGAGCGGGACGCCGGTCTTTTCGCGCTCCTCGTCTCCGCGTTCCTCCACCGAGGCGCGCATTGCCTGGTCGACGTACTCGCGCACTGCGCCCTCGGCCTCGGTCCCGGCGACGAGCCGCTCGAGCTCGGGATGCTCGGGGGCGAGAACGAAGAAGGTGGCACCGAAGAGCGTGTCCGGGCGGGTGGTGAACACCGGAAACTCGATCGCGGGGTCGTCACATCTGAAAATCACCTCGGCGCCCTCGGAGCGGCCGATCCAGTTGCGCTGCATGGTGAGCACGTGCTCGGGCCAGTCCTCGAGCTTGGTGAAGTCGGAAAGCAGCCGCTCGGCGTAGTCGGTGATCTTGAAGAACCATTGCTCGAGCTTGCGCGACTCGACCGGTGTGCCGCAGCGCTCGCAGCGTCCGTCGACGACCTGTTCGTTCGCGAGGACCGTGGCGTCCTTTGGGCACCACTGCACCGGCGCTTCGGTTCGGTAGGCAAGGCCGCGCTCGAACAGCTTCAGGAAGATCCACTGGGTCCAGCGGTAGTAGGCGGGCTCGTGTGTGCCGAGCTCGCGAGACCAGTCGATCGAGATGCCCCACTCCGTGAACTGGCGCCGGAAGGAGTCGATCGACTTCTGGGTTGCGACGGCGGGCGGTTCGCCGGTGGCGATCGCGTTGTTCTCGGCTGGCAGGCCGAAGGCGTCGTAGCCCATCGGGTGGATCACCGACATTCCGTGTCGCCGGTTGAAGTGCGCGATCGCGTCGCCGACCGCGTAGCACTTGAGGTGGCCCACATGGGGCTCGCCGGAGGGGTACGGCAGCATCTCGAGCACGTAGCTCTTCGGCTTCGACTCGTCAAAGCCGGGCTGGCCGGGGTTGGCGACCTCCCAGGTCTTCTCCTCGGCCCAGACGGCCTGCCAGCGCCGCTCGATTGCGTGCGGGTCGTAGCTCACCCGCGTGAGTCTAGAAAGCGCTCAGACCGGCAGCTTCAAAGCGCGTTTCTTGCACTTCTTCCGCGCCTTCTTGGACTTCTTCTTCTTGCACTTCTTCAGGGCGGCGGCGCGCCGGCCGGTCGGGCCGGCGGCGGGCGGCGGTGCTGCGCCCGGCTCTGAGTATGCCTCGGTAATCGTGGTGGGAGTAGCGCCGACGGCGCCGCCCGCGGCGAGCACACGCCCATCGAGCAGCGACGCTCCGATCGGTTCGCGGGGCTGCGCGAGCGAACCAACCCCGGCGGAGCTGAAGGTGTTGGTCGCGGGGTCAAAGATTTCCGCTGCCGCGGTCAGCACCAGGCCCGGAACGATCCCACCGGCCACCAGCACGCGTCCGCCGGGCAAGGTCCCGATCGCAAAGGAGGCCCGGCCCACGCCCATGCCTCCGATCCCGGCGTTGCTGAATGTGCCGCTGACAGGGTCGTAGACCTCCGCCGTCGAGAGAATGCTGGCGCCGTTGCTGCCGCCGACGACCAGGATCCGTCCATCCGGTAGCGGAGCGGCTTGGGCGAGGTGGCGCGCCGTGATCATCGAGCCGGTGGCGGACCAGCTGTTCGCGACCGGGTTGTAGACCTCGGCGGTCGCTACCGGCGCGCCCGCATCGGTGGTCTTGCCGCCGGCGACCAGGATGTTGCCGTTGGGGAGCCGGGCGCCGACGGCGCCCTCGCGGACCGTCGCGAGGTCAGCAATGGCCGGGTCAGAGAAAAGCCCTGTCCCCGGGGTAAAGATCTCCACGTTGGCGGTCTGGCTGTCGGCGGCGCTGGCGGCCCCGCCGGCGATCAGCACCCGCCCGTCGAGGAGCGTGACCGCGACAAAGCCCCGGCGCGGTTGGGACATGTTGTTCGCGGTGGGCGTGAAGAGGCTGAGCGCCGGGTTGTAGAGCTCGGCCGTAGCGGTGGTCGTGGGGCCGATGTTGTCGAGGCCGCCGGCGATCAGCACGCGTCCGTCGAGCAGCGTCGCTGCCGCCGGCCGGTGTCGGCCGGTGTTCATCGAGCCTGAGGGCGACCACGAGCCTGCCGATGCCGCCTCGGGGACCGCAACGGGCGCGATCGCCAGCCCAGCCAGGATCAGAATCGATGCCCTGCGGATAACCCTCTTCAACCCCACGTGAATGTTCCTTGCCTTGGCCGTCAGGAGAAAGCATCGTACTGAAGGAACCGAGAGTGAGATTCGTCCGCACCCGGTTGGACCTCCGGCGTATCATGTGTCTGGAGGAGAGGGAAAGGAGCACCAGATGTCGAGACTGATCAGGTTGGATCGCACCGGTCATACGGAACTGGCTACCTGGAGCGCTGACGATCCCGCCTCCCACGAGGCCGCGGTCGATGCCTTCCGGCGCGAGCTGGACTCGGGGATGCTGGCAAGTGTCAGCAACCCGGATGGCTCAGCCGAAGTCGTGCGCGAGCTGCCGCTCGACGCGGAGCTGGTCGTGATGCGGCGGCCGATCGCGGGCGGATAGGCGCGATCGAGGCCGGAGCAACACTCGGCAGGAGCGTCCTGGCCGAGACTGAGTCGATGCCGTGGAGGCACCGCGTCACGGCGGCGTCGCTGGCGAAGCGCGGCCGGATCTGGACCTTGTGGACCGCGGCGGTCGCCGGACAGGGAACCGCGTTCGGCATCGGCCTGCTCCTGGTCGAGCCCTGGAGCTTTCCACTGGCGGCGATCTGCTTCTGGTGGGCCTGGGGTGTCCCCCGGCTGCAGGCCTGGCGGGGCGCGCGTTCGGTGGTGCCGATCGGCTCGCCCGAGAGCGAGGCCGATCAGCGGGCGCTCGGCCTGCTGGGCGACCTGCTCGGCCCCGAGCAGAGCCGGTTGGCCTCGGAAACGGGGCTGGCGGTCCAGCCCGGGGAGTTCGGCGTCTGGCTGATCGGCGAGGCGGGTGCGATCATGGTTCGGCCCGGCGGCCGGCGGGCCGACTGCTGGTGCGTTCGGGTGGCCGAGGCCGGTGACCTGCCGGGGGGCGACCGTGTCGCGCACCTGCTGCTGGCGCTGCGTGAGGACGAAGGCGGCTTTGCCACCGTCGCCAACCTGGGGTTCTCCGGAGCCACCTGGCGTGTGCGACGGGGCCTGCCGGCGCGCTCGCGGGCCGCACTCGACGCCGCGCGCGAGCTTGCGCGAGAAGCCCGTGGCGCCACTGCCCAGGCTGGCGTGCGCGATAACCCCGAAGTTCCTCCCGCGATTTAGGGGGCCTCGGCTTGGTCGGTCGGTTCTCCGACTTCGATTCCGGGTAGTTTGGGCCTGTGATCCTCGGCCTGACGATCGCGCTGGCGGGAGCGCTGGCGGTGAACGTGGCATTTCTGCTCGAGCAGCGCGGCGCCGCACGGGCACCGGCGGTCAATTTCGCGCGGCCGATCAAGAGCGCCATGGCTCTGTTCCGATCGCGCTGGTTTGCGATCGGGCTGGGAGTGGCTGCTGTCGCGTGGTGTCTGCACGTGGCGGCGATGGCACTGGCGCCCCTGTCGGTGGTGCAGTGCGTTTTCGCGGGCGGCCTGGTCTTCCTCGCGCTCCTGGCCGAACGGTTCTTTGGGTTCCAGCTCGGAAAGAGGCAGTGGGCGGGCCTGATCGTCACTTCCGCCGGGCTGGCGATGATCGCCCTGACCAGCGGCTTCAATGGCGACGACAACGGCCGCTACGCGCTCACGGCCCTGGTCGGGCTCGAGGTCGGGGTATTCGGGGTGGCGATCGCGCTGATCGTCGCGCTGAGGAACGGACATCCGGCCCTGAGTGCGCGGCCGGGGATCGTTCTGGCGGCTTCCGCCGGGATGCTCTACGGGGTCGCTGACGTGGCTATCAAGTATCTGACTGATGCGGTCGAGAGCGGCGTACTCGGGCTGGTCAGTGTGTGGACGGTCGCGGCGGTCCTGGCCAGCATCGCGGCTTTCTACACGTCGGCCCGCGCGATGCAGATCGGCCCCGGCGTCGACGTGATCGCGATTACATCGGTCGCCGCCAACCTGACCGCCATCATCGGCGGCGTCCTGGTGTTCCAGGAGACGATTGGTGCGGACACGCTGGCGGTGGCCGGCCGAGTGCTCGCATTCACGCTGGTGTTGGTCGGGGCGGCACTGGTGCCCGCTCCGGTACGCGCGATGACCGCGGTGCGGCCGTCGGCTCCGGCGGCACCCGCGGGAGGCCAGTGGCTGCCTCCGCGGCAGCCGGCGCCGTCTGCGACGCCAACGACAAGCTTTGCCACCGGCGGCCGCGCCAACGGCCGGCCGGAGCGGGTCACGACCTCGACGACCGGCTAACGCACCCGCACACGCTGCGCCCTACAACGCGCGAGTGTGGCTGCCCAGGACTTCCTGCTGATCCGCCTGGACGAGCTTTGCCACCGGTCGGCCCCAGCGGGTGACCAGCACCTCGCCGCCGGTCTCGGCATTGCGAACATGGTGGGCTAGGCGAGAGTGGAACTGATCCATCCCAACAGTTTCCTTTCGAACCAGGGAATCGGTTGGGTTGGGATACGCGAGCTGAATCCCCGCTCGTTCCTCGATCTTGGAGGGCCGGTGAATGGAGCTGGTCGGACTTGAACCGACGACCTCCTGCGTGCCACGCAGGCGCTCTTCCAGCTGAGCTACAGCCCCGAACTCGTAATCTGCCGCCCAGTTTACTGACGCGGTTTGGCCGTTTCGGGTGGGACTGAGGCGCAGATTTATACGGCCGGAGCCCGCAAACACAGTGGCAGGCAGCAAGTAGCAGCGGTCCATATCGGGGGAGTACACGGCGACCGCATCGACCTCATCTTTTCCATAGGTGCTCCTCACGTATCCACGGCGCGGCGAGTACCACGAACCACCAACATGGACGTCGAGGACTTCGCCTTGGCGCCTGCAGGACTTGCACTGGACCCTCAGCAGATTCGGACGCAAATCGAAGATCAAGTCGTAGCGTTCATCCGCCAGGGGCCGAAGAACGCCGATGCCGAGCTTGGTTGCGGCGGCGGCGATCGCGGCTTCGGCGATCGCGCCTTTCTGGTTGCTGTTCATGGGGCAAATGCTCCGGCTCAGGGCGGACGGGGCCGGGGCGAAATGTCGCGAGAAGCGCGCTAATGAACTCGCGGGTGTGACGGAAGGCGCGGGCGAGTGTGGAAAGAGTGGAACTTCTGGGCGGCGCGGGCCCTAGTGCCGACCTAGGCTGCTTCGGCCTTGTCCGGCTTGCCGGACTTGTCCGCTTCGAGATCGAGGACGACGCGGTCGTCGTGAAGCGAGCGGACGTGGAAGCCGAGCGGCGCGTGCTGCTCGAGCTCGCGCAGGAGCTCGACCGGCTCGGCGAGCTCGATCGAGATGGTCGCGCGGCCGCCGGTGAACCTCTCCACCTTGATCTTGCCGGCCGGCCCGATCGCGGCGGCGGCATCTTCGAACTGGGAGAGCTGGGCAAAGTCCTTGACCGGCCCGATCTCCAGCTCGACCCGGCCCTGAAAGAAACCATCGACCCCGCCGTTGACGTGGCCTGCCGGCTTCTTGCCGAAGCTGCCCTCGGGAGAGCCGTTGGTGGCCCCGTTGCCGTTCCCGCTCTCCTCGATCCCCGCAAAAGGCCGCAGCCCGCTGCTCTCCAGCATCTCGCTCAAGCCGGCCAGCTCGGTAACCCGGTCGGCGATCTGGACCGCGTCCCGGAGCGCTCGCATCCGGATCCGGGTCGCCTGCCGCCGTGCCTGGGCGTGAATGTCCTCCAGCCGCTTGCTGAGGCCCGTGATCGCCCCGGGCAGGTCGGCCCCGTCCTCGTCACTGTCGCCGAGCCGCTTCAGCGCCGCCTGCAAGCGCCGCTCGCGGTCGAGCACGCGCTCGGCCAGGCTTGCGGCCTCGCGCTCCAACCGCGCCACGCGCGCGTCGCGCGAGGCGAGCGCCTCCTCCACTTTGCCCCGGTCATAACCGAGCAGGCTCCGTCTGAAACCGTGCTGGGCGATAGCCGGAAACCTAAGGGGCGGGGCGGACGAACCTTTCGCTAATGCAGGGAATTCGTGTCCGAACGGATTTCTGCTCCGCGCGCGGGGATTTCAGCCGTCAGCCGTCGGCCGCAAGCGGCCGGTCCAGCCCGAGATCGAGTCGCTCGGCCTCGCCCCAAAGCTGCTCGAGCCGATACCGGTCGCGCATCTCCGGCGTGAACACGTGCAGAACCGCGTCGAGATAGTCCAGCAGCACCCATTGGGCCTCGCGCTCCCCTTCGCTCCTGCTCGGCAACCGGCCGTCGTCCTTCATCCGCCGGTAGACCTCCTCGGAGATCGCGTGCGCCTGCCGTTCGTTGCGCGCCGTGCAGATCACCAGGTAGTCGGTGTAGCCGACCAGCTCGCTCACCTTGAGCGCGATCAGGTCGGTCGCGCCCTTGTTGTCGGCGAGCTCCGCGAGCCGCCGCGCGAGCTGCTCGGACTCCGCGCTCACGAGTAGATCCCCTGCGTCTCGATCAGGTCTGCCACTCCCGCCGGGACCATCTCCCGCAGCAGCCGGCCGGCCGCCGCGGCCTCGCGTACCCGGGTGGAGGACACCTCGCATATGGGCATGTCGATCCAATCAGTCCGGTCGGTCGCTCCCAGCGCCTCGAGCGCCGCCTCGGCCTCGGACCGGTCGGTCTCCGCCCGCGCCGCCACCCCGAGCCGCGCCAGCTCGACGACCCGCTCCGGCCGCTCCCAGCGTTCCAGCCCCGCGGCGACGTCCGCTCCCATCAGGAAGGTCAGCTCCCGATCCGGTTCCGCCTCGCGCAGCAGCTCCAACGTCCGGTATGTGTACGAGGGCCCCTCCCGCTCCACCTCGATCGAAGATACCTCCACTCCGTCGGCTCCGTCCACGGCGAGCTCGGTCATCCGCAGCCGCACCTCCCGCCCGGGATCCGCCTCGATCCGCTTGTGCGGCGCTTCTCCGGTGGGCACCAGGAGGACGACGTCAAGACCGAGTTGCCCGCGCGCCGACTCGGCCAGCTGCAGGTGGCCGACATGGGGCGGATTGAAGGCGCCGCCGAGCACCCCGGCATGACTTGGGCCGCCGACGCCTTACTCCCTGACCTGCCCGTCGCCGCGGACGACGTATTTGGTCGTGGTCAGCTCCCTCACCCCGATCGTGCCCCGCGCGTGCAGCTTCTGGGTCGAGGTGCCGATCTCCGCCCCCATCCCGAACTCGTAGCCATCGTGGAACCGCGTCGAGGCGTTGACGAACACCGCCGCCGAATCGACCGTGTCGGTGAAGGCCTTGGCCGGCTCCTCCGAGGAGGTCAGGATCGCCTCCGAATGGCCGCTGCCGTGGTGGTTGACGTGCTCGATCGCCTGCTCGAGCGAATCGACGACTCCCACGGTCATCTTCAAGGCGTGGTACTCGGTGTCCCAGTCGGCCTCGCTCGCCTCGCCGACCGGCACTCCGCCGGCCGCGGCCCGGGTCCGCGAGTCCCCGACCAGCTCCACCCCGGACTCGTGCAGGTCGGTGAGCAGCTTCGGCAGCAGGTCGGCGGTTCGGGAGCTGTGGACCAGCAACGTCTCGGCCGCATTGCAGACGCCCGGCCGCTGCACCTTGGCGTTGTGGACGACGTTCACCGCCATCTCGGGATCAGCGTCCTCGTGCACGTAGACGTGGCAGTTGCCGGAGGCCGCATAGATCACCGGCACCGTCGCGACCTCTTTCAGCGCCGCCTTCAGCCCCTCGCCACCGCGCGGGATGATCAGGTCGACCGTGTCCTCCTGGGTCGCGAGCTCAGCCATGTCGGCCCGGTCGCCGCCCGCGACGAACCCGACCGCCGCGGCGGGCAGCCCGGCTCCCTTCACCGCATCCACCACGATCGCGGCCAGCGCCGCGTTGGAGCGCTCGGCCATCGAGGAGCCGCGCAGCACCACCGCGTTCCCCGACTTGAGACAGAGCGCCGCCGCGTCCACGGTCACGTTGGGCCGTGCCTCGTAGACGATCGCGATCACGCCGATCGGCACGCGCTCGGTCAGCATCTCGAGGCCGTTCTCCAGCCGCTTGCCCTCGATCACCTCGCCGACGGGGTCCGGCAGCGCGACGATGTCGCGCACGCCGGTCGCAATCCCGGCGACCCGGTCGCGGTCGAGGGCTAGCCGGTCCTGGAGAGGAGCGTCGACGCCCGCTTCGCGGGCCGCCTCGAGATCGGCCGCGTTCGCCTCGAGGATCGCGTCGGCATCCGCCTCGATCCGGTCGGCGAGGTCGGAGAGTGCGGCGTTCTTGGTCTCGGTCGTCACCGCTGCCAGCTCGTAAGAAGCCTCTTTGGCCGCCCGGCAGATTTCGGCGACACTCATCGCTGTTGTGGCCATCGCGAACAGATTACGGGGCGTTATGTGAGTACGAAGTAGTCACGGTGGACCGCCTCCTCGGAGGCGTGTGGAAGGAGCTCGCGCACCTGCTCGGTCCGCATCCCCTTGATCCGGCGCAGCTCCTCGGCCGAGTAATTCACGATCCCCTTGCCGATCAGGCTGCCGTTGCAAGTGACTTCGACCGCGTCACCGGCCTCGAAGCTGCCGTCAACCTCGGTCACTCCGACCGGCAGCAGGCTGGAGCCGCGCTCACGCAGCACCTTCGCAGCCCCCTCGTCGATCCGGACCGAGCCGTGGCTCGGCTTCGCATACCGCAACCACAGCTTGAAGCTCGAGGACTTCTCCCGGTGCGGCGCGAACCGAGTCCCCACGGCCTCGCCGGCCGCGGCAGCGCTCAGCGTCCCGGCCTCCGTTCCGTTGCAGATCACCGCGGGGATGCCGGCGGCGCCGGCCATCTCGGCCGCGGCAACCTTGCTCCGCATCCCCCCGAGCCCGAACGGAGAGGTGTGCTCCCCGATCTCGTACTGCTCGAGTTGTGAGTGCTCCTCGACCTCCGCGATCAGCTCAGCTCCCTGGTCGCGCCGCGGATCCGCCGTGTGCAGGCCGTCGATGTCGGTGAGCAGGACAAGCAGCCGGGCCTCGAGCATGATCGCGACCTGGGCAGCAAGGAAGTCGTTGTCGCCGAAGGTGATCTCGTCGGTGGCGGTGGTGTCGTTTTCGTTGACGACCGGAACTGCCCGCCATTCGAGCAGCCTGATGAGCGTCCCACGCGCGTTCAGGTAGTGCATCCGGGTCGCGAGATCAAAGCCGGTCAGAAGCACCTGGGCAGCGTGGATCGCGCTGCGTCCCAGCCGTTCCTCGTAGGCGCGGAAGAGGCTGCCCTGGCCGACTGCCGAGGCCGCCTGCAGCTCGTCGATCGCCCGGGGCCGAACCGGCAGCTCCATCAGGCGCATGCCGCGCGCAATCGCGCCCGAGGTGACCAGCACGACGTTCTCTCCCTTCCCTTCGCCGCCGTGCAATGCCGCGACCTGGTCGCTGACCAGATCGAGCACGTCCTCGCGCAGCTTGCCCTCGTCGTCGGCGACGATCGAGGAGCCGAGTTTGACCACGACTGTCATGCGGCCAAGTGTAGGAGCGGCGCTCTCGCCCCTCTGGGTCGCCGGTTGCCGCCGGTTGCGGACCGGCTGACGCCTACGGGCGCAGCTGGTCGAGGCCGCGGCCGCCGCGCAGGCGGTCCCGCCCGCGGCCGCCGCGAAGGACGTCGCTGCCGTCGTTGCCGCAGATCAGGTCGCGGCCGCCAAGGCCGGAGATCCGGTCGCGGCCGGAAAGACCGGCAATCACGTCACGGCCCGCGGTTCCCCGGAGCCGGTCGGGGCCCACTGTGCCGACGATCGTCGCCGCCTGCCGGCGGCAGCTCTTGCGCTTCTTGGCCTTATTGGACAGCGCGCCACCGGGACCGGCGGGGTTGCCGCTCCCGCCGACGCCGCCACCGCCGGGGCCCGGCCCCGGTCCGGGCCCGGGATCCGGAGGACACGGACCGGGCGCCGGTCCAGTGCCGCCTGAGAGCGCCGGCGAGGCCTCGCCATTGAAGTTTCCGAACTGGTCGGTGACCGACCGCCGCGAGCACCTGGGCGGTCTCGCCAGGCGCGAGCGGACGCGAGGTGAACCACCGGTTGCCCTCGCGGGTCGCGGTCGCCGCTTCGACACAGCTGTCGGCACGGGTGATCTGCACTGATGCCGTCTGCGCATCCCCGAAGTCGATCCATGGCCTCAAGCTGCAGGTGAAGCAGAACCACTCGATCCGGTCGGGGTCGTTCGGGGCGGCCGGATCGCGGAAGGCGGTCCGCTGATTGCGGATGAAGCGCGCCGGAGAGTCGTAGCTGTCCGGATAGTCGATCGGCCCGATCTCGTCATTCAGCTCCGCCGGGCCGGGAATTGCGTCGTAGGTGTTGCGGGGACCGACGCGGAAGCTCAACCGGTTGTCGGGCTCGAGCCTGAAGTCCTCGACCGTGATCCCCTTCCACGGCGCCACCTCGAACTCCTCGGAAGTCAGGTGGTAGGGCACGATCGCCCCGCCCTCGCGGCGCTCGCCGTCGACACCGAACCGGTAGGTCCCGGCCGGGGTCGCCGGGGCGCGATCACCGGTGTTGAAGGGCTGGTCCTCAGCGCCGGCCACGAATGCCTCGAAGTGAGCAGTCCAGTGCCAGCGCTGGTCTCCCGCCAGGTAGGGGGCGATGTCGGATACCTGCGGGAACTCGAGCGTCACCGGAATCTCGCCGGACTGGTCGGCATACGGCTCCCAGTCGTCCCCGACCTTGCGTTCGACCGTGACCTCGGGGTTGTCGGTGAAGTTGGAGCCGCCGTTCCAGGTGAAGAGCGCCGCGCCAAAGCGCTCGACGTCCGGCGGCTGCGCCACCGGCTCGGCCGAGCCGCCATCGTCGGGGAGCAGCGCCTCGTAGGCCGCCACAACGCCGTCGGCCGCCGTGCCGAGTGCCAGCGCGCGCGCCTCGTTCACGGCCAGGCTGATCTGGGTCTTGGGCGCGAACAGGCCCTCGATCACCTCGTCGGCCGCCGGCAGGTAGCCGGGCTGCTTGAACTGGCGCCCGATCGTCACTAGGCGGCTCGACATGTAATCGCTCGAGTGCGGGCCCCACCCGGTCAGCGCCTTGCGGTAGTGGTCGCCGCGCTGGAACTCGCGGTAGGAGGCGATGTAGCCGTTGTAATCGTTGGCCATCGAGATCGGCACGGTCATCTCGTAGCCCAGAGCGGCATTGGCGCCGCTGTCGTCGTGGGTGAAGTTGCCCTTGATCTGGGTCGCGTCGACCGGCTCGGAGTCGGCGAACAACGCGTTCTCGATGTTGTTCCAGCCGTTCGCCGGGTTGTTGACCTGGGCCCGCATCCGCTTCACCGCCCGGTCGCTGAGCGTGTAGGGCAGCTGCACCGAGGGATTTCCGGGGTTGGGACAGTGCCAGGTGCCGGTGCCGTCCCCCTGAGGGGTGTACGTGCCGTTCCCGTCGGGCGTGCACTGGGCGCCCCAGTCGTAGCCGAGGTTGCCCGGCGCCGTCTCGTTGCCGGCGACCTTGTCGGTGCGTAGCTCGATGTTGCGACTCTGGTCCCACCACTGCTCGCAGGAGCAGATCGGCAGCAGCAAGTCCCCGATCCTGATCGCCTGCAGGTGGACGTCGATGTCCTCCTGCAACCCGGTGTAAGAGGGAGCGCCGTAGTTCTCAGGCACCGGGATCCCGGCGGCCTGGAAGTCGTCGGTGGAGAGCCCCGGGTCGACCTGCGGCAGCCCCACCTCGTCCGGCCCCGGCAGCCCGACATTGCCGAGCGCGCCGTCGAGGTCCTCGCAGTCGGGCAGGCCGACGATCGGCAGCTTCGGGTCACCGGCCAGCGCCGGGTCCGTCCGACAGTTGGAGACCGCGGGGTAGGGATGGGTCAGCGGGCCCGGGTACCAGCGGTCGGCCATCTCGAACTCCGGAGCCGATCCGAACTGCGAAAACGGGATCGCCTTGTCGCCGGGGTCGAAACTGCTCCGGCCGATGTCCTCCCAGGTCTCCTCGGCCGTGTTCGACATCAGGCGTGCGGCGAACTCGGCCTGCGCGTAATCGCGGTGGGTGAACTCGAGCCGCTCGTGGATCGAGTGGTAGGTGCTCCGCTCCGGTTCGGAGGTCCCTACCGCACCCTGCGTGTAAAGGGTGACCGCGCCGGTCTCTCGATCCATCATCCGCTCGAACGAGCCGACGTAGTCGGCGGAGATCAGGTCATTGCCCTCGAGGAACTCGGGGTGCTGGCTGAAGTTGACGAGGTTGGCGAGAGGCTTCGGGCTCCCCGGATCGCTGACGTCGTCGAAGCGGATCACGGTCAGGTCGTGGTCGGTGTCCGAGTTCGGATACCCGGCGGGCGTGCCGTCGTCGGCGATCGCCGGCCCGAACGAGTGGCGGTGAGACTTGTCGTAGTAGGAGGAAGCGGCGCCGACGCGAACCGGCTTCATCTCGCCCGCGGCCTCCTGCACCGCCGTCGCCATTTGCTGGGCGAGGTACTCGAAGAAGCGGATGTCGAACACGTCCTGGAAAGCCCACACCCCCCAGGAGGTGGAGGAGTACATCGGCGAGGAATGGTTGTGGGTGCTGGTCATCGTCAGGTTCTCGGCGCCGATGCCGCACGAGGGGCACTCGGTCTCGAGAATCTGCGCGGCCCGCCGGTAGACCAGGTCCTGGGGGATGTACTGGTCGTTCTTGAGGATCGCGGCCCGGGTCCCATCCGTGCCCTCGATCACCAGCGCCCGGATCGAGAGGCGCGACTGCATCCCGTAGGAGGGACTGCGCCGGGTCGAGTGGCCGGTCGGGTCGAAAGTGCCGTCCTCGTGGGAGACCGGAGTGCAGGGGATGCCGCTGGGAGGTTCGAGCGCCGGACAGTCGCCCGCGTACTGGCCCGCGGAGGCGCCGACGTGCCACGACGCGTCGGCGACGCCGACGCCGACCCGAAGCTGGTCCGAGCCGTCCTGTGCAGGGGCCGACGGCACAGCCATGACTGCAGCGATCCCGACCGCAAGCGCCGCTGCCGCAAAGCTCCCGAGTGCCCTCCTCATCCCCCTGGACTGTACCCAGTAATCAGCGGGGGCACCACAGGTACCGGCGCCCTACGGCCGCAGCTCGAACGCGACCTCGCCCACCTGGACCTCGTCCCCGGGCTCGAACCCGGCCCGCTCGAGCGCCGCGATCACCCCGATCTCCCGCAGCCGCTGCTCGAGGTAGCCGAGCGCCTCCTGGTTGGTCAGGTCGTGCCGGGAGACCAGCATCTCGATCCCGCGGCCGGTAATGCGGAACGCCCCCCTGCCGGCCGGCGCCACCTCGAAGCCCTCGTCCTCGCCGGGGCGGTAGGTCCGGTGCTCGGCCTCGAACTCCGACTCACCTGCGGGGCTCGACACGGCAGCAGCCGTCTGCTCCGGCAGGAGCTCGAGGATCTTGCCTCGCAGCTGGTCGAGGCCGGCGCCGGTTGCCGAGGAGAGCGCCACGACCTCGAGCGCCCGGCTCCATGGCCCATCGCCGAGCCGCGCGCGCCAGTCGGCGACCGCCCGCTCGGCATCCTCGTCGGGAACCAGGTCGCGCTTGGAGAGGACGATCAGCTCCGGCAGGGCCTCGAGGCCATGGCCGTAGCCGGAGAGCTCGGCGCGGACGGCCTCGTAAGCCGTCGCCGGGTCACCGTGATCGGGAGCGATGTCGACCACGTGCAGCAACAGCCGGTTGCGCTCGACGTGGGCCAGGAACTCGTGGCCGAGGCCGGCGCCCTCGGCCGCGCCCTCGATCAGCCCGGGGATGTCGGCGAGGACCACCTGCCGCTCATCGGTCTCGATCGTGCCGAGCACGGGCTCGGTGGTCGTGAACGGATAGTCCGCCACCTTCGGGTTGGCGCGGGTCAGCGCTGCCAGCAGCGAGGACTTGCCCGCATTCGGCTGTCCGACCAAGCCGGCGTCGGCAAGGAGCTTCAGGCGCAGCTCGATCGTGCCCGACTCCCCCTCGAGGCCCTTCTCCGCGAACCGGGGGGCCTGGCGGGTGGAGCTGGCAAAGCGCTTGTTGCCGTGGCCGCCACTGCCGCCGGCGGCAACGACGACTCGCTGCCCGCCGGTGAGCAACTCGACCTCGCCGCCGTCCAGGGTCTCGACCACCGTGCCGGGCGGTACCCGCAGGATGACGTCCTCTCCCCTGCCGCCGTGGCGCTGCTTGCCCTTGCCGTGCTCGCCACGGCCGGCGCGGAAGTGGCGGCTACGGCCGAGTGCGCCGAGGTCGTTGCGTGACACATCGCAGAGCAGGACGACGTCGCCGCCGTGGCCGCCGTCGCCGCCGTCGGGCCCGCCACGCGGCACATGCGCCTCACGGCGAAAGCTGACCACGCCGTTGCCGCCGCGGCCCCCTTCGACATGGATCTTGGCGCGATCGAGAAGCATGCCCGGACGTTAGCCGGGCAACCCGCTCAGCCCCGGCTCAGCAGCCGAGCGCGCGCAGCTTTTTGCGGACCTTCTTGCGCTTCGCGCCCTTGGCCTTCTTCAGCTTCTTCCGCAGCGTCGCGCAGGCCGGGTTCTCGGTTGGGCCGGGCTGTCCGCCCCCGGTCGGCGCCTTGAGCCCGAAGATGGCGGTCGTCTGGCGATCAATTCCGCTAGCCAAGGTGCAGACCTGGCCCTGACCGGCGCAGGCACCGCTCCACCCGTTGAAGACGCCGTCGCCGACATTGGTCGCGGTCAGGGTGACGACGGTGCCCGGGTCGTAGTACTCGGTGCAATCGGCGCCACAGTTGATTCCGGCGGGACTCGAAGTCACGGCTCCGAGACCGGTGCCACCGATGCTGACGGTGACCTTGTCGGCGATCGGCGATGAGGTCAACGGTGTCGGAGCAACCGCCGGATAGTCGAACGGTAGTCCGGCCCCGGACCAGCTCCCGGTGACGCTGAGCGTGTTGTACTCGAGCCGGATCACACCCGGGGCGCCATCACCGCCCCGTGCGTATGTGCCCGGCGTCGGCTGCGGGATTCCCAGAGGGAGGTCCCCATCACCGCCCAGAGTGGAAACGGCACCTGCGTTGACGATCTCTGGTGCCCTCAATGCGATACCTCCACCGGAACCGCCACCACCGGCGCCGCCATGGGGACTGGTATCTGCCGGCACGTTCGGCTTTCCGCCCGTGGTTAAAACCAACCCCGCGACGCCAATCGAAATAGAAGTCGAGCTCACAATCCGCAATCCCCCGCCGCCAGCACCTCCGGCTCCGCCGGCATGCGCGGGTGCAGCAGAGGGACCGCCGCCGGCGCCGCCAGCCCCGGGGCTCAGCGGTCCACCCGAACCTGCTCCCCCGCCGCCACCCCCGCCGTCAACCACCGGCGCCGAGTCGCCTGACTGGCCCACGACACCAAAGTTCCCGTACTCGCTCCCGGCGTAAGAACTGCCGCCCATGCCCCCCGAACCCGGGGGGCCCACCTGCCCTCCGCCGAAACCGCCGATACCCGAGCCGTTGCCTCCGGCTGCGCCGCCTGCCGCGCCTCCGGGTCCAGGGGTCCCCCCCGCTGCGGAGAGATCCAGCACACCACCGATGGTCACGGGGCCGGTGGCGCGCAGATCAAGGGTGCGCTGGCCGCTGACCTTGATCGACAGACCTGCCGGGATGTCGATCGTCGTGCACTGTGCGACGGAGCGGGGCGGCAAACCGCCGGGATCCTGATGAGTGAATCCGGGGAGGAAAAAGGTCCCGCTGCTACTCGAGAACTGCCCCGAGTTCGTGTCCAGAGTCGCGGGGCCCGCGCCGGTGAAGGTGCATGGCTGAGTCCCGGTGGTGGCCGGCTCCGCCAATAGTGCAGCGTCGGCCGGCCCGGCCAGCATCGCCGGCAGGACAAGCGCGAGGAGGGCGGCCCTAGCTCTCGACGACCGAGACAACCCTGCCCCTGCGCCCTGGCTTGAACTCGACCACGCCGGCTCGCGTGGCGAAGATGGTGTGGTCGCGGCCGAGGCCGACCCCGTTCCCGGGGCGGAAGCGAGTGCCGCGCTGGCGCACGATGATCTCGCCACCATTCACCTTCTGGCCGCCGAAGACCTTGACGCCCAGAAACTTCGGGTTCGAGTCCCGGCCGTTGCGGCTGGATCCAAGTCCTTTCTTATGAGCCATCGTCGTCCTTTTTAGCAGCCGGCTTTCCCTCGGCGGGCTTCTTCGCCGCCGGCTTTCGCGACAGCATCTTCAGATCGGTGACCTCGAGCCTGGTCAGCTCCGAGCGGTGCCCGGCGCGGCGGCGGTAGCCCTTCTTTGCCTTGTACTTGAACACCTGCAGCTTCTTGCCGCGCACGTGCTCCGCGACCTTCGCCTCCACCTTGACCTTTTCCAGCTCCCCGGGGTCGATCACCATCTCCTTGTCGCTGAATGCGACCGCGCGCAGGGGCACGGTGTCGCCCTCCTTCGCGGAGAGGCGGTCGACGAAGAGCGCGTCGCCCTTCTCGACCCGGTACTGCTTGCCGCCGCTTTCAACCACTGCGTACATGTGAGCGTCCTGGATCAGTGCCGTTGGGTATAGGTCTCTAGTCCTTGCGCGAGCCGACCGGCAGTCGCCATCGCCGGCCCCCGCGCCTCTCAGAATCGGGAGATTCTAGCCCCTCGCCCTCGCCGGGCCCCGGATCGCCTTCCTGGGCCGCATCGAGCAGCACAGCCGTCGCCGAGGAACGTTCGACCTCCTCGATTCGCACCATCTTCTGCTCGCCGATGAAGGCACCACCACCGGCGATGCTGACGATGTACGAGTCCACCCGCGCAATGCCGTCCGCTTCGTTGTACATGTGCGGTTCCTCGATCTTGACCAGGACCTCGTTGCCGACCTGGAACGGCAGTGCCTGTTCCTCGATTTCGGTCCGGGTGCCGGTGTCCGCGACCTCGAAGGTCCCCAGAGGCAGCGCCGCGCCTCCCTCGAAATGGAAGCGCTTGCCGCTCTCCTCCTCGAGCTCGGGAAGCCCGTGCTCGGGATCGAGGAGCTCCGCCGCAACCTTGGGGTTCACGCGGATCAGGAACGCCTCGGGCTCGGGCTGCTCGGCGACCAGCTCGCGCAGACGGCGGATGATGTCGATCGCGACCGTTTCCTCGGAGCGGACCACGCCCTCGCCGTCGCATGTCGGGCAGCGCTTGGTGAGGATCTCGCGGACGCCGTCGGTGACGTTCTGGCGGGTCATCTCCACAAGCCCCAGGGGTGAGACCTCGACCACGTAGCTCTTGGTCCGGTCCTCGTCGAGCGCCTTGCGCAGCGTCTTCAGGACCTGGTCGCGGTTCTTCGACCGCGCCATATCGATGAAGTCGATGACGATGATGCCGCCGATGTCACGCATCCGCAGCTGCCGCACGACCTCCTCGGCCGCCTCGACGTTGACCCGGGTGATCGTGTCCTCGAGCCGGCCCTTGCCGCGGCCGGTGAAGCTGCCCGTGTTGATGTCGATCACGGTCAGCGCCTCGGCGTAGTCGATCATCAGGTAGCCGCCCGAGGGCAGATCGACCCGGCGGTCGAGCGTGGAGGCAAACTCCTCCTCGATCTTCCATTTCTCGAACAGGGGCGTCTTGCCCTTGTAGAGCTCGACGCTGGCGACCAGCTCCGGCGCGGTCCGCTGCAGGAAGCCGGTGACCCGCTCGTACTGCTTCTCGTCGTCGAGGATCGCCGACTCGAATTCGCTTGCGAGGACATCGCGGAGAACGCGGATCGAGAGGTCGGCCTCCTGGAAGACCATCGAGCCGCTGTCGGCGTCCTTGGCGCGGCGCTCGACCACCTGCGCCAGCTTGTGCAGGTAACCGATCTCGCGGTCGAAGTCGGCCTTCTTGGCGCCGTGGGCGGCCGTGCGAACAATCACCCCGCCTGCGCCGTAGTCGAGGTTCTCGATCAGCTTGCGCAGCCGTTGGCGCTCGCCGTCAGGCAGCCGCTTCGAGACTCCGATTCCGTCCCCGTCGGGCATGTAGACGAGGTAGCGCCCGGCGATCGAGAGCTGCATCGAGAGACGCGCACCCTTCGTCTTCAGCGGGTCCTTGACCGCCTGCACGACTATGTCCTGGCCGGACGAGATCAACTCGTCGATGCGCCGGCCGCGGCCGCGGCCGCGCTTCGGCGCCGCCTCACCGCCCGGTAGGACGATCTCGTCGACGTGCAGGAACCCGTTTCGTTCCAGGCCGATGTCGACGAAAGCCGCCTCCATCCCGGGGAGGACGTTGTCGACCCTTCCCTTGTAGATGTTGCCGACGATCGAGCGGCGGCCTTTGCGCTCTACGTAGAGCTCGCCCGCCTTCCAATCATCTTTTCCGTTCTTCTGGGCGCCGCCACCCGGCTTTGCGGTCTTGGCGGAACCTGACTTGCTCTTTGCGAGGCGCGTGGGCGTGCCCTTTGCTTCCAGCACGGAGACCCGCGTTTCGCCCCGGTCAACGCTGACCAGGATGTTCTTTTTCATTTTGTGCTCCGGTTAGCTCAGTGTTCTTTGCAGTAGTGGTGCTGCCCTACTGCGGGGGCTGAGCCGCGCCTGCACGTTGATGCTCTGTAGAAGACCGATGGCGATGAACGTGGCCAAGACTGAAGACCCTCCATAAGAAAGAAGGGGCAAAGTGACGCCCGTAACGGGCAGAATTCCCAGGTTCACGCCGACGTTCACGAAGACCTGAAACATCAGCATGGCGGCGATGCCGCCAGCAATCAGGGTCCCGTACAAGTTCTTTGAGATCGTCGTGATGCGCAGCGCCCTCCATATCAATAGGGCAAAGAGAGACAGTACCAGTGCCGCCCCGAGGAAGCCGAAGCGCTCCCCGACCACGGCGAAAATGAAATCTGTATGCCGCTCAGGCAGGAACTCGAGCTCGGTCTGAGTCGACTGCTCGCCGCGCCCTAGGCGCCCGCCTGAGCCGACCGCGATCAGTGCCTGCCTGGTCTGGTACCCGGCGTCCGCCGGATCCTCGCTCGGGCTGAGGAAGCTCGTCAGGCGCGCCTGCTGGTAGTCGCGCAGGATCGGGGTCCCGACGGCCGGGGCGACCACGAACACGACCCCGACGAGGCCAACGAAGGCCGCGCCGATCACGGCGAAATGCTTGGCCGGGACACCGGAGATGAACAGCGCCGCGAGCGTGATCGCGGCCAGCACGAGTGCCGTGCCGAGGTCGGGCTGCAGGAAGACGAGCGCAGTCGGCGCGAGCCCGAGCGCCAGGATGCGTGCAGTCGAGCGCCAGTCCTTGCCGCGCCGGTGCCGCTCCATCACGAACGCGGCCAGCGCCACGATCAACAGCACCTTGCCGAACTCGGAGGGCTGGAAACCGAAGTAGGGCAGCTCGATCCGGCGGCGCGACCCGCGCGCCGCGGCCCCGATCAGCAGTACGGCGCTGATCGCGATCATCATCAGCGTGTAGAGCCCGACTCGCAGCTCGCGGAAGCGCGTGTAGTCGACTCGCGCCACAGCGAACATCAGGATCACCCCGACGATCCCGTAGGCGCTCTGGCGGATGACGTAATAGAGCGGCTGCCCTTCGACGTCGCCGGTGGTTGCGCTCGCCAGGGTGAAGAGGCTGAAGCCGATCAGGCCGAGCGCGGCCAGCATCAAGATTGGGTCCATGTACGGCAGCATCAGCCGCTCGGCGATGCCGCCGCCAAGGCGCCGCTGCTCCGCCGCCGAGACCGTGAGCGTGTCGCGATCGGGTGGTGTCATTCGCCGGTCAGCCCCGTACCTGGAACGGGTATGTCCGCGGCGGGAGCGCTCGGAGTCACGTCGAGATAGTCGGAGAGCATCTGCAGTGCGACCGGCGCCGCGGTGTCGACACCAAATCCGCCCTCCTCGACCGTGACCGCGACCACGATCCGCGGATTCTCGTATGGCGCCAGTGCCACGTACCAGGCCTGGTCGCCGTGCGGAGCGCGTTCGGCAGTACCGGTCTTGCCGGCGATCTGGATCGAGAAGTTGCCGAACACCTTGTAAGACGTGCCTCCCGGCTCCATCGCCGCCATGCGCATGCCATCGAGGATCACCTGGCGGGTCGAGTCGCCGATCTCGATCTGTCGCGTTGGATCCGGATTGACCTCGTGCAGGACACGGCCGCTCACGTCCTCGACCCGCTCGCCGATGTGCGGCCGGACAACGGTGCCGCCGTTGGCGAGGGTCGCGTAGGCGAGTGCCATCTGCAGCGGATCGGCCTGCAGGTCACCCTGGCCGACCGCGAGGTTGACGTTGTCGCCGAGGGTCCAGGGACGGTCGGTCTGCTCCTTCTCGTAAAGCCGGTTGCGCCAGGCCGGGGTCGGGATCAGCCCCTCGGCCTCGTCGGGCAGGTCGATACCCGTGCGCGACGCCAGGCCCAGGTCGCGCGCCCAGTCCTGGATCAGGCCGCCGTCGCCCTTTGCGGGAGCGTCCACGCCGAGCTCGTAGAAGAAAACGTCTGAGGAGACCTTGAGGGCGGTCGCCATGCTCAACGGGCCATAGACGGCGTCGTGGGCGTTGCGGAACTCGATTACGTCGAGCTTGAGCACGCCGTCGTCGAAGATGGTTGAAGTGGGCGTGATCAGCGGGCCGCCGGGAGCGCCGACCTCGTCGCTGCCGCCCTGGCTTCCCTCCAGCGCGGCGATCGCGGTGATCAGCTTGAAGACCGAGCCCGTCGGGTAGGCGCCCCGGATCGCCCGGTTCTCCAGCGGCGCGCCGTTGCGCTCCGCCGTCAGGGCCTTGTACTGGCGGGCGGTGACGGACTTGGTGAAGATCCTCGGGTCGAAGGTCGGCTGCGAGCCCATCGCGATGATCTCGCCGGTGTGGACGTCCATTGCGACGAAGGCGCCCGGCTGCCCCCACGTACCCAGCGCCGCCTCGCCGGTCTCCTGGACGCTGGGATCGATCGTCGTCCTCAGGTTGTTGCCGGGGGTGGCGGGGTCGACACGCAGCTGGCCCTTGGGCCGCCCCAGCGCGTCGACCTGAACGCGCGCAGTTCCGGCCTGACCGCGCAGGAAGCGGTCGTACTCGTACTCGAGGCCCGACTGCCCGACCACGTCGCCCTGCTCGAGGTCCGAGTAGCGCGGTTCGGTGAGCTGCTCCTTGGTCACCTCTCCCGTGCTGCCGAACAGATGGGCACCGAGAGTTTCGTTCGGGTAGGTGCGGGTGAAAAGCTGCTCGATCGTCACCCCGGGGAAGCTGAGCTGGTGCTCGCGCAGGTAGAAGATCTGGTCGGGGTCGAGATCCCGCCTCAGGATCACCGGGCTGTCCGGGCTCTCCTTGCGGATCTCGCGGATGGTCGTGCGGATCTCGCTGGGCTCGAGCCCTGCGATCTCACCGAGACGCCGGATCTCCTCGGCGCGTGCCAGGCGGCCCTTCGCCATCTCGTCGGGCTCGACCTGGAGTGCCATCCCGAGCCGGTTTCCGACGAGCACGTTGCCGTCGCGATCGAGGATCTCGCCGCGCGGGCCTTGCTCACGGATCTCCCGGACGCGGTTGTCGTTGGCGGCTTCGAGATAGCGATCGCCGGAGAGAACCTGCAGATACCAGAGGCGGAAGAAGACGATGCTGAAGAGCGCGACCGCGATCCCTCCCAGGATCGTCACCCGGAGCGAAAGCCGGGAGCGGGGCGGCTCGAAGTCGTCGCTATACCGATACATCGTGGGCGGTTCTTTCGAAAGTCGGCTCGGAGTCGGGTGCCGTGACCGGCGCGATTGGCCGCGAGCGGCGCGGCCGGTCCTCGATCAAGGCCGGGCGCAAGAGCCGCCGCACGCCCGCATAGACGGGCAGCGCCAGCACCATGCCGAGCAGGCTGACCACGATGATGTCACGAGCGACCCACGGACTCACCGCGGCATCGATGCCGAGCATGGCCTGGATCAGCGCGAAGAAAAGCACGGTTGTGAGAGTGAGCGCGCCCCCGATCGCGATCACGCCACCGCGGCTGGGCAGCCCGAAGTTCTCCCGGTAGCGCCCGGCGAGATATCCGGCGAGGAGGAGAGTGAGTGCGGTGGCTCCGAGCGTCTCGAGCAGGAGCATGTCGATCAGCAGGCCGATCGAGAACCCCGCTGACCGCACCGGTCAGGCTCCCTCCAAGAAGTCCGAGGCTGAATCACGACCAGCACCGCGAAGTCGGCGCTCGAGCCCAGGAAACTGAGCTTGGCGAAGAAGACGAGCTGGAGCAGCGCCGTGAACAGGCCCAGCGCCAGCCAGGCGAGCCAGGATCCTGGGAGTGAGGATCACCGCTCCTCCTCTCCTCCCGCCAGGGTCAGCGCCTGAACGAACTCCATGTCGCGGAGGTCGGCGAAGGGCTTGAGATGAACGCGCTGGTAGGCGCCCTGCTCCTCGAGCGAGGATTCAGTCACCTCGCCGATCGGGATCCCCGGGCGGGAACAGGGAATCGAGGCCGCCAGAGTCGAAGCCGGCGGTGACAACCGTCTGGGTCTCGTCGATCCTCGCCCCCCGCTGCACGAACGAGAGCAGCAGGTCGTTGGGGTTGCCGACCTGGGGCTCGACCACACCGGTCGCGTTGACGGGCTCGACCCGCGCCGCAACCGAACTGGTGTGGTCGGTGATCAGGGTGATCTGCGACGTGCCGGCGGTGACCTCGCTCACCCGTCCGACGAGCCCGTCGCCGGTGACCACCGGGTCGTCAACGGCGACGCCGGCGCTCGACCCCTTGTCGATGGTGACCGCCGAGTACCAGACGGTCGGCGAGCGGCCGATCACCCGGGCGGTGACTGGCTCGCGGTCGTCTGGAATCAGGCCGGTCGAGGAGAGCCGCAGCAGCTTGCGGAGCTCCTCGCTCTGCTGCTGTGTCGTCTCGGCGGCCGCCAACCGCTCCCGCAGGTCGGCGACCTCCTCCTTCAGGTTGTCGTTCTCGCCGCGCGCCTCGAAGGTCTCGTCGAACCAGTTGACGAAGTCGCGTGCGGGCTTCAGGGCCCGGTCAGCGCCCTCCTGGACCGGCCCGAGCACGGTGCCGACCCCGCGCGAGATCGCGTGCAGGGGCCCGCCAGACCCTTCGCGGTAGAAGAGGCTGAGCATTGTCAGTGAGGCGGCGACGAGCAGCAGAAGCACCGCCCGGCGGCGTCGAACCTGCTTGCGGTACATGTTGGTTTAGAAGGTAGCTAGGAGTGGCGTCGTGCCTAGGAAGAGACACGCTCGTGAACGAAAAGCTCCGGTGCCAGGCGTCCCAGAAGGGGCAATGGCAGGCCGATTACGTTCGAGAGATCGCCTTCAACCGCCTCGACCAGGGCGGATCCGAGGCCCTGGATCGCGTAGGCGCCGGCGCGCCCGCGCCACTCTCCGGAGGCGAGGTAGGTGTCGAGCAGCTGCGGCTCGAGCTGCCTGAAGCGGACGGTCGAGTTCTCGGTCCCCTCGCGGGTGCGCGGCCGCCCCTGCTCCTCTTCGGGCCCGAGCAGCGCGATAGCGCCCAGGACCTCGTGCTCGCGGCCGGAGAGGCGCTCGAGCATCTCCCGCGCCTCGGCTTCGTCGGCGGGCTGGCCGAGGCTGCGGCCGTCGATCACCACCTCGGTGTCGCCGGCGATCACCAGCGTCCCTGGCTTCTGCTTTGCGGCAACCGCCGCGGCCTTCCAGCGCGCGTTCTCCAGGACCAGGTCGCGCCGGATCACCCTCGGTCAGCTCCTCGATCATCGGCTCGACCACCTCGAACCGCAGCCCGATCGCCTCCAGCAGCGCTTTGCGCTGGGGACTTCTCGATGCAAGCACGACATGGGCCACCCGGCGGAGAACCCTAGACCGGCACCCCCGCAGGGCGTAGCCCGAGGAGGTGGCCGGCTAATGGAGGTGGCGGGCTAATGGCGAAACCGAGCTACAGCTCCGGAAACCAGATCCCGATCTCGCGATCGGCCGACTCCTCGGAGTCGGAGCCGTGGACGAGGTTGAAGGTGACCTCGGTCGCCGAAGCTGCCCCGGATCGAGCCGGCTTCGGCCTCGACCGGGTCGGTTGCGCCGATCAGCTGGCGCGCTGCCTCCACCGCCCGCTCGCCCTCGAGCACCAGGGCAACCAAGCGGGCCGCCGGTGATGAACGAGACCAGCTCGCCGAAGAACGGCTTCTCGGTGTGCTCGGCGTAGTGCTCGTTGGCGATCTCCTCGTCGGCCTGCATCAGCTTCATCGCGACGAGCCGCAGGCCCTTGCGCTCGAACCGGGAGATCACCTCGCCGGTCAGACCGCGCTCGAACGCATCCGGCTTGACCAGGATCAGCGTCGCGCTGCATGGGGGCTGGTTAGCGCTGGGTGCGGCCGGTCGCCGGACTGCTGCCGCCGAGCGCGACCCTGACGGAGCGCGGCCGGGTCTGGGTGCCGGCGCGGGATCGCGGCCGTGCCGCGTTGCTTTGCCGCCGGCCGAGCCGGCGCTCGCTGGGCGCCCGCCTTGGCCTGGCGGGTCGTGCGGCGCGGCGCCCGGCGGGCTGCGGCGGGTGTCCGCGCGCCGCCTTCTGCTTTTGCGGACCTCGGTCTCGCAGTAGGGGCATACCCCCCACTTCGGGTCGAGCGGCTGGCTGCAGGAGCGGCACGGGCTCTTGAGGCGCCGCTCGCAGTTTGGGCAGCGCATGAACTGGTTGCCGACCGGATACTCGCAGTAAGGGCAGGACTGCTCGATCAGCTGGCGGACGCGCAGCTCCGAGGCACGGATCTCGAGGTCGCGCTCGCGCACGTCATCGAGGAACTCCGGCGGCCGCAGGATCGTGTAGACGACGGTGCCGACGAACGGAAACAGCGACGCCGCCGTGGCGCAGGCGATCAGCACAGGGTCCTCGAGCCGCCGCTTCGCGTCGAGGTAGGTCCAATAGATCAGCGCGAAGTAGACGACGACGAGGAAAAGGACCAGCAGGTTTATGACGATGCTGAGTCCCGCTGCTGGAGATGCCGAAGATTGAGAGAGGCATGGGGCGGCGTAGTGTAGTTAGTTGACGGTTGAGCCTTGGCGGTGCGTGAAGGAAGGCGGGCGGGCGCTTGCGATCAGAGGAAGAGCAGCCCGAACACGTAGCCGAGGCCGAAGAAGACCAGGATCACGACCGCGACCACGACCGCGACCAGTCCCATCATCTGAATCAGCTCTCCGCGGGCTCCTCGGTCCATAGGCACCGCAGAAGGTAGTGGCTGCCTGCCGCGAGCGCGACCGCGCCCCGCTCGCGCGCAAGTTCGCGTGCCCGGCTCCAGGCGACGACCGGATCGGCGATCGCCTCGGCCTGTGACCCCGCCTCCCGACACACCGCGGCCAGTTCCTCGGCCGGTGCCGAGCGTGCCGCCGGGCCGCCCCGTCCCCTCGATCGCTTCGGCGGGAACCTCGGTGCAGACAAACGATGGGCATGCCGGCGCCAGCGCCGCGACGATGCCGGCGGCGTCCTTCTCGGCGAGCACGGCGAGGCAGCAGACGACCTCCCGCCCGCCGGCGAGCTCGGGGAGGGTCCTCGCCAGTGCGCGCGCGCCGTCCGGGTTGTGGGCGGCATCGAAGATCTCGGTTGGGTCGCCATCGACCACCTGGGCGCGCCCCGGGACAGAACTCTCGACCTCGGGCTCGCGGCCGAACGCGTCGACCGTGTCGTGGCCAATGATCTCGCCGGCAGCAGCCTTCGCCAGGCCGAGGTTCTCGGCCTGGTAGGTGTACCCGGCGAGCACCTCCGCGCTGAGGTAGAGAGGCTCGACGTGCCGGGCCTTGGCCTCGTTCTCTACGACGGGGACCACAGCCTCGGGAATCGAGGCGACGATCAGCTTCGAGTGGTCGTGGAGGACCGCCAGCTTCTCGGCGGCGATCTCCTCCAGGGTCTCACCGAGATATTCGGTGTGATCGAGGCCGACCGAGGTCAACACCGTTAGCTGGGAGGGGATCACGTTGGTTGCGTCGAGGCGTCCGCCCAGGCCGGCCTCGATCACGGCGTAGTCGACCCGCGCCTCGGCAAAGGCGACCAAGGCCGCAGCGGTGAGTAGCTCGAACTGCGTCACCGGCCCTTCGTCTCCGGCGGCCCGGTCGGCGACCTGGGCGGACTGCTCGGCCCGTTCGACCGCGAGATCGAAGGCTGCGCGCGAGATCGGTTCGCCGCGGATCCTGATCCGCTCCCGCCAGGAATGGATGTGGGGAGAGATGTACGCCCCCGTGGCGACGCCGCCGGCCTCGAGCAGTGCCGCCGTCATCAGTGCGACCGAGGTCTTGCCGTTGGTCCCGACCACGTGGATCGAGGCGAAGCGGTTCTGGGGGAACCCCAGGAGCGAGCAGAGTCGCCGCATTCGCTCGAGCCCGAACTGCCAGCCGATCACCTCACGCGATTCGAGGATTGCTTCTGAGCTGCCTATCCGAGCTCCTCCAGCTCCGCCTTGTAGCCCTCGAGCTTGGTCGCGTTCCTCGTCGACGACGTCGGCGGGAGCCTTGGCGACGAACCCCTCGTTGGAGAGCTTGCCCTCGGCCCGCTTCACCTCGGCCCGCAGCGTTTCGCGGCGCTCCTCGATTCTCGCCTCCGACGGCCTCGGCGTCGACGCCTTCGGTCGCAAGCAGCTCGACCCCCTGCACCGTCGCGATCGCCTCCGCCCCGGATTCCGAACCACCATCGCCGTCGAAGTTGACCCGCGCCAGCCGCGCGACCAGCTCGTGCGGGGAGTCGCCGTTCAATGCCCGCGCCCCGAGGACCGCCCCGGCGGCAACCCCGGCGAGGTCGCGCCAGCGCCGCAGCGCCCGGGTCAGGGAGATCGCCTCGGAGATCTCGGCCTCGGCCGCCTCGTCGATCAGCGAATCGTCCGCAGCCGGGAATGCGTGCACGACGAGGGGCTCCTCCCGGCCCGGGTGGTAGGACCAGATCTCCTCGGTCACGAAAGGCATCACCGGGTGGGCAAGGGCCAGCACCTGCTCCAGCAGGTAGAGGAGGTTGCCGACCGCCTCCGGCTCACCGTCGTAGAGCCGCGGCTTGACGATCTCGAGATACCAGTCGCAGAGCTCCGACCAGAAGAACTCATAGAGGTCGAGCGCCGCGTGGGCAAAGTCATAGGCGTCGAGCTTCTCGGTCGTCGAGGCAATCGTGCGGTGCAGCCGCGAGACGACCCAGCGGTCCTCGACCCGCTCGGTCGCCGGTTTCGCCTTTGCCCCATCGACCTTCGAGGTCTCGAGCAAGATCAGCCGGCTCGCGTTCCACATCTTGTTGGCGAGGTCGCGGCCCTGGCGCACCCGCGCTGCCGAGTAGCGAACGTCCTGGGTCGATGACATCGCCAGCAGGCCGAAGCGGAGCGCGTCGGCGCCATGCTCGTTGATCTCGTCGAGTGGATCGATGCCGGTCCCCAGCGACTTGGACATCCGCCGGCCATCGGGCGCCTGGATCACCGAGTGGACGTAAACGTCCTCGAACGGGGCCTGCTCGGTGAACTCGAGCGAAGTCATGATCATCCGCGCAACCCAGAGGGCGATGATGTCCCGCGCGGTCGAGAGGACGTCCGTCGGAAAGAAGGCCTTGAACTCCGGGGAATCGGTGTCAGGCCAGCCGAGGGTTGCGAAGGGCCACAGGGCCGAGCTGAACCAGGTGTCGAGCACGTCCTCGTCCTGGGTCCAGCCGTCGCCATCAGTCGTGGAGCTGGGCGGCTCCTCGCCGACGTAGACGTCGTCGTCATTGGTGCCGTCGCCGCGATACCAGACCGGCAGCCGGTGGCCCCACCAGAGCTGGCGCGAGATGCACCAGGGCGGGATCTCCTCCATTTTCTGGCGGTACTGGCGGCGGGCGCCCTCCGGTGTGATCCGGACCTGGTCCTGCTCGACCGCCTCGATCGCCGGCTTCGCCAGATCGTCCATTCGGCAGAACCACTGCAGCGAGATCAGCGGCTCGACCCGCTCGCCGGAGCGGTGCGAGAAGGGAACCGTGTGGGCGTAGGGCTCCTCGCCCCGGAGAAGGCCTTCGGACTTGAGATCCTCGACCACCGCCTTCTGTGCCTCCTCGATCGACATCCCGGCGTACTTCTCGCCGGCGGCCTCGGTCATGCGGCCGTCCTCGCCGATCACGCTGATCGCCTCGAGCCCGTGACGGCGGCCGATCTCGAAGTCGTTGACGTCGTGGCCGGGGGTGACCTTCAAGGCGCCGGTCCCCATCTCGCGATCGATGTACTCGTCGGCGATCACGGGCAGTTCCCGGCCGACCAGCGGCAGGGTCGCCGTCTTGCCGACCACGTCCTTGTAGCGCTCGTCCTCGGGATGAACGGCGACCGCCGTGTCCGCCAGCATCGTCTCGGGGCGGACCGTGGCGACGACGATCTCTCCTCCACCGGCAAGCGGGTAGGCGATCTCGTACATGTTGTCCTCGACCTCTCGGTTCTCGACTTCGAGGTCCGAGATCGCCGACTGCAGGCCGGGGTCCCAGTTGACCATGTAGTTGTCGCGGTAGATGAGGCCCTTCTCGTACAGCTCAACGAAGACGCGGTAGACGGCTCGCACGTAGCCCTCGTCGAGCGTGAAGCGCTCGCGCTCGTAATCGCAGGAGGCGCCGAGGCGTTTCAGCTGCTCCACGATCTGGGAGCCGTACTCCTCCTTCCAGGCCCAGACCCGATCGATGAACTTCTCGCGGCCGAGCTGCTGGCGCGAGGTGCCCTCCTTCTCCAGCTCCTTCTCGACCACCGCCTGGGTCGCGATCCCGGCGTGGTCGGTGCCCAGGACCCAGAGCGTGTTGCGGCCCTGCTGGCGGCGCATGCGGACGAGCGTGTCCTGAATCGTGCCGTTGAGGGCGTGGCCCATGTGGAGGGCGCCGGTGACATTGGGTGGCGGAATCGAGATCGAGAAGTTGTCCGCCGAGCTCCCCTCCGCCGGCGGGTGGAAGTAGCCGCCGTCGAGCCAGCCCTCGAACACCCGCTGCTCGACCGCGCCGGGGTCCCACCGAGTCGTTGCCTCAAGCGTCTTTTGTCGCTCCGCGTCCACCGGGCGATGTTAATCGCGGGTCTATGCTTCCCGTCATCGAACTCAGGGAGGAACACGGATGAAAAGCGTGATCAGCGTGATCACGGCAGCGACTTTGCTCCTGATGGCGGCGCCGGCGCAGGCTGCCGAGTACTACGTCGACCAGGACGCCGACAACACCCATCCCGCGGACTGCCCGATCGGCGATCCATGCAATACAACCGTTGAGGCGCTGGGCCAGGCGAACCTCGACGACGCCACGGTGGACACGGTCCATGTTGGACGCAGCGCCACCGAGTACATGATGCCGGTGTCCATACCCGACACCCCGGTGACGCTGCTCGGCGGGGACTATGACTTCACCGGGGCGCCGGCCGCAACCACGGTCCTCGACGGCGGCCCGACCACAACCGTGACTTTCGATGCTTCGGTGATGGGGTACCCGAGGACCGTCAGAGGCTTCGTCATACAGGGCGGCACCGGGGCGACGCTCCCGAACAGCGCCAGCCTCGCTTCCGACGCCGCACCGGCCGGGGTCACGATCGCAGGGAATACCTTCAACGAGGATGCAGCGACAACCAGCTTCGCGATCTACGCCAGCGGTGGTCCGACGATCAGCGGCAATCGGATCGAGATGACCGAAACACCGGCGGGATCGGTGAGCGGCATATTCGTCACATCGCCCGGCGCACCCCAGCTGATCGGAAACGTGGTCTCGGGAGCCGAGCGTTCGATCCACATCGATGGCGACACCGACTCAGTGCTGGTCTCCGGCAACACCCTGCAGCCGGCCGGCGACGACGGGGTCCGCCGCACCGGGATCGCACTTTCTGCCGGCGCCGGCGGAAGCGTCATCGACAACCTGATCGCGCCTGCGCCTGGCATCAGTGTCGATGCAAACGGGATCTATCTATCGGGCGACACAACCGGACCAGGAACACGGGCGCTGTCCCGCAACCGGATCTTCAGCTTTCCTGCCGAAGGCCTCCTGATTGAGGCGGCAGACCAGGTCACTCTGGATGGAGACGTGATCGCCGGCAACGGCGCCGCAGGGCTCGCCAACCGGGTCACCGCCACGAGTACCGACGCCGACAACGTGACGGTGTGGGGTAACGACACCCTCGGCACCAGCGGGGAGATCAGCCTGATCACCGGTGGGTCGCTCAGCCTCGACTCGAGCATCGTGGGAGACGACGGAGTGCAGCAGTACCTCGCTGGCGCGGCGCCCGCTTGTACCGCGACCTTCTCCCGTGGCCCGGTGGTCACCGAGCTCTGCGGCCCGTTCTCGACCACCGCCACGCCCTCATTCCTGAGCCAGGCGCAAGACCGCTCAGGCTTCCGGCTGAGCGAGACCGGGAACTCCACCCTGATCGACCAGGGCAACCCCGCTGCGGCCGCAGGCGTCGACCTCGACGGCAACTCGCTGCTGCTCAACGGCGCTCAGTGCGGCACCGGGCCGGGCCGTCGCGACATCGGCGCCGACGAGGTCGCTCCCGCGCCCTGTGCCGGACCTCCGCCCGTCGCCGGCAAGAAATGCCCAAAGGGCAAGCGCTTGAAGCGCGTAAAGACGAAGTCGGGGAAGAAAAAGCTGAAGTGCGTGAAGAAGAAGAAGCGGAAGAAGTGAGGTCCGGCGAGCGCTAGCGGCGACGCTTGCGCTGCTTGCAGCTCTTGCCGCGCGGATCGAGGCCGCGGTCGCGCTTCAGCCGGTCACGGCCCGGGCCGCAGCGCAGCCGGATGTCGCGAGCCCCGTCGCGCGCCCGCAGGCGGTCGCTATCGATGCCGCCGAACATGGCGTCGGCCCCGAAGCCGCCCTTGAGAACGTCGTTGCCCGAGTCACCGCTGATGAAGTCATCCTCATTGCCGCCGAGCAGCCGGTCGCTGCCCTGGAGCCCGAGCAGGAAGTCATTGCCGGCGCCGCCAATGAGCAGATTTCCGTCGCGGTCGCCGATCAGGACGTCCGGGCCGCTGCCGCCGAGCAGGTTCTCGACGTCGGCGTTGATCGTGTCGATGACCCCCGGAACCGCGTCGTCGGCGTTGCCGGCCTGCCCGCCGATCTGCGCCGGTACACCCGCGGTCCGCGTGATGTAGCTGACGGTGTCGTTGTTGGAGCCCCCGCGCATCGCGTCGCCGCCGGGGCCGCCGTCGATGTAGTCGTTGTTGCGGTCGCCGTTGATCTCGTCGGCCCCCTCCTCGCCGAAGAGGTTGTCGTTGCCGTTGTCGCCGTCGATCGTGTCGTTGCCCGCCCGGCCGAAGATCGAGTCGACGTCGCTGCTCCCGCTGAGCTCGTCATTGGCGGGCGTGCCGAACAGCGCATCGTTGCCGGTGCCGCCGTTCATGCGCGCGCGAGTCGTCGGGGGAACCACAGTCGCGATCGAGGCGGTGTCGTTGCGATTGGAAAGCGTGATGTCGGCGCGGTTGATGGTCCCGATCGGGCACGAGACCGTCCCCACCACCAGCTCGGAGCAGAGCGGATCGGTGGTGTTGACCCCGGCACCGCCGTCGGTGACCAGATACGCCGTGGGCGCATTCGGATCGTCGATCGTGACCGTGACGCTGTTGGTCTCGTTACTGGTCGCTGTGATGTCGAGGTCGAGGCCCGAGCTGCTCACCTCGACACTCGTTTCCCCTGCCATAGCGGCGGCTGGAAGCGACAGCGCCGCCACGCAGGCGGTGAGGAGAACTCGTCTACCCGCCTTGAAGAGGGTCATCTGCGGCCGATTTACCCGCATCGCCCCCTTTCAACACGAGATCCGGGGCGCCGGAGCGGTGGTGGACCCCGGAGACGTCAGGCCGACTCTTCGAGGCCCTCGACCGCTTCCTGCTCGCCGGTGGCGTCGGTGACCAGCATCGGGCGCTGGCCCTTCTCGATCGTCTCTCGTGTGACCACGCACTTGCTGACATCGCCGCGGGAGGGCAGCTCGAACTGGACGTCGAGCAGGGTCTCTTCGAGGATCGAGCGCAGACCGCGGGCACCCGTCTCGCGCTCGAGCGCCTTGTCGGCGATTGCGCCGAGCGATTCCTCGGCGAAGTGGAGCTCGATGTCATCGAACTCGAAGAAGCGCATGAACTGGCGGGTGAGCGCGTTGCGGGGCTCGGTCAGGATCGTGATCAGGTCGCCGCGGGTGAGCTGGTGGATCGCGGAGACGACCGGCAGGCGCCCGATGAACTCCGGGATGTATCCGTACTCGATCAGGTCCTCCGGCAGCACCTGCTCGAACAGCTCGCTGGTGTCCATGTCGACGTTCTCGGAGACCTCCTGCCCGAAGCCGACGCCCTTGTGGCCGATACGCCGCTCGATCACCTTGTCGAGCTCGGCGAAGGAGCCGCCGCAGATAAACAGGATGTTGGTGGTATCGATCGTGAGGAAGTCCTGGTGCGGATGCTTGCGGCCGCCCTGCGGCGGAACCGAGGCGGTGGTCCCCTCCAGGATCTTCAAAAGCGCCTGCTGCACACCCTCGCCGGAGACGTCCCGGGTGATCGACGGGTTGTCCGCCTTGCGGGCGATCTTGTCGACCTCGTCGATGTAGATGATCCCCGTCTCGGCTTTCTTCACATCGAAGTCTGCCGCCTGGATCAGCTTCAGAAGGATGTTCTCGACGTCCTCGCCGACGTAGCCGGCTTCAGTCAGTGCCGTCGCATCGGCGATCGCGAAGGGGACGTTGAGGATCTTGGCCAGGGTCTGCGCCAGGAGCGTCTTGCCGCAGCCGGTCGGGCCGAGCAGCAGGATGTTCGACTTCTGCAGCTCGATCGCTTCCTCCTCGGCCTGGGCGATCTGGACCCGCTTGTAGTGGTTGTAGACGGCGACCGAGAGGGCTCGCTTGGCCGCGTCCTGCCCGATCACGTAGTCGTTGAGGACATCGTTGATCTCTGCCGGCTTCGGCAGGTTCTCGAGCTCGAACGTCGGCGGAGCGGTGAGCTCCTCGTCGATGATCTCGTTACAGAGATCGATGCACTCGTCGCAGATGTAGACGCCGGGTCCCGCAATCAGCTTCTTGACCTGCCGCTGCGATTTACCGCAGAAGCTGCAGAGAAGCTGCTCGTTTGAGTCTGTTGGGCGTGCCATTCGGGGGTGCTCGGAAGCTCTCCTGGGCGCTGCTGTTCAGGTGTATCGGCGGCCCCGGCTCGCAGCTTCAAGCTTACGCGACCGGGGTTCTCGGCCTGACGCCTTCTCTTACGCCGCCGCGGGCGCGATCCCTTCCTCGATCAGGCGTGGCGGCGCAAGTCGTTCAAGGCGTCAGGCCCCGAACGATCTCCGCCGCCGGCCGGCTTTGGCTGATTCGGCCGACGGTCTCGCCTGCGTACAGCGGGCCGGAATCGACCAGCCCTGCAGGCCCGTCGTCCGTCGCCGGCTGCGGCGCGAGCAGCGGCGCGCGCTCGCTCTGGAGCGAGGCGAGGCTAGCCTGGACCTTCGGTGGCACCCTTGCCGCGAGCGGCGATGCGACGCGGTTGGCGAGGCGAACCCATCCCGGGCCGCGGCGGTCCTTGGCGGTCCACCGCCGGGTCGCAGCGTTCTCGATCACGCGGTGTGGCGCCGCCGGCCAGCCCAGTCCGAACAGCTCCGTCAACAGGGTCGCGTCGGCCTCGATCAAGCGGAGTTTGTATTCGGGATGGGCGCGGCTCTCATCGCTCAGCAGGAACCGAGTGCCGAGAACGCCCGCTTCGGCGCCGCCCTCGATCGCCTGCTTCAACTCGGATTGCTCGGCGATGCCGCCCGCAAGCCAGATCGGATAGCCACTCGGGAGCACCTCCCGGACACGCTCGAGCAGATCCAGCGCGGGCGTCGTGCCACGGACGTGGCCGCCGGCCTCGACCCCTTGAACGATCACCCCGTCCGCGCCAGCGCGGTGCGCCTGGCCGGCTTCCTCCACCGAGCCCACCTGGTGCAGCCAGGGCTTGGGCCCGGGTCGCTTCGGCCTGCCCCAGAAGGTGACCACGGCGTCGGCCTCGCCGGCCGCCTCGCGGTCGGCGCGGCTTGCGAACGGAAGCAGCAGATTGACCGCTACCGGCCTGCCGGTGAGCTCCCGGGTGGCGGCGAGCTCCTTCGCCAGCGCCCCACCGGGCAGATACCCGAGCGTGCCCAGCCCTCCGGCCTCCGAGACCGCGGCGGCCAGCTCGCGGCGCGCGATGCCGCCGCCCATCCCGGCCTGTACGACCGGCAGCTCGACGCCGAGGGACTCGAGCAGCGAACTCAGGTCAGACCGCCTGCTTCAGCTGTAGCGGTCCCACTTGCGAAGTGCCGGCTCGGGGTCGATCGGCTTGTTGTCGCCGACCCGGATCTCGAAGTGGAGGTGGCACCCGGTGCCTCGCGCGTTGCCGGTGTCGCCGACCGAGCCGATCCACTGGCCGATCTCCACATCCTCACGTAGACCGACCTCCGCCGGGCGGATCAGGTGGGAGTAGCGGTAGGTGCGCTTTTCCTCGGGGACCCGGACGCGGACGAAGTTGCCGTACAGCCGTGCGTGAAAGCCACGATCGACGACGACGCCTCCTGCGGCCGCGACTATCTTCGCCCCGCACTTCGCGGTGATGTCGAAGCCCTCGTGCGTCCGCCCGCCGTTTCGCGGCACGCCGAAGTCCCCCACCATCCCCCTCTCGCCGTGCGGCCCCGGAACGGGGAACACGTGGCTTGGAACCGGCTCCAGGGCGCTTGCCCCGCCGGTGAACACGAGTGCCGCGCCGGCGAGGCCCGCTAGTGCTGCGCGATGACGCGGTCGACGAGGTTGTATTCCTTCGCCTCCTCCGCGCTCATGAAGTAGTCGCGCTCGGTGTCTTTGGCGACCTTCTCGAGATCCAGGCCGGTGTGCTTGGCGATGATCTCGTCGAGCCGGTGGCGGACGTCGATGATCTCCTTCGCGTGGATTTCGATGTCGGTCGCCTGGCCAGAGAAACCACCGGAGACCTGGTGAATCAGGATCTTCGAGTTGGGCAGGGCCAGTCGCTTCTTGGCCGCCCCGCCCGCAAGCAGCAACGCGCCCATGCTCATCGCTACCCCGACGCAAATTGTCTGCACGTCCGGCTTTATGTACTGCATCGTGTCGTAGACGGCGAGCCCCGCATAGACCGAGCCCCCGGGGCTGTTGATGTACATCGAGATGTCCTTGTCCGGGTCTTCGGACTCGAGGTGGATCAGCTGGGCCACGACGAGGTTGGCGATGTCCTCGGTGATCGGGGTGCCGAGGAAGACGATCCGCTCGTTCAGGAGGCGGGAATAGATGTCGAACGCCCGCTCGCCGCGCGAGGTCTGCTCGACCACCATTGGAACCATGGGGCTCATGAGGCGGGCAGTCTATAGACCGGCCCACCCGGGCCAGCGCCGTGCGAGAGAATCCCTGCAATGGCGGAACGAGGAGACCGCCGCAGCGGAACCGGCGGTGAGCGTCGGCGGACCGTGTTCACGGTCGGCCATTCCAACCACGACGAAGAGCGCTTCCTCGAGCTCCTGCGTGGAGCGGGGGTCGAGGCGATCGCCGACGTCCGGGTGATGCCGCGCTCGAGGCGTAACCCGCACTTCAATGCCGCGGCGCTGGCGGCCTCACTGGAAGGCGCCGGGATCTCGTACGCGACGCTGGGCGAGCAGCTCGGGGGCCGACGCGAGCCGCAGCCCGACTCTCCCAACGCGGCCTGGAAGGAGGACGCCTTCCGCGGCTATGCGGACCACCTTGCAACCGGAGAGTTCGCAGCCGGGCTGGAGATGCTGCAGCAGCTGGCCGAGACCAGAAGGACAGCGATCATGTGCGCCGAGGGCGACTGGACCCAGTGCCATCGCCGGCTGATCGCGGACGTCCTCGCGGTCGGTGGCTGGCGCGTCGTTCACATCGGGCCCGACGGCGGCCCGAGCGATCACGAGCTCGACCCGCGGGCCGTAGTGGAAGGCGACCGGATCACTTACCCGGCGCCCGAGCAGACCTCCCTCGGAGTCTGACCCCTAGGAATCCGTGCCGGGCGGCGGCCCGCTCCCCGGCGTCCACAGCCCACCTTTCTCCTCCCGCTCTTTCTCGGGAGTCCAGAGCTTCTCGCGGGCCTCGGCCTGGTCCTCAGGGATCGGCTTGGCGGTTTCCGCGATCCGGTCGAGCGCGCGGCGCATGCGGAGATCGCGGCGGACGAGCTGGTCGCGGCCGCTCTCGCGCAGCGTTTCGAGCGCCTCTTTGGGTTCGGGGTGACCGTGGTCTTCATGACCCGGCGGAGGCTTCAACGCCTCCAGCAGGTCGTCGTCGGTGATCTCGATCCCCTCCGCGTCGGCGACAGCCTCCAGGGTCGCTTCCCGGCGCAGGGAGCGCTCAGCCTCCTGCTTTGCGTCGGCGATCATCTCGTCGCGGCTGCGCCCCTGGGCCTCGAGATAGCGCTGCGGATCGACGCCGCGCTCGGCGAGGGAGCGCTCGACCCGGGCCCACATCTCCTCGGCCCGCCCCTGGACGATCTCGTCGGGTAGATCGATCTTGGCCTGGGCGGCTGCGGCATCGAGGGCCGCGTCCCGGAACTGCTCTTCGGCGCGTCCCTCGAGCAGCTGCTTGATCTGGCCTTCGATGTGCTCGCGCAACTCAGCGAGCGTCTCGAACTCGGAGGCCTCGGCCGCGAAGTCGTCGTCGAGCTCGGGCAGCTCCTTCTCGCGCACCTCCTTCACCTTGAGCTCGAAAACAGCTTCCTTGCCGCGCAGATCCTCCGCCGGATAGTCATCCGGGAAGGTGATCTTCGCCTCCCGCTCATCGCCGGCCTTGCCGCCGGAGAGGGCCTCCTCGATCCCCTCCAGCACCTGGCCGCTGCCGAGCTCGAGCAGGTAATCGTGGGCTTCGCCGCCCTCGAACGGCTCGCCGTCGATCTTTCCTACGAAGTCGATCAGTGCGACGTCACCCCCCTTGGCCTCGCGGTCGACCGGGTTCAGCTTGGCGAAGCCCTCGCGGAGCCGCTCGAGCTCTGCGTCCGCAGCCTCCGGCGGCACCTGGACCTCTGCCTTGCCGACCTCGAGACCCTCGTAGTCGGGAACCTCGGCCGGCGGCCTGACCCCGACTTCGATCGCGAACTTGAGCGCCTCGCCTTCCTTCGGCATCTCGTTCACGTCGAGCTTCGGATCTCCGACCGGGTTGATTCCGGAGTCGAGCAGGGCGCGCTCGTACCACTCCGGCAGGGCATCCTCGAGCGCCTGGGCGAGGACCGCCTCCCGCCCTACCTTCTGCAAGACCATGTCCGACGGCACCTTGCCCTCCCGGAACCCCGGGGGCGGCTTCATCTCACGGCCGATCCGCTCCGCGGCCTGCTTCAGCCGGCGCTCGGTCTCCTCCGCATCGATCGTGACCTCGATCCGCCGGCGGGCATCGCCGACCTCGTTTACCGTCGTCTCCATCGAGCGCAAGACCTTAGAGTTATCCCGGCGCGACCGGTTCGCGGCATGGGTGGTCACCGGTCCGGTCGGGCGCACCGTTGCCTTCCTCCTCGACATGGCGAGCTTGGCGCTGGCGGGAGTGGCCTACGGGATCGAGCGGCTCCTGCGGCGCCGCTGAGCGGCCCCCGTCAACGCCCCCACCATCACTCCTCGGCCGCATAGCCGAGGATCGAGCGGTCGATCAGCCATTCGACCGGAGCGCGGTCGTCGGTGTAGACCTCGCCCCCGGGGAGTCGCGGTCCGAGCCGGTAAGCCTCGGCAGCCGCAAGCGTCCGCAGCCCGCTGGGAAGGGACTCAGCGGCTGCCCGGAGCTGCCCGGCCGAGGCCGGCCCTTCGGCTCCGAGCAAAAGGGTGTTCGTGTCCTCGATCGGATCGCGCAGGACCGTCGGAAAGACCTCCGCCATGGTCCGGCCGAGGACCTGCTCGAGGTCGTCGTTTCCCTCCGGGTGGCCGGCGTTGACGATGACGGCACCTCCCGGCGCCAGCCGGTCGCGGACCAGCTCGAAGAACTCGCGCGTCGCCAGGTAGAACGGGATGTAGGGCTGGCGGTAGGCATCGACCATGATCAAGTCGTAGCCACCGTCACTGCCGCTGTCCTGGCGCTGCAGCCAGGGGCGGGCATCCTCGTGGAAGGTCTCGAGCCGGGGGTTGTCGAGGTCGAAGTAGCGCTCGCCGATCTCGGTCAGCTCGTCGTCGATCTCGACGCCGTCGATCTCCGTGGCCGGGAAGAAATGGCCGTAGGCGCGGGCGGTCGTGCCGGCGGCGTTGCCGAGGATCGCCAGCCGCCGCGGTGGGTCGCGGCGGGCCGCGAACGGCACCACGAGGTAGCCGTCCCAGACATCGCCGGTCAGATAGCTGCCCTGCCTATATAGAGAGTGGACCGCCTGGCCTTCGTTCAGCTCGAGCAGGCGATCGCCGTCCTCCTCCTCCACTACCCGGACGTATTGGTGGGTTGTCTCGGTCTCGTAGATCACCTCCTCCCCCTCGCTCGCCTTGACCGTGCCGACCGGGATCGCGAAGACGCCGGCGAGGGCGGCGGGTATCGCCAGGTAGCGCCAGCCGAGGCCGGCGGCCGCGACCAGCGCCAGCGCGATGGCAAAGGCGAGGAAGGTGCGCTGCGTCCCGATGAAGGGGATGGTCACCAGGGCGGCCAGCATCGTCCCCAGAAGCGACCCTGCGGTCGAGACCGCGTATAGGCGGCCCGCTGTGCGGCCGGCGTGCTCGACGTCAGGGGTGGCGAGACGGACCGCCCACGGAGAGCAGGCGCCGAGCAGCACCACCGGCAGTGAGATCAAGGCCAGCACCCCGACCAGCGATCCGACGAACGCCCCTGCCGAGATCTCGTCGAGCGCATCGACCGAGAGCTCGAAGAACGGGCGTGCCGCGAACGGCACCACCGCAAGCAGGGCGGCAGCGGCCATCACCATCAGACAAAGGTCCCGGAGGTTCGGTCGCTCGTCCCCGAGACGCCCGCCGAGCCAGTAGCCGATCGAGAGCGAAACGAGGACGACGCCGATCGTGTTGGCCCAGACGATCGTGGAGGCGCCGAAGAACGGTGCCATGAGGCGGGCAGCGGCGATCTCGGCGCCGAGACTCGCCGTCCCGACAACGAACACCAGGGCGAACAGGAACTTCTGCTCGCGGATCGCCTCGATCAAGCGGACTCCTCAATCCGTTTTTCGAGCCTGTCGCCCTCACCCGCTGCCGCGGCCCTACCGGCGCGCCCTTCCGCCAGCGGCACCCCTCGTTCGTCGGCGAGGTCCACGAGCCGCTGCCGTTCGGAGTCCTGTTGTGCCCACCGGAGGAAGAGCCAGGCAAGCAGGCCAAGGGTGACCAGCCCGCCCTCGACAGTCATGATCACGCCGGCCGTTCCCTGGTCCGACAGCGGTGAGACGTCGAAATCGGCTTCACCGGGTGCATAGTCGGGATAGAAGACCTGGTTCGACCACATGAAGACGTTTCCGAGCACGGTCCCCGCCAGGCGCACGGCGACGACGTAGCCGAGCTTTGCCGGGAGGCCGAACCAGCGCGGCACCGGCAGCGGCCCGACCAGGGGCATCCACATCAGGACCCCGAAGCCGAGGAAGCAGGCATGCTGAAGCGCGTGTAGCGGTTCGCTTCCGAGAGCGCCCTGGTAGAGCACCGGCAGGTGCCAGAGGTAGAGGTTGGCGGCCCAGAGAGGGAATGCGACCAGCGGGTGCGCGAGGATCCGCAACCGGTCGATCCATGCGACCGCCAGCAGCGGCTGCAGCAGCGGTCCTGTCAGGCCCAGGACGAGAAGCAGTGCCGCGAGGTCGGCGATCAGCAAGTGCTGGGCCATGTGGGCCAGCAACAGCTCGTCCCCCATATGGGCCAGCGGCGAGGCAAGCCCGGCCACGATCAGCGCGAGCCCGGAAGCAAACGAAATCGCGCGCCAGGCCGGGACCGGGCGCCCGGAGGCCGCCAGCGAGCTCATGCGGCGCGCGTAAAGCAGTGCCGCAACCCCAAGTGGCAGGAGCTGCAGCGGCGCGAAGGTGCCGCCGCCGACGTGGGCGAGAAGGGTCATACGTCTAATTGTTCACGGCTTCGTGCCGTTAGAGCCAGCCGGCCCGCCGCAGGTAGCGCCAGAGCAGCAGCGCCATCACCGCCATCAGGGCAAGGCAGGCCGGATAGCCCCAGCCCTCATTGAGCTCGGGCATGTCCTCGAAGTTCATGCCATAGACGCTGGCGATGAAGGTGGGGACGGCGATGATCGCGGCATAGGCCGAGATCTTCTTCACGACCTCGTTCTGGTTGACGCTGACCAGCGCCAGGTTGGCCTCGAGGACGCTGGTGAGGAGCTCGCGCTGCGAGTTCACCTGCTCGTCGACCCGGCGGGCGTGGTCGGCGACGTCGCGGAAGTAGCGGCGAAGCTCCTCGGGGACGTCGGCGAAAGCTCCATGCTCGAGTGCCTGCAGCGGCCCGAGCAGTGGAAAGACGGCGCGGTGGAACTCGATCACCTCACGCTTCAGGAAGTAGATGCGCTCGGTCGGCGCCCCGATGTCTTCATCGAAGACGTCCCGCTCGCTCTCCTCGATGTCGTCGTCAATTCCAGCTGTCACCGGCTCGTAGTCGTCGACGACCTTGTCGAGAATCGCCCACACCGCCGAGACAGGCCCGAGCTTGAGCAGGTCGGGCCGAGCCTCGATCCGCCGGCGGGCGCTGGCGAGCTCGCTGCCGACCCCGTGGCGCACCGTGATCACGTATCCGGTGCCGATGAAGACGTGGATCTCCCCGAAATGGACCTCCTCGCGGTCCTCGTGGTAGTGCGCCGTGCGCAGGACGATGAAATAGGACTCGTCGTAGTCCTCGATCTTGGGCCGCTGGTGCGCGAGTCTGGCGTCTTCGAGGGCCAGCTCATGGAGGCCGAACAGCTCTCCGATTCGGTCGAGGTCCGGCTGGTCCGGCTCGTGCAGCCCGATCCACACGAATTCGCCGGTCTCCCCGTGGGCGCAGCGTGCGGCGTCCTCCACGGGCATGGGCTTCTCGT
Organism: uncultured Solirubrobacterales bacterium; assembly: GCA_963770155.1. GTDB lineage: Bacteria > Actinomycetota > Thermoleophilia > Solirubrobacterales > 70-9 > CAVYOE01. Next base: position 236,008 of record CAVYOE010000001.1, on the reverse strand, counting down.
TCTGGCGCTTGCCGTCCTTGTAATGAGCGCAGTCGACGATCACGGGATTGCTCCGCTTGCGTGTTTCCGCTCGGCGGAGCGGTTTCCTGCCCACTCAGGTTGCGGCTGGCCGACGCGCCGCGATTGGCCTCGGCCGACGGAGGCCTAGAGGCAGTAGCCGAGCGCGGTGATCTCGCCGGGCCCGGTGTAAGCGACGGCGGAGGCGGTCCAGTTGTTCAGGCTCGAGAAGAAGCCGTCGTAGGTGCGGACCGAGCCGTCGGGCGAGGAGGTATAGCCGCCTGCGATCAGTTTCTTGCCCCTGGGGCAGTTCGGAGTCACCGAAGTCCCTGCCTTGCCGGGCGTCGCCTTCCCGGGTGCGCCCGCGACCTCCTTCAGCAGGGTCTTCTTCGACTTGGTGCAGTAGGCGATCGAGGTGATCTGGCCGCCGTTGCCGCCGGCCACTCCGTGCGCGAGCACGGTCCAGGCCCGGTTGCCGAGCATCCGCGACTCGCTCACGTAGACGCCCTTGTTGGCGAAGAAGTGGCTCGAGAGGTAGCCGCCGGTGATGATGCGCTGGCTCTTCTTACAGGTCTCGGTGAAGCGCTTCGTCTCGCCCGGGCCGATGTTCTTGAACTCGGTCGACTTGATGAAGTGCTCGACCGGATCGATGTTGCCGCGGTACTTGCGACAGAGAACCTGGAGCGTGACGTCGGTGGACCCGGGATTGAGGATGTGCGTGATGCTGCTGTGCCAGCCCTCCTGCTGGCCGAGCCGCTCGTAAGAGACCTGGTAGGCGCCGGCGCCGGTTTGCGGATCCGGCGGCGTGTTGGTCTTGACACCGCCACCGAGCGGCCGCAGACCCTTCGGGCAATAGACCTCGAACCGGGCGTCGCTGTCGAGCCCGGAGATCGTGTGCACCTTGGAGGCGATCACCCGCTTCGACTTCATCTTCGGCTTGAGCACCGGGCCGAAGCCGGCAGGCGCCACCGCCGCGAGGAACACAGCGGTGCCGGCGAGCGCGGCCAAGGCCAGCGCGGCCGTCAGAGCCATTCTTTTTCGCGGTCTTGAAGTGGTCCCGTTCATCTGATCTCCGGTCGGATACTCCCCTTCTATCACGCCCTGAAACACGGCGAACGGCGAAAAGTAACGCTCGAGGAAGGTCCCGCCTACTGAAAAGCTAGGGGGATGACGTCGCCCGCCGACGAGCCCCACGGCCACAGCCATTCGCACGGGCTGATCCACGACTCGGTCAAGCGGTCCCGCGCAGGGTTGCGAGCGGTAGGTCTCTCCCTCGCCGTCCTCGGTGCGACCGCCCTCGTCCAGGTGGCGCTGTTCGTCCTGACCGACAGCATTGCCCTGCTTGCCGACCTGATCCACAACACCGGAGATGCGCTCACCGCAGTGCCATTGGGCATCGCGTTTCTACTGCGCTCCGAGCGAGCCGAACGGATGGCCGGGCTCTTCGTGGTCGCCGCGATCTTCATCAGCGCCTGCGTCGTCGGATATGAGGCGATCGTGCGGCTACTGGACCCACGGGCGCCGACCGACCTCGCGGCGCTGGCCGCCGCCGGAGCCCTCGGGTTCGGCGGCAATTGGATCGCTGCCGAGATTCGCCTGCGCTGGGGCCGGCGCCTGGACAGCCCCGCGCTGATCGCAGACGGCAACCACGCGCGCGCCGACGCTTATGTCAGCCTCGGCGTGATCGCCAGTGCCGCCGCCGTCGCCCTGGATTTCGATCTCGCTGATCCGCTGATCGCGCTGGCGATCACCGTCGTCATCCTCAGGATCACCTGGCAATCGTGGCGCACGGTCCGCGGCGGACCCGCTCACTAGGCTCCGCGGATTCCGCCCGAGCCGAGACACCCGCCGGGCGATACGCCCGCCTCGATTTTCGTTCGCTTCCTCAAGTTCGGAGCACTTGCCTGGGGAGGGCCCGCGGCGCAGATCGCGATGATCAAGCAGGAGTGCGTCGACGAGGAGAGGTGGGTCGACGAGGAGACCTTCAAGAAGACCCTCGCCGTCTACCAGGTCCTGCCCGGCCCGGAGGCGCACGAGCTCTGCGTCTACTTCGGCCGGATTCGCGGCGGGAAGCTAGGCGGATTCCTCGCGGGCCTCGGGTTCATGCTCCCGGGATTCCTGTTGATGCTCGGGCTGACCATCCTCTACGTCGAGGCCGAGCTCTCCACCGACCTGGATGAGCTCTTCTACGGGCTCAAGGCCGCGGTCGGCGCGATCGTGGCCCGGGCGCTGGTGCGACTCAGCCGCACCTTCATCACGGGTCCGCTGCTGGGGCTGATCGCGGCCGCGGCATTCGTGTTGACCCTGATCGCCGATGCCAGCTTCATTCTCGTCTTGCTCGGGGCAGGCATTGCGTACGAGCTGTGGACAGGCGCAGGCCGGCGGCGAGACCAGGCGCTGTCCCTGTCGCCGCTGCCGATCGTGGCGGGGGTCGTGATCGGGGCGGTGACGCTTTCGTTGACGGCGGAGATCTTCCTCGAGGGTCTGAAGGCCGGCCTGCTGACCTTTGGTGGTGCGTTCACCGTGATCCCGTTCCTTCAGGACGCAGCGGTGGACGGACAGCACTGGCTCACCGACGACCAGTTCGTCGACGGACTGGCGATCAGCGGGATCCTGCCCGCGCCGTTGATCATCTTCTCCACCTTCGTTGGCTACCTCGCAGGCGGACTCGGTGGCGGGCTGGCGATGACGCTCGGGATCTTCCTGCCGGCCTTCGTCTTTCCGATCTTCTTCCATCGCTACCTGGTCGCGATCGCCGAGAACGAGCGCGCCCGGCCGTTCCTGCTCGGAGTCGCGGCCGGTGTCATCGGCTTGATCGCCGCAGTGACGGTGGAGATCATCGACACGAGCGTGGTCGACGTCTACACGGCGCTGCTGGCGGCGGCGGCGTTCCTCGTTCTCTACCGCTTCCACGGAAAGCTGACCGTGCTCTACGTGGTCATCGGCTGCGGGCTGATCGGAGCGCTGCTGCAGGCGACCGTCGCCTGAGCCGCCGATCAAGCTCGATCAGCGAGGTACAAGGTGAGCGACCGGACTCGAACCGGCGACCGCCTGGACCACAACCAGGAGCTCTACCAACTGAGCTACGCTCACCGCGCCAGCGTCCAAGGCTAGCGGCTGGGCGGGCCGGTGCCGAGGCGCCGCCCAGGCAGCGTTCTACCTCCCTCCCTGCCTCATAGCGCCCCCGGCAGGATTCGAACCTGCGACATGCGGCTTAGAAGGCCGCCGCTCTGATCCACTGAGCTACGGGGGCTGGAGGATGAGCCTAGCGCCGGCGGCCGCCGTGCCTGGGGAAATCCTCTCTTTTCGGCACAGAGCGCGGCCTGGTTTAGCTCTGGACCGATGCCTGGACAAAGGTATGACGGTTGTCCGTGGACAGCAGGGGTATGACTCACTAGTCTCATCTCAAGGTCCCTAACGGGCCTTAAACGAAAGGGGAACCAACGCATGAAGGGGAAGAAGGAAATGAAGGGGAACGGATCTCACGGGTTTATCTCCAGCCGGCTTCGCAGGCTGAGCATCATCTCCAGCGCGGCACTGGGCCTTTTGCTGGTGATGCCGGTGGGCTCCCCTGGCCTCGATGTCGCAGGTATCGACCTCGACAAGGTCACCGGCGACGTCACCAAGTCGCTCGGCTTGGGCGGCGGAGGCGACTCCGGTAGCGCCCCCTCTTCATCCGGCTCCGGGTCGAGTTCCGACTCGGCTTCTTCCACCGGCGCTTCCCGCGCCGGCGTCCCGCCCAACTACCAGCCACCCCTGCACGGCGACAACCCGCACGGCCAGGGCGACGTCGCCACGGTCGAGCTCGGTCCCAACATCCCGGCGACCAACCCCTATCCGGGCGATCCTGCCGGACCCGAGCTTCTCGTAGTGGGTCGCTCCAAGGGCGAGCAGAACCCCGATGGCTCCTACCACGGGCACATCACCATTGCCGCTCTGGGCGGCAACGAGCTCCTGGGCGTCGACACCAATGAGGGGCAGACCGAGTCTTCCCCGCTCGATCCGCTCAACGACCAGGTCTTGAACCAGATCTGCACCGGCTCGGGAGGCCAGGTTTGCCTCGGCATCCTGACCGCCGATTCGAGCACGACCGGGAATGGCTCGACCAACCACTTCTCGGTCGCCAACGCGCAGGTCGGTCCCCCGGGCAGCGGCATCGGAGTCACCGCCGGAGAGACCAACGGCAACATCTCCGACGACGGCACCTGCCAGACCGCAACGGGCACCTCCGAGGTCGCCAACGCGAACGTCGCCGGCGGGCTCACCGCCCAGGCGCTCAACGGCTCCTCGACCTCGACCGCGTGCAACAACGGCGCCCAGTCGACGACCAACGATTCCGAGGTGATCAACCTCAACGACAACGGAGTCCCGGTCCCCGCGGCCGGCTGTGCCGATGGCACGCCGAACACCAATTTCACCCCGCTCCTGCCCTTGCTCGGAGCGGTCTGCAACGCCGATGACCCGGGCACCGGCGGCCAGGCAGGCACGCCCTACGGAGTGCGCGAGGCGCTCACCGTGTTCGCGCTCGCCGTCGGCGGCAACCCCGTCCTCAAGGCGACCACCGCCGGCCCCGAGAGCCGCGCGGTGGCCCCGACCGCCGCGGATACTCCCGGCGGTCCCGGCACCGGCCCGCCGCTGATCGGCCCCGGCGGCGGTGGTGGCGGCAACGACAACGGCAACCCGGACCGCACGGTCGATGACGCGAACGTCCCGGGCGCCGCCGCTGAAGCCGCCGCGGGCGGCAGCCGCGACGACCTCGCCTTCACCGGCGCGGACCTGCTGCTGCTCGGTCTGTTCGGCTGCGGCATCCTCGCCGCCGGGCTGATGCTGTCGCTGGCAGTGCGCCAGCCGCAGACCTCCTAGCACTCGAGATTCGGGTATTCAGGCTGCCCCCGGCCCCCGGGCCGGGGTAGCCTGCTGCCCGCATATGCGTATGCAAGGCGCGGCGAGGCGCTAGGTGGACAGCCACACGATCAGCATGCTGACCATCCCGCTGTTCACGGGAGCGATCGGCTATCTGACCAACCTGAGTGGAGTCTGGATGCTCTTCTATCCGATTCGCTTCCACGGGTTCCGGCTTCCCGGCCTGGCAGCCCTGGCGCAGGTCCTGCCGCGGAAGATCCAGCAGATCCCGGGCGTGATGAGGGGCGGGGTCGGCTGGCAAGGGATCATCCCCTCGCGCGCCGCGAAGATGGGCAGCATCGCCGTGGACAAGGGGATCGGCAAGCTCGGTGGCGCCTCGGAGTTCTACAAGGAGCTCGAGCCGGACCGGATCGCCGAGCACATCCTGGCCACCTCGCGCGACGACATCCGCGCGGCAGTCGAGCGGATCATGGAGCGCGAACAGGGAGGCCTGTGGCGCGACGTGCCGCCCCGGGTGCGAGAGGCTGTTCACGCGCGGGTGGAGAAGCAGCTCCCGGACATCGTCCGCACCGTCACCGAGGAGATCGGTAAGCACGCCGATCAACTCCTCGACGTGAAGCTGATGACGATCCGCCGGATCGAGGAGAACCCGGAGCTCTCCAACCGGATCTTCCTCGAGGTAGGCCGTCGGGAGCTGAAGCTGATGGTCAACTTCGGCTTCATCTTCGGCTTCCTCCAGGGGATCCCGCTCGTCTTCGTGGTCGAGCTGCTCCCCTACTGGTGGGTCCTGCCGATCGGCGGCGTGATCATCGGATACGTAACCAATTGGCTCGGGCTGTGGATGATCTTCGAGCCGATCGAGCCGCGAAAGATCGGGCCGTTCAAGCTCCATGGCCTCTTCCTGCGACGCCAGGAGGAGGTGGCCGAGGTGTACGCCGGGATCATCGCCGACGACATCGTCACGCTCGAGAACATCGGGGACGAGCTGCTCAAGGGCCCCCGCTCCGACCGGACCCGCCAGATGATCGAGACGGCGATGCGGCCGGCGGTCGACCGGGCGGCTGGGCCGGCCCGGCTCGCGGTGCGCGCGGCCCTCGGCCCGCGCCAATACGAATCGCTGCGCGATTCGGTGGCCACCGAGACGGTCGAATACGCGATCGGGCCGCTTACCGATCCCGAGTTCTGCACGAGAACAGAGCAACGAGCTTCGCGGCCTGTTCGCGAAACGGATTCGGCAGCTCTCCTCCAGCGACTTCTCGGAGATGCTGCGCTCGGCGATGCGCGAGGACGAGTGGCTGCTGCTCCTCCACGGCGCCGTGCTGGGGTTCGGCGCCGGCCTGCTCCACCTCGCTATCTTCGGCGTCTGATGGAAGACGAGAGGCCCAGCGAGGAGAGACCCGGCGAGGAGAGGACCAGCGGCTCCGTGCTCCGCGCCACTCCGGCGCTGGCGAAGCTCACGGTTGTCGCCTGGTGGCGAGCGGCGAGCTGGGCCGCCGAGACCTGGGTGCGCGCCGGCTCGAGGATGGTCAGGGCGGCTGCCTCCGGGGACAATCCCGCCGACCTCCTGCGCGAAGCTCAGAGCGAGGCGCGCGACCAGGCCCGGCGGATACTCGGGATCGAGGGCGAGGACACGGCGATCAGCGATGCGGTCAAAGAGCGGTTCGTTCCGGGCTCGGGCTCGGGCTCGAACGGCGCCGGGGACGACGAGCACCTGCGTGAACGCGGCGCGGAGCTGCTGCGCCGGTCCGCCGACGTCCACTTCGAGGAAGACGCCCACCCCGCTTACACGCGCATCCTGGAAGACCTGGCCCCCGACGAGGCCAGGATCCTGCGCATGCTGGCAATCGAGGGGCCACAGCCGTCGGTCGACGTCCGCGCCGGGCTGGTGCCCCTGAAGCTGACCTCGGAGCTGGTCGGCACCGGGCTCAACATGATCGGCGCCGAGGCCGGCTGCCGCCACCTCGACGACGTCCCCGCCTATCTCAACAATCTCTTCCGGCTTGGCCTGACCTGGTTCTCGAGCGAGGCGCTCAGCGATCCGCTCCGCTACCAGGTGCTCGAGGCGCAGCCCGACGTGGCCGAGGCAATGCGCAAGGCCGGCCGCGCCCACACCATCCGCCGCAGCATCCACCTGACTCCGTTCGGCGAGGACTTCGTCAGCAAGTGCCTGCCACTCGACGACGCTCCCGACCTCGAGGCCGTCGGCCAGAAGGAGGAACTCGAGCCGGCCGACGATGATGGGACCGACGAGTCCGGCGGAGACGAGGACCGGATCGAACCCGGCAGACAGGAGTAGCTAGCTGATAATCGGGGCGACTGGATTTGAACCAGCGAACCTTCCCGCCCCAAACGGGATGCTCTACCAGACTGAGCTACGCCCCGGAGCCATTCGAGTCTAGCCACTCGTTTCGCATGCAATCGATCCAACCCTGCAGCCGCGCGCGGAAGGGCGTGTCAGAGACACGGATCGTGAGGACGCCGTACTTGCTCCGCCAGGTCCGGCCCTCGAGTTGTCCACTGTTCGATTTTCGGTGGAACTTGATCTCGAGGTCGGGGAGGTCCAGGGTGTCTCCCCAAAAGGCCTGCAAGTCCGTAAGCCGCTGATCGGAGTGGTACTGAATTGTGAACTCGAGCTGCCTTGCTGAGAACCTCGTGATCCAGTGAAGTGCGAGGACCATCGCCGCCGGGTCCGAGTTGGCGATTGAGACGCGGTTGCGATCACGCTTGTAGCCCTCGGCGATGTACAGGCAAACGAAATCGCGAAAGGTCGGATAGGTCCCGAGCCGCGCAAACTCAAGCCTTCCTAGGCGGTGGGCCTCCTCCCTGATTTGCTTGTACTTCGCCTGCATAGCCAGATTCCCCGCGGCGTGTCCTTTTCCCCGGCGCCGGATAGCTCGCTTAGGCCGAGGAAGGTCTCCCACCCAGTAGAAAACAGTGGTCCGCGAGACCGCGAGACGAGCCGCTATCTCGTCGATCGTTAGCCGCTGCTTCACCCGGAGCTCGCGGGCCTTTCTGCGAAGGTGAGGCGGATACGCCATGCCCGCCAATTTGAATCGATACGGCTCATTAGTGGTGCGCAGAAAGACACAAATGTGTGTCGGGTCTGAATAGGCTGCCGCGGCCATGGCCGAGGTCCTGCCGCTCAACGCGGTTCACTACAACCTTTCCGGGATCGAAGAGCTCGGCGACGTCACGGCTCCGCCCTACGACGTGATCGATGCCGGGATGCGGCGCGAGTTGCTCGGGCGCTCGCCGTTCAACGTGGTCGAGATCGACCTGCCGGAATCGCCTGACGGAAGCGACCGCTACGAGTACGCCGCGCAAACGATGGAGAGCTGGGTGATGCAGGGCATCCTGAAGGCGGACCCCGAACCCGCCCTCTGGGCCCTCGAACAGGATTACACCGGACCCGACGGCAGCAGCAAGACGCGCCGCGGCTTCCTCTGCCGCGTCCGCCTCGCCGAGTACGGCGCCGGCGCCATCCGCCCGCACGAGCGCACGCAGCCGGGACCGAAGCAGGACCGGCTCGACCTGACCCGGGCGACGCGCCACAACCTCTCCCCGATCTTCTCGCTGCACCCTGGAGCGGTCTGGGACCTGTTCGAATCGCAACTCGAGGCCCCGTGGGGCGAGGTTGCCGACGAGGACGGGACCACCCACCGGGTCTGGCGAGTCTCCGATCCGCAGGCCCACACCGCGATCAGCGAGCGGCTCGGCGATGCCGAGCTCCTGATCGCTGACGGCCACCACCGCTACGAGACCTCGCTCGCCTATGCGCGGGAGGTCGGCGGCGACGGCCCCCACCAGTACGTGCTGATGGCACTCGTCTCGCTCGAGGACCCCGGTCTGACCGTTTTTGCGACCAACCGTCTGCTCACCGGCCTCGATCCGGCAAAGCAGGAGGCGCTGCGGGAAACCGCGCTGGATCTGTTCGAGGTGAGCGAAGTGAGCCGTGAGGACCTGGTGCCGAGTGAAGGCGAAGGCCCGGCGGCATTCGGCTACATGGACTCGCACCACATGGCGCCGCGCCGGATGCGGCTCAAGGCTCCGGCCGTGCTCGACCGCGAGCTGAGCGGCAAGTCAGACGCCTATCGCCGCCTCGATGCGGCTGCGCTCGAGGCCCTGTTCCTGCGGCGTGCGCTCGGGATGACCGAGGAGGACATCGCCGCCAAGCGCGGCATCTCCTACAACTCGAGCCTGGAGGGCACGCTGGCGAAGCTCGAGTCAAAAGATGCCGACGCCGCCTTCTTCCTCCGGCCAACGCCGGTGGAACAGGTCCGCGCCGTTGCCGCAGCCGGCGAGACGATGCCCCCGAAGTCGACCTACTTCTTCCCGAAGCTGCTCACGGGTCTAGTCTTCAACCCGCTCAGCTGAGCGGCGCGATGGCGAAGATCTACACGAAGAAAGGCGACGACGGAACCACCTCGCTCTGGTACGGAGGGCGGGTACCCAAGTCGCACCCCCGCACCGAGGCCTACGGCGCGATCGACGAAGCGGTCTCCGCGCTGGGACTGGCGCGGTCGCTGTGCTCGCCTGAGCAGGACCGGATCGCGACGGACCTGCTCAGGATCCAGAACGAGCTGTTCGTTGCGGGCGCCGAGCTCGCCACGGCGCCGGAGGCCGCCGAGCGGCTCGAGGAGGGGACCAGCAAGATCACGGCAGAGATGGTCGATGCGCTCGACGCGGAGATCGACCGGTACATGGCCGAGGTCGACCTCCCGCCCAAATTCGTGATTCCCGGCGGCAACCAACTGTCCGCTCAGCTCGACGTCGCTCGCGCAACCCTCCGCCGCGCCGAGCGGCGGGTGGCCGAGCTCGCAGCGGCGGAAGACCTCTCCGGTTCCGAGGCGGGCCGATATCTCAACCGCTGCTCCGATCTCGTTTACGCGATTGCCAGGGCGACCGACTCCTCCGATCCGGAACTCTTCGCCGGCCGTGGAGGCAGCACGAGTTGAAGGCTGTCGCTCGCAGGCGGGAGGGCTACACCCACGACGTCGAGGTCGACGGGCATTCGGTCGTCGTCGACGAGCCCGAGGAGGCAGGCGGCGGCAACCAGGGGCCCTCCCCCACCCGACTGCTGACCGCCAGCCTCGCGGCCTGCACTGCGATCACGATGGAGATGTACGCGGAGCGCAAGGGCTGGGACGTCGGCAAACTCGAGGTCGAAGTGGAGACGGAGCTTGGTGCACCGGCCAGGTTCGACGTCCTTCTGAAGCTGCCCGCCGACCTCGACGACGAGCAGGAGCGGAAGCTGGTCGTGATCGCCGGCAAGTGCCCGGTCCACAGGACCCTGGCCGGCGAGGTGGAGATCACGGACCGGGTCGAGCGGGTCTGACCAAAACACGGGCGGCGGTTGGGCGCGCGACGTGCAAGCCCCCAACCACAGGCAGGAGACGGCTCGGCATTGGGCCAATTAAGGAACGTGCCGCAAACCGCGACGACGCGAGGCCCCGACCCCCCGGTCGAGGCCGACTACATCCATGGCGATCCGGCTGAGCCCGGCCCGATTCGCGACGGAACTCTGAGCATCAAGGCGAGTGGCCTCGTCTTTAGCTCTCCCGGCGAAGCCGAGCTGATCATCGGGATCGAAGACCTCGAAGGCATAACCGTGAGCGGCTCGCGCGTCCGCGGCGGCGGCTCAGACCGGCGCGGCACCACCCGGGTGGCCGCCTACCGAGACGAGCAGCCGGCGGTGCTCGAGTTTGCGGTCGACCGGGCCAAGGGCGTGCAGCTTCGCGAGCACCTCAACCGGGAGCGGGCCGGCATCGGACAGCCGCCCCTGCCGTTCGTCGAGGCGCTCTACGAGTTCGAGATCACCACAGCACCGCCCCCGGCTCGCGAGCACGAGGACCGCCCCCGCAAGCAGTCCAGACGAGGGCAGGCACCGCGAAGCCGAGAGCGCGAGCAGGCTTCGCGTGAGCTCGTCGTCCCGCTGAACGGTCCGGTGCGCGAGAAGCGCCGCGTCTACCGCCAGCCCTCCCGCCAACGGCAGCTGATGCTCGCACTGGTGGCTGGAATCGTGGCGCTCGAGATCGGCGTCACACTGCTGGTCCTGTTTGTCTTCTGAGGAGCTGAGAGCCAGACTGCTGTCTCCCGAGGAGGCGGCAGCAATGGATGCCCACGGCGACACTGAAGCCGCCGTTTTGGTGCCGCTCTTCGGCTATCCCGACCAGCCGGGCCTCGTCTTCACCGAGCGGCGCGCCGATCTCCGCCGCCACTCCGGCGAAATCTCCTTCCCCGGCGGCCGCCGCGACCACGGTGAGGAGCTGCTGGAGACTGCGCTGCGCGAGGCCGAGGAGGAGATTGCCCTCTCCTCGTCAGATGTCACCCTGGCCGGAGCCCTGCCGCCGATCGGCACCTTCGTCACGAGCTACAAGGTCCATCCGTTTGTCGGCCTCATCCCGGACGGCCTCGAGCTCCTGCCGAACCCCGACGAGGTCGAGGCGATCCTCTATCTCGGTGTGGACGAGCTCCGATCGGGCTATGCCAAGAGGCGGCTGGTCCGGCGCGGCGTGCCGTTTCGAACCGACACGTACGTAGTCGACCACCACCTGATCTGGGGAGCCACCGCGCGGATCCTTGGCGAGCTGCTGAAGCGGCTCGACCCGGCCGGCGAATCCCCCGACGATCGGCCGGGGCGATGAGTTTCGGGCCGCGCGCCGGTCATAAGCTGTGACTCGAATGAGCAAACTCAGGTTCGACATAACGATCTCGCTGGACGGCTACGTCGCCGGACCCAACCAGAGTGAGGATCACCCGCTCGGGGAAGGTGCCGGGAATCTCCACGACTGGGCGTTGGAGCTGTCGGCCTGGCGCGAGCCACACGGAAAGGAGGGCGGCGAGACGAACGCCAGCACACCGGTGATCGAAGAGTCGCTGGCCAACCTCGGCGCCGAAATCATGGGAAGGAACATGTTCGGCGGCGGGCCCGGACCCTGGGACGAAGAAGATCCCTGGAACGGCTGGTGGGGCGATACCCCACCGTTTCACCGGCCCGTGTTCGTGCTCACCCACCATCCTCGCGAGCCACTCGAGCTGAAGGGCGGCACCACGTTCACTTTCGTCACTGACGGGATTGAGTCGGCGCTGGCCCAGGCGAAGGACGCCGCCGCCGGTAAGGATGTCCACATCGGCGGCGGCGCCAACGCCGCACAGCAGTACCTGGCGGCCGGGCTCGTCGACGAACTCGAGCTGCACGTGGTGCCGCAGCTGCTCGGCGGCGGCGAGCGTCTGTTCGAGAACGTGGGATCCGACCTCCAGCTGGAGCAGGTTCGCGTTGTCGATGCACCCGGCGTCACGCACGTGCAGTACAGGGTCGCCTGACACGCTTCCGGCGCTGACACCGGCGGCGCTCGGTAATGTTTCGCCGCGTGGAGGATGAACGCCGCACCGGCCGAGACGAGCACGAGGAATACGGCAACGACGAAACGTCGCCTGGTTCCGAGAGCGATGAGACCCAGGGGAACGGACACGAGGCGCCCACCCGGGGCACCGCTCCGAGCGCTCCGGATATCAAGAAACTCGAGAAGTTCGAGCCCTCCGACGAGGCCAAGGCGACGGAGCCGTCAGAGACCGACGCGATGGGCAAGGACAAGCGGCGGGAGGTCATCGGCCACTCGTACGGGCCGAGCAGGCGCAGTCAGATCCTCGCATTCGGCGGCTTCTTCGCAGTCATGGCTGTGCTCCTGATCGGGGGAAAGATGCTCGCCGACAAGGCCGACGAGCCGCCGGAGACCAATCCGGACCAAGCCCCCTGGTCCGCCCCGGACGCACCGCAGCGGCCCGGGATCAGGCCGCAGTAGCTTCCGCGCGCCGAGTCTCAAGCCAGCATCCGGCCGAGCTCTTCGACCGTCGCCCGCGCCCAGGCCTCCCAGCTGCTCGCATCGCCCCCGGGCTCCTCGCTCAGGATCGCGATCGGTATCCGCCAGGTCTCGGCCGCCCGCTCGACGGCCTCGACGCCGACAGCCAAATGGCGTCGGTCCACCCCGCCCACCGCTTCGTAGACGAAGCCGCGCACCGGTGTGTCCACCAACCGGGCCAGCAGGTGCTCGAGGCGTTCGCCGTGCAAGCCAGCGACAGTCCCCTCGTCCCCCACTGCGCCGCCGAGCAGCCAGACGAGCAGGGTGACGTCGGCAATCTGTTCGAGCACCGTCCCGGGCCGGGCAGGATCGGCGATCGCGGCCTCGATCCCGGCGGCCTCGATCTCGGGCAGCCGGCCCGCGCTACGACTCGTGCCCCGCACCGCCCAACCTTCGGCAAGCAGAGTCCCTCCCAGCGCCCTGCCGCGGCAGCCGCAGCCGACGATCAGCGCGCGGGCCGCTTCTAGTCCTCTCCGCCGCCCTGGCCGAACGGTCCTCGCCCGCGGGAGCGAGCCTGCTCGTCCTCGCGGGCAAATTGCTCGGCGTCCTGTTCGGTGATCTCCCGCTTGCCCCGCTTCCGGCGATACTCGTTCTGCGCCTCGATCATCTGCTGGAGGTCGTCCTGCTCGAGCTCGACCTCGGTCTCGTAGTCGCGGGTGGGCTTCCAGTCGAGGATCTGGTCGACGCCGGTGCCCTGGAAGGCACGCGCCAGTCCGATCAGGACCAGGACGAGCACCGCCAGCAGGGCCAGGGTGAGCGGGATGAAGGCGTCCACCAGGCTCAGCGTACCTCCAGTGCGCCTTTAGACTGCCGCCCGTGCCCGAGGCCCTGATCGTCGACGCCCTCCGCACTCCGATGGGCGCCTATCGCGGGGGCCTCTCGCGAGTGCGCCCCGATGACCTCGCTGCCCACGTCGTCGCCGCTGCGGTCGAGCGGAACAAGGTCGATCCGGAGTCGGTGGGCGACGTCTTCTTCGGCGCCGCAAACCAGGCCGGCGAGGACAACCGCGACGTGGCCCGGATGGCGGCCCTGCTCGCCGGCCTGCCGGTCGAGACCCCCGGCGTCACGGTCAACCGCCTCTGTGCCTCGGGCCTGGAGGCGATCAACGGTGCCGCGCGCGCCGTCAAGCTCGGCGAGGGCGACGTCTACCTGGCCGGCGGCGTCGAATCTATGAGCCGCGCACCCTGGGTGATGACCAAGCCCGAAGAGGGCTTGCCGCGCGGTGAGCAGACGCTCCACGACACCACGCTCGGCTGGCGCATGATCAACCCCCGGATGGCCGAGCGCTACTCGACCGAGCAAATGGGCGAGACGGCCGAGAACGTCGCCGAGAAGTACTCGATTGACCGGGACGACCAGGACGCGTTCGCGCTCCGCAGCCACCAGCGGGCGGTCGCAGCGGCCGCGGATGGCGGGTTTGACGAACAGCTGGTTCCGGTCCCCCTGCCTCCCACGAGGGGAGCGGAGAACGGAACCCTCGGCGCCGACGAGGGCCCGCGCCCGGATACGAGCATGGAGAAGCTGGCGAAGCTGAAACCGATCTTCCGCGAGGGCGGCACGGTGACCGCCGGAAACTCCTCCACCCTCAACGACGGCGCTGCCTGCCTGGTACTTGCCTCTGAGCGCGGAGCGGAGCAACTCGACGCCGAACCGCTCGCCAGGGTGGTCTCGTTCGGCGTTGCCGGGGTCGACCCGGCCTATATGGGCATGGGACCGGTGCCCGCCATCCGCAAGGCGCTCGATGCAGCCGGTCTCGAACTCGATCAGATCGACCTGATCGAGCTCAATGAGGCGTTCGCCTCGCAGGTGCTCGCCTGTTCTCGCGAGCTTGGGATCGACGAAGAGCGCCTCAATGTCAACGGCGGCGCGATCGCCCTGGGCCATCCGCTGGGCTGTTCGGGGGCCCGGCTGATGACCGCGCTTGTCTGGGAGATGCGCCGGCGCAAGGCGCGCTACGGCCTCGTGACCCTGTGCATCGGCGTCGGCCAGGGCCTGGCCACCGTCGTAGAAGCCGTCTAGCCGATCAGCGAAAGACCGCGCAGCAGGATCAGGTTGGCGATCCCGATCTGCCCACCGCCTGCGGGGGCGATCACCGTGATCACGTAGTTTCGGCCCTTCCCGCGCGCAACGGCGACCAGGGCGCTCCGCTCCGAGCCTGACTTGTCGGCCCCGGTGACCACAGCCTGCTGGGCAGGCAGCCCGGCAATCGGCAGCCGCTGCTGCGAGACCTTGGCCTTGCCCTTTTCAAGGCTGCCCTTGATCCCGGCGACCGCCTCGCGAAACACCTTGTCGAAATCGCCCGGCACCCCCTTGCTGACGATCCCGATTCCGGTGCTGCTGTCCTCGCTCGTGACGCGGACCGCCTGCCCCACCTTCTCGCCCGTCCAGCCGTCCGGATAGCGGATCTGGATTCCCTGGCGGGCATCGGCAACCTGGTGCTTGAGGAGCTTGCCCGCCACGACCGGGTCGTCAACCGCCTTGACCTCATCGGGGTCGTCGTCGCGTATCAGGAACCAGTAGGCGAGCGCTCCGAGAACTACGACGATCAGCCCCAGCGCGACAGCGCGCCGGCGCTGGATCTTGCGGCGCTCAGCTTCGGGGTCGATCCGGGGGCGAACCGGTCAGGCCCCCTGGTCGGCTTAGGAGTGGAGGCGCGGCCGGCGGACCGCGTTGGCGGTGCCTGCGATGCCGAGGCCCGTGGCGATCAGCGTGAGACCGAGCAGGGCAATCCAGATCAAGTTGACTCCGGTGAAGGCGAGGTTGTCGTCGCCGGCCTGTGCAGTGTCAGCCGTGCTCTGGCCGGGGCCGCCGTCGTCGCCGCCATCGTCGCCACCATCATCGCCGCCGCCACCACCGCCGCCGGGGCCGATCAGGGGCGGGCCGGTGCCGCCACCGGGGGTGGCGGCCGGGCTGGGCGCCACCGCGCGGCTCTCGGGGCCTGCTGTGGTCGCCTTCAGGACGGGGTTGCCGCCGACGGCGAGCGCAAACACGGTGAGCGCTTCGCGCACTCCGTAGGGCGGGGCCGCCTGGCCGCCGTCGCCCGAGTCATCGGCGTGACAGACCGCGCCGAGCAGGGGCAGGAGCGGGGTGAAGTTGGTGTTCGCAACGCCGTTCTCGCAGCCGGGTGGCAGCGGGATCCCGTTGTCATTGACGTTGATCCCGTCCGAGGTGTTGCTGGTCGACGGCGGAGTGCCGTTGTTGCACGCGGTCGAGGTCGAGGAGCCTGTCAGCGCGTCGGCGGCGAGGCCGCCGAGGACGTTCGCGTTGGCGACCTGGGAGGTTCCGGTCGCGGTCTGGCAGCTGCCGTCGTCAGAGATGTTGCCGTTGGTCTCACCGGCGGTGACCCCGACGCCGCTCCCCGGGGGGCCGACCTGGGCATTGGCGATCGTGAAGTGGTTGGTCGAACCGTTCCCGGTGGTCGTCGAGTCAGCGGTCAGGATGCCCAAGCAGATCTGGCCACCGGAGCCGGAGCAGATCTGACCCAAGACCTGGTCGTTGAGCGGATCGAGCGGGGACGATTCCGACTGGCCTTCGTTGGTGTCGACGCCCAAGAGCTCGTTGCCGCCGAGCGCGGCGATCGTGATGTGTCCGTGGTAGGAGCCGTCGGGGTTCTGCTCACCCTTGGAGCGGCCGACCACGAGAAGCTCGGGACCGGCGGGATCGCCCGGATACGGGTTGGTCGCCGGGATGTTGGGACCGAGCTCGACCGTGGCGACGTCGCCCTGGCCGTGGGGGTTGGTCCCGTGCAGGGGTGGCTGGTAGTTGGGCGGGATGCCGGCGCGGGAATCGCCAGTCGAGGAGGCCGAGTCGGAGCCGCCTCCGGCGACGCCGCTCGAGCCCTGGGACTCGGGGCCGGAGTTGCCGTTGACGCCGAGCGCGCCCAGCAGGTCAGTCCCGGCGTTGGAAGACGCAAAGACAGGAACTGACATCAGGATCAGAAGCCCTGTGACAAAGCTTGTGGCCGCGAGCTTGCGGCGCAGACGGTTTGGCGATCCCATACGCATCCGAGGTTCTAACACATACCCCGAACGGAAGCGCAATAACACCGTCTTCGGGCCTCCCGAAGATCGGGTCGTGCGTCTTTATCGGCTGGAACGCGCCTCGCCTTGAGCAGGAGACTCGTACAAACGTCCAGCCACGGTTTCCGGACAGGTTTCGCGGCCGTGCACTAGCCTCGCGCTCCCGTGGCGTCCCCCACCCCCGAGCTGGCGAGCATCGACGGCACAATCTCGCCGCCGGCAGAGGCGAAGATCTCGGCCACGGACGAGGGTCTCCTGCGCGGGGACGGCGTGTTCGAGGTGATCCGCCTATATCCCGACGGCGCCTTTGCCCTCGACGAGCATCTCGACCGGCTCGAGCGTTCGGCGGCGGCGATCGAGCTGCCGGTCGACCGTACCGCTGTCGCCTCGGAGATCGAGGCCCTGCTCGCCTCGGCCGAACAACGTGACGGCCAGCTCCGGATAGTCCTGACCAGAGGCGGGCGGCGGGTGCTGCTGGTCGAGCAGCTGCCGGAGCGCGGGGCCACCGTCAGCGTCGCCACGGTGACCTACTCCCCCAGCGTCATTCTCACCGGAGCCAAGACCCTCTCTTATGCCGCCAACATGCAGGCGACCCGGATTGCGGAGGCGGCCGGGGCCGACGAAGCGATCCTCGTCCGCCCGGACGGCGTCGTGCTCGAGGCTCCCACCTCAGCGGTGTTCTGGGCCGACGCCGACGGGCGGCTCCGCACTCCCGAGATCTCAACCGGAATCCTCGAGTCGATCACGCGGGCGCGGGTCGTGAGCGAGCTCGATGTCGAGGAGGGCACCTACCCGATCAAGGAGCTCAAGGGCGCCGCCGAAGCCTTCCTCGCCTCCACCACCCGCGAGGTACAACCGATCTCCGCGGTGGACGGCGCCGGCCTCCCCGACTCCCCCGGTCCGCGCACCCGCGAGGCGATCGACGCGTTCGAGAAAGTGCTCGAGAGGGAGCTGTAGATGGGGGTGCAAACTTGGATCTGAAGCTGAGCGACGAGCAGCGCCTGATCTCGGAATCCGCGCGAGAGTTCGCCGACAAGGAGATCTTGCCGCGCGTGCGGGAGAACGACCGCGCCGGGCGCTTCGACCGCGAGCTGGCGAGCAAGCTGGGCGAGGTCGGATATCTCGGCGCCCCGGTGGACGAGAAGTACGGAGGCCGCTCCCTGGGTTACGTCAGCTACGGGCTGATCGTGGAGCAGGTCGGGCGCGCTGACTCATCGGCCCGGACCGTGGTCAGCGTCCAGACCTCGCTCGTCTGCGGCTCGATCGAGCGCTGGGGCACCGACGAGCAGAAGAAGGAGTGGCTGCCGCGCCTCTGCTCGGGAGAGGCGCTGGGCTGCTTTGCACTGACCGAGCCCGACACCGGCTCCGACGCCGCTTCGCTGCGAACTCGTGCCAAGAAGACCGGCTCGGGCTGGTCGATCAGCGGGCAGAAGATGTGGATCTCGATGGGGAACTTTGCCGAGGTCGCGCTCGTCTTCGCCCAGACAGATCCCGACGCAGGCCACCGCGGGCTCGCCTGCTTTCTGGTGCCGACCTCGGACCCCGGTTACAAGGCCCAGGAGATTCACGGCAAGCTCGGGCTTCGTGCATCCGACACCGCCGAGATCTCACTCGATGAGATCGAGGTGTCAGAGGACGCGATGCTGGGAGACATCGGCGATGGCTTCAAGGTGGCGATGAGCGCGCTCGACTCCGGCCGCTACAGCGTCGCCGCCGGCTGTGCCGGGATCTGTGACGGCTGCGTCCAGGCCTCGGTCGACTATGCGACCGAGCGCAAGCAGTTCGGGGTGCCGATCGCCAGCTTCCAGCTGGTCCAGGAGCTGATCGCCGAGATGATCGTGAAGAGGGACGCGGCGAGAATGCTGGTGCTGCGAGCCGGTGACCTGAAGGACCGCGGCGAGCCGAACACCGTCGAGACGTCGGTGGCGAAGCTGTACGCGACCGAAGCCGCTGTGGAGTGTGCCAACGCCGCGATTCAGGTCCACGGGGGCTCCGGCTACGTCGACGACTATCCGGTCGAGCGCTACTTGCGCGACGCGCGGGTGACCACTCTTTATGAAGGCACCTCCCAGATCCAGAAACTGATCATCGGCCGCGACGCGACTGGCATCAACGCGATGGTGCCCCCCACCCCGAACGGTGGAAGGAACTGATGCCTTTGATCGAGACCGAGACCCGGGGCGCGGTCGGCATCTGCCGGCTCAATCGCCCCGATGCGCGCAATGCGCTCAGCCCCGAGCTGCGGGAGGAGCTCGCCGCTGCGGTCGCCGAATTCGACCGCAACGGGGATGTGCGGTGCATCGTGATCGCCGGCAACGACGAAGCCTTCGCCGCCGGAGCCGACATCCAGGCGCTGCGCGACTCGGACTTCCAGGACATGCTCGGTGAGGGCTCTGACTTCTGGCACTCGCTTGCCACCTGCCGAACTCCGCTGATCGCAGCCGTCTCCGGCTGGGCACTCGGGGGCGGCTGTGAGCTGGCGCTGCTCTGCGACATGATCGTCGCCTCCGAGTCGGCCGAGTTCGGCCAGCCCGAGATCACGCTCGGGATCATCCCCGGGGCCGGGGGTACCCAGCGCCTCGCGCGCCTCCTCGGCAAGCAGCGGGCGATGGAGCTGGTGATCACCGGCCGCCGCTTCAACGCGGCGGAGGCGGCCGAGATGGGTCTCGTGAACCAGGTGACGAGCAAGAGCGAATGGTTCGAGAAGGCCGTCGAGCTGGCCGAGGTGGTGGCGCGGCGTCCACCGCTGGCGGTGAAGTTGGCGAAGCAGGCGGTCCTCGCCGCCGACGAGACCGGGCTCGCCGCCGGACTCGACGCCGAGCGCCGCCTGTTCGAGCTGGCGATGGCGACCGAGGACCGCGTCGAGGGCATGGAGGCGTTCCTGGAGAAGCGAAAGCCCGACTTCAAGGGGCGTTAGCGGTGCCGGACGTACCCAACCTGTTCGAGCCTCATTTCGACGAGGAGGGAACCGAGCCTGGGTTCACCTTCAACCGCGCGATGCTGGGGCGCCAGGCCGGATCCGAGAAGCTCGGCGCGAGCCTGTTCGAGATCCCGCCGGGCGAGGCGACCTTCCCCTACCACCTGCACAGCGCCAACGAAGAGCTTCTGTTCGTGATCGACGGTGCGCCTTCGTTGCGAACGCCGGACGGGTGGCGGCAGCTCGAGCGCGGCGATGTGGTCGCCTTCCGCGTCGGCGAGGAGGGCGCCCACCAGGTCATGAACCGGGCCGAGGCACCGGCCCGCGTCCTGGTCGTGAGCACGATGGTCGCTCCCGAGATCAACCTCCAGCCGGACAGCGGCAAGGTTGTGATCGCCACCCGCGCACCTGGATCGAGGGACGTTGAGGGCGCGTTCATCGAGTCGCACCGGCGTTCGGATGCGGTTCCCTACCTCGAGGACGAGGAACCGCCGCCGAGAGAGGACTGACGGTGTCCGTGAAGACGATCGGCATCGTCGGCTCCGGCACCATGGGTGCCGGAATAGCGCAGATCGCCGCGGCCGGCGGCATCGACACGGTCCTCCACGACAGCGATCCGGAGGCGCTCGAGCAGGGCCTGGCGCGGGTGCGCACCGGGCTCGACAAGGGAGCCAAGCGGGGTCTCTACTCGGAGGAGGAGGCCGACATGGCGATCACCCGGATCCGGGGCGGCAAGCTGGACGATTTCGCGGGCGCCGAGCTGGTGATCGAAGCCGCGCCCGAAGATCTCTCCTTGAAGCAGGAGCTCTTCTCCCGGGTCGCCGAGATCTGCGGTGAGGAGACGGTGCTCGCCACCAACACCTCCTCCCTGCCGGTGACCGCGATCGCCGCCCCCGTCCCAGCACCCGAGCGGGTGGTCGGCATGCACTTCTTCAACCCTCCGCCGCTGATAGAGCTGGTCGAGATCGTCGCCGGCGAGAAGAGCGGCGGCCCGCCGCTGGAGCTTGCCACCGAGGCCGGCAGGCAGATGGGACGAACGCCGATCCGGGCCAAGGATGCCCCGGGGTTCCTCGCCAACCGGCTCGCCCGTCCCTTCTTCCTTGAGTCCCTGCGAATCCTCGGCGAGGAAACCGCCACCCACGAGCAGATCGACCGCGCCTGCCGGCTCGGCGGCGGCTTTCGCATGGGGCCGTTCGAGCTCATGGACCTGATCGGAATCGACGTCAACTTCAAGGTCGCCCACTCCTTCTACGAGCAGTCAGGGCAGGAGCCGCGATGGGAGCCGAGCCCGATCCCGCAGCGGATGGTCGAGGCAGGGCGGCTCGGGCGCAAGAGCGGCCGTGGCTACTACGAGTACGGCGAAGGTGAGCACCGCCCGCCGGACCCCGAGGACGTCGACACCTCCCCCACTCTCGAGGAAGCCGAGCTCGAGCGGCGAGCCGGACGTGAGGCCGCCGCGGTCATGCCTCGGATCGCGACCCAGATCGCGAACGAGGCCGCCTTTGCACTGGAGGACGGCATCGGCACTCCGCACGACATGGACACCGCGATGCGGCTCGGCTTCAACTGGCCGCTGGGCCCGATCGAGTGGAGCGAGCTGATCGGGCCGGCACGCGCGGTCGGCATCCTCGACGAGCTCCGCGAGACGCACGGCGAGGCCTATCGGGCCGCACCTCTTCTGCGCAGCGCCGCGGGCTCGGGTGGCGCGCTCTCAGAGGCGGCTCGCTAGGCTGCCAAACAGCGTGATTGCGCTCGAGGTGAGGAGGGTCCGACCCAGGCGGCGAGCGGCGGCGGTTGCTGCTGCGGTGCTGGCGAGCCTGGCTCTTGGCATCCTCGCTCCAGGCGCGTCGGCCCAGGGCCAAAGCCTGGTCCAGCCCTACGGCACCAATGACCCCGGCGGCTTCCACAACATCCTGCCGCCCGGGCAGTGCCAGAACGTGGATGCGATCGAACTAGGCGTTTTCCTCGCTGTCGGCACGATCCCGCAGCACTGCGACGACCAGCGGGGCATGTACGAGGACCTCGTCTACGCAACCCCGGGGCTGAACCAAAGCCAGATCCCCGACTACTTCAAGGACGGCAGCTTCGGGGTGCAGGCCGGGAACGTGGTCCGCACCTACAGCCCCAGGAACGGGGTCACCGTCGTGCGCGACAACTTCAACGTCCCCCACATATATGCCGACTCCCGCGCCAACCTGATGTGGGCAGCCGGCTATACCGGCGCCGAGGACCGGCTTTTCTTCATGGACGTCCTGCGGCATGCCGGGCGCGCCAAGCTCTCCAGCTTCGTCGGCGGCGCCAACAAGGCAATGGACGCGGAGCAGTGGGACGTCGCTCCATACACCGAGGCCGACCTGCAGAAGCAGATCGACCTCGCCGACGAGGTCTACGGCGCCGACGGCATCGAGCTCCGCAACGACCTCAACAACTACGTCGCCGGAATCAACAAATACATCGGCGAGGCCTACCTCGACCCGACCAAGCTCCCCGGCGAGTACGCCGCGGTGCTGAAGCCGCTGCTGCCGTGGAAGGGCACCGACGTGATCGCGACCGCCTCGCTGGTCGGCGGCATCTTCGGCAAGGGCGGCGGCGGCGAGCTCGAGAACGCCGCCGTGTTCCAGGCGGCGCGGGCGCGCTTCGGCGATCCGGCCGGCACCCAGGTCTGGCAGGACTTCCGCAGCGCCAACGACCCCGAGGCGCCGACCACTGTCCAGGGCAGGAGCTTCCCATACCAGGACCGGACCAACATCGATCCCGCTGCGGTCGCTCTGCCCGACCCCGGCTCACTGGTGGACGGCAGTCCCGACGACGGACCGCCGAGCCCGGGCGGCATCCTCGATGGGCTCTCGAGTCTGCTCGGCGGGTCGAACGCACTCCTGATCTCGGGAGCCGAAACCGAGTCCGGCCACCCGATCTCCGTCTTCGGGCCCCAGGTCTCCTACTTCTCTCCCCAGATCCTGCTCGAGCAGGACATGCATGCCCCGGAGTTCGACGCGCGCGGCGTCGCCTTTGTCGGCGTCAACCTGTACGTGCTGCTCGGCCGCGGCCAGGACTTCGCCTGGTCGGCAACCTCGGCCGGACAGGACATCATCGACACCTTCGCCGAGAAGCTGTGCGAGCCCAACGGCTCCGCTCCGACCAAGCAGTCGATGCACTACCTATACAAGGGAGAGTGCCGCCCGATCGAGGTGCTCGAGCGGGTCAATGTGATCACCCCGAGCCCCGCCGACCAGAGTCCTCCGGAGGTCTTCCGGCTCGAGGCGCATCGCACCGTCCACGGAATCGTCAGCAAGCGGGGATCCGTCAACGGTGTCCCGGTCGCCTACGCGAAGCTGCGCTCGACCTACTTCCACGAGGCCGACTCGGCGCGGGGCTTCTCCGACTTCAACCAGCCGGCCAAGGTGAACGACGTCGAGGGCTTCCAGCGGGCGGCCGACAAGATCGGCTTCACCTTCAACTGGTTCTACAGCGACGACCGCGACATCGGTTACTACAACTCGGGCAACAACCCGGTGCGGGCCGACGGCGTCGACCCCGAGTTCCCGACGTGGGGAACCGGTGAGTACGACTGGAAGGACTGGGACCCGGTCATGCCGGAGAAGGGCGCCGGGATCGAGGCCGGCACCAACGTTGCTCGCTACACGCCGTTCGGCGAGCACCCGCAGGTGGTCAACCAGCGCTACATCACCAGCTGGAACAACAAGCAGGCTCCGGGCTACCGTGCCGCCGAGGGCAACTACGGCTACGGCACCATCTACCGGTCCATGTCACTCGACGAACGGGTCGAGGAGCGGATCGAGGGTGCCGCGCAGGCGACCCTGACAGAGGCGATCGACGCGATGGAGGACGCGGGCACCGTCGACCTCCGCGGCTCGCAGGTGCTCCCCTGGATGCTGGAAGTGATCCGCCGCGCCCCCGGCGGTGTCCCCGGCGACCTCGGAGCGACCGTGAACCAGATGCAGGCCTGGTCGGACGGCGGCGCTCACCGCCGCGATCGCGATCACAGCAACACCTACGACAACGCCACCGAGGTCCGGATCATGGACGCGTGGTGGCCGCGGGCGCTGGACGCGGTCTTCCGGCCGCAGCTCGGCGACGATCTCTTCAACGCGCTCCGCGCCAAGATCGGGTTCGACGACGTTCCGCGGGCGCAGGGCAGCGCCTACCAGGAGGGCTGGTACGGCTTCCTGCAGAAGGACCTGCGCTCACTGCTCGGCGAGCCTGTCCAGGGGCCCTATTCCCGCCGCTACTGTGGCGCCGGCGCTCCCGGCGCGATTGGAGCGCTCGGCGCCTGCCGCGATGCGCTGGTCAGCTCCCTGCGCGCTGCGGTCGCGGTGCCGGCCAGCCAGCTCTACACGCGAGCCCCCGGCTGCCTCGACGGTGGCGGCGGCGACGCCCAAATGTGCAACGACGCGGTTCAGTTCCGCCCCACGGGTGGCGTCCAGGTCAACGACATCCACTGGATCAACCGCCCGACCTGGCAGCAGGCGGTCGAGGTCCAGGGGCACATCGCGCCGCGACGTCCACCGACCGCCGGCGGCAACGACGCGATCTACGGCGGCCCGCTCTCGGCTCTGGCTGGAAAGAAGAAGAAGTGCGCCAAGCGCAAGGGGCGTAAGCGCAAGCTCTGCCTCTGCCGCAAGAAGAAGGGCAAGAAGGTGAGGCGTAAGTGCATCCGGCGCCTCCGCCGCAAGGCCGCGCGACCCAACTAGGCGCCCACGCAAGCGCGTAGGCCGCGGCGATAACTTAGGCCGATGGAGAGGTACGACGCGGTGATCGTCGGGGCGCGGTGCGCCGGCTCGACTGCAGCGATCGCGCTGGCCAAGGGCGGCTGGGATGTCCTCCTGATCGACCGCGACGAGTTTCCCTCCGACACGGTTTCCACGCACACCGTCTTCCCGAATACCGTTGCCCGTCTGGACGAGCTCGGCGCGCTCGACCGCCTCGACGCAAGCCATGACGTGCCGCGGCTCGAGCACCGCGCATCGATTCTCGGGCACGAGATAACCGGCGGTTGGGCGCCGTTCTCCGGCCATGACGATGCGATCGCGCCGCGGCGGATCGTGCTCGATCAGGCGATGCTCGAGACCGCCGTCGCCGCCGGTGCCGAGGCGCGGCTGGGCGAGCAGGTGATCGGCCTGCTCGGTGCAGGGATCGAGAGCGATCCGGTCCGCGGCGTCCGCACCGAGGGTGGCGGTGAGATCGAGGCGGGATGGGTTCTCGCCGCCGACGGGCGGCCTTCGCGGATCGCGAAGTGGCTCGGGTTGGAAGAGGTGAACCCGATGAAGGGCGAGTTCTCAATTCTCTACGGATACTGGCGCGGGCTGCCGGACACTCCCTATCTCAATCTCGAAGCGAACCGCGAGCACGCCTTCAACGATGTTCCCTGCGAGGACGGCCTCCACCTCGTCATCTACAACGGTCCGCCCGACGCCACCCGAGGCGATCGCGCCACCCGCGAGCGCAGGTATCAGGAGGGCGTCCGCTCATTCCCGGATACGACTGATCCGGAGGCATTCGACGAGGCCGAGCTTGTCAGCGAGATCCAGCCGGCGCCGGAGACGATGATGCGGGGCTTCTACCGGCGGCCGAACGGGCCGGGCTGGGTGCTGATCGGCGACGCCTCCCATTTCAAGCACCCCGCGACTGCTCAGGGGATCTCGGACGCGATCGAGCAGGCGCTTCATGTCTCCGAAGCGTTGCTGGGCCAGGACCCGGGGCTTTCTGGATACGAGCGCTGGCGCGACGAGCGGGCGGCCGAGCACTACGAGTGGTCGTTCGACATGGGCCGTTTCCCCCGTGATGCCGGCAAGGTGATGTTCGCGGCGCTCGAGCGTGAGCCGGAAACGGCGCAGATGTTTCGCGAGACATTCACGCGGCGGCTGAAACCGAAGACCGACGTCTTCAACAAGGAGCGGATGACGCGCTGGTTCGCGGAGGCAGAAGCCGCGACGGCGTAGCTGCGGCTAGGCCTAACCGACCTCGCCGAAGTTCATACCGCCGTAGCTGAAGCTCGGCACCACCGGCCACTGCCGGCGCCACTCGGTCATCTCCGAGGAGGGGAAGACGTTCTGGTAGCGGGGGTCCTTCCTGTTGGTGTCGGCGAGGGCCTTCTCCTTGATCATCGAGTCGTACTGGTCGATCGAGTCCTCGAGGGTGTTCGAGTTCAAGACGACCTCGCGACCGAAGAACTCGGCGAACTTGCGGACGCCCGGGATCTTCGACAGATGCGGGTGCCAGTTGTCGGCGGCGACCCCGTTCTCGGATGAGACCCAGACGCCCTCCTCGGTGTTGATGCAGAGCGAGTGGTTGCCATCGGTGTGTCCGGGGGTCCAGACCAGCGCGCAACCCTTGCCGAGCTCGACGTCACCTTCGACCAGGGCGACGTTCTCCTCCGGGATCCCCTTGATCCCGTCCTCGACGTACCAGGCCCACTGCATCGGGTGGAGCGAGGCGAAGGTGTCCCATTCCTTGCGCTGCGTGATCAGCTTCGCGTTCGGGAAGAGCGGCGCCAGCGGCCCGGAATGGCCGGGAGGCGGCTCGGTGGTGCCGAGCACGAAGCGCACGTCCTGGACGTGCAAGTGGTCGAAACTGATGAAGTCGACCTCCTCGGGGCTCACCCCCGCCTTCGCCATCGCCTCCGGGACGTCGTTGTAGAAGGTCGCGAACACCTTGTAGGAGAGGAACTCGCCGTACTTGCTGAGCATCTGGTCGTAGAACGGGGCCTCGGCCGGCCCCTCGGTCACGGTCGGTTCGTAGACGAGAGTCTTCAGCTCTCCCTCGAAGTCCTCGAACTGGACCACGACCAGGCGGTTCAAGATGTTGATGAACGGGTTGACGGCCTTGGCGGCCCCGCCGAAAGCGAACTTGACCGGATAGCCGGCCGATGCAATGTCGACGGTGCGAACGCCGCGGACACGGTTCTCGGGCGTTGCGAACCGGGCCCGGAACTCGGCCGCCGCCTCGCGGATCGCCGCGGGGCGGTCGCCGCGGGGCCAGGTCTCGTTCGCCGCCTCGAACTCGCTGAAGGGCTTCAGCCCGAGCGTCTCGGGGCTTTCGATCGTCGCCATCTGCTGCAACCTCCTCGCTTAGCTTGCGAGGGAGGTTACGCGCTCAGACCGGCAGCTTCAGGGCCCGCTTCTTGCACTTCTTGCGGGCCTTCTTCGACTTCTTCTTCTTGCACTTCTTCAGGGCGGCGGCGCGAAGCCCGGTTGGGCTCGGGATCGCCACGGGCGGCGTTGCCGGCGGACCGGCACAGGTCGATCCGGGGACCGCGCCCGGCTTCTCGAGCTCGAAAGCGCCGATGTCGCAGCGGGAACCCTGGGGGCGGCTGACGCCGCGCTGGTCGATGACGGGGCCAATCGGCCCACCGGCGTCGACCGCGGGACTCCCCTGAAGCAGGTTCAGATTGCGTGTCGAACCCCCGTGAAAGTCGAAGGTTCCGAGGCCGGCGTTGGTGGAAGTGATGTCGCCATTGCTGCCCGGTGTGAGTCCGCATTCAGAGTAGGGCGCGGGCGGCTGGCTGATCCGAGCCTCGAGGTTGTGTCCCTGGCTGGTGTACGGGCCGCTGTCCGGGATGCCGCAGTTCTCGTAACCCGGGTTGTTGCTGGAGCCGTTGGCGATGATCGTGCTGCGAAGGATCAACTGCCCGCCGGCGACCAGATTGCCACCGCCGAGGCCGCCGACGCCACCGGTGGTGATGTTGTTGGCGATCGTCGAGTTGGCCAGCGTCAGGGTGCCGCCGGGGTTAGCGATCCCACCGGCATTCGCTGCGTTCCCTGCCGCATTGCCCGAGGAGGTATTGCCGTAAACGGTGGCGTTGGTGAGCGTCCCGCCGCCCGTTAGGTAGAGACCGCCTCCCGAGCCACTGCACCCGACTTGGCTGCAGTTGTTGCTGGTGAAGTTGCCGGAGATGGTTGAGCGCTCGATGCTCACCGGTGCCTCGCTGTAGATGCCACCGCCAAAACCGCCGATGACCGCCCCGGGGTTCACATGGTTACCGGCGACGGTGCTGTCGGTCAGCGTCAGCAAGTCGCCGCCCGCACCCGCGTATATGCCCCCGCCCCTGCTCGAACTCGGGGCCGCAGCCTCCTGCGCCAGGTTGCCGGAAACAGTGACGCGGTCGAGCGCCAGGGTTCCGTCCTCGAGCTTGATCCCGCCCCCGTGAGTCGCGTTGGAGGCGATCCCGCCGGTGAGGGTCAGGTTGGAGAGCTTCACCGTCGGGCTACCGCTGGGGATGTGAAGCACGCGGTCGAGGTTGCCGGCGTTGATCGTCACCCCGGCGCCGAGTCCGCGAATCTCGAGGTTGTTGGTGATGTCGAGATCGCCTTGGGCGGCCGCATCGTCCGTGCCCCCGATGAGAAAGTTGTAGTTGCCGGCGTCGACGTTGATCACGTGAGGGCCGGGAGTCGTGTTGGCGGTCTGGATCGCCGCGCGGAGAGTGCAGCTCACGATGCCGGGGTCTATGTGCGCATCGCAGGTCCCGTCTCCTGGATTGACGTCCGCGAAATCACCGGCGGCGGGGTTGACGTTGAAGTCCGTCGCTGAAGCTTGCCCGGTGAAGGCCGCGACCATCGCTGTGGCGAGCACCAGCGCCCGCATCCCCCGCCGAAGTCCCTTGTTCTCCCTGCGTACCTCGATGCAGAAAGACTAGCGCGCGGGAGCCGGCTCCTCGACCTCGCCGGCCTTGCCGGCCCAGTGGGCCTCGGGCGAGGGCGGATGGTCGCGGAGATACCACTCGGCGTCCAGTGCGCCTTTGCAACCGGATCCGGCTGCGGTCACGGCCTGGCGATACGTGTGGTCGACGAGGTCGCCGACCGCAAACACACCCGTGAGGTTGGTCTTGGTCGAGGGCTCCTCGACGGCGACGTAGCCCTCGTCGTTCAAGTCGATCTGGTCCTTGACCAGGTCGGACATCGGAGTGTGGCCGATCGCGATGAAGGCTCCGCCGACCTCGAGCTCCTTCGGCTCGCCGGTCTCGGCGTGCTCGAGCTTGAGCTTGGCGATCTTGCCGTCGTCGCCCTTGACGAACTCCTTCGGCACATATGGAGTCAGGACCTCGATGTTGTCCTTGGCCCGGGCGCGGTCCTCCATGATCTTCGAAGCACGAAACTCGTCGCGCCGGTGGACGATCGTGAGCTTGTCGGCAAACTTCGAGACGAAGATCGAGTCCTCCATCGCTGAGTCGCCGCCGCCGATGACGGCGACGTCCGCGCCCTTGAAGAAGGCGCCGTCGCAGACGCCGCAGGTGGACACGCCCATCCCACCCAGCTCCTGCTCACCGGGGATCCCGAGCTTCTTCGGCTCGGCGCCCATCGAGAGGATCACAGCCTTCGCCAGGTGCTCGTCCTTGCCGACCCGGACCGTCTGGATGCCGCCGTCGGTCAGTTCCACCTCGGTCGCGTCGTCGGTGATGAACCTGGTCCCGAAGCGCTCGGCCTGTGCCCGGAACTCGTTCATCATCTCCGGGCCCATGATCCCGTCCGTGTAGCCCGGGTAGTTCTCGACGTCGGTCGTGTTTTGGAGCTGGCCGCCCCACTGGAAGCCCTCGATCACCAGTGGCTCGAGCTCGGCGCGGGCGGCATAGAGGGCGGCCGTGTATCCGGCCGGCCCGCCGCCGACGATGATCAGGTTCTCGATCCGCTTGTCGTCGTTCGCCTCAGTCATCTCTTCTCAACATAGTACTTTACTTTCTGAAGTATTGGAAGACCCGCCGCGCACCGGCCGGGCACGATGAGGAGCCTAGCGTCGGCTCAGGAGGCGGTTGCGGCCCCGCCGGCTCAGGAGGCGGTTGCGGCCCGCCGGGCCTGCCGCCGCTTCGGCTTCGCGCGCCCCTCCTCCTCCCACCGGGCGACGGTCTGGCGCAGCTGGAAGAAGGCGACGATCCCGGGTGGGATCGGGAGCCAGAAGGCGATCACCCGGTAGGTGAGAACCGCGGCGAACACGGTCGAGCTGTCGAGGCCAAAGACGACGAAGGCGCCGATCATCCCGGCGTCGACGGGGCCGACCCCACCGGGTGCGAAGGGGAAGAGGTTGGCGACCATGCCGACGAAAAACCCCTGAACGATCACCCCGACCGGGACCTGGACATCGAACGCGTGGAAGCTCGCCCAGAGGATCGCGATATTGGCCGCCCAGAACCCCACCGCACCGAGCACCGCAAGTCCTCCCTGCGAAGGCTCGCGCATGAAACCGATTGCGGCCCGGGTTCCCTGGGCCAGGGTCGCCGGGGCCGTCGCGAGCCGTTGCGCGATCTTGCCGAGCCGGCCCGAGGTCCTTCCTTCGATGCGCCGCTCGACGTCGTGCGGTAGAAGCGCGATCAGAAGGACGATCAGAATCACCAGCCCCGCGAGCGCCGCGGGGATGATCGTCATTGACAAGGGCCCACCGCCATTCAGGACGCCGGTCCGCAGCAGCACCCCGAAGATCACCAGGGCGAGCATGTAGACCGCATAGAGGATGACCAGGAAGGCGACCATGCGACAGGCGCTCTGGCGGCGTTCCATCCCGGCCTTGCGCAGCGCCCAGTAGGTGAGGACTATGCCGCCGGCGCCCCCGGCCGAGAACAAGCGAGTGGCTGCCAGCCCCGCCATGGTGATCTGGTAGCTCTCGCGCAGGTTCAGGTGGAGGACCTTCTCCCCGACGACACCGCGGAAGAGCGCGACGTAGGCGGCGAAAGCGAGGACGTTGAAGGCGATCGCGATGCCGATCCAGAGCGGATCCCCCTCGCCGATCTTGGCGATCGCGTCCTCGAGATCGAGGATCTTCGGGAAGACGACATAGATCGCGACGATCATCAGAACGACCACGACCAGGGTTTGGATCAGCCGGCGGCGGTCCTCGAAGAAGTTCGGTTCCTCGTCGCCTTCGAGATCGAGGCGAACGCGTGTTTCATCGGCCGTTCCCTCGGGCGCGGCCGCCTTGCCGGACTTCCTCTCCTCCTTCAGTGCGGCTTTTTTGCCTCGTTCCCGCACCCGCTTAATCCTGCCAGGTGCTCTCAACCGGCCGCAATCCGCTCCAACCGCTGCAGGCGCCTGTTCACGGCATGGACGATCGGCTCGGCGTAGGGCTCGCCGTAGCGCACTGCCGCGACAAGAGCGGCGCCCGCGAGCAGGTCGGTGACGTAGTGCTCCCCCAGGTACACGAGCGCGAAGCCGAGCGTCGCCGCATAGGCCCAACCGGCGACTCCCTCAGCGGTGCCGCTCTCGGAGAGATGGATCGCGGCCATCACCGAGGTTGCGAAATGGAGCGAGGGCATCGCTGCCCACGGATTGCCGCCGAGCGCGTCGTACATCCGTGGCCAGGCTCCCTTCCAGGTCCGCTCGCCGACCTCGACCATGACCCGGCGTAGGGGTGGCGGCGGCCGGCGCCGGTCCTCGATCGGCTCATCGAGGTGGCCCTCCTCGGCCGCCCACCACGGCGGCGCGGTCGGCGCCGCGAAGTAGGCGGTGCAACCGATGTCATACACCGCTGCCATCTGCCGGGCCGCCCGGGGGAAGCGCTCGTTGTGACGGGCGAGGATCCAGACCAGCGAGACGTGCGGCTCGAAGAACCAGAGCCAATGAACCCAGGTCAGGGTCTGGTCGAGCGCGCGGCTGCGCCCGGCCAGCGCGCGCTGGAGGTGGACGCCCGGCAGCTCACCCCCGCCCAACACCCGATCGATCCTGATCGGATACCGGACCTTCAGCCGGCGCCGCAGAGCATCGGGGTCGTCATAGGGGAGCTCGTGGGCCACCGTGAATGCCCACATCTGCAACGCGTAGAGGGCCGCGTCGCGCACCTTGGTGCGGGGCTTGAGAACGGCGAGCGCCAGCGGCCCGGAAGCCACGGTCGCGGTGGTGACCGACGCCGGGATGCGAAAGCGCCTACGCACGAACGGAAGCACGGCCGCCGACGCCAGGGCCGCCACGGCACCCACCCGCACCGCGGTGCGGAGGCCTGATCGCGGTCGGGTCTTGGGGCCTGCGGCCTCCTGGAGCACGGCGGGCGAGTATAAGTCTCACCCGTGGAGCTACAGGGGAAACGGGCTGCGGTGACCGGCGGTGGAGGATTCCTCGGCGCCGCCACCTGCAGGCGGCTTGTCGCGGAGGGCTGCGAGGTCGTCGGCCTCGATGTCGACCCGGCCCTGGAGGGACGGATCGCGGACACCGGAGCAGCTTTCGCACTCGCCGACGTCACCGACCGGACGGCGCTCGACCGTGCTTTCGAGGGCGCCGAGCTGGTCGTGCATACCGCCGCGTTCGTCCGGGAATGGGGCGAGATGGATGACTTCATTCGCGTCAATGTCGGCGGCACTCGGAACGTGCTCGACGCCGCCGAAGCAGCCGGTTCCGAACGCGTCGTCCACCTGAGCTCGGTCGTCGTCTACGGCTACGAGGACGATGGCGACCAGGACGAATCGGCCCACCGCCGCAACTGTCGGTATCCCCTACATCGACACGAAGAGTGCCTCCGACCGGATCGCCTGCCGCCGCGGCGCCATCGTGATCCGCCCCGGCGACGTCTACGGCCCCGGGTCGGTCCCCTGGGTGGCCAGGCCCGCCGAGATGATGCGGTCGGGAAGGATGATGCTGCCCGGACGCGCCGACGGCAACATGCTGCCGGTCTACGTCGACGACCTGATCGAGTCGATCGTCCTCGCCGCCGGCAAGGGCGAGCCCGGGACCGCCTACACGGTCTGGGACGGGACCGAGCTCAGCTTCGACCAGTACTTCAACCGCCTCTCGGAGGCGGCGGGCGCCCGCCCGCCGAGGAAGCTGCCCAAGGCGCTGCTCTTCTCGATCGCCGGTGCGGTCGAGCTCGTTTCGAGTGCATTGAGGCGCCCGCCCGAGTTTGGGCGCCACGGAGTCACGTTGCTCGACCGCCGCGGCAGCGTCTCCAACGAGCGGGCGCGGGAGGAGCTGGGTTGGGAACCGCAGGTTTCCTTGGCGGAGGGCATGCGGCGTTGTGCCGAATGGCTCCGCCAACAGGACCCGGCCGGAGCAGCCAATGGCGCGGGCTAGCGGCGCCCATCGGGCTTATGCCGGATTCCTGGCCGCCGTCGCGGCCTTGGCGATCGGCGTCGGCCTGATCGCCTACCTGACCGAAGCGCTCGGAGGAGCGGAGCTCGACACCGTCGATGCCCGGTTCGAAATACGCGGAGACGAGAAGCCGCACGACGACGTGGCGGTCGTCGGCATCGACGACGTCACCCAGCAGCAGCTGAAGCTCCGCTTCCCGTTCCCGCGCCGACTCCATGCGCGGGTGATCGACCGGCTCAAGGCCGACGGCGCCTCGCTCGTCGCCGTCGACGTCGAGTTCCTGCAGCCAACCACGCCGCGCAATGACAACGCCCTGATTGCGGCGATCGAACGGGCCCAGCCGGTGGTCCTCGCCGACAGCCAGCCGAACGAGCGCGGCGAAAGCGGGGCGCTCGGCGGGGAGCCGCTCCTGAGCGAGATCGGGGCACGCGGCGGCAACCCCCAGTTCGAGGCTGACGAGGGCAACATCGTTCAGGCGCGTGCCGATCGAGGTCGGCGGCCTTGAGAGCTTCCCGATCGCGGCGATCGAAGCAGCGACTGGCGAGGAGCTAACGAGCGAAGACCTCGGCGGCGAGACCGCGTGGATCGACTTCGCCGGCGGGCCGGAGACCTACCCCGTCACCTCCTATGCCGCCGTCCTGCGCGGCCGGGTCCCGCCCGGAACCTTCAAGGACAAGGTCGTCGTGGTCGGCGCGACCGACCCGGCCCTCAAGGACGTCCACCCCACCTCCACCTCCGGCGACGACCTGATGTCCGGTCCGGAGATCGAAGCGAACGCGATCGCGACCGGGCTCGATGGGTTCCCGCTCCAGTCCACGCCGCTGGGGATCGACCTGCTCCTGATCGTGCTGATGGGGGCCGTGCCCCCGGCGATCAGCCTGCGCACCGGGCCCCTGGTGGCGATCGCCGCCTCGATCGGGATCGGCGCTCTCTACCTCGTTGCCGCGCAGCTCTCCTTCGAGTCCGACTGGATCATCCCGGTCGTCTATCCGCTGCTGGCCCTGGTGATCGCGGTGGTCGGCTCGCTGGCCGTGTACTACGCGCTCTCGGCGGTCGAGCGCCAGCGGATGCGCGACACCTTTGCCCGTTTTGTCCCCGAGGACGTTGTCGACGAAGCGCTCGAGCGGGCCGGAGAAGACCTGCGGCTCGGCGGCAAGGAGGTCGATGCCACCGTCATGTTCAGCGACATCCGCGGGTTCACCACCTTCGCCGAGGGTCGCGATCCCGCCCAGGTCCTCCAGGTCCTCAACCGCTACCACGAGGAGATGGTCGACGCGATCATGGAGAACGAGGGCACTCTGATCAGTTTCATGGGGGACGGGATCATGGCCACCTTCGGGGCCCCGATCGAGCAGCCCAACCACGGCGAGCGGGCCCTGGCGGCGGCGCAGGAGATGCTCGAGGTGCGGTTGCCCCGGGTGAACGAGTGGCTGAAGCAGACCGCCGACGCGGAGTTCGAGATCGGGATCGGGCTCAACAGCGGCCCGGTGATGGCCGGCAATCTCGGCTCCAAGAACCGGATCGACTACGCGACGATCGGGGACACCACCAACACGGCCGCGCGGCTCGAGGAGATGACCAAAGGGACCCCCCATTCCCTGCTGCTCTCCGAGTCAACCATGAAGATGGTCTCGCAGACCGGGGTCGAGCTCGAGTTCTTCGACTCGATGGAGGTCCGCGGCCGCGAGGCGAAGCTCGAGGTCTACTTCGTCAAGTAGCTCTCGCCGGGCTCGAGCAGGATGCCCTTGCGCTTGCCGAAGTCCTTGACGCGGACGCCCTTGCCCTCGGTCACCTTGAACTTGGTGCCCTTGCAGGTGTCCTTGGTGAGCCAGGTCGTGCCGACCACCGAGGCGGTGCCGCCCCGGCCGCGGGTCCGGTAGCGGCCGCTGCCCGAGCCCCAGACACGGCGGGCCCGCGCCGCCGCGTGGGCCTTCGCGCCCGCGCTGTAGCCGAGGAGGTCCTCCCGCCTCTGACGGCGGGCCTTGCGCCCGCAGTTGAGGGCGCCCTTGAGCTTGATCTCGACCCAGGACTTGACCAGTGCTTTGCCCGCCAATCGACCTCCCAGGACAGGCCCTCTCAGGGGAGTCGTCACCTGGTTGACGAGGAACAGGCCGTCGAAGAACTGGGCCGGGGTATCCGAGCTCCCGTCGGGGAGGGCGCCGGTGATCTCGACCCGGCCGGAGCGGGTGTCCAGCTCGGAGCCGAGCGGGATCGCCTCCCCACCGATCAGCTGCTTGAAGATCGACGAGCCCGGCGGCCTGTAGAAGACCTGCCCGGAGATCACCCTGGCGGCGACGCTCTTGCCGAAGACCGGCTCGGTCTCGAGCCCTGACGGGGGCGGTGATGCCGCCAGGATCGTGTTCAGCCGCGCCACGAACCCGTCGTCGCCGCCGTTGTATGTCGGGTCTAAGGCGCCAGACGTGGTCGGGTACGGGAAGAGTGCGGCGTGGTCGTCACTGACCTCGCCGGCAATTGTCGCGATCCCGTCGGCACCTACGGCGACCGCGGGCCCCGGATTGACGCCGGTTCCTCCTTCGGATCCGTCGCCGCCGAGATAGCTCGAGTAGAGAAGGTCGCCACCGGCCGGCCCGGCCGCCACCGGCGAGAGCTTCGACAAGAAGGCGTCGGCGAGGTTGTCGCCCTGGTCGGAGGTCCCGAGCGTGCGGTCATAGGCGCCTTCGGTGGTCGGGAGGGTGCCGCCGTCGACACCACCGCTGGCGCGGCCCGAGAGGTAGGCGTTGCCGCTTTCGTCGGTGTCGACATCCTCACCGAACTCGTTGCTGAGTCCGCCCAGGTAGGTGTGGTACTTGACGCTCTCCAGCCCCGACCCGGCGGTGTCCACGGTGAGCAGGTACGCGTCCGAGTTGCCGCCGCCGCCATGAACGCTCTGGAAGACGTTCCCGATTGGCATCACATCGCTGTGGAAGTCGGCGGAGGTGGTGCTCCCGGCGAGATAGACGGTGCCGGCGGGGCCCACCGCGACACCCTCCACCGAGTCGGTGCCTGTTCCTCCCGCATAGCTCGAATAGACGTTGTCGTTCCCGAGCTGGTCCGGATTCGGATCGATCCTGCTGATAAATCCCTCCGCGCCGGCAACATTGGTCGGATCGAAGGCGCTGGGCGTAGTTGGGAACTGAGTGCCGGTCGAGTCCGTCACTCCGCCGACCACGGCATGGCCCCCCGCGACCGCAACCGATTTCCCGGTCTCGACACCGGCGCCACCGAGGTAGGTGGAGTAGTCGATCGGCTGCAGGATGCTCGGGTCCTGATTCAGCACTGTCAGGAATGCGTCCTGGCCGTCAACCGCCTGGTCGAGCGCTCCGGCACCGCTCGTCGGGAAGTCAGCCGAGCTGGTCGACCCGGTGACGAGCGCTCTGCCGTTCTCAATCGCGATCGCAATTCCCGCGTCCTCCCCCGACCCACCCAGATAGCGAGAGTAGCTCCCGGCCGGCCCGCCCTGGCCGGTGGGGCTGAGCTTGGTCACGAATCCATCGCATAGGGGCGAGTTCACGCCCAGGGCGCCGTTACCGAAGGTCGGGAAATCGTCGGTCCTGGTTTCCCCGGTGATGTAGGCGCTGCCGTCGGCGTCTACAGCGATCGAGCGGGCCGCGTCGGCGCCCACTCCGGAAGGTCCCAGACACGTCGGTGCAGGCGGCTCGTTGCTGCCACCGATCAGGGTCGAGTAGACGACGGGCGCGGCACCGGTCGGGCTGAGCTTGGTCACGAAAGCATCGGCGCCGGCCGCGCCGCCGAGGACAAGGGTCTGCGGGAAGTCGGTAGACGCCGTTTCGCCGGTGACGTAGATGCTCCCATCCGCCCCGAGCGCGACATCGGTGATCACGTCGTCGGCGCTGCCGCCGAGGACGGTCGAGTACACGAGCGGATCGATCACCAGCGGCGCGGTCCGGTCGTACGCGCCGAGATCGATCCGGACGAGGTTTCCCTCGAGGCCGTAGGCGGAAGCGACCGGCCGCCGCTGACCGCCGATCTCCTGGTAGGCGACCGGGGCCCGCTGGCGCACTGTTTCGCCGCCGGCCTCGATCAGCAGGTCGCCGTTGCCGGCGAGCCGGACGCCGTCGGCGCCGCGAACCCGGATCCCGATTGAGCGCGGATCGGCTCCGGCGGCCAGCTCGAAGTCGTACTGAAGCTCGCTGCCGGTGCCGCGGTAGATGACGTCGATCCCTGGCCATGCGCCCTGGTAGCGGACCGCCCCGTACGTGGGCAACCCCTGGCGCCAGCGCGAGGGCTGATCGCCGATCAGGCTGTTGACGGTGCCGGGAAGCTTCTCGGCCGCGACCGGGGATCCGCCGACGCTGCCCGCCAACGCCAGCTCGATCGCGTGCGAGCGCTCACCAGAGGACAGCTGGAGCGTTGCGCCGTGGCGGGTCAGGTAAGTCGATGCGCCCGGACTGTGGGCGACGTAGTCGACCCGCGAGTCGAGCCGACCGGCATTCGGCTCGAAGGCGAGGGGGACGGAGAGCATCGCGTCCCCGGCCCGATCCGGAGAGGTGATCTCTCCTGCCCCACCCGCCTGCGGGGCGAGCCGAGCCAGAAGCGTGACGTCATTGATCACCATCAAGCAGGACGCTGCGGCCGCTGCAAGAGCGATCGTGGCCAAACGCGTAGTCCGCCCTCCGGGGCTCAGCTCATCCCACACTCGAATCCCTAGGGGTGAGTCTACCCGGCGGCGATCAGGCCGGAGCCGTCGTCATCTGCTCGGCCAGTGGACGCCGCTCGTCGAGGCCGGAGAAGTCGACCGGACCGGGCATCAGCTGCTCGGGGCCCGGGATCTCGATTCCGATCATCTTCATCCGGCGCTGCAGCGCCTGATAGGCAAACCCGTAGACCTGCGATGAATGGTGACCGTAGGAGGTGAAGTCCGTGGGGTCATCGGCCTCCGGCGGCATGAAGACCACCGCCGCCTCGGGCAGGAGTTCCTCCAGCCGCCGGAGGATCACGCCCTTCATCTCCGGCCGCTCCTCGCAGACGTCCTTGAGGAAGCGGACGCCGAAAGCAATGTGGCGGTGCTCGTCCTGCTCGACCAGGCGGAATCCCTTGTTGAAGCCGGGGTAGATCTTGTGGTCGGCGGTGTACTGAATGATGATCCGCTGACCCGGCATCGCCAGCACTCCCTCGGTGACCATGTGGTAGGTGACGATCCCCTCGACGAACAGCTCGAGGTTGTCGGGCTCGGCCTTGATCCGGTTGGCGATGTCGCGGAGCGAGTCGTCGAAGACGAAGTGCCACGCGTCGCCGAGAATCTTGTCCTCTAGCTCCTTCAGGCGGGCGCGCATGTCGTCCGACTCGAGCCCCATCACCTGGGCCATCCAGCGGTCGAAGAAGACCGCGTGGCGCATCTCGTCGACGAGCTGGGTCGCGAGGAACGCCTCGACCTCGCCGCTCGGTGCGGCGAGCACGAAGGGCGCCAGGTCGGCTGTGACCCGCTCCTCGCCGACGTAGAAGCCGCCGAGGCTGTAGGCCGTGTGGCTCTGCGCTTCCGATGGCGTCGCCAGCCACTGCTCGCGGTCGATCGAGAAGTCGAGCTCGTGGGAGCGCCAGTTCTGCTTCTCCCACAGGGCGTATAGCTGCTCGTAGTCCATCAAGCCGCCGGCCTGCCGCGCCGGAGCGGCCGGGTCACCCGGTTCGCTCGAGGCGCCGTTCGAGGAGGAGCCCCACGTGTCAACGCGCCGCCGCTGGATCTCGCGCTGCCTGCGCTCGCGCTCCAGCTCAGGGCCGTCGACTCCCTCGGCGCGATCGATCCAGCGGCCGAGCAGGGTGACGGCGTAGATGTCGCCGTCGATCTCGGTCAGGTTGAGCTGCATCGCAGCGGCCGGCGTGATCTCGCCGCGAAGCAAGGCGGTCCAGGTGTCCAGGGTGACGCGCGCGATGCCGTCCGGGTCACCTTCGCCACCAGCGTCACCAAAGCCTGGTCCTGAAGTGATGACGCCGTCGCGAACGTCGACGTGCCAGCGGCCGTTCCCCTCGCCGCCGGCGCCGACGATCTCGAAGCCGACCTTGAAATTGTGGCCGCGGGTCCACTCCGGCTCGATCGCGTATGCGAGCGAGCGGTAGAGCAAGTCGGGATCGACCGGGGCACCGAGCTTGGCCAGGTCGCGCGGCCCCGCGTCCTGGGAGAGGCGCCGCAGCGCCAGCGCCTTGCGGCGCTTGCCGCGGAGCTTCAGCGCCCGCCGAAGAGGGCGCCGAGCGGGCTCTTGCCCGCCGCAACCCGCGCCAGCGTCCGCGCATCGGTTGAGATCGCAAAGGCGTCGCCGTTGAGGTCGCCGTCCGGCTCGACCTCGGTCACCTCCGCGGGACCGCCGTTGGCGGCGACGCGCCAGGCGCCCACGCCATCGATCTCGAGCCGGTAGCTGAGCCCGTCGGGAAGGCCGGCGGCGGCGGCCGGAAGGGAATGGACGATGAGTCTCGCGGCAAGCTCCGGATCGGCCTCCGCCATCCGCTCCAGTGCCTTGGACGCGGTGCCCTCGCTCGCCATCGCTGCTCCTCGTCTCTCTCTCGGCTGAAACTGGCTGCGTGGCCAGTCTACCCGCTCGAACGGCTCCACAGGCGGCTATCGGCGTGCCGATGAATAAGATTCGCCGCGCCTTGGGCCCAGAGACCGCTCACTCGCCGAACGCCGAGGACATCACCGCGATCTACTGGGTGATGCTCGGTCCTTGCCGTCGCGTTCGCGGTCGCGATCAACGCCGCGCTGATCTGGTGCATCGTCCGCTTCCGCGCCGAGCGCGGCCGCGAGCCGGCCCGGATCCGCGGCGGCGGCCAGGTCCAGCGACGGGTCGCCGGCGTGCTCCGGCCTATCGCCCTGGCATCTGTTCGCCGCCGGCGTCGTCTACACCGAGAAGGCGAGCGACGTCGAGGCCTCGCCCGCCCAGGAGACCGCGCCCAGCTCAACCTGCGACATCCCCGCCGAGCACCGAGCCGCTGCAGATCCAGGCCGTCGGCCAGCAGTGGATCTGGCGCTACGAGTACCCGGCGCCACCCGAGGACGCGCCGGCCGGCAGGACGCGACGGCGGGCGAGTGCGGCCGCGATCCAGCAGCGGCAGAGCTTTGCCGACGTCTTCTCCTACTACGAGCTCGTCGTCCCGGTCGACACCGACCGTGCCGTCGAGATCGACTCGACCGACGTCGTCCACCGCTGGTGGGTGCCGGCGCTCGGCGGCAAGTTCGACGCCATCCCGGGCGGCGTCAACCGCACCTGGTTCAAGGCCGACGAGGTGGGCACCTACGAGGGTCAGCTCCACCGCGTTCTCCGGGACCTCCTACGCGACGATGCGGACCCGGGTCCGCGTCGTGAGCGCCGCCCGAGTACGAGGCCTGGCTCGCCCAGCAGGCGGCCGACATCAAGGCGGCGCAGACCGCTGTCCAGCAGCAGCTCGCCGCCGAGACTGCGCCCGCCGAGGGCGAGGGCGGCGATGGCGCGGAAGGCGGCGGCGAAGGTAGCGGCGGCGAGGGGGCCGGCGAGGGCGGCGCCACCGAAGGCGCGGTAGCGAGCAAGCGGCACCGACAGCGGTGACGAGGGCGGCGAGGGGACAGCCGAATGAGCCCGCCCCCGGTACCGAACCCCCCGCAGGCAACGGCGCCCTGGCCGCCCCGCAGCCCGAGCTGGTCACCGACGGCATGCCGCCGCGCGCCGCCCGCGCTGGGCCGAGCTGGCGACGAGCGGCGACCACAAGGACGTCGGCCGGATGCTGATCGCCGGCGCGCTCGCTTCCTGGTCGTGGCGCTGGTCGAGTTCGTGCTGATGCGGCTGCAGCTGGCGGTCCCCGAGAACGACTTCATGACCCCGACCCTGTTCAACCGGATGCTGTCCCTGAACGGCGCCACGATCGTCTTCCTCTTCGCGCTGCCGTTCGTGTTCGGCCTGTTCACCTACGTCGTCGCCGCTGCAGATCGGCGCCCGCGGCCTCGCCTTCCCCCGTCTCGCCAACTTCTCGTTCTGGCTGTTCGCGCTCGGCGGGCTGACCCTCTACGCGACCTTCATGTTCACGCCGCCGGACACCGGCGTCAATCCCTGGCCGCCGCTCTCCGACACCGCCTTCTCGTCCAACAACGGCGTCGACGCCTGGATCGCCGGCTGCGGCCTCGCCCTGCTGGGGATGGTGCTGCTCGCGGTCAACCTCGCCGTCACCGCTGGGCCGATCGCGCGCGCCCGGGATGGCCTGGCGGCGGGTGCCGCTGTTCTCGTGGGCCGGCGGCGATCTCCTCCTACGTCCTGATCGTCGCCGGCTCGGCGATGCTCGCGGCGATGACGATGCTCGAGATCGACCGGCACTTCTACGGCGTCTTCTTCGACGCCGGCGAGGGCGGCGCGCCGCTCTACTGGCAGCACCTGAGCTGGATCTTCTTCACGCGGTGCCTGGCTGCTGATGCTGTCTGCCGGCGATCGGCGCGATCTCCGAGATCCTCGCGACCTTCTCCGGCAAGCCGCCGTTCGGGCGGCGCCCGGTCGCCGGCGCGATGGCCGCGATCGCGGGACTCGGGCCTGCTCGCCTGGATGCAGAACATGTTCACGGCGGCGATCCCGATCGGCTGGCTCTACGTCGCCCAGGCGGCGGCGCTGCTCCTGATCGTCCCCTTCGGGCTGGTGTTCTTCAACTGGATCGCGACCCTGGCCGGCGGCGCGCTGCGGATGCGGGCGCCGATGCTGTTCGCGCTCGCCGCGATCTCGACGCTCTCGATCGGCCTCGCCGGCGAGCTCGTGCACAGCGTGATCCCGGTCTCGTGGCAGCTGGCTCGGGACGACCGACGCGACCGCGGCGACCGGGTTCGTCCTCGTCGGCGGCGCGGTGCTCGGCGGGCTTCGCGGCGCTCCACTACTGGTATCCGAAGATGACCGGCCGCACCATGGGCGAGACGCTGGCGCGGATCTCGCTGCTGCTGATCCTGGCCGGCACCTACGTCACCTTCATCCCGATGTTCCTGGCCGGGCCTCGAGGGCCAGCCGGTCGACATCTACAAGTACTACGAGGGCGAGGGGCTCGACGGCTTCAACCTCGTCTCGACGATCGGGTCCGTGGTCCTCTTCGCCGGGATCGTGGTCACCGCCGTCAACGCGGTACTCAGCCGTCGAGGGCGGCGCCCGGGCCGGCCACGACCCGTGGTTCGGCGAGACGCTCGAATGGTTCGCCCTCTCCCCGCCCCCGGTACACAACTTCGACGTTGTGCCCGACGTCCGCAGCGCCGAGCCCCTTCGCGACATCCGCGACGCAGTGCGAGGACCCGACGGCGCTGCCGAGCCCGATCCATCTGCATCGATCGGCGCGCCGAGTCAAACGACCGCGTAGCCGATGGCTGACGACGCTCCGGTAGCCGGAGCCGGCGATCTGCGTCGCTGGCGGCGTCTGGTCGAGATCACGATCCTGACCGTGTTGGTACTGGTGGTCGTCGGGGGGATCGTCCGGGTGAGCGAGTCCGGCCTGGGGTGCGGCCCCGCCGGCAGCGGCACCGAGGGCTGGCCGCTCTGCGGCGGGCGCGATCCTCCCGTTCCTGAGCGAGACCAACGCGGTGGTCGAGTTCACCCACCGGCTGATCGCGTCGATCGTGATCGTGCAGATCGCGGTCGCTGGCCTGGCGGGCGCGACGCGACTTGCGCGATCTTCGCTGGCCGCTGCGCTGCAGCCTTTACGCTGGCGGCCTCGTCCTCGTCCAGGCCGCGCTCGGCGGTCTCACGGTCGAGAAGAACCTCGATGAGGAACTGGTCGCCGCGCACCTCTGCCTGGCGATGCTGCTGCTCGGCTTGCTTCTTTGGATGTGGCACATGGCCGGCACCTCCTCCGCTTCGCGTCCGGGGGTGCCGGCGAAGGGCTCGAAACGGATGGCCCTTAACGGCCGAGGCTTTTCTGTTCTGGCCACGGTCGCCTCGGTTCTGCTTCTCGGAGCGATCGTTGCCGGCGGCTACATCGCCGGGACCGAGAAGGAGGGCGCCGGAGGTCCGGAGGTCGTGAACGGGGCCCACCTGGCCTGC
Organism: uncultured Solirubrobacterales bacterium; assembly: GCA_963770155.1. Classification (GTDB taxonomy): domain Bacteria; phylum Actinomycetota; class Thermoleophilia; order Solirubrobacterales; family 70-9; genus CAVYOE01. The sequence continues at coordinate 193,351 of CAVYOE010000001.1, read as the reverse complement.
GGCGAGCAGTTCCCGAAGTGCCTCGACCGGGCCTTCCCGTTCGGGGAGGCCAGGCTCGTGGACATCCACCTCACCCACCGGGTCCTGGTCTATCTCGCCACTGCGGCGATCCTGCTGCTGCTCGGGCTGGCGGCTGCACGCGGAGTGCGGTCTCGATTGATCCTGGCCGGCGCTGCGCTGCTGGTGGCGCAGCTCGCCCTCGGCGCGCTCAACGTCTGGCTCGGCAAGCACGCGACGCTCGTCGTCGCCCATCTGACCGTTGCAACTCTCCTGTGGGGGACCGTGCTCCTGATCGGGATGCGCTTTGCCTGGGCGTCGGAACCAGCCGGCGAAGCCGCCACCGGCGGCGCCCAGGGCGCGGCTCCCTCGGCCCGCCACGTGCCGGGAGCCCCGGCCGCCTAGGATTCACGGCGTGGAGGCCAAGACCACCACACTGGAGCGGGCCAGCATGGAAAGGGCCGGGCCGCAGGTCGCGGTGCCGCCGCGGGTTCGCCCCCGTTCGGCCGATACGGCGCGGCGCGACACAATCGAGATCGTTCGCGACTACGTCGCGCTGACCAAGCCGCGAATCATCTCCCTCTTGCTGCTGACCACGGTCGCGGCGATGTTCGTCGCCGATCCGGGCGGTCCCGCGCTGGCCACGGTGCTCTGGACGATGCTCGGCGGCTATCTCGCAGCCGGCGGCGCCGGGGCGATCAACCACTACCTCGAGCGCGAGTCCGACGCCCGTATGGCCCGGACCCGCTCGCGGCCGATCGCAAGCGGCAGGGTCGAGCCCTGGCACGGACTCGTCTTCGGGATCGCCCTCGGAGCCAGTGCCGTGGTGCAACTGGCGCTGACGGTCAACCCGCTGTCGGCGGCCCTTGCGGCAACGGGCCTGCTCGGCTACGTCTTTCTCTACACGATCTGGCTGAAGCCCCGGACGCCGCAGAACATCGTCCTCGGTGGTGCCGCCGGCGCTGTCCCTCCGCTGGTCGGATGGGCGGCGGCAACCGGACAGCTCAGCCTTGATGCGCTCTGGCTGTTCGCGGTCGTCTTCTGCTGGACTCCGCCCCACTTCTGGGCCCTGTCGCTGCTGATCGCCGAGGATTACGCGCGGACCGGGGTCCCGATGCTGCCGGTGGTCGCCGGTGAGGCCGCGACCCGCCGCCAGATCGTCCTTTACTCGCTGCTGCTGGTCGCCCTGACCACGCTGCCGGTCGCCACCGGCCTCTTTGGTGCCGCCTACCTGGTCGCGGCCCTGACGCTCGGCGCCTGCTTCATCGGGCTCGCGGCGGCACTGCTGGCGCAACCGTCGCGGCAGGCGGCCCGCCGCCTCTACCTGAGCTCGCTGCTCTACCTCGCGCTGCTCTTCGTTGCGATGGCCCTGGACCGGGCGCTCTGATAGACAACCCGCCGATGGATCGCGACAGTGCCTACGCCAGGCTTCGCAGTGGCATGTTCTTCGGAGGCCTCGCCCTGTTCATCTTCGGCGCCGCCTTCTACGTTTCGGTTCTCTACCTCGGATGAACGAGACCCCGGAGCCGACCGAGCTGGTGGTGACCCCGCCGGCGTCCTGGGTCCCGGCCATTCTCGCGGCCGGGCTTGCGAGTCTGATCGTCGGTCTGTTCACCTGGTGGCCCTACGCGGTGATCGGAGCGATCGTCGTCGTCCTGGCGAAGCTCGCCTGGCTCCGCCGCGCGCGGCGCGAGCTGGTGCAGCTTCCCCGCAGGCAGCGGCTTTCCACAGCTCCCATCCCCCTGCAGCGCTCCCGCTAGCCGCTCGCCCCTACGGGGGCGTCACCGAAACCGTCGCGCCCTCGCTGGTCCAGCAGCGGACGATGTCGCGCATGGACAGAACGCCGACCAGCTCGCCGCCATCGACCACGACCAGATGCCGGATGTTGCGCTTGGTCATCTCCTGGGCGGCGCGCTCGAGACTCCAGCCCGGTGTCGCGGAGATGACGCTGTCGCTCATGTGATCCGCGACCTTCTCGGTGTCCGGATCCTGACCCGCGCCCAGCGAAGAGAGGATGTCGCGCTCGGTGATGATCCGCGGGCCGGGCTGCTCGTCGTCGAAGACGAGGGCTGACCCGGTCCCCTTCTCCACCATCTTGACCGCCGTTTGGCGAAGGGTGTGCTGGGGACCGACCGCCAGCACGATGCTCGACATGCCCTCGCGAACTTCCACTAACCCATCCTCCTACTTGCTTGATTCGGCCCTAAATCGGTTCAAGTGACCTTTGACGCAAGCTTATCCCAGGCGTCGGCCTAATAGGATCACGCGTCGATGAAGCGACCCCGGCGTCTGAACTCCACGCACGTCCGCGGCGGCATTCTGGTTGCCGCCACCGCAGCCGCCGTCGCCTTTGCCGCGAGCGGCTGCGACCTGCAGGAGGACGCCGACGCAGAGAACGGCCGCATGCTGTTCCAGCAGCAGTGCGGCACCTGCCACACCCTGGCGGAGGCGGGGACCCAGGCCGACATCGGCCCGGACCTCGACGCTGCCTTTGCCCAGGCCCGCGCTGACGGACAGGACCAAGACACGATCGAGGGCGTCGTTGCCTCGCAGGTCGAGAACCCGCGGCCGGCGTCACCGGAGGACACCGACATCTACATGCCGGCAAAGTTGGTCAGCGGCGACGACCTTGACGATGTCGCCACCTACGTCGCCAGCGTCGCCGGCATTCCCGGGATCAAGCCGCCGAAGCTGCCGCCGCCTGAGCTGTTCGCAGAGCAGTGCGGCATCTGTCACACGCTCGCGGCGGCCAACTCGACCTCGACCACCGGCCCCAACCTCGACGAGGTCCTCTCCGGCCAGTCCGCCGAGGAGATCACCGAGTCGATCGTCGAGCCCGAGGCCAAGATCTCATCGGGCTTCGGCCCGGGGGTGATGCCTGACACCTTCGAAACGACCCTGACCCAGGACGACATCAAGGGCCTGGTCGACTACCTGATGCAGAGCACCGGCGGCGGGAAGTAAGGCCGGTTTCAGGCCTCGGGGTCGCTGAGCCCGGCTCGAAGCCAGCGCCACGCGCGGACCCCGCCCCAAGCCGCCAGGACCAGTCCGAGCAACGCCCCGGCGACCGGCCCGATCAGCAGTGAGGTCGCGATCACGGCCGCGGCCGCCCCGACGATCATCGCGAGGATCCTGAACGCGTCCTCCTCGCGCCGGAATGGATTCCGCGCCCCGCTCGTGTTGTCGTTTTCCGCGTCTTGGCCCAATTGCTGCACCGCAAGCCTATGGCCGCTAGAGTTCTGCGGCAGTGCACGCGGGGGATCTTTCGGACACAGCGGGGCAGCGGCTGCTCGCGGCGGCCCTTTTCGTCGTGGCGCTGCTCCTTGGCCTGCCCGGCAGCGCAGCGGCGGCCGTCGATGACACCATCCTGGTCAGCAAGCTGGCGGGCGTTCAGGGCAACGCCTTCTCCAACTGGCCGACCGTCTCAGCCGACGGCCGCTATGTCGCCTTCGATTCGGAGTCGACCAACATCGACGACGACCACGTCGCCGGCGAGGAGGATGTCTTCCGGCACGACACTCTCACCGGCCAGACGATCCACGTCACCCCCACCGTCAACGGCTTCCGCCACCAGGCGCCCTCGATATCCGACAGCGGCTGCCGGATCAGCTTCACGACGAATTTCGGTTACGACGGGACTTTCGACCAGAACAGCCTCAACGACATCTACGTCGTCGACGTCTGCGCCGCCACCAGTCCGGTCCTGGTCAGCCGCAACACCGGGGCGAGTGGCTCGACCCCGGGGCAGGTGCCGCTCCAGGGTGCCGGCCCCGTCAGCTCGATCTCCGGCGATGGCAACCACGTCGCCTTTGTGCATCCGAGCCCGGTGACCACGAACCCGGCCACCGCGGACCAGAATCCCGGCACCCCGGCGGCGGCCGCGAACGACGTCTTCATTCGCGACCTGGTCAATAACACCACCAAGCTGGTGAGCCAGCGAAACGACATGGCGGCGACCGGGAACAACGGCGCCATCATCACCACGCCGAGGGCGGTTTCGAGCGACGGGTCCGAGGTCTCGTTCTATGCCGAGGCGACCAATGACCTCCTGTTGGGGGAGGTCAACCCGGCGCCGCCTTCAACCGATCCCATCGATTCGAATGGCGCCCGCGACGTCTTCGTGCGCGACTTCGACGGCGGCGGCAGCACCGAGCGCGTTTCCCTGAGCGCCGCCGGCGGCCAGCTTTCCACCGGCGTCGACAGCAACACCCACCATGCGATCTCGGGTGACGGCAACGCGGTCACCTTCCACACCTCCTCCCCGGAGCTCGAGAACGGCGGCGGCGGATACAGCCAGGTCTACGTGCGCAATCGCGCCCCGGCGCCCTGGGCCCCGAGCTCGACCACGACCCTCGTCTCCAGGGCCTCCGGTCCGACCGGCGCACCCGGGAACGACGGCGGCTCCGACGACGGCTCGCTCTCGTTCGACGGCCGCTTTGCGGCCTTCAGCACCTTTGCCACCAACCTCGTCTTCGGCGACATCCCCAACTCGAGCGTCTTGGTTCGCGACAACCTGAACCAGGTCACCTTCATGGCCAGCAGGCAGAGCGGAGTGCTCGGCGCGGAACCGGTCGGGAACATCTCTCGCATTCCGCAGATGGCGCGCGACGGCGGTGCCGTCGTCTTCTCCTCAGGAGCTCCCAACCTGGTCCTCGGCGATACCAACAACGATTTCGACATCTTCCACCGGACCCTCGCCGAGCCCAGCCTGGTAGCCGACGGCGCCACCTTCAATGTCCGGCCCACCGCAGGGACGATCTTTGCCAGCTTCCCGGGCGACGAGAAGAGCACGATCAAGAAGCTGAAGGCGAAGGGCAAGAAGGGGAAGAAGAAAAAGCGAAGGAAGAAGATCATCGGCGAGGACGTCTTCTTCCTGATCGAGCACTCGATCCAGCTCCCGATCGGCTCCTCGATTGACGCCCGTACCGGTCGCGCCGACATCACCACCACGAATTCGGAGCTGCGGACGCAAACCGCGAGCTTCTACGACGGTATGTTCAAGGTGACCCAGGCTGCGGGTGGCGGAGGCCTGGCGACGATGGAGCTGGACCAGGATCTCCCCCAGTGCGAGAACACCGGCGCCAAGAAGAAGGGCAAGGGCAAGAGCGCCGCGACGAGCGCCAGCGGCAGCCGCAGCCTCTGGGGCAGCGGCAAGGGCAAGTTCCGCACCCGCGGTTTCAAGGGATCGGCCACCGTCAGGGGCACGACTTGGCTGACCCAGGACACCTGTACCCGCACCACCCAGCAGACCTTCTTTCAGGTGACCGAGGGGACGATCGAGATCGACGACTTCACCAAGCCCGCCGGGATCGACGCCCTCCTCAACCCAGGGCAAACGTACAAGACCGCCACCCCGAAGCCGAAAAAGAAGAAGAAGAAGAAAAAGAAGTAGCGGGCCGGCGGCCGCTCACTTCGCCGTGTACCCGCCCCTGCGCAGCACCTTGTTCACGTTCTTCTTCTTGGTGAAGTCGTCGATCGCGAGCACGCCGCTGCGGACCCGGAACCTGGTTGAGCGCTTCTTGCCGCGACAGCGGTCCTGCGTCAGCCACTCGGTCCCGCGGATTGTGGCCGAGCCGCGGTAGCCCGTTGTGCGGAAGCGACCGGTTCCCTTGGCCCAGAGCCGCCGGGAGGCGCCGGCGCTCGCAGCCGCGCGCCGCAATCCCCAAGTGGCGGCGATTGCCTTCCTGCCCTTGCTCTTGCAGGAGAGCCGCTCGGAGAGTCTCGCGTTCAGGGGCGCTGTCGGCGCCGGCTTTTGCAGTGCCTGGAACATGCCCTGCCAGAAGGTCGCGATGTCCTTGGTCCCATTGCCGCGCTCGGAGGTGACTTCAACGAAACCGCCTCGCGCGTCGATCTCGGAGCCAACTGGGATCCGGCGGCCGTCAAAGAGCTGGCGGAAGTTGGCGTGCCCGGGCGCCTTGACCAGAACGGTGCCGCTGACAGGGCGGACGACGATCTTCTGCCCGTGGACTGGAGCCGGCACCCGGTGGAACTCCCACCGGACCCTGTAGGTGTCAGAGGGGTTGCCGGTGCCGACGCCCGTGACTGCGCTGTCATCCCACTGGACACCAATCGCCGAGTCGGTGAGGCTGGGGTCAACCGTGTTGGGAAAGCCGGGGCTACCGAGCGGAGCGATGTTCGAGAAGACACTTGCGCGGTCGCCCGCCTGGAATGCATCCCAGGGTGAATCGGCGACCTCCACCAGCCCGCCCGCGGTCTCGTAGGTGTCACTGACGGCGCCCAGGAAGCGCGGCGCCCCCGGCTCCAGCGTGCCGTGTCCGACGTCCTCTCCGCCCGGATAGAGGTCGGCGAAAAGGATGGCGCGGTACGGGACCGGGTCCTGGAGACTGAGCGGGTCCCTCGTGATCGTGTAGGTCGAGGAAAAGCCGTTCTCGCCGTTAACGTAGCTGTCGACCTGCAGGATGTTGAGGTCGCCATTGTTCCCGGTAGCCAAGTACTGGGTCGTCAGTGTGAATGGGTCGGCCGCGGTACCAGTGCCCCCCGAAGTCGGTCCGGACCCCGGCGTGAGGTCGACGAGGGTGGGGTCGCCCATTCCGATGAAGAGCCCGGCTCCGTCCCCGTCGAACTGTCCGCAGCCACAATCACTGTCGAATACCGCCTGGACCTGCCCGACCTCGTCGGTGCTGATGTTGAGGGGCGAGCCGTCGACTGTCACGGTCGCACCGGGGGAAGATGCCGGGACCGCCAGGATCAAGATCAGGCCCGCGATGCCGGTGAGCCAAACACGAGCAGAAATGCCCCTCGCCACCTCAACACCCTCCCTTGGCTTGTTTCGGGGTCTGGCCCCCGAGTGGGAGCTAGAGGATATAGACCGTCGTGAACACGATGATCCACATCACGTCGACGAAGTGCCAGTAGATCCCCGGCATCTCGACGCCGAGGTGGTCCTTGGCCTCGGGCCCGAAGTGGCCGCGCCAGGCTCGGATGTTGGCGAAGGCGAGCAGGGTGAGGCCGACGAAGACGTGGGCGCCGTGGAGCCCGGTGAGCCCGTAGAAGATCGAGCCGAAAGCCTCGTCGCGGGCACTGAAGCCGATGTGGACGTACTCGTTGATCTGGATGAAGAGGAAGGTCGCGCCGAGTAAGAACGTCGTCAGCAGGCCCAGCTGCAGACCGCGGCGGTTGTTCCGCTTGATCGATTCGAGCGCCCAGTGAACGGTGAGGCTCGATGAGACCAGGATCAGCGTGTTGACTCCGGCGACCGCCACCGGGAGCTCGAACCCTTCCGGCGGCCACGGGCCCTCGTTGGCGACGACCCTCAGGAAGAAGTAGGAGGCGAAGAACGCCCCGAACAGCATCGCCTCGGTGATGATGAACAGCAGCACCCCGAGCGTCTGGCGGTCGATCCGCGAGCTCTGGTGTGCCTCGGGCGGCCCGTGGTGATGGTCTTCGGCGTGGTCGGCTGCTACGGCGGCGCTTTCCATTACTTAACCGGCGCCTCCTCTGCTTCGCGTCCGGGGGCGCCGGCCGAGGGCTCGGGTGTGGTGGACCTCGTCGGCCGGCCTCTACGTGTTCGACCGGCATCTCGGTGATCTCTCGGGTTCGCTCGACCAGGTTCTCCTCCAGCCACTTCGACTGCTCGCCCGCCAGGGTCGAGATCAAGACCTCGTCGAGCCGGTAGTGCTCGATCGCGTTCTCGATCGCGGTGAACGGGTCGGGGCTCATCGGCTGGCCGGTCGCGTCGATGTCGTTGCGGTACATCTCGGCTAGGGTCGCGGCCAGGTTGGCGCAGACCTCTTCCCGCGAGACGTCGCCCGAGCTCGGACAGACGAAGGTGTAGCGGTGCGGCCGCTCCTTCGCTCTCTCCTTGAGACGCTGGATCAGGTCGGGGCTGTTGACCGTCTTGGTGCTGACGACGAGGGTGTGGGTCAGGTCCCAGCGGACCGCGTCGTCGTCGACGCGGACCGGGATGTGCTCGATTCGCACGTCGAAGCTGTCCTTTGCCCACTCGACCAGGTCCTTGCGGGTGAGCCCGAAGCGCTGCTCGTAGAGGCATGAGAGCAGTACGTAGTCGGGAGCGGTAGCGCGGATCGCGTCGTCGAGGGCCAGCGCCGAGTCCGGATCCAGGACCGCGCTCTCGGCCCGGAGGCCGAACTCGTCCAGGACCGCCATGGTCACGTCGACCCGGCTCTGGGCGGCGTCACGCAGCTCGTCCTCGTTCACCAGCTGACCGACGTCCGGCTGGTTCTGCGGAGCCACTACCGCGAAGTAGGAGGCGCCGGCATCGGCGAGCTCGCGTGCGGCCTGCAGCAGCTTGCGCCCGCCGGCGACCTCGTTCAGGAAGATCAGGACCCGGTTGACGTCCTCGCGCGAGGGCGGCGGGGACGGGTCGCCGTCGCTGGCGGGCTCCGCCTCGGCAACGACCTCGGAGGCGTGCTCCTGGGGCGTGCCGAAGTCGGTGATCGGCGTCTCCCCCTCCTCCGGCTGGATCGTCGGCTGCTCGCGGATCTGCTCCTCGCCCTCGGCACCGCCCGAGACGTCTGCCTCGGTGTCGCCGGTCACCTCTTCGACGACGTCGGCGTCGGTCGGGTCGCTCGGATCCTTGGTCTGATCGCTCTCGCCGGTCACGTCGTCGCTCATGTCGGTGCCGCCACTTCCGCTGGTTCTGCCTTCTTCACCTTCGCTTCCTCGCCGGCCATGATCGCGTGGCGGGCGCCGGGAACGCCGAACTCATAGGGCCCACCGACGACCCGCGGGATCTCGTCGAAGTTGAAGATCGGTGGCGGCGAGGTGACCTGCCACTCGATCGTCTTCGCTCGCCACGGGTTGGGCCCGGCGCGGGGCCCCCACTTCCAGGAGACGACCATGTTGTAGAGGAAGATCAGCTGCGCGGCCCCGAGCAGGAATGAGCAGACCGTGATGAACAGGTTCCAGTCGCCGAACTGGGCCGAATAGTCGGCGACCCGCCGCGGCATCCCCTCCATCCCGACCCAGTGCATCGGGATGAAGGTCCCAAGCATGCCTACCAGGGTCAGGTAGAAGTGGGCGCGGCCCAGCTTCTCGTCGTACATGCGGCCGGTCATCTTCGGGAACCAGTGGTAGATGCCGGCGAAGATCGTGAACACCGAGCCGCCGAAGAGCACGAAATGGATGTGGGCGACGATGAAGTAGGTGTCGGAAACGTGGATGTCGATCGGGATCATCCCGAGCATCACGCCGCTGATCCCGCCGATCGTGAAGGTGACGATGAATCCGAGCGCGAACAACATCGCGGTCGATCTCAGGTGGAGCACCGATTGGAACAGCGTTGCGAGCCAGGAGAAGATCTTGATCCCGGTCGGCACCGCGATCAACAGGGTGGTGATCATCATCGGCACCCGCAGCCAGCTGAACATGCCGGCGACGAACATGTGGTGGGCCCAAACCGAGTAGCTCAGGACCACGATCCCGATCAGCGCCAGCGCCATCAGCCGGTATCCGAAGATCGGTTTCCTGGCGTGAGTCGAGATCACCTCCGAGACGATCCCGAAGCCCGGCAGCATCATGATGTAGACGGCCGGGTGCGAATAGAACCAGAAGATGTGCTGGTAGCTGACGACGTCGCCGCCCATCGCCTCCTGGAAGAAGTTGGTGTGCAGTGCGCGGTCGAAGAGGACCATGAACTGGACCCCGGCGATGAACGGCGTCGCCGCGACAACGAGCAGCGAGGTCGAGAGGTTGGCCCAGACCAGCAGCGGCAGACGCCAGAAATTCATCCCCGGCGCACGCATGGTGATGATCGTCACGAGGAAGTTGAGGGCGGTCGCCACCGATGAAGCGCCGGCAAACTGCACCCCGAGGTTGAAGAACGACTGCCCCAGCGGCGCGCCGGTCGAGAGCGGCGCGTATCCGGTCCACCCCGCGTCGAAGGCACCACCCGGCACCAGGTAGCTGGCGACGAACAGGGTCCCGGCGATCGGCAGCATCCAGAAGCTGAGCGCGTTCAACCGCGGGAAGGCCATGTCCGGCGCGCCGATCATCAGCGGCAGCACGTAGTTGGCGATCCCGGCGAAGACCGGGATCACGAAGACAAAGATCATCAGCGCCGCGTGGACCGAGAAGAGGCCGTTGAAGAAGCTGGGGTCGACGACCTGGGTCCCGGGCTGGGCCAGCTCGGCCCTCATCAGCATCGCCATGAACCCGCCGATGAAGAAGAAGATGAAGGTGGTGCAGATGTACTGAATCCCGATCACCTTGTGATCGGTGTTGAAGTAGAAGTAGTCCTTCCAGCTCTTGGCCCCGTGCTGGGAGTGGTCCTCTGGAACGGTCGGAGCGCCGACCGTCCAGCGGAACCAGTAGTCGAAGCAGCCGAACCCGACCAGGAACCCGAGCGGGCCGGTGATCGCGGGAACCACCACGTGCGGGTAGCCGGTCTGCTCTGTCTGCCAGATCTCCAGCCCCGAGATCGCGCGCAGGGCGACCACGAGGCCGACGCCGAATCCGATTCCGACCAGGAGCCCGAACATGCCCCGGGTCCAGCCCGGTCGTCTCAGAGCTACTGCCATCTAGGCCTGCCTCCGTTCATCGGCTGTGATTATCTCGGGCAAGGGTCCGATCACGTCTCTCCGCCCCCCGCTGCCGGGGAACCCGGCGTCTGGGCAGACTCCGGTTTGGGCTGGCTCGCCGCCCACGCCTGGAACTCTTGCTCGGACTCGACCACGACCTTGGCGCGCATGGTCGAATGGCCATACCCGCAGAGCTCGGTGCACACCAGCGAGTAGGTCCCCTCTGTATCAGGGGTCACGATCGCCCTGGTGGTGATCCCCGGGACGTTGTCCTTCTTGATCCGCCATTCCGGCACCCAGAACGAATGGATCACGTCGAGGGCGTGCAGCTTGAACTCGATCTGCCGGTCGACCGGAACGTGCAGCTCCTTTGTCTCGATCGCCCCCTGCTCCGGGTACTGGAAGTCCCACTCGAACTGCTGGGAGGTCACATTGATCACCATGCGGTCGTCCTCGCGCGCCTCGATCTTGTCGAGCACGATCCAGCTGTAGGCGGCGCCGAAGAGCACGATCACGGTCGGGATCACCGTCCAGGCGATCTCGAGGTTGGTGTTCCCGTGGACGGGCTCGCCGTCGGACTCGTCGCCGGGCTTGGCTCGCCATCTCATGATCGAGTAGCCGAGCATCACCATCACGATCGAGAACACGAACGCGCTGAGGACGATCATCACGTCCAGCAGCGTGTCGATGTCGTCGGCGGCGGTGGAGCCCTGCGGCCCGTTCCACTCTGGGATCAACAGGATCACCGAGCTGATCACCGTGAGCACGAGCGTGGCCGCCACCAGCTTTGCGTAGGGGACGTCCTTCATCGCCGCGGCAGTCTATTAAGACCGCTGCAGGGACTCAGCGCTCAGGCACGAGGGCGAGCTCCTCGAGCCGGCCCTGTGAACCTGCGATCACTTCGCGCGCAACTCCCTCCCAGCTCCAGAGCTCTGCGGCTCGCTGGGAGAGTGCTTCGCGCGCCGCCTGACGGTCCGGTTCCGGCATTTGCAGCCAGGCCGTCAACCGGTCGGCGATTGCCTGGATCGCTCCCTCCTCGACCGGGAACGAGAGCAGCGGCGCGACCTCCGGAGAGAGCACCTCACCGAGCCGGCGCGATACCTCCTTCATGCCAGAGTGCTCCGCCGAGATCGGCAGCACCCCGCACGCCGCGGCCTCGACCGCGACCATGCCGAAGGCCTCCGGGAAGCTGCTGGGCATGACCAGCGCGTCTGCCCCCGGCAGGACCTCCGCGATCTCCTCGTGCTCGAGCCGGCCGCTGAACGCGACCGAGTTTGAGGCCGCCGCCGCGGCATCCTGGTAGCCCTCCGGCGGATCGGCCAGGAACCCCGCAAGGATCTGCAGCGGCTGGTCGGCCCCGAGGCCTTCCAGCCCGCGGCCTCGCGCGGCAATTCCCTTCGCGGCGAGCAGGTTGCTCGAAGAGAGGTCCTTCCACAGTGTCTGGAGGTGGCGCTCGAACTCACCGAAGCCGATCATGAGCAGGCGTGCGTCCTCGAACGCCCGGGTCACCAGCGGCCAGGCCGCCAGCAGGAGGTCCGCGCCCTTGGAGACGATCATCTTGCCGACGAAGATCACTCGCGGGCCCTCTCCCTCGACGAACTGCTCGAGGGCTTCCCCAGCGGCGCGCTGCTCCCGGCCGAAGCCGTCGTCCTCTTCCTTTGTGCGCACCTTTTTCGCGAGCTGCCGGACCGCTGTGGTGGCCTCTTCCCGCTCGCGGGGCGCGAACTCCTCGAGGTCCACTCCAGGGGGGCCGAGGCGCGTCTTCTCCTTGATCTCGGGCTCCGGGAGTGCCTCCCAGAGGTCCTCGGCGGTATGGCGGGAACCGACCAGGACTGCGCCGGCCGGCGCCACTCCCTCCTCCGCATAGGGAATGAAGCGCCGGTGCGGGAGGACCGTGTAGGAGAGGTCGCTGCCGTGGACCTTGACTGCGTACTGAACGCCCGCCCGGGCCAGGATCACCGGTCCCATGATCAGGTGGTTCGCGAGGGCGGCGTCGACGCCGCCGATGTGGGCCAGGGTGTCGCGGACCGCGGCGACGTTCGACTCGAGATAGCGCTCGAGCTCGTGCTCGCTCATCTCGGGGAAGGTCTTGACCTCGAAGCCCTTGTACCGGTCGGCGACGAAGACCGGCAGAAGGCCGCCGATGTCGGGTCTATAGACCGTGACCGAGCCCTGCCCGGCCGCCTCGCGCAGCTCCCTGACCTCGAGCCCGCCGGTGCTCCACTCCCCCACCGAATTGACCCAGTCGAGCTTCTCGGCGCCCCCGTCTTGGCAGAGCAGATGCACGTCGTGACCGAGCGCGGCGAGCGCAGGGGCCAGGTTGGCGTTGTAGACGTTGCTCCCGGTGCCGCGCAGGAGGTAGCCGTGGAAGATCAGGACGCGCACAGGGCATTGTTATCGTTTCGCCGCGATGCAGAATCCCCGCCAGCGATATCGGCTCCGCGCCCCCGCCTCCGGGCGGGAGGCCGTCACCGAAGTCGAGCCCGACCGCGTCTACGTGGACCGGGAGACCGGCGAGGAGATGGAGGTGGCGACTCGCAGCCTCCCCCTGGCGCCGTCCGACTCGGCCCTGCTGCGGACCCCGGAGAATCTCCGCGAATGCTCGCGCTGCAAGCAGCTGATCGGGATCGACGTCAGCGACTGCGGCTACTGCGGGCTACGCCAGGATCCCTAGCCGCGGACGACCGTCGCCGAGTAGAGCAGGCGCGCGGTCGTGTAGGAGCAGCCGTAGATGCGCTCGGTGCCGAGCGCCTCGTGCCCGCGGCCGGCGGAGATATCGGCGGTGGCGGTGCACTTGCTCGGCTTGCGGCTCGCCCGCCAGGCGTTGTCCTTGGCGAGGCCGACGCCGAAAGCAGGCGCCCAGGTCGGAACGGTGAGGCCGACCATCTGCCCGCGGCGAACCGGCAGCGGAGTCTTCAGGGTGAAAGTCGTGGTCGACCCCATCACCTGCGCCAGTGCCTCGACCGGGCTCTGCGACCTGAGCTTGTAGCGCAGCTTGCGCTTCAGGATCGGCTTCAGGACCGAGATCCGGGCGCTCGGCGGACCGCCGTAGAAATCGTCGAAGAACTCGCGCTGCTTCTCGGTCGGCGCGGAGAGCTTGATCGACCAGGCGACGACCTTGCCGTCGAACGGCGCGAGGAACGGCTTCTTGGCCGCGCCGATCGTGGTCTGGAACCCGGTCACCTTGCCGATCGCCTGGCAGGGCGTGGAGGGACAGGCAGGCTGCGCCGTCTGCGCGCTCGCCCCGAGCACGACCATGTTCTGCGCCGGTGGCTTCGGCGCAGGCTTCTTCTTCTGCGCGCTGGCGTCATTGGTTGCCGCGACTGTGCCGACGCTCAGAGCAAGGACTGCGAACGAGCTCAGCAGCAGGCGCGTGCGCGTACGGGCATGGATCAGCGCTTGGCTCATCTCAGCCATGAACACGCATTCTGCCGGAACGTTGCGCGGGCGCTCGCATAGGGTTGTGCACGCATGGGCGAGCTTCACCCACGCGCACAGGCGACGCTCGCAACCCTGCGCGGGTTCGGGGTCGAGGTCGACGAGATCGACACCGCCGTGATCCAGGCGGCCGCGGTCCAGTTCGACCCCGCGATCGCCGCACTGCTCGAGGCAGATCTCGAGGGCGTCGGGCACGAGCGCGAGTTCGACCCTTCGCGGCCGCCGAGGGATCCGGCTTGAGCGCCGTCGAGCTCCTCGACGCAGGGCTCCGGAGCCAGGCCGAGGCGATCGCCGCGGGCGACGCCGAGCCCGCGGAGCTGCTGGACGCCTGTCTGGCCAGAATCGAGGAGCACAGCGAGCTGAACGCGATCGTCGAGACCTTCCCCGAACGCTCCCGGGAGATGCTCGGGTCCGCGCCCCGGGGCCCTCTTTACGGGGTCCCGATCGCAATCAAGGACGAATGGCCGCTGCCGTGGCGCGCGGAGCGGTTCGGGGCCGCGCGGATGCTGGTGGAGAGCTCGCCCGGCGAGTCGGGTCCATACCGGGCCCTCCGGGACGCCGGGGCAGTGATCGTCGGCGTCGCCAACATGCACGAGCTCGGCTCGAGCTCGACCGGGAACGTTTCCGTTTACGGACCGGCCCGCAATCCGTGGGACCCCGAGCGGTGTCCGGGCGGCTCGTCGAGCGGGCCGGGGGCCGCGGTCGGCGGCCGGCTGGTCGCCGGAGCCGTCGGCGCCGACGGAATCGGGTCGATCCGCTACCCGGCCGCATATTGCGGCGTCACAGGTCTCAAGCCCACCTTCGGCCGGGCCAGCAACGCGGGGCACCACATCCCTCACTCGCACACGATCGTCCCGGGGCCGCTCTGCGCCGACGCGGGGGACTGCCGTCTGCTCGGGTCGGCCCTGTTCGGCGAAGAGCTCCGCGGGGGTGAGCTGTCTTCGCCGCGGATCGGCGTACTTCGGGAGGGCTTGTGGACCGACTGCGCTCCCGAGGTTCGAGAGGCGTGCGAATCGGCGCTGGAGGCGCTCGCGTCCGAGGTCGGCGCCGAGGTGATCGAGCTCGAGGAGATCGAGGGACTGCCGCTGGCCCCGATTGCGACGGTGCTGCTGTCGCTGGCCGAGGATGCGGCGCACATGACCCCCGAGAAAGTGAACGCGATCGCCTCGGAGATCGCGCCGGTCAACAAGGGCCTCTTGAAGCAACGGCTGACGGTGCCGGTGTTGATGACCGAGCGCGCGGCGCTCGTCCGCGCGCAGTTGCGCCTCTCCCTCGCCCGCCTGTTCGAATCCGTTGACCTGCTTGCCTGGCCGACTGTGCCCGCAGTGGCGCCGCCGCTCGACAACCCGACCGTGACGCTGCCCTCGGGCACGATCCCCGCGGACCAGGCAAACCCCCGGCACTGCGCCTTCGCCAATCTGACCGGCGTGCCGGCGATCAGCGTCCCGGCCGGTCTCAGCCAAGGGATGCCGGTGGGCTTCCAGATCTCGGCGGCATGGGGGCGCGACGAACTGCTGCTCGACGCGGCCGAGGCGCTCGAGCACGCCACCGGCCGCGAGTTCGTCGGCGCTGCTCCGGCCCCCGCCGGCTAGCCCGCCGCAAGGTCAGGACGGCCCCGGCCTCCCTCTATTGTCTGCCGCCGTGCCGGCGATAGAGGTAAAGGGCCTAGAGCGAGAGTTCAGCGGCGGCATCAAGGCCGTCGACGGAGTCGACATCGAGGTTGCCGACGGGGAGATCTATGGCTTCCTCGGCCCCAACGGTGCCGGCAAGACGACGACGGTGCGGATGCTGACCACTCTGCTGGCACCGACCGGCGGCAGCGCGAAGGTGGCGGGGCACGACGTCGCCACCGAGGCGGCGGAGGTCCGCAAGGCAATCGGTGTGGCGCTGCAGGAGGCGGCACTCGATCCACTGATGACGGGGCGGGAGCTGATCCACCTGCAGGCAACCCTCCACGGGCTTCCGAGGCAGCGGGGGCGTGAGCTAGGAAACCTCTTGCTGGAGCGGGTCGGACTGATAGATGCGGCCGACCGGCAGGTAGGCACCTACTCCGGCGGGATGAAGCGCAGGCTCGACCTCGCCTCCGCACTCGTCCACGGCCCGCGGGTGCTATTCCTCGACGAGCCCACCACCGGTCTTGACCCCGTCAGCCGCAAGGGCATCTGGGAGGAGGTCAGGAACCTGAACGCCGAAGGCGCCACGGTCTTCCTGACCACGCAGTACCTCGAGGAGGCCGACCAGCTCGCTGCCCGGGTCGGGATCATCGACAACGGCAAGCTGGTCGCCGAGGGCACACCGGGAGAGCTGAAGGCGCAGGTGGGCAAGCCCCACCTGGAGCTGGTCCCGGCCAACGGCCGGGTGGAGGACGCAGCACGGGTGCTGGAGGGATTCGGCAAGCCCTTGCCTTCACAGGACGGCAAGGTGATGGTCGAGCTGGAGCGGGGCGCCGCCGAGATCGCACCGGCGGTGCGCGCGCTCGACGAGGCCGGCGTCCTGGTCGAGTCGCTCGACCTGGTCGAGCCCAGCCTCGACGACGTCTTCGTCGCCAAGACCGGCTACCACCTCGAGGGCGAGGACGACCCGGCTGAGGACGTAGCAGGTAAATGACCGGAGGCCTGGCGACCAACCTGCGGGTGATCGGCGCGCTCGGCGCCCGCTCGGTGCGCCAGACGATGCGGCGGCCGCAGCTGGTTGCCCCGATCATCGTCTTCCCCTCCCTCCTGCTCGGGATTCAGACTGGCGGCGCCGGCAGCGCTGTCGACCTGCCCCAGTTCCCGCCGGTGCAGAGCTTCCTCGCGTTCATGCTCGCGGGCGCGATGGTGCAGTCCACCCTGCTCGCCGGCAACAGCGGCGGGATTGCGCTGGCGCTGGACATCGAGATGGGGTTCACCGATCGGCTCCTGGCCGCGCCGGTGTCGCGGTTCTCTCTGGTCCTCGGGCGGCTCGCGGGAACGACCATCCTTGGCGCGTTCACCGCGATCTGGTTCATCGTCGTCGGGCTCGTCTTCGGAGTGGACATCAAGGAGGGCATCCTCGGCGCGGTGGTCGTCGTTGTCCTGGTGGCTCTCTCCGCCCTCGCGTTCGGCGGGCTCGGCGCCGCAATCGCGCTGAAGAGCGGCAGGGTGAGCGTGGTCCAGGGCCTCTTCCCCCTGGTCTTCGTGATCCTCTTTCTCTCTACCGCGTTCTTCCCCGTCAACCTGATCCTGGAGCCGGCAGCCAGCGTCGCCGAGTACAACCCGCTCAGCTTCATCGTCGACGGGGTTCGAGACCCGATCACCTTCGGGTTCTCGGGCACCGACATGCTGCAGGCGGTCGCTTCGATCGTGCTGGTCGGAGCACTCGGGATCGGGCTGAGCGCGCTCGCGCTCAGAAGCCGGCTGCGGAGCGGCGGCTGATGGGCCTTCGAGCAGAGCTCGAGACAGTGCGGGCGCTGGTCCGGCGCGCTTCGAACGAGTTGCTGCGCGTCCCGGGTGCCGCAATTCCGGGGGTCCTGGCACCCACCATTTTCTTTCTTGGATTGACCGCCGTCTTCGGCAACCTCACCCTGCTGCCCGGGTTCACCAGCGACAGCTACCAGAGCTTCCTGGTGCCGGTCAGCCTGATGCAGGGAGCCGCGTTCACGGGCGCGGCAACCGGAGTCAACCTGGCGCGTGACATCGAGCAGGGTTGGTTCGACCGCTTGCTCGCCTCGCCGGCTTCTCGCCCGGCGCTGCTCGCGGGGCTGGTCGCATCTGCGAGCCTCAGGGCACTCGTCCCGGCAACGGTCGTGCTCGTGGTCGCACTCTCCCTGGGCGCTCACTTCCCTGGGCTCGACGGCCTCCTGATCGCGGTGGTGATCGTGATGGGGATGGCGATGGTGGCGGCCACCTGGGGCGTCTCGCTGGCACTGAAGTTCCGCTCGCAATCGGCGGCACCGCTGATGCAGGCCGGGATGCTGCTCGTCGTCTTGACCACCACCGCTTATGCGCCGCTTGACCTGCTCACCGGCTGGCTGCAGGAGGTGGCCCGGATCAATCCGGTGACCCAGGTGGTGGACGCGGCGCGCCAGGGATTCGTCGGCGACGTCACCTGGTCGGGCACCTGGCCCGGCCTGCTCGCACTCGCGGGCCTTGCGACCGTCCTCACCTTCCTCGCCTTGCGGGGAATGCGGCGGATCACGGTTGAGTAGGCCTGCGGCCGATAAGGGCCATTCAAGGCGCGCCCACCCCCGGCCGTCGGCCTTCGGCCGACCACCGCTCGCCTTGCGGCTCGCTGGGCGGACGCGAAGCGGAGCAGCCGCCGGTGGCGCGGGTAGGGCTCGAACCGGGTGGACCAGATGACACGGGTTCTAGATCTATGTGAAGAAACACTTCGCGGCAGCTGGGCCGAGGGGGAACGCGACGGGGTTCCGTACGGGTACACGGCTCCGAGCCCGGGTCACTACCCCTGGCAGTGGTACTGGGACTCGTGCTTCACCGGGATCGTCTGGCGGCGCTTCGACCGAGGGCGGGCCGAGACCGAGCTTCGCAGCCTCCTCAACGCGATGGACGAGGACGGCTTCATCGGCCACGTCACCTTCTGGAAGGGCCGGGTCGACCTGAAGCGCCGCTTCCTCTACAACGTCGCCTCCCGCAACGCGCGCCGCACCTCGACGATCCAACCGCCGCTGCTGGCCTGGGCCTGGCGAATCGCGGTCGGGGACCCGGCCGCGGAGCCGCGCATCGCCACCCACCACGAATGGCTGCACGCCAACCGCGACCTGGAAGGCGACGGCCTGCTCTGGATCATCCAGCCCGACGAGTCGGGCCTCGACTCGTCGCCCAAGTTCGATCCGATCTGGACCTGGCGCGCCCACTCCCGGCTGGGCTTCCCCCTCCTCATCCACCGCAACAACAAGCTCGGCTGGGATGCGAGGCGCGTTCTCGGGGACGGCCACCCGGTGGTGTGCGAGGTTGTCACCAACGTGCTCTGGGGCCTGTCGAGGCTGGCCGCCGGGGAGACTTCGATCACCCCGGCGCTGATCGAGCGCTGCTGGGACGAGGACCGGGGCCTGTTCCTCGATCACGTCCTCCCGAATGACAAGCGAATCGAGATCTCGACTTGGTCGTCCCTCGCGCCGCTCGCTCTCCCCGATCTCCCGGACGAGATCGGCAGGAGACTGGTCGAGGAGCACCTGCTCGACAGCGAGCGGTACTGGCTGCCGGTTCCGCCGCCGTCGGTCTCCAAGCGGGAGCCGAAGTTCGAGCCGCGCAAGTGGGAGTACCGGGGTGTGCGGCGGTATTGGCGCGGCCCCACCTGGATCAACTCGGCCTGGATGCTGTGGATCGGAATGAAGCGGCTCGGTTTCACCGAACCCGCCGAGCGCATGGCCGATGCCCTGTGCCGCGCCTACGAGCGTGAGGGATCGCGCGAGTTCTACGAGCCGTTCACCGGCGAAGGGCTCGGCGCAAAGAGCTTCGGCTGGTCGACCCTGATCGCCGAGCTCGCCGACCCGGATCCGGCCGGGGCGCGCAGCTACCTGTAACCGTCCAGCGGAGGAGCTAGAGACCGGCCCCGTCTGGGGAGAACTTATACCGGGGCGCGCCGCAGCGCGCCCCGGTTCAGTCGCTTACTTGGTCTCTGCGATCAGCAGCAGCTCGGAGCGAGCGCCGCGGCACAGGAGCCGCCCGGTCGGCGAACGCTTCTTCTTGACCATGACCAGGATGCGATCCTCGACCTTCGGCGCACCCTGCAGCTCGCCGGTCAGTGACCAGGTTCCGGTGCGGGCGGACGCGGTACGACCGAGCTCGCCCTGCTTGCCCTCGGTCTGGACGTTTCCAGCCGGGTCGGTGCGGACCATGACCACGGTCCTGCCGCCACGGCAACGCTTCGTCGTGACCAGGTGGCCGGCGGTGATCACCGTCTTGCCACCAGCGCCCGTTGAGATCGCCGGCTTCGAATCCACGACCAGTGCAGTCTTCGCGGCCTTCCCGAACGCTACACCGCTCACCGCAGTGAGCACCAGCGCGCACGCCGCGGCCATCAGTACCGATGCCTTCAGTTTCATCAGTGAGACCTCCCGAATCAGCTTGACGGACGGTCTCATACCCCCCACCTGCGCCCGTAAACGAGAATTGCACTGTTAGCAGGGGTTTTCCCGAGCCGCTACTTGTAGCGGTAGGTGATCCGGCCGCGATCGAGGTCGTAGGGAGAGAGCTCGATCTTGACCCGGTCTCCCGGGAGGATCCGGATGTAGTGCCTGCGCATCTTGCCCGAGATGTGGCCGAGCACGACGTGGTCGTTGTCGAGCTTGACCTTGAACATCGTGTTCGGCAGGGCCTCGGTGATCTCGCCCTCCATCTCGATCTTTTCTTCCTTGCCCATGCGGACGGGCAGGGTACTCCTACTTACCCTTGAAAGACGCCTTTCCGGGTCCGTCCTCGAGGAAGCTCTTCACCGCGCCCTGGAGGTCCTCGCTCTCGAACAGCTCGGCGAACTGGTCGGGCGTGATCCGGTCAGCCTCCTCGACGCCGCCCTTGCGGTAGGCGCGGATGATCCGCTTGGTCGCCGCGTGCGCAACCGTGGGGCCGTCAGCGAGACGCCGGGCGAACTTCATCCCCTTCTCGAGGAGCTGATCGTCCGGGAGCACGCGGTTGACGACGTTCCAGCGCTCCAGCGTCTCCGCGTCGTAGAGACCTGCGCTCATCACGAACTCGGCCGCCCGCGCCGGGCCGGCGCGCTCGGCCATCCGCTGGGTGCCGCCGGCGCCCGGGGTCAATCCGACCACCGCCTCGACCAGGCCGAACTTGGCCGACTGGTCGGCCCAGATCATGTCGCAGGCAAGCGAGACCTCGAGCCCGGCCGTGAGGCAGAGACCGTGGACCAGGGAGAGGGTCGGAATCGGGAGTCCCTCGAGCTTGTCGGCGGCAACCAGGAGCTCGCCGAAGCGATCGGCGCCGCCCTCCTCGACGACCTTCTGAAAGTTGTTGACGTCGGCGCCCCCGGTGAACAGATCGCCCTCGGCACGCAGGACCATCGCGCGTGCATCGGAAGCGGCGACCTCGTCGACGCGCTCGACCAGCGCAGCGAAGGTGTCCGTTCCGAACAGGTTGAGTGGAGGGTTGTCGACGACGAGCACCGCCAGCGGCCCGTCCCGCTCGAGTCTGACCAGGTTGCTCAAGTCCGGATCTGCTCCGCCAGTGCCGCGATCGAATCCTGGTCGCCCCCACGCGGGATCCAGGGCAGCTTCAGTGGGTCGTCGTGCCAGCGGGGGATCACGTGAATGTGAAAATGGAACACGGTCTGCCAGGCGGCAGGCCGGCAGCAATTGAGGATGTTGACGCCGTCGGGCTCCAGGACCTCGTCGATCCGCTTGCTCAGCCGCTGGGCGGCGGTCATCGTCGCCGCGAGATCCCCCTCGGCTATTTCCATCAGGTCGGAGCTGTGCTTACGCGGCACCACCAGCGCGTGCCCCTTGCTGGCCGGATTGATGTCCATGAAGGCGACCGTCTGGTCATCCGAGTCGATGATCTGGCCGGGCACGTCGCCGGCCACGATCCCGCAGAAGAGACAATCGTCTTGCGCCGCCATCTCGGCGGCAGGCTATCCAGTCCGCGGGGGGACGACCACGCTGACCACCGGCGCGGCGAGGCCGACGCACCTGTCCCGGCTCTTCAGGTCCTTCTGCTTCGGGACCCGGGCCTGAAAGGTGTAGGTGCCGCCGTTGGAAGGGACCTCCTCGGGCTCGAGGGGCCCGCCGAAGTCGTAGACAAAGGTGTTGCGGTGACGGTAGGTGCCGTTGCCCTTGCTCAGCTGAATGGCTTGCAGAACGATCGGCTGCCCGTTGGGATCGGTTGCCTTGTAGATGACCGAGCGCGACCTCTGGCATGTGCGCTGCTTCTTCGACTTCACCTTGATCGCGCCCTGGGTAATGAAGACGACGAGCTCGTTGGTGCGCTCGATGCCGACCGAGAGGGTCATCCGGCCCTTGCCGATCGTGCGCGCATCGGCGGGCGCCGCGGCCCCCAGCGCTACCGCGATCAGGCCCACGCCCCCGGCTATCAGCCCGCGCTTCATCATCGCCGAAGTCTAGTGAGGGGCCCTTCCGACACACCCCGCCTCCGGATGCAAGGCGGCCCGCCGCACGCGTGGTGGGCGGGCCGCTTGCTCATTTCAATGCTTGCCGGTGTTCTTGTTACGGATTGACGACGACCGGGACGTCCGGTCCGGTGATCGGGAGGCAATTGAACTTCTTGGCGTTCTTGCCCTTGCCCGACTTACGGAACACGCCATCGACCGTGGTCTTCAGCGTGTAGGTCCCCGGCTCGGTCGGAGCGTTGTCGGAGACTTCGAAATCGCCATTCGGGCCGGTGGGCCAGGCGAGGTCAAGGCCGCCCGCAACCGGGGTGCCGTCCTGATTGACAATCCTGAGGTGAACCGTCCGGCTCTTCCGGCAACTGGCCTGGGCCTGGACGTTGCCCTTCATCAGGGTCAGCGGGGCAGCGACGGTTACCGGGCTCGTGGCCGTCACGGTGACCGTGCCCGAGATGTTCCGCGGCTTCTTCACCTTCTTCTTCGCCGTGACGCCAGGTGCGGCGATCAGGGCGATGGCCAAGACGCAGGTTGCGCCGGCCATGAAAATCCTTCGCATTTCATTTCCTCCTTGGTTGGGTCCACCACCGAGGGGCGGGGTCCCCTGCCCGCTGGCGGCGCTCCATCCTTATAGCGCTCCCGAGCTCTTAAAGGTTGCGGCCCCGGACCAGCTCGAGGGCATCTTCACGGGTCGAGATCTCGCCGGTATAGACCCCGGCGCGGAGCCGCTCCAGGATCTCCCCGAGCTCCGGGCCCGGGCCGATCCCGAGCTCGCTCGCCAGCTCATCCCCCCCGACCGGCGGCCGCGGCGGGTCACGGCGCCAGTCGAGCGCGGCGGCGAGCATCTCGCGCGCCAGCTCCAGATGCCCCTCGACCATCTCCTCGCTGGCCACCGGACCGCTGCCCCGCGCAGCGAGACGGTCGGCGACCGTGAGCAGGGTGACATCGGCGCTGACCGGCTCCGTAGCCCGCAGGTACTCGTACTCGGCCTGCTTGGCGAGCGGGCGCTGCGGCACGAGGAAGCCGAGCCGCAGATGGTTCTCGGTGATCTGCTGGACATAGGCGCTGAACTTGCGCGAGGTCCGCAGTCGCTTGCAGATTGCAGCGACGATCCGGGCCCCGGCCGCGTCATGCCCGATGAAGGTGACGTAGTCGCCCCTTTGCCCCCGTGTCTCGGGCTTCCCGACGTCATGAAGTAGGGCCGCGAAGCGCAGGGCTCCTCCGCGTGTGAGCTCGTCGGCCAGTGGTTCGTCCAGGAGCTCCTGCATCTCAGTGGCTCGCTCCCCGGTGAACCGCTCCAAATCGCCCTCGATCGCGAGCAGCTCCTCGAGCACCTTCAGCGTGTGCCCGTGGACATCGAGGTGGTGGTTTGGGTTCTGGACGACGCCGCGGAGTGCCGCAAGCTCGGGCAAGACGCCCGGCGTCGCTCCGAGCTCGTCCATCATCGCGAGGCCCTGGAGCGGCGCCGGACCGGCGACGATCTCGCGAAGCTCGGCGAAGGTCCTCTCGCCCGCCGGTTCACTCGCTCTCTCGGCGGAGGCGATCGCAAGCTTGGTCGTCTGGCGGTCGACCGAGAACGCAAGTGCAGAGGCGAGCCGCGCCGCGCGCAGCAGCCGCAGCGGGTCGTCTGTGAAGGTCCGATGAGAGACGGCCCTCAGGACCCCGCTCTCGAGATCGGCCAGGCCGCGGTGGGGGTCAATCGGCTCGCCACCGCCCAGTGGAAGCGCGATCGCGTTGATCGTGAAGTCGCGCTCGGCCAGATCCACCTCGATTGCGCGGCCTCGCAGCGCCGCTATGTCGATCTGCCAAGAGCGGTCTGGGGCGGCAGCTCGCCAGGTGGCAAAGCGCTCGGACAGCTGGAAGCTGTGCCCCTTGCCCTTGCGGGCTAGGAGCTGGGCGGCGTCCTGCTCGGTTCCTTCGGGTACGGCGAGGTCGAGATCGACAACCTCGCGGCCGAGAGCCGCGTCGCGAACCGCGCCGCCCACGACCCAGGCAGTCTTCCGGGAAAGGGCCGCACGGGCGACCTGGACCGCGTCCGACTCGGAGAGAAGGCGGTCGAGCTCCGATGGGTCCGTCACGGCGACCTCACCCGACGTACGCGCGCGGAACCCGGGCCGAGATCCCGCAGGTGATCTCGTAGTTGATCGTTTCAAGGCGCTGGGCCAGGTCCTCGGCGAGGATGCGCTCCTCTCCCTGGGTTCCGATGAGGACCGCTTCGGTGCCGGGGGCGACCGTCGTCTCCGGCCCCAGTTCGATCGTGATGTTGTCCATCGAGATCGTCCCGACCAGCGGATAGCGCCGGCCACCGACGAGCACCTCGGCGTCATTGGTGAGGCCGCGGCGGACCCCGTCGCCGTAGCCGATCGGCAGCACCCCGACCCAGGTGTCGCGGCGCGCCTTCCACTTGCGCCCGTATCCCGCACTCATACCTCGCGTAAAGCGCTTGACGTCGGCGACGTAAGAGCGCAGCTCCATCGCCGGCGCCAGGCCGAGCTGGTCGGGCGACTGGTTCTGGGGATCGAGTCCGTAGATCGCGATCCCGCAGCGGACCATGTCGAAATGAGAAGCCGGCTCGCGGAAGACGGCAGCGCTGTTGGCGGCGTGGACGAGGCAGCCCGGGTGGGCAGCACGGACCTTCTCGACCAGGCCGTCGAACCGGTTCAGCTGCTGCTCGAAGAACTTCGAGCGCGACTCGTCGGCGGTCGCAAAATGGGTCCAGAGGCCGGTGAGTTCCAGGTGCTCGTCGGCGGCAACCGATTCGACCAGGTCAAGTGCGAGCTCCTCGTCGGTGGTCCCGAGCCGGCCCATGCCACTGTCGAACTTGACATGGACCGCTGCGCGGGTTCCGAGCTCCGCCGCGACCCGGGAGGCCTGGTCGCGAAATCCGGGGTGCCAGACCGCGATCTCGCCACCGGCCCGCAGGGCACGGCGAAGATCGTCCTCGGTGAGCGCACCCATGACCAGTATCGGCGTCGTTCCGAAACCCGCGCGAAGCCCTTCTGCCTCGGCGGCGGTGGCAACGGCGAGCCGGCTGGCGCCCCCTGCCAGCGCGGCCGTCGCGGCGGCAACCATCCCGTGGCCGTAACCGTCGGCCTTGACAACGGCGCAGAGCTCGGCCTCCCCGTGGAGCTTGCCGGCGATCAGCGCACAGTTGCGCTCGATTGCACCGGTATCAACCACGGCGAGGGCACGCTCAGTCACTTTCGCCTCCCGCGGGATCGAGGCCGGCTGGAATCTCGTCGATGACGTCACCGGCGATCACCGCCTCGTTGCCGAGGCGGTCGCCAGCGCGGCGGCCGGCCCGCGCATGTGCGATGACCGCGGCGCAGGCCGCGGCGAAGGGATCCATGCCACGGGCCAGCAGCGCGGCGATCATTCCGCTCAGGACGTCGCCCGTGCCGGCCGTCGCCAGGCTCGGGCTCGGCAGGTTCTTGACCGCGATCCGCTCGCCGTCGGTGATGATCGTGTCGTCACCCTTGAGAACGACGATGCCCCTGGTCTGGCGCGCGGCGCCTTGCGCGCAGGCGAGGCGCCTCGTCGCGACCTCCTCGGAGGAGGCGCCGAGGAGCCGGCCGAGCTCTCCGGCGTGCGGGGTGAGGACGGTCGGCGCCTCCCTTCCGGCGAGAGAGCTCGGCGAGCCGGCGTGAGCGTTCAGGCCGTCGGCATCGAGGACGAGCGGCGCCTTGATCCGCAATGCCGCCTCCTGCGCCAACGCCGCGGCGCCGGCGTTCTTGCCGAGGCCCGGGCCGAGGACGACGGCTGCGGCCTTTTCACACGCCTCGAGCAGCCGCTCCTCCGCGGCAGGACGCAGATGGCCTTCCCTGCTTGGCAGGCCCACCGACATCACCTCGGTCAACTTGATCTCGAAGATGTCCTCGAGCTCGCTCGGGACCGCGACGGTGGCGTAACCCGCGCCAGCCCGGATCGCCGCCTCGGCCGCGAGGCAGACAGCCCCGGTCAGCCCGCGGGAGCCACCAACGATCACCACCTGTCCCGAGCTGAACTTGGTCGAGCCGGCCTCCCGCGGCGGCGCCAGCTCGAGAACATCGGACTTGATCAGCCCGGCGCCGGGCTCGCCCGGGGATCCCGCGGGGATCCCGATCTCTGCCACCGCAAGCTCAGTCGTGTGCGACTTGCCCGGCTCGATCCAATGCCCGAGCTTCGACGCATGGAAGGTGACGGTGACCTCAGCGCGGACCGCAGTCCCCTCGACCTCGCCCGTCGACGCATTGACGCCGGAAGCGATGTCCGCCGAGACGACCGGGGCGCCGCAGTCATTGATGGCTTCGATCGCGGTCGCAGCCGGGTCGCGGGGCTCGCCCTCGAAGCCGGTCCCGAAGATGGCGTCCACCACCGCCCCCGAGCCCGCGAGCGCCTCGCTCAGACCGGACCCGGCCATCGTGCGGGCGGTTGGATAACGCTCGAGATTCGCGCGGGCATCCTCCGAGAGCTCGTCGGTGGCGGCCAGCAGCATCGCCTCGACCTCGAATCCGGTTTCGCTGAGATGCCTGGCCGCGACCAAGCCGTCACCGCCGTTGTTGCCCTTGCCGCAGACGACCCGGACCGGCCCCTCCGCCGCGATCCGTCCGGTCGCCTCAGCCAGTGCCTTGCCGGCGGCCTCCATCAGATCGACGGACGGAACCCCCTTATCGTCGATCGCCCATCGGTCGACCGCGCGCATCTGCTGCGCATCGAGAACCGGGTCGAGCCACGCTTCGAGTTTGGCCGCCATGACGCGGCCAGCGTAGTCGCGTTAGGCGCCCGTTGCCGGAGTCGCGGTTGCAACTGCCGCCGCGTACGCGCGCGAGTGTGTGAGCGAGACGCTGAGCTCGAGGTCCCGCTCCCGCGCGGCCCGCGCGGCGCGACCGCTGAGCCGCAGCGACGGCGGTTCCCCCGCCTCGACCTCCACCTCTCTCAGTCCGAAGCCTCCGCGCAAACCGAGCGCCTTCACCGCGGCTTCCTTGGCGGCGAAGCGGGCGGCCAGGTGGCGCCCGGGCCGGGCGCGCTGCCGGGAATACGCGAGCTCTCGTTCCGTGAACAGCCGCTCCGCCAGCCGGGGATACCGGTCCAGCGCCCGCTCGAGGCGGTCGATCTCGAGCAGGTCGATGCCGACCGTCATCGCCGGCGCGTCACTCGGCTCCGAGGACGATCCGGAGCGCTCCCTCATTGGTGCCGGCGGTGAGGAAGGCCAGGCGCTTCAGGTAGGGCAGCGCCGCCTGGAACTCGGGATCCTGTCCTTCGGGCCGCTGTTCCAGATAGTTGAGCCCCTCGGGCACCGAGAGATAGAACGCCGGACCACCTTCGCCCAGAGTGCCGGTCGCAGTCTTGAACTCCGGCGAGTCCGCCAGCGTCTCGGTCGAGTTCAGGGCCTGCTCGGTGGCCGCATCGCCGAGGCCGATCGCGACCTTGCCGTTGCGCTGGACAAAGTTGAGGGGCTCCGGGAACTGGGCGGTCTCCAACTCGAAGCCGCTGCCGCCGGCACCGCCGAGCTCCAACGGCTGCGCCGTGGCCGTGCCGTCCGCTTCGAGTGCCTCCCGCAGGCCGTCGAGCGTCCTTGCGGCGGCAATGTCGTCCTTGGAATCGATCACGAGGACGCCCTCGACGGCGCCGGGATCGGTCCCGCGCAGGAAGAAGGCGGCATCGCCCGGCCAGGAGAGCACGTCCTCGTCGAGATCGAGCCCGGCCTGGAGCTCCAGCGCGCCCGCGATCACGTCCCGGCTCAGCCCGGGCACTCCGAACTCCTCGATCGCGTCGATCAGGTTCTTGGCCTTGCCGCTGACGTCGCTGAGGCCGACGGCGAAGAACGCGTCAAACGGGATGTCGCCGAGCACGTCAGGCGGGACCTCCCGGTTCTCGCCGCCGCCGAGCCCTTCGATGTCGAGTGCGACGCTGTCCTCCGCGGGGACCAGCGAAGCCACCAGGCTCGATCCGACTTCGAACTGGTCGACGGCGTCGGCCGCGACGCCGGGTGGAACCTCGGTGTCCTCGGCAAGCGACTGCGCAAACTCCTCGGCCACCTGCTCGAGGTCGGTATAGATCCGGCCCACGGCCTCCTCGGGCACGTCGGCGACCGCCTCGTCGAACTGATCGGAGTCGGTGAGCGGCTCCTCCTCGCCCTGGGTCGTATCGATCGCGGCCTTCACCGCCGCCTCATCGCCGACGAAGACGAAGCCCTCGAGCTCACCGAACGCCTGTCCCTCGTCACCGATCTCGTAGGAGATGCCCCCGTACTCGCGATCCTGGGTCTCCGTCGATTGTGAGCGGAAGAACTCGACGCCCGCCTCGGTGTCGTTGGAGTCGATCGCAGTCAAGACCGGTGGGTCCTCGCCGGCGCCGAGCACGAAGAACCCTGCCTCGTCCCCCAGCCACGGCTCGATGTCCTCGTCAAAAGTCGCCTCGTCGGTCTTGTTCTCCTTGGCGTTCTCGGCCAACCCCTCGTCGATCAGATCGACGATCTCGGCGCCCGGGTCGTCGTCGGCGAGCACGGTCGAGAGGAACCCTTCGATCTGCTCCTTCTGCTCCCCCTCCGGCCGGATCACGGCATCCACGTAGACGAAGGCGTCCGCGGGAGTGATCTCGCTGATCCCGGCGATCTCGTCGCCGCTGTCCCCGCCACAAGCGCCAACGCCGAAAGCGGCCGCCGCGGCGGAGGCAAGGGCTATCAGGGCGCGCCTCATCGGCGGCGAATCCTACGCACTGCTACTCGACCGTGACCGTCTTCGCCAGGTTGCGGGGCTGGTCGACGTTGAGCCCGTTGGCGCGGGCGACGTGGTAGGCGAGCAGCTGCAGCGGAACGATCGCGAGGATCGGCTGCAGAATCCAGTCCGCGTTGGGGATGGTCACCGTCTGGTCGGCGACGGCCGAGACCTGATCTGAGCCCTCGGTTGCGATTGCGATCACGTCTGCGCCGCGCGCCTTCACCTCTTCGAGGTTGGAGAGGACCTTGTCAAGCACCGGGCTATCGGTCGCCACTCCGACCACCGGCGTCGATTCGTCGAGCAGGGCGATCGGCCCGTGCTTCATCTCGCCGGCGGCATAGGCGTCGGTGGGGATGTAGGAGATCTCCTTCATCTTCAGCGCCCCCTCGAGGCAGACCGGGAGACCGATGTGACGGCCGAGGTAGAGGAAGAAGCGCTGATCCTTGTGGCTGCGCGCGATTCCCCGGATCCGGTCGGCGCTGGTCTCGAGCGTCTCCTCGATCTTCGACGGGATTCGCTTGAGCTCGGCGATCAGCTCGACCAGGCGCTCACGCGGGAGGGTCTCGCGCAGCTCCGCCAGCCGCAGCCCGAGCAGGTACATGACCGCGACCTGGGCGAGGAAGGTCTTGGTCGCCGCCACACCGATCTCGAGGCCGGCCCGCGTGTAGAGCACAGCGTCGGAGTCGCGCGTCGCCTGGCTGCCCATGATGTTGGTTACCGCGAGCACCTTCGCCCCGTTCTCGCGGGCGAGGCGCATCGCCGCCAGCGTGTCGGCGGTCTCGCCCGACTGCGTGATGCCGATGACCAGGTCATTCGGACCGACCACGGGATCGCGGTAGCGGTACTCGGATGCGATGTCCATCTCGACCGGGACGCGGGCCCACTGCTCGATCGCGTAGCGGCCGACCAGACCCGCGTGGTAGGAGGTGCCGCAGGCGACGATCACGATCCGGTTGACCGACTTGAGAAAGTCATCGGAGAGCTCGACCGAGGAAAGGTCGACCGAGTCCTCGTGCGGGAGGCGGTCAGAGATCGTCTCGGCAACCGCATCGGGCTGCTCGTGGATCTCCTTGATCATGAAGGTCGGATAGCCGCCCTTCTCGGCCGCGTCCTCGTCCCAGGTGACTTCCTCGAGGTCGCGCTCCACCGGGTTGCCGGCTGCGTCGGTGATCGAGATCTCGCCGGGCTCGATCGTCACGATCTCCCCGTTCTCGATCATCATCACGTTCCGGGTCTCGGCAAGGAAGGCGGGGATGGCCGATGCGAGAAATGTCTCGTCCTCGCCGGCGCCGACGATCAACGGGCACTCCTTGCGAGCGCCCACGAGGCGGTCCGGATGCTCGGAGTGCATGGCAACGAACGCGTAGTGCCCGCTCAGGTCCGCGAAGGCCGAGCGAACCGCCTCGGTCAGATCGCCGTCGTCGTACTTCTCGATCAGGTGGGCGACGATCTCGGCGTCGGTCTCTGAGCTGAAGGTATGGCCTTCGTCCTCGAGCTGCTTGCGCAGCTGCGCGTGGTTCTCGACGATCCCGTTGAGGACGATGTGGATGTGATCGGTGCAGTCGCCGTGTGGATGGGCGTTGTCCTCGGTCACCCGGCCGTGGGTCGCCCAGCGCGTGTGGGCAACGCCGATCGTCGCCGGGGCTTCGGCCACCGCAACCCCGCCCTCGCCGCCGCCACCATTGATCGCCTTTGCCTGCTCGGCAACGGCCTCTCGCAGGTTCGCGAGGTTGCCGACCGCGCGCACTGATGCGACTTGGCCGTCCGAGACAACTGAGACGCCGGCCGAGTCATAGCCTCGGTATTCGAGCTTCTCGAGCCCGGCGATCAGCAGGTCCCGGCACGGTCGGCCGCCCACATATCCGACGATGCCGCACATAGGAGGCCGTACAGGGTACGGCCTAGGCCAGTTCTTGCCTAGCGGTGGTTACGAGACGGTTGAGGATCCCCTCACACTCACTGGCGGTGGGGGCCTCGACCATCACTCTGAGCAGTGGTTCCGTGCCTGAGGCGCGTACCAGCACCCGGCCGCGCCCGTCGAGCTTCGAATTCTCGGCCTCGACCGCGTCCCACAGTCCCCGGGCGGCGTCGATCGCACTGCGGTCGGTGACCTCGACGTTCTCGAGCCGCTGCGGGAGCCGCTCGAAGGCGCTCACCTGATCGAGATCACGGCCGTCGAGTGCTCGCAAGACGAGCAGCGCCGCGGCGATCCCGTCCCCCGTCGGAGTGAAGTCCCTCCAGACGATGTGGCCGGACTGCTCGCCGCCGAGGGTCCAGTCGCGTTCGCGCAGCGCGGCGATCACGTGACGGTCGCCGACCGGAGTCTCAGCAACCTCGATCCCGGCGTCGGCCATCGCGCCGTGGAAGCCGTAGTTGGTCATCACAGTGACGGCAACGCCGTCGCCGAGCTCGCCTTTCTCCTTCAGATGGCGTGCGGTGAGGGCGATCAGATCGTCGCCGTCGCGGACCTCCCCGTTGCGGTCGACTGCGATCACCCGGTCGGCGTCTCCGTCGAAGGCAAAGCCGATCGCGGCTCCCGCTGCCTTCACCCCTTCCGCCACGAGGTCCGGGTGGGTGGCGCCGCAGCCGTCGTTGATGTTGCGGCCGTCGGGGTCGGCGGCGAGGACTTCGACCTCGGCGCCGAGCCGCTTGAAGATGGCCGGGGCGGCGCGATAGGCAGCGCCGTTGGCGCAGTCGAGAACCACCCGCAGACCACTGAGGTCGAGTGGGAAGGTCGCCTCGAGGGCGCGCAGGTAATCGTCGAGGGCGCCATCGAGCGTCCGGACGCGCCCGATTTCAGCGTGCTCCGGTTCCTGCTCGAGCAGCCCCTCGATCGCCGCTTCGCGCTCGTCGTCGAGCTTCATCCCCTCCGCCGAGATGAACTTGATCCCGTTGTCGCGGAAGGGGTTGTGGGAGGCCGAGATCAC
This sequence comes from uncultured Solirubrobacterales bacterium, assembly GCA_963770155.1. Taxonomy (GTDB): domain Bacteria; phylum Actinomycetota; class Thermoleophilia; order Solirubrobacterales; family 70-9; genus CAVYOE01. The sequence goes on along the minus strand of CAVYOE010000001.1, from coordinate 161,743 downwards.
GGCGGCCAGGTCGAACCCGAAGCGGCGGGTCAGCACCGAGGCCGCCGGCGTGGGCAGCACGCCGGCGAGCATCGCGTCCCCTCCGGCGGCCGTCACTCCCGAGGCAAGTGCCGCCTCGAGCATCGGCCCGGACTCGCGGGTGTCGCGGACAATCAGGATCTGCGGCCGCGCCTGCGAACCGGCCTCATCCGCTTCGCGTCCGGTGCCAGCGCGGATCTCGAGGGTGGCGGCCCGTCCGAGCTGCATCGCCAGCTCCGGCGTCAAGAACTCTCCTGCTACCCCCCGGACCCCATCGGTCCCGAAGAGTCTGCGCTCGCCCATGCTCGAAGCTAGCGCTTGCTGAACTGCGGCTTCTTACGCGCCTTCTTGAGGCCGGCCTTGCGCCGCTCCTTGGCGCGAGCGTCACGAGTCAGCATCCCGCGCTTCTTCAACTCTCCCCGAAGAGCCGGGTCGATCTCGGTCAGGGCGCGAGCGATGCCGTGGCGGACCGCACTGGCCTGTCCGGAGATGCCGCCGCCGTGGACGCGGACCTGGACATCGACCGTGCCCTCGTAACCGCTGTGGACCAGGGCCTGCTTCGCAACCGTCTGCAGAAAGGAACGCGGGAAGTACTCCTCGAGACTGCGCTTGTTGATCTCGATCGCGCCACCGCCCGGCCGCAGGATGACCCGGGCGATCGAGCTCTTGCGCTTGCCGGTTGCGGTGTAGCGGGCGTCCTTGGCGAGGTCGGCGGGCTTGATCGCCGCCGGCTCCGGCTCATCGCGCCGTTCGGCGGTCGCTTCTGCCTCTCGGCGGGCCCGCTCCTCGGCCTCGGCCTCGAGCCGGGCACGCTCCTCGGCGCTCAGCTCGCGCTCGTCCTCGCTGATCGCGATCGGATCGAGCTCGGCACCGGGCGGCAACTCGACCTTGCCCTTGTCGGCCTTGCCCTTGTCGGCCTTGCCCTCGTCGGCCTTGCCCTTGTCGACCTCGCTCTTGTCGGTCTTGCCCTCGTCGGCCTTGCCCTCGTCGGCCTCCGGCGAAGCCGAGCCTTCGGGCTGGCTCTCCTGCTCGCGCGGCTGCTCTTCGGACGGCGCCGGGTCGGACTCGGCCGGGCCGGACTGCTCCTCGGCCGGGGCGTCGTCGCGCTGCCCGTCCTGCGGCTGCTCGTCGCTGGGCTGCTGGTTGGGCTCGTCGCTCATGTCTCGATCTCGAGCAGCTGCGGTTGCTGGGCCTGGTGCGGATGCTTCTCGCCCGCGTAGACCTTGAGCTTGCGGAGCTGCTGGCGGGCAAGCCGGTTGCGGGGAAGCATTCCCTTGACCGCCTTCCGGAGAACCTCCTCGGGCTGGCGCTCCAGCATCTCGCCGAGGGTGCGGAAGCGGATCCCACCCGGGTAGCCGCTGTGGCGCCAGTAGCGCTTTTGCTCGAGCTTGTTGCCGGTAACGGTGACCTTCTCGGCGTTGACGACGACGACGAAGTCGCCGGTGTCGCAGTGGGGCGTGTACTCCGGCTTGCGCTTGCCGCGCAGGACCTCCGCGATCTGGGTGGCCAGCCGGCCCAGCGTCTTGCCCTGGGCGTCGACCAGGTACCAGTCGCGCTCGCGGTTCTCGGGTGTGGCTACGTAGGTCTTCATCACAAAACCGCGCCCGGGGCGCGGCCGAGGCAGATAGTAGCCCAGGAACGTGCCCACGCAAGGCCGATAAGGGCCATTCATGCCGAGCCCCACCCCCGCCGCCCCCGGACGCGGAGCGGAGGAGGCGGCGGTAAATGAGCAGCCGCCGGTTAAAGGAGGCGGCGGTAAATGGGGAGCCGCCGGCAAGGGTGCGCTTGACACATCGGGTTGCCCTGTTATTCTGCCGCGCGAATCAGGTGCCCAATCCCCCCAGGCCACGCCTGTGGGGAACGGGGGAACCAACTGGGATCCACCTACATATGTGGATCCCGGGGGCGAATCGGCCCGCGCGTCGAAGTTGACGCACATGGCCATAGCGCTGCTCTTTCTGCGCGAGCCCGTCAGCTAACCCCGTAGGCCCCGCGAAAGAGACCGGAGATCGTGAACTGCGAAAAAACCGCGTTCCGTGGCCGCTCCAGGCGGCTCGTAGGCGTGCTCGCGCTCGCCGGTGCGTGCGCATCGATCGGCGCCGGCTCTGCGCTCGCCCAAAGCGGCGGCAGCGCCGCCCCGAGCGATCCGGCCGCACCGCCGCCGACGCCGACCAGCGCTCCCACCGGCACCTATGTGCACCCCATCCTCGGCGGCCACACCTACGGCGATGGCTTCGGCGTCGCCCGTGCCGGCCGCGGGCACCAGGGCCAGGACGTCATGGCCCGCTGCGGCACCCCGCTGGTCTCGGTCACCAGCACCAAGGTCCGCGTCAACAAGTTCCACGGAGCCGCGGGCTTCTATCTCGTCCTTCGCGATCTCGCGACCAAGCAGGACTTCGTCTACATGCACCTGCGCAAGCGCGGCCTTTATCCCAAGGGCACGCGGCTCGCCCCCGGCCAGTGGGTCGGCGGCTCGGTCGGGCGCACCGGCAACGCCAGCGCCTGCCACCTGCACTTCGAGATCTGGAGTGCCCCCGGCTACTACCGGGGCGGCGCACCGTTCAATCCCGCGCCGGCGCTGGTCTCCTGGCCCCAGGCGGGCTAGCGCCGCGGCACTACCGCTCGCGGGCTACTCCCACTCGATCGTCGCCGGCGGCTTCGACGACACGTCGAGCGTGACGCGGTTGACCCCGCGGACCTCGTTGATGATCCGGTTCGAGACCGTTTCGAGCAGCTCATAGGGAAGCCGGGCCCAGTCGGCCGTCATCGCGTCGTCGGAGGTGACCGCGCGGATCACGATCGGGTACGCGTACGAGCGCTCGTCGCCCTGGACCCCGACCGAGCGGACCACCGGCAGGACACAGAACGACTGCCACAGCTCCCGATAGAGACCGGCGGCGCGGATCTCCTCCTGGAGGATCGCGTCTGAAGCACGGACGATCTCGAGCCGCTCGCGGGTGACCTCACCGCCGACGATCCTGATCCCGAGGCCCGGGCCCGGGAAGGGCTGGCGCCAGACGAAGCGGTCGGGGAGACCCAGCTCGGCAGCCACGACCCGGACCTCGTCCTTGAACAGTGTCCGCAGCGGTTCGATCAAGTCGAGATCGAGGTCCTCGGGCAGCCCGCCGACGTTGTGGTGGGACTTGATCGTCGCGGCACCGGCGCGGCCGTCACCGCCGGACTCGATCACGTCCGAGTAGAGCGTCCCCTGGACCAGGAAGCGGGCGTCCTCGATCTTTGCGGCCTCCTCTTCGAACACCCGGATGAATTCCTCGCCGATGATTTTGCGTTTCTGCTCGGGCTCGGTCACGCCCTCGAGCCTGGAGAGGAAGCGGTCCTCGGCGGCAACGTGTACCAGTGTCACCTCGAGCTGATCGCGGAACGCAGTGACCACTTGCTCGGCCTCGTCCTTGCGCATGAGGCCGTGGTCGACGAAGACGCAGGTGAGCCGTTCGCCGATCGCACGGTGGACGAGCAGCGCCGCAGTGGCGGAGTCGACGCCGCCCGAGAGCCCACAGATTGCCCGTCCCTCTCCCACTTGGGCCCGGATTGCCTCGACCTGCTCGTCGATCACCGAGGCCGGCGACCAGTTCTCGCGGCAGCCGGTTATGTCCCGGAGAAAGCGGGTCAGGATCTCCCCGCCATGCGGGGTGTGCACGACCTCAGGATGGAACTGGATTCCGTAGAGGCCGCGCTCGGGGTCCTCCGTCGCGGCCACCGGTGACTCGGGACTGGAGGCGAGCGCAATGAACCCTGGGGGCGGTTCGAACACGGTGTCACGATGGCTCATCCAGCACTGCTGTTCGGCGGGAAGTCCCTCGAGCAGCCGGCCGGGCTCGCGCACCTCGAGCCGGGTGCGGCCGAACTCTCCCGCCTCGGCCTGCTCGACCTTGCCGCCCAACTGATGGACCATGACCTGCATCCCGTAACAGATGCCGAGCACCGGAATGCCGAGCTCGAGCAGCTCACCGCGCAGCCTCGGCGCACCCTCCGCGTAGACCGACGCCGGTCCGCCGGAGAGGACCAGCCCGGCAGGCCGGCGCTCGCGGATCTTGTCGATCGGAGTGTCGTGGGGGAGCAGTTCGCTGAACACCCCGCACTCGCGGATCCGGCGTGCGATCAGCTGCGAGTACTGGCCGCCGAAGTCAAGGACGAGGACCTCTTCGACCGAGGCCTCGGGTGCGACCTCGATCGTTTCATCGGAGACGGTCTCCGTCCCCGGCACAGCCTCGGCTACGGCCTCGTCAACCGCCGCCGGGGCTCGCCTAGTCATCCGAGACGGCGACTCCCTCGAATACGGCGGCGCGGCCGTTGGAGCCCATGCCGACCGACTGCTCGCGCTGGAGGGCCTTGCCCTCTGACTGCAGCGCCGGTGCCACCATGACCTCGGCGCGGTGGAAGGCAGGAATGTCTTCGTAGCCGCAGGTGGCCATTGAGGTGCGCAGAGCGCCGATCAGGTTGAAGGTGCCGTCGTTCTCCTGTGCGGGGCCGAGCAGGATCTCCTCGAGCGTGCCGTCCTGCTCGGTGGCGACGCGGGTACCGCGCGGCAGCGAGGGGTGGAAGGTCGCCATGCCCCAGTGGTAGCCGCGGCCCGGGGCCTCCTTGGCCCGCGCCAGCGGCGAGCCGATCATGACCGCGTCGGCGCCGCAGGCGACCGCCTTGGAGACGTCGCCGCCCGTTCGCATGCCGCCGTCGGCGATCACGTTGCAGTACTGCCCGGTCTCCATGATGTGCTGGGAGCGGGCAGCGGCGACGTCGGCGATCGCGGTCGCCTGGGGAACACCGATCCCGAGGACGCCCCGGGTGGTGCAGGCAGCGCCGGGGCCGACTCCGACCAGAACGCCGACTGCACCGGTGCGCATCAGGTGCAGGCCGGTGTTGTACGAAGCACAGCCGCCGACCACCACCGGAACCGGGAGATCGGCGATGAATTCCTTCAGGTTGAGTGGCTCGGTCTGCTCGGATACGTGCTCGGCCGAGATCACCGTCCCCTGGATTACGAGGATGTCGAGACCCGCCTCGAGTGCCGTCTCGTGGTATTTGGTCACCCGCTGCGGTGTCAGCGAGCCGCAGGCAACGACGCCCATGGCCTTGATCTCCTCGATCCGCTGGGCGACCAGCTCCTCCTTGACGGGCTCCGTGTAGATCTCCTGCATCAGCCGCGTGGCCGCCTCCTTCGGTGCCGCGGCGATCTGCTCGAGCCTCGCTTCGGCGTCCTCGAACCGGCACCAGATCCCCTCGAGGTTGAGGACCGCGAGTCCGCCGAGCTTGCCGACGATCCCCGCCGTCTCCGGGCTGACCACACCGTCCATCGCCGCCGCCAGCAGTGGCAGCTCGAACCGGTACGGACCCAGGGTCCAGGTCACGTCGATGTCGTCAGGGTCTCGGGTCCGCCGTGAGGGGACGATCGCGATGTCGTCGAAGCCGTAAGCCCTGCGTCCCTTCTTGCCTCTGCCGATCTCGACTTCCATCAGCCAACCCTACGTTCGTTCGCGGACGAAAAAACCCCGGCGCGCCGGGGTTGAGTGCCAAGAAAACCGCTGTTTGCGGCGTTGTTTTGAGTCGGATCCAACGCCCCGCCGATGATAGCGAGGGTCCGCCTTGGCGCCCCGAAGACCGGCTAGCCGACCGCGGCGGGCGTCGCCAGATCGGCGATCTCGACCGAGGCGAGCAGGTGCTCGACCTCATTGCGGTCGATGGTCCCGGCGCCGAAGTGCTGCGTCGACTCGGCGCCGCATGCAACGCCGTAGGCAAGGCAGTCGCGCGCCGGCGAGCCCTCGTAGCGGCAGGCGGTATAGCCGGCAAGGAAAGCGTCGCCCGAGCCGACTGTCGAGACCGGCTCCACGTCCGGAGCCTTGACCTCGTAGGCCCGGCGCTCATCGCCGCTGCCGGCGATTGCGATACAGCCCTGCTCGGAGGTGATCATCGCCTCGGCGGCGCCCAGCTCGGTCAGGCCGCGGACGCCGGCGAGCAGCTCGTCGGGATCGTTGAACTCGTGCCCGACGGCCTCCTCGGCCTCGGCCGCGTTAGGGGTGACCGCCGCGGGGCCCGCGCGGAGGCTGGCGTGGAGGGCTTCGCCGTCCGTATCGACAACCGTCTCCACACCGAGCTCCTTCAGTTCGGTGATCGTCCTGGCGCAGAACTCGGCGGGCACCGAGGGCGGCAGGCTGCCGGCAATCACGCAGATGCGGGCGCCGCGCGACAGGTAGAGGAGCTTGTCGAGGAACCGCTCGAGCTCCTCGTCGGTCACTTCCGGCCCCCTCTCGTTGATCTCGGTCTGCTCGCCGGAGGTCGGATCGACCACGGCGATGTTGGTCCTCGACTCGTCGCCGATCCAGGTGAAGTCGGTGAGGATTGACTCCTCGGCAAGCCGCTCCATGAGACGGGCACCGGTGGGCCCGCCCGCAAGGCCCGTCGCGATCACGGGGCGCCCCAGCAGCTTCAGGGCGCGGGCCACGTTTACCCCTTTGCCTCCGGCGAAGGTGCTCGCCTCGACCGCCCGGTGGCGGTGGCCCTGGTGGAAATTGGGGACCGCGATCGTGCGGTCGATTGCTGCGTTCAGGGTGACCGTGAGAATCATTTGGCCTGGCTGTTCCGCCGCTTCATTCTCTCCTTCCGCATCCTCTCACGCTGGGCGGCGGTGCGCGGCTGGTTCGGAGGCTTCGGTTTTTTCCTCGCACGGGGCTTGGCCCCCCCGGCCGGCGTCCCTGCGGCCTTGGCGCCAGTGGATCCGGCACCCGTGGCCCGGGCGCCGTTCGCGGCCGGGGCGGTAGCCGCGCTGCTGCGCCGGAACCCGGCGAGGAAGAATCCGAGCGCGACCACGATCAAGCCGAAGGGCACCAGGACCCAGGGATTCTCGATCGTCGCGAGCGCCTTCTGGGCAAAGGTCGCAGCCTCGACCGAGTCGCCCGCGAGCAGAGGGACGCTGCCCGCCGGCCGCCCCTCGATCTCGGCCAGGACCCGGCCGAGCTTCTCCCCCTCCTCCACCGGCCCCTCGACCTCGTCAGGGGCTTCGATCCGCGTGTCGACCTCCTCCCCCTCCCGGGTCGAGACCCGAAGCGAGTGCGCCGCAACCAGTGGAAGGTCCTCGTCGCGGTAGGAGATGTCCGGGCTCGCAACCTCTTCTCCCTCCTCGACCGGAGTTGCCGGCGTGTAGAGAGAGAATCCATAGCCGAGCAGCTCCAGGGTGTCCGTGTCGCGCGCGCCCTCGCTCGGCGCGCCGAGGACCGCAGAGATCAGTGTTGTCCCGCTCTTCTCGCCGGAACCGACCAGGACCCAACCGGCGTCAAGGGTGTGGCCGGTCTTCACCCCGGTCACGAACGGCTCCCGGTTGAGCAACAGATTGCGCGAGTCGATCGTCCGCTGCCGGTCCCCGGTCTTCAGCGTGGCCACGGGCGAGTCGGCCGCCTTCGCGAACAGGGGCTCCTCGAGCAGCTCGTCGGCAAGCGCGGCCAGGTCCGCGGCGCTCGAGTAGTTGCCGGGCTCGTCGAGTCCAACCGGGGTCGAGTAGTGGGTGTGGACCAGGCCGAGGGCAGCGGCAGCGGTGTTCATCTCCGCCACGAACCCGTTGATCGAGCCCGAGACACCGACCGCGAGGGTCTCAGCCGCGTCGTTGGCGCTCTCGAGGACAAGCGCGTAGAGGAGGTCGCGAACCGACATCCGCTCCCCCTTTCGCAGACCGATCAGCGACTCGACGTCCGATGCCCTGTATGCCGGGGCCCGCAGAACCTGCTTCGGTTTCAGTCGCTCCAGGGCCAGGTACGCCGTCATCAGCTTGGTCGCGCTGGCGATCGGCAGCTCCTTGTTGGCCCCCTTGCCGGCCAGCTGGGTCCCGTCGCGGGCGTCGATCAAGACCCAGGCTTTCGCGTCGAGCTTCGGCTCTGCCGGGGGGTCCTGTGCCGGCGGGTCCTGTGCCGGGGGGTCCTGTGCCGGCGGATCCTGCGCCGCCACAGCGGCGGGCAAGAGCAGGGCTAGTAGTCCAAGTGAGGCGAGCAGGCGCCGCATCGGCGCCTCAGCGCAGCCTTACTCGCGCGCCCTCTTGCAGCGCCTGGGGGTCGATTCCCGGGTTGAGCTGCTCGAGCGTTTCCACGTCGATCCCGGTGGCCTCCGCGATCGAAACCAGCGAGTCGCCGGGCTGGACGACGTACTCGCCGCGATCGAGCGCGACCTCGATCTCGCGCTCTTCCTTGGCAGATTGCCTGGTGGACGTGATGTCCGGGCCGCTGTCCTTGACCGTTGTCTCCTCGTCCCCTCCGCCGTCGTCACCACCGCTCGAGACCGCGATCACGGCGATCACCGCCACGAACAGAACGATCAGTCCACCGACTGCGGCGGCGCGGGCTAGGAAGGATGTCCCCTTGTCCTGCATCAGCGGCCCGTGATGTTAAGCGAGCGCCCAAACCACGTCGCGCAACTCGGCAGCGGCAGCGGCGGGGTCATCGGCGCCGGCGATACTGCGAGCGGCGGGGACCAGCACAGACGCAGGCTTGCCCTCGACCAGCGCCGGACCCAGGTTCTCGGGCTTGCCGCCCTGGGCGCCTACCCCCGGGACGAGGAAGATCGACGTCGGCATCAGCTCCCGCAGCCGCCCCAGCAGCTCCGGAGCGGTGGCGCCGACCACCGCGCCCATGCCGCTCAGCCCCCCAGCCCCGGCGAGCCGGTCGGCGCGCTCGGCAACGATTGCGGCGAGCCGCTCGTGCACCGGGGCGCCACCGGCGTCGAGGTCCTGGATCTCGGCGGCGCCGGGGTTCGAGGTGCGCACCAAGGAGAACACTCCGCCGCCGACTGTCTCGGCCACCTCCACGAAAGGCTCGATCGCGTCCGATCCGAGCAGAGGGTTGACGGTGAAGGCGTCGGCGCCGAGCCCGGCCACCTCCCCCCAGGGGGTCTGGACGGCGCCGGCCAGCCCCTGGGCGTACGCGGTAGCCGTAACCGAGACGTCTCCGCGCTTGCCGTCGGCCACAACCAGCAAGCCGGCAGCTCGGGCCGCCTCGATCACCTCCCCGAGCGCGGTCCAACCGGGCGGGCCGAGGCGTTCGAAGCAGGCCAACTGCGGCTTCACCGCGACGCAAGCGGGGCCGGCCCGGTCGATCAAGGCGAGGCAGTGGGCGCCGACCGCCACTGCCGCGCGCGCGGCAGCCGCAGCTTCGCCAGGGAGGCCCGCATCGGCGGAAGGGTCGGGTGCTGCATCGAGCACCTCCGGCATCAGCGCACCGGGATCGGGGTCGAGGCCCAGGCAGATCTGGCTGCTGCGCTCCTCGACCAGCGCCGCGAGTCGGTCGGCGAAAGGTGCCGCGCTCAGTGGGAGCTAGCCGTCCTTGACCCGGCTCTTGAGACCGGCGCCCGCGGAGAATCGCGGTGCCTTTCCGCCAGGGATCGAGATGCGCTCACCGGTTCGTGGATTGACCCCCTGACGCGGATTTCTCTGGGCGACGCTGAACTTCCCGAATCCGGTGAAGGTGACGGAGTCGCCGCCGGCCAGAACCGAGGTGATCGCATCCAGCACCGCCTCGAGTGAGTCGTTTGCCTGCTTCTTCTTGCCGAGCCGGTGGTCGCGGGCAAGCAGCTCGATGAACTCTGCCTTGGTCACGGGACTCCTTCCTCTAGCTCACGGGGGCCTGGTGAATCTAACGTCAGCTTCCACTCACCGTCATCTCGCCGATCAGGATCGGCGCTGTCTTCACCGAACCGCCGAACGGCACCCAGCGCGACTCACCTCCGACCGCGGCGACCGAGCCGAGCAACGAGACCAGGTCGCCGGCGATCGTGAACTCCCGGATCGGCTGGGAAAGCTCCCCGCCGCTGATCTCGTGACCGCTGGCCCCGACCGAGATCGAGCCGGTCACGGGGTTGACGCCGGAGTGAAGCCCCGCGACGTCGGTGATGTAGACGCCCTCACCGGCCTGCCCCATGAGCGCGGCCAGGTCTCCTTCGCCGGGTTCGACCACGAGATTGGATGTCCCGACTCCCGGCGGCGAGCGGTACGAGCCCCGCTCGGCGTTCCCGGTCGAGCTGGTCCCGTCACGCCTCGCCGTATAGCTGTCGTATAGGTAGGAGGAGAGCTTCCGGTCCTCGATCAGCGGTGTCCTGCCACGCGGTGTTCCCTCCCCGTCGAACGGGGCCGAGGCCAGCCCGTCGGGATCAAGGCCGTCGTCGACCAGGGTCAGCGCCTCGGAGGCAAGCTCCTCGCCGAGCCGCCCCGCAAATGGCGAGCGCCCGCGCTGGACCGAGTCGGCCGAGAGCGCACCGCCTGCGAGGCCCGCGAAGCTCGCGGCGACCGTCTCGTCGAGAACCACCGGGCAGCTCCGCGAATTCGGCTTCACGGAGCCGAGCATGGAGACGGCGCGCTCGGCCCCCTCCTTGCCGATCTCTTCCGGATTGAGTGAAACGGGACCGCGGCCGACACCGAAGCCGAGGCCCGTCTGCCGCTCGGCGGCGTCGCCGGCGATCGCCTGCAGGTAGGCGTAGCAATGCGAGGCGTGGAACTGGGCCTCCACTCCGGCCGAGGAGGCGACGGCGACCTCGGCGTCGGCATCCACGTAAACGGTCATCTCGACCGAGGCGACCCGCGAGTCTGCGCCGAAGGCGGCGCGCTCTACTCCCTTGGCGAGGTCGACCACCGCCGCCTCGTCCCAGTCGGCGACGCTCGCGTCCCTGATTCCGGCGAGCTCGGGCGGCTTTGAGCTCCTCGCCTCCGGCACCCCGGCGTGCTCGTCGGGATCGGCAACCCTGGCGGCCTCAGCGGCAGCGGCGGCGACGGCGCGCAGGCCCTCCTCCGAGAAGTCGGTGCCGAACGAATAGCCAACGCGGCCGTCGATCCAGGCTCTGATCCCCACACCCCCCTCGGTCGCCGCGGTCAGGCTCTCAACCTCGCCGCCGTGGACCCTGACCTCGCGGCCGTGGGAGCGCTCGGTCCACGTCTCGGCGGCCTCGGCGCCGGCGTCAATTGCAGCCGCGACTCCGCGGCCTGCGGCGGTACCGAGGTCGGCGCCGCTCATACGGCGGTGCCCCCGACCGTCAGTTCCCGGATGCGGACGTGGCCCTGGCCGGTGCCGACCGGCACGCTCTGCCCGGCCTTGCCACAGAACCCCGTCTTCATCTCGAAATCCGAGCCGACCGCGTCGATCGCACGCAAAGCGTTGAGGCAGTTCCCGATAAGGGTCGCGTCGCGGCACGGCCGCGTCACCTTGCCGTCCTCGATCAGGTAGCCCTCGGAGACGCCGAAGACGAAGTCGCCCGTCGCCGGTTCGACCTGGCCGCCGCCGAAGGAAACGGCGTAGAAGCCGCGATCGACCTCGGCGATCAGGTCCTCGGGATCGGCGTCACCCGGGGCGATGTAGGTGTTGGTCATCCGCGGCACAGGGAGGTGGCGGAAGCTCTCGCGGCGTCCGTTTCCGGTCGGGTCGGTGCCGTCGCGTCGCGCACGGAGCAGGTCGTAGAGGTAGGAAGTGAGCCGCCCCTCCTCGATCACGGTCGTCCGCTGGCTCGGCGTGCCCTCGTCGTCGATCGCGCCGCTGCCCCACTCGTTGGCCATCAGGCCGTCGTCGTAGGCGGTGAGCAGCGGCTCGGCGACCGCTTCTCCGATCTTGTCCTCGTAGACGCTCGCCCCCTTCTGCACGTGGTCGGCCTCGAGGCCATGCCCGGTCATCTCGTGGAAGAGGACGCCCCCGAAGCCGCCGCCGACGACCACCGGCATCGAGCCGGCCGGTGCCGGATCGGCGTCGAGGAGGGTCAGCGCCTTGCGCGCCGCTGACTCGGCGACCCGGCCCGCGTCGTTGGCGACCAGCTCGAAGCCGCGCAGCGCGCCGAGAGTCTCGAACCCGGTCTCTACCGAGCCGTTTTTCTTGGCGACCGCCTGAACCCCGAGACGGACCCGGGTCCGATCGTCGTGGGCATGGAGGCCCTCGGAGTTGAAGACCTCGACCCGCCGGCGTCCTTCGCTGTAGGAGGCCTGGAGCTGGGCGATCTCGTCCCCTGCCTCCCGCCCGCGCTGGTCGAGCTCGCGCAGGAGCTCGGCCTTGCGCTCGGCGGGCACCTCGTCGGGGCGGGTCGCGATCTCTGCCGGCTCCGGCTGCTCGATCGCGCTCAGTGCCGCGACCTCGGTTCGGCCGCCGGCCAGGGCGGAGCCGGCGGCCTCGGCGGCACCAAGCAGGTCTTCCTCGCCGACCCCGTCGACGTGGGCGAAGTAGGTGACCTCCCCCTCGACGACCCGGATGCCGGCACCGCGTTCGTTTCCTCCCTGGGGTCGCTCTACCCGGGACTCGTCAATCGAGAGGGTGAACCCGTGCCGCTCCTCGCAGAACAGCTCGGCAAGGTCGCCGCCGCGCTCGAGAGCCTTCTCCAGGACCCGCCCAGCCAGTTCGGGCTCGATCACGCGTTCGCTCGGCCGCCGCTGCTGTCGCCGGCGAAGAGACGGACCCGCGACCTCGACCAGGTGGGACGCCGCGACGAAAAGCGCACGGCCCGAGTCGGTCTCCGCCGCGTGTGCGGCGCTGCGGCCGCCGGTGTAGTAGACGCGGGCAAAGGGCTTGCGCTCGAGTCGGCGCCGGCGAAGGTAGGCCGCTGCCTCCCCGGCGATGTCGGAGACGCGGTCGCGGAAGCGGTGCGGTTTTGCTCCCGGCACTAGCTGCTCTCCGGGACGAGGTCGCGCAGGGCCACTCGCATGTCGAAGAGGACGAGCGAGGCGAGGACGAAGCGTTCCGTCACCGCGAGGGCGATCAGATCGCCCTCGCGGACCATGAAGACCTCCCCGTCGCCGGTGGCTACGTGGGCGTGGGAGGCCCGCTCGTCCCCGGCGCCGTCGACCGCCTCGACCATCTCTCGGGCCGGCTTAGTCCAGTCGGCGTCTTCGCCGCTCGAGGCAAGCACCTCACCGTCGGCGGAGAGAACCGCGCAGCCACGCATCTCGGGCGAGATCTCGATCAGATAGGCGCTGGCGCGGGTGGCCCGATCGCGCGGGGTAGTGGCAGCATCGGCCATCACAGTCAAGATATAGATAGCCCCGTGTCCCTCGCCCGAGCATCGTGGTTCACCGTAATCGCCATCTGCGCGATCGCCGCCCTGCTGCTCGCGATCGCCGGCTACACCGGCTACAGCATCGTGGTCGCGGCGGTGGGGCTTTCGGCCGCGGTGAACCTGCTTTAGCTACCCCGCTCGGTAGGGCTCGGGCGACTCGGAGGGGTCGCGCAGCGAGGCCTCTGGCTCGACGTGGATCAGGACCTCGGCACCTGGGAGCTCGGACTCGATCGCAGAACGGAGCGTGTGCGCGAGCTCGTGCGCCCGCTCGAGGCTGGTGCCGCTTCGGAACTGAACGTGCATGTCGATATAGCGGTGGCGGGCGGAAACCCGCGCGCGCAGCTTGTGGTAGCCGACCATCTCCGGCGGGCGGGCCGCGGAGATGACCCGCTCGATCCGGTCCATCTCCGCCGGGGGCGGCGACTCGTCCATCAGCATCCCTGCCGAGCGGCGCAGGATCCGGATGCCGGCGATCACGATCGCCGCGGCCACGATCAGTGCCACAGCGGGATCGATCGCGGCGGCGCCCGTCACCTCGACCAGGATGAGGCCGGCGAGGACACCCGCCGAGGTGAGCGCGTCGGTGCCCAAGTGGGCGGCGTCGCCGGCCAGAGCCGGTGAGTCATGCGCCTTTGCCTGCCGCGAGAGATAGGTGGCAACGCCGGCGTTGGCGACCGCGGAGAAGGCGATCACTGCGATCCCGATCCCGAGATCGCTGACCTCGGGTCCGATCACGAGATGGCGTACGGCTTCGTAGACGATGATCCCAGCGCCGACCACGATCAGCATCCCCTCGATCGAAGCCGCGACCCCTTCGGCCTTCTCGTGCCCGTAGGGGTGGTCGCGATCGGCCGGCTCGTCGGCGCGGCGGACCGAGACGAACGCGATCACCGACGCAACCAGGTCGATCGAGGAGTGAAGCGCCTCGCTCAGGATCGCGATCGAGCCGGTGATCACCGCCGCGGCCAGCTTCAGAGCGATCAGGATCGAGTTGGAGGCGATCGAGACCGCCGCCGCGCCGGACTTGGTGCTCGGAATCATCTTCCGGCGCCTCCTCCGCTTTGGCTGCGGAGATGCTGATGGAGGGCACGGGCGGCGCGCCCGCGGTGGCTGATCGCGTGTTTCTCGTCGGGGCTGAGCTCGGCCATGGTGCGTCCGTCGCCATAGTCGTCAGGGACGAACGCCGGGTCATAGCCGAACCCGCCGCTGCCACGGGGGGACTCGGCGAGGGTCCCGGTGCAGCGCCCTTCGAACAGCTGCTCGGAACCGGCCTCGTCGACGTGGGCAAGCGCGCAGACGTAGGCGAGGCGGCGGTCCTCGGCTCCCTCGAGCTCGGAGATCAGCTTCGCCAGGTTCTGCTCGTCACTGGCGCCTTCGCCGGCGAACCTGGCGGAGAGGACGCCCGGCTTTCCGCCAAGCCCCGCGGCCTCGATCCCCGAGTCGTCGGCGATTGCGGCCCGCCCGGTCGCCTCGCGGGCGGCGCGAGCCTTGTCCAGCGCATTCTCGGCAAAGCTCTCGGCGCCCTCGGGCGGCAGCTCGACCTCGTCCGGCAGCGGCTCGAGCGCGACCCCAGGCAGCGCCTCCCCCAGCTCCTTCAACTTGTGCCTATTCCGGGTTGCCAAGATCAGAGCCGCCAGTCCGCCACCACCCCTACTGCGCGCCCGGCAGCTCTCCCGCAGCCTGCTCCTGGGCTTCGCGGAGCCGCGCGATCCCATCCTCGGCGAGGCCGAGCAGCTCGTCGAGCGAGGCGCGGGAGAGCGGCGTCCGCTCGGCTGTCGCCTGTACCTCGACCAGGCCGCCGTCGCCGGTCATGACCACGTTGGCGTCGACCTCGGCTTGCGAATCCTCCTCGTAGTCGAGGTCGCAGAGCGCCGCCCCGTCAACCATCCCGACGCTGACCGCAGCCACCGACTGGTTCAGCGGCATCCGATCGAGCTCGCCCTGATCGACGAGGTCGGCGAGGGCGAGTTGCAGCGCCACGAAGCCACCGGTGATCGCGGCGCAGCGTGTACCACCGTCGGCCTGGAGCACGTCGCAATCCACGTAGATGCTGCGCTCGCCCATCGCGGCGAAGTCGACGACGCCGCGCAGGGAGCGTCCGATCAGCCGCTGGATCTCAACCCCGCGGCCGTCCTGCTTTCCGCGGCTCGAGTCGCGCTTCTTGCGCTCGCCCGTCGAAGCCGGCAGCATCGCGTACTCCGCGGTGACCCAGCCGCGCCCTTTGCCCTCGAGCCAGCGGGGCACGTTCTCTTCGATCGAGGCGGTGCAGATCACCCGGGTCTCCCCGACCGAGATCAGGGCCGAGCCGTGAGCGGTGCGGACGTAGCCGGGCTCAATCGCGACCGGCCGCAGGTCGGCAGGGGCCCGGTCATAACTGCGGCTGGCGGCGGCCATCGCCGGGGAGTCTAGGCCGGGGTCATCCGGATGCGGGCCCGGGGAACGACAAAGCCGCCGCCGGCGAAGTGCCGGCGACGGCCTCGATCAGGACTCGGGTGCCGCGATCTGGAGGGTCCGCGCGCCCCTTTTCCACCAGCCCTCGTCCTCAGTGAAAGGTGATCTTGTTGACCGCGGCGCGGATCTTGCCGACGATCACCTCCGCCAACTCGGTGCCCTGCTGGCCGCTGAACCCCTTCATCCCGGCAACCATGCCGACCATGAGCAGGGAGACGAGCAGGATCAGGCCGACGTACTCGACGGTCCCCTGCCCGCGCTCGCTCAGCAACCCCTCGAGGCGGCGGCGGGCCGGGTAGGCCAGCACGTAGAAACGCGTCAGAGCTTGCATCCGGTGCCTCCTTCGGGCGGGGATCCGCCCGGTTCGTTGTCGAGGCAAGCGTCGCGGTCATGGGCGCGCCGATCCACGCTCCACAGTCAAAACAGGGACGCGGGAACGTGCCATCAACCGCGCGCGTTGTTCGGCAGGCGAAAGTCTGCCCCGGGCGGCCAATACGCTGGTCGCGGTGAGGGTCCTGACAGTGACCAACCTCTACCCCGACGACAGCTCGCCGCGCCGGGGTCGCTTCGTCGCCGACCAGGTGGAGGCACTGCGCGAGCTCGGGGCCGAGGTCGAGCTGTTCACCTTCCCCCTCGGCGCGCGCGAGTACCTGCGGGCGGTGCGGCCCCTGCGTCGTGTGCTGGCCAGCGAGCGGTTCGACGTCGTCCACGCCCACTACGGCTTGAGCGGTTGGACCGCCGCCCGGGCGGGCGCGCGGCCGCTGGTGGTTACCTTCCACGGCACCGACGTCCGCCACCCGCTCGCGGGGCCGGTGTCGCGGCGCTTGGCGCGCCGGATCGAACTTGTCGCAGGTGCCTCTCTCTCCATCTTCAGGTCGGAGGGCGGCCGCCGCGGCCTGTCCACCGACCCCGGTCAGGGCACCCGCACCGCGGTGCTTCCCTGCGGCGTCGACCTGACCCGGTTCACCCCGCGTCCCCGGAAGGAGGCCCGGCGCCGGCTCGGGCTCGAGGCCGAGGGCCGCTACCTCTTCTTCCCCTCCGACCCGGAACGACCCGTGAAGCGCTCCGACCGCGCCTCCGAGGTCGCGGCGCGGGCGGGGGCGACCCTGCTAACCGCCGGGGAGATCGACCCCGCGGCGATGCCCGATCACATCTCCGCCTCGAGCGCGGTCCTGATCACCTCGGAGAGCGAGGGGTTCGGCCTCGCCGCCCTGGAGGCCCTCGCCTGCCGGGTGCCTGTCCTCTCCACACCGGTCGGGGTCGTACCGGTGGCGCTGGCCGGCGTGGACGGCTGCCACGTCGGCCCATTCGACGCCGATGTCTGGGCGCGGATCGCCACGGAGCACCTTGAGGCAATCGACGCAAGCGTTGACGACGTCTGGGCCGCCGATGCCTTCTCCGCCAGGCGGATGGCGGAACGCGTTCTTGCCGCATATTCGGAAATTGCTCAGGATGCGGCGGAACCGTCCCGTAAAGTGCCCGCCCAATGAGCGACGATCGCCCCCGGATCGCCGCTGTCGACGTACGCGACGACAACGCGGTTGAAAGACGGCTCGAGGACCTGCGCACCCGCGGCAGGCAAGGGCTGCACGACCTCGGCGAGCTCGTCCTCGGCCTGGTTCAGCGCAATGCGCTGAGCGAAGAGGCAGTCCGCGGCGGCGCGGCCGAGCTGCGGCGAATCGAGGCCGAGATCGAACAGCTTTCGGCCATCGGCCGCAAGACCGCCGCCGGCGAGGCCATGGCCGATGCTCTCTCCAGCGCGCTTGAGGCCGGGGCCTCTCCCCGCATCCGCGCGGTGATCGGTGGGGCGACCGGGAGCGGCGCGGCAAAGACCGCCGAGTCTGCCGCCGGGACAGAGCCCGCCGCCGAGGAGCCAGGGAGCCGCCCCTCACAGCGGAGCACCAACGGCGACACCGACGAGCACCTGCGCGACGCCGTCGACGCCGCCCGTCGCGACGCCGAGGAACGCGCAACCGCGGAGATCCTCGCCCTGGAGGAGGACCTCGAGCGCGAGCGCGAGGCCGCGGCGAAGGCGCTCGAGGAAGTCCAGCGCAAGCTCGAAACCGCCGAGGCGCAGGCCGGAGTCCAGGTGAAGCGGACCTCGCCCCCGGCGAAGCAAGGCCCGGACCGCCGCCGACCCCAGCCCGCCAAGACCGAGACTCCTGAGGCCGGCACCTCTGAAGCCGGCACCGCCGAACCCGATACCCCTGAAGCTGACACGACCGAGCAGGACAAGGTCGAACGGCCACCGGCCGAGAAGCCGGCGGGGAGGCCCGTCGAACGGCTCGAGCGGCCGCCGGTCGATCCCGCCGAGATCGCGGCGGCCGAGGTTCGCGAGGACGCCGCCCGCTGGCTGCGCGAGCGCGCCGCCGACATGCAGGAGCAGGCTGAGCGGCAGGCGCAGGTGGCGATGCAGGAGCGCGAGAAGGAGCTCCTCGCCGACCGTGACGAAGCGGTCGACTCCCTGCGCAACGCGCTCACCCGGCTGGAGCTGGCCGAGAACAAGACCTCAGAGGTGGAGGCCGCCCGGATCGCCGCCGAGCGGCGGATTCAGGCCGAGGCCCAGCGCCGCCTGAACGAGCACACGGAGCACCTGCGCGAGCAGATCGAGATGCTGGAGGGGGAGGCCGCCGACCGGGTCCGCGCCGCGGTCGAGCACGCGACCCGCAAGACGGAGGCCCAGATCCGGGCCGAGGCGACCCGAACTGCCAAGGAGGAGATCGACGCGGCCCATCAGCAGGCCGAGGCCAGGGCGCAGGAGGCGGCAAAGGAGGCTCGCGAACAGGTCGAGGAACAACTGCGCGACGAGATCCGCGCGGATCTCGAGCAACAGGTCAAAGAGATCAAGGAGGACGCCGAGCGGCGGGCGCGCGAACAGGCCGAGTTCGCACGACTTGCCGCCGAGAAGCGCTTCGCCGCGGAAATCGAGGCACGCGAGGAAGCTCTCCAGCGCGAACGCGAGGCGGCCAGGCAGTCCGCTGCCGACGCCGAGCGGCGAGTCGCCGAGATGGAGCAGGGAGTGCAGGGCGCCGGTAAGCGGGTCGCCGCCGCCGAGGCAACCTTTACCGAAGAGGCCGAGCGCCTCCGCGAAGAGCTCCGGAGCCAGGCCGAGAAGCTGCGGGCCGAGGCGGAGGAACGGGTCCGGGTCACGGCGGAAACGGTCAAGGCTGAGGCAGAGCGCCAAGCGGCGGAGGAAATGCGAGCCTTGCGGGATGAGCTCGCCCAGGAGAAGGCGACCAAGCGGGAGGCGATCGCCAAAGCCGAGCAAGAAGCCAGGGCCGCCGAAGCGCGTGTGGCCGAGGCCGAGAACGCGAGGCTTGACGCCGAGGTCGATGCCCGGACTGCTGCGGCTTCGTGGCTGCGAGGCCAGACGCGCGCGATGAAACGCGAAGCCGAGCGCCACGCAAAGGATCAGATCTCGGACGCGAGAAAAGAAACCGCCGAGAGGATTTCGGCCGAGTCCGAAGAGAAGCTGAAGCGCCAGGCCGAGAAGCTGGAGCGGGAAGCCGAGGACCGCGCCACCCGCGCCGCCAGCGAAGCGCGTCGCCAGGCCGAGCAGGAGGCACGCGACCAGCTCGCCGCTCGAGAGGCCGAGCTGACCGCGGAGATCGACGAGGCGGCCAGCGCCCTGCGCGCCGCCGAGACCCAGCTCGACGAGGCGATGGGACGAGCCGATCACGCAGAGCAGCGCGTGCTCGCGACCGAGGAGGCCCTCCGCCAGGAAGAAGGCGCCGACCGGGCCGAACGCTTCGCCGCTGCCCGCGAGAAGCTGAAGGAGTTCGAGCAGCGCACGGCCGCCGCGGAGCAGAAGGCGCGCAGCGAGCGGGTTGCCCCGCTGGAGCCCAAGACCGAGGTTTCACTGCCGCCGCTTGCCGAACCCAGGCAGAAGGACGAGCCCAAGCCGAAGGTCGAGCCCAAAGATCCCGCACCGGCGCCAGAGGCAAGGCCGGCGTTCAAGCCCCCTACCTCGCCGGCACCGAAGCCGAAGCGCGAGCCGGTGATCGAGCGCCCGCCGACCCCGTCGGAGCCTGACCCGCCGTCGGGGGACCAGCTCGACGTCAACACTGCGACCTTCGAAGAACTCCGCGAACTGGGTATGTCGGTCACCCAGTCGACCCGGGTGATCGCCTACCGGGACCGCGCCGGCGGCTTCGACAAGCTCGACGACCTCGACGCGGTCCCCGGCTTCCCGAAGACCTTCCTCGGCGACGTCAAGCGCAACCTCAGGGTCTAGCCGGTGACGACCCAGCTCAAGGACGAACTGCGGGAGCTCCAGGGCCGGCGTGAGCACGGCGTTCGGGAGCTCGGCCAGATGGCGGTCGAGATGTACCGCGAGGACCGCATCGACGTCGGCCGGCTGCGTGGCCGAGCCGACGAGGTTGCAGTGATCGACCAGCGCATCCGTGATCTCCAGGCGAGGCTTCGCCTGGCGGCCACCTAGGCCGGCTGGTCAGCCCGAGTCCGCGGCACCAAGCCCTTCGAGGGTCGACACCACGGATGCAGCCAGAGCGCCCGGGTCATAGCCACCCTCGAGGCAGACGAGGACCGGTGCCTCCAGCTCGTCTCCGAGCTCGCGGACCCTCTCCGACATTGCGCCGAAGTCCGCAGTCTCCAGGAGACAGTTGGCGAGCGGGTCGTTGCGGTGTGCGTCGTAGCCGGCCGAGATCGCGATCAGGGCCGGTCGGTAATCGCGCGCGGCCGGGACGATCTCCCGCTCCAGCAGCCCTTTGAACTCCTCTCCCCCGCTGCCCGGCGGCACGGGCAGGTTCAGGGTGTAGCCCTCTCCCTTGCCGCGACCGCGGTCCGCGACCGCCCCCGTCCCGGGATAGAGCGGGCTCTGATGAATGCTGCAGTAGAGAACCCGGTCGGTCTCGTAGAAGACCTCCTCGGTGCCGTTGCCGTGGTGGACGTCCCAGTCGATCACCAGCACGCGCCCCGCGTCGTGCTCGGCAAGCGCCTGCTCGGCCGCGACGGCGACGTTGTTGAACAGGCAGAATCCCATCGCGCGCCCGCGTTCAGCGTGATGACCCGGCGGCCGTAAGCCGCAGAAGGCGAAATCGACATCGCCGCTGAGCAGACGGTCGACAGCCGCAGCCGCGCCGCCGGCCGAGTGCAGCGCGGCCGTGTAGGAACCGGCGCTGGCGATCGTGTCCATGTCGATCATGCCCCCACCGCGATCGCTGAGCGCTTCGATCGCGTCGATGTGCTCGCCCGGATGGACGCGGAGCAGCTGCTCGCGGGTTGCGGCCGGCGCTTCAGCCTTTTCGAGGCCGAGCCAATCACGTTCCTCGAGCGCCGCCTCGATCGCGCGCAGGCGGCCGGCATTCTCGGGATGACCTCCGGTGTCGTGCTCGTAGGAGGTCGGATGTCGAAAGTAGAGGCCGGTCACGGCGGGTACCGTACGCGACCAGTTGACCGCCGCCGTGAGCCCGTCCTCGCCAGATCAGAGCTACGAGGTGATCGTCGTCGGCGGTGGCGCCGCCGGGCTCCACACCGCTCTGGTCGCAGCCGAAGCTGGAGCGTCTGTCGCTCTGGTCTCGCGGAAGCCGTTGGCCGAGAGCGCGAGCTACTGGGCGCAGGGCGGGCTCGCCGCGGCACTCGGAGACGACGACTCTCCCGCGCTGCACGCCGTCGACACAGTCCGAGCCGGACGTGGCACCTGCCGTAGCAGCGCAGTCGACGTGTTGGTCGCGGAGGCCCCCGGCGCGGTCCGCGAGCTCGAGGGGCGCGGTGTCGAGTTCGACCGCGAGGGAGAGGACCTCGCCCTTGGGCTCGAGGGGGGCCACACCCGGCGCCGCATCGTGCACGCCGGTGGGGCTGCAACCGGCCGCCGAATCACGGAACGGCTCACTGCCCTGGTCGCGGGCGAGCCCCGGATCGTGGTCCTGGAGGAGCGCTCGGCGGTCGCCCTCTGGAGCGACGGCAGCCGATGCGCGGGGGTCCTGACCGACAAGGGCGACCTGGTCGGACGTGCAACGGTGCTCTCCACCGGAGGGGCCGCGGCGCTCTGGAGCCGAACCACGAACCCGTGGGGCTCGATTGGCGCCGGCCCCGTGATGGCGCATGCTGCGGGGGCAGACCTCGCCGATCTCGAGTTCTGTCAGTTCCACCCGACCGCACTGGCACTGCCGGGCACCGAGAGTGACGGCAAGTTGATCACCGAGGCGATTCGCGGGGAAGGAGCCACCCTGCTCGCGGCCGACGGGCGCCGCTTTACGGACGAGCTCGCCCCGCGCGACGCCGTCACCGCGGCAATCCTCGATCGGATCGAGGCTGACGGCGCCGACCACGTCAGCCTCGACCTCCGGGAGATCGAGCCGGAGCGATTTCCGAACGTTTTCGAGATGTTGCGAGGAGCAGGGCTCGACCCGGCCGCGGAACCGGTTCCGGTCGCTCCGGCTGCGCACTACATGATCGGCGGCATCGCGACCGACCTCGACGGGCGCAGCTCGCTCGCGGGCCTCTACGCCGTGGGCGAGTGCGCGTGCACCGGCCTGCACGGGGCCAACCGGCTTGCTTCTAACTCGCTCAGCGAGTGCTTCGTTCTCGGAACCAGAACGGCGCGGGCCGCGATCACCGAGCCCGATCCCGGCCCCCCGCCCGAGCGCCCGCAGTGGCGCTTCGAGCCCCCGACAGCCGAGAGCCGCGACGCCCTCTGGCGCTGGGCCGGCCCGCGGCGCAGCGCCGATCGGCTCGAGCGCCTGCTCGAGGACCCCTATCCCCTCGTCCGCATGATCGCGGCGGCGGCACTCGAGCGCCGCGAGTCCCGCGGGACCCATCTGCGGTCTGACTTCCCCCGGGCCGACCCCGGACTCGACGAGGTCCACCTCGTTCACCAGGCGGGGGGATCGCGCCGGCTCGAACGCTGGGAGTAGGCGGCGGCAGGGCCTCACAGATCTGGCTGGGCCCCCGCCCGACTGGACGTTCGTTCGATGCCCCGCTTAATACGTGCTTAACCGGACCCGGAAGTGTCTTCATTTGCCCCTGGGATACTCGCTTCCGACTTCGCAAGGAAGCGGAGTCCAGGGGAGCTTGAGGAGGAGAAGATGTATCGCTTCAGCCGTTCGATTTACAGGGAAATCGCCCCTTATGTTCAGCAGAACGGGGTGCCACTTGGGGACGCCCGCCGGCACGTGCTTGACGCTTGCGAGGCCACGATGCGGAGGCTCGCCTACGACCACCGCTATTTCGCCCGGCCCACCCGCCACTTGTTCGCGGAGGTCCGGACTCATTTCCCGATGCATGAGCAGCTGCACGTCTACAAGGTGATCGAGAGCCACATCGCGCTGGCGCTCGAGCACCTAGAGCAGATGCCCGACACGCTCGGGCTCGATGGACAGCCGCGCCAATGCCGCGCCAGCACACGCAAGGGCACACCGTGCCAGCGTGACCCGCTGCCGGGACGGGACTACTGCCCGTCTCACAAGCACCTCGAGGAAGACTTCGAGCTGCTCGAGCAGCTGGCGAACAGCAGCGAGATCAGTACAGAGATCAGCACTGCCGCTTAGTCAAGGCTGACCGCCGTCAGGCGGTACGGGACGGGCCCGGCGAGAGCCGGGCCCTCGACCGTGCCCATTCCCGAGTCGCCTCCTGCGGCGAAGCCGTAATACGTTGCGGCCATGCTCCTCGGAGTCGACGTCGGCGGGACGTTCACCGACGCGGCGCTGTTCGACGGGGAGCGGCTGCAGACCGCGAAAGTTCCGACCACTCCTGCCGACCAGGCGGAAGGAGTGATCGCGGCGATCGAAGCCGCTTGCGAAAAGGCCGGCACCGCGCCGGAAGCGATCGAGAGCTTTGCCCACGGCATGACCGTGGGCACCAATGCGCTGCTCACCGGGACCGGGGCGCGCACCGCCCTGATCGCCACCGCGGGCTTTGCCGACCTGCTCGAGATCGGGCGCCAGAACCGACCGAGCCTGTACCACCTCTGCACCCCGAAGCCCGAGCCTCTCGTTCCTGCCGAGCTCAAGTTCGAGGCCGATGAGAGAGCCGGCCCCGGCGGCGTGGTCAAGGCGCTGGCCGACGAGGATGTGGACCGGCTCGTCTCCGAGGTCAAGGACGCCGCGCCGGAGTCGGTCGCCATCTGTCTCCTGTTCAGCTATCTCGACCCGAGCCACGAGTCCCGGCTTGCCGAGCGGCTGCGGGCTGAGCTCCCCGGCCTCCACGTCTCTGCCTCGCACGAGGTCCTGCCGCAGTTCCGGGAATACGAGCGCTGCTCGACAACGGTGATCGACGCCTACCTCTCCCCCCTCCTCGGCCGCTATCTGGACCGGCTCGCAAGGGCGTGCCGCGAGCGGGACGTGCCTGAGCCGACCATGATGCGCTCCTCCGGCGGTGTCGCTCCGGCAGCCGAGGCGGCCAAGGCCGGGGCCTGGAGCGTCCTTTCCGGGCCGGCCGGCGGGGCGGTGGGAGCCGGGGTTCTGGCGCGGGCATCAGGCGACGGGAACGCGCTCGGCTTCGACATGGGTGGGACCTCGTGCGATGTCTGCGTCGTCGAAGAGGGCAGGGTCCGCCGCACCGATGCCCGTGAGCTTGCCGGACGCCCGATCCAGCTTCCGATGGTGGACGTGCACACGGTCGGCGCCGGCGGGGGCTCGATCGGCTGGCGCGATCGCGGCGGGGCGTTGCGGGTCGGGCCGCGGTCGGCGGGGGCGGAGCCCGGGCCGGCCTGCTACGGACGCGGCGGCACCGAACCGACCGTCACCGACGCGAACCTCGCGCTCGGCTATTTGTCCGACCGCTCACCGCTCGCGGGCGGCGTCGCGCTCGATCGCGAGGCCGGAGCGGCCGCCCTGGGGAGCCTCGGAGCGAAGCTCGGGCTGTCCGAGATCGAAACCGCGGCCGGCATCAGGCGCGTCGCCAACCAGGAAATGGTCCGCGCGCTGCGGGTGGTCACGGTCGAGCGCGGCGTCGACCCGCGGCGCTTTGCCCTGCTGCCGTTCGGTGGAGCGGGGCCGATGCACGCCGCTGCGGTGGCGGAGGAGCTCGAGATCGAACGGATCCTTTGCCCCCGTGCGAGCGGGGTCCTGTCGGCACTCGGTCTGGTCGCCTCCGAGCGCCGCCGCGATCTGGGCCGGACTGTGATGCTCGCCGGTCCCGAGCTCACCCGGGACCGCCTGACTGGTGAGATCGACGAGCTGGTCAAGAAGATCACGGCCGGGCTCGAGCAGCCTCGGGTCGAGATCAGCTTCGAGCTCCGCTATCGCGGACAGGCCTTCGAGCTCCCGGTTGCGCTGCCCGATGAGTCGACGGAGCCAGACCCCGTCGCGCTTGCCGAGGCGTTCGCAAGCGAGCATGAGGCTCGCTACGGCTACCGGGATTCGGATGCAGAGGTTGAGCTGGTCAACCTGCGCGTGGCGGCGGTGGAGCCCGGGCCGGAGCCCCGGATCGAGGCATCCTCTTCGCAGCAGCCGGAGCGCAGCGGCCGGCGGGCGTGGTTCGACGGCGAATGGCTCGACGCCTCGGTCGTCCGGGGCGATCCCCCGGCCGGGTTCGAGATCGAGGGACCGTCTGTGCTCGAGCTCCCTGAGGCGACCCTGGTCCTGCCACCAGGCTGGACCGGCGAGACCGACACGTCAGGCACCGTGGTCGCGCACCGGAGCGGCAAGTGACAGACCCGGTGACCCTCCAGGTCTTGTCCGGAGCACTGCGTGCGGTCTGCGAAGAGATGGGAGCGGTTCTGGTCCGCTCCTCGCACTCGGCCAACATCAAGGAACGGCGGGACTGCTCCACCGCCCTGTTCGACTCGGCCGGCGAGCTCGTGATGCAGGCGGAGCACATCCCGGTCCACCTCGGCTCCATGCCGGATGCGGTCGCCGTCGTCCTCGACGAAGACCACGCCGAAGGCGACCTCTGGGTCATCAACGATCCATTCCGCGGCGGCACCCACCTTCCGGACATCACGCTGATCAGCCCCGTCTTCATGGGAAGCGGGACCGGTAGCGACCTGCTCGGCTTCGCGGCGTCGCGCGCGCACCATGCGGACGTCGGCGGGCCCACCCCGGCCGGGATGCCGGTCGACTCGACCCGGCTCGACCAGGAGGGGGTCGTGATCCCCCCGTCGCGCTTCGACGATGACGGCCTCCGGGACCTGGCGGAGAAGATGCGCCAGCCCGAGCAGCGGCTCGCCGACCTTCGTGCCCAGCGTGCCGCCAATCTCACCGGCGTGCGGCGCCTCGGCGAGCTCGCTGGCCGCCACGGCAAGGCAGAGCTGCGCGAAGGCATGGCGGCGATCCTCGATTACGCCGAGCGCCGCATGAAGGCGGCGCTGGGCGAAGCTCCCGACGGAACCGGCGAAGCATCCGACGTGCTCGAGGCCGTCGGCGGCGAGATCGAGCTGCGCCTGCGTGCCGAGCTCTCCGGCGAGCGGCTCCTCCTCGACTTCACCGGTACCGCAGACCAGGTCGAAGGCAACCTGAACTGCCCGCTGTCCGTGACCAAATCAGCGTGCTTCTTCGCGGTCAGAGTTCTGTTCGATCCGGATGCCCCAGCGTCGGCCGGCTGCTGGCGGCCGGTGGAGGTGACTGCGCCGGCGGGCTCGCTGCTCAATGCGGAACCGCCCGCCGCGGTCGCGGCCGGCAACGTCGAGACGTCGAGCCGCGTCGCCGACCTCACTTTCGAGGCGCTGTCCGGGCTGGTCGATGCCCCGGCCCAGGGCCAGGGGACGATGAACAACCTCACCCTCGCCGGGACCGGTCAGCGGGCCTTCACCTACTACGAGACGATCGGCGGCGGGCAGGGCGCCTGCTCAGGAGCCGATGGGCCCGACGCCGTCCACGTCGCGATGTCGAACACGCTCAACACCCCGGTCGAGGCGCTCGAGACCGAGTTTCCGCTCCGGGTTCGCGAGTTGTCGCTGCGGCGCGGCAGCGGCGGCGCCGGGAGGCACCGCGGCGGGAACGGAATCGTGCGTGAGTTGGAGGTGCTGGCGCCGTCCTCCTTCAACTTGCTCGCCGAGCGGCGGCGGCGCGCCCCACAGGGCCGAAACGGCGGCGAACCCGGCTCATCGGGGCGAGACACGCTCAACGGCGAGCCGCTCGAGCCGAAATCTTCGGGCGAGCTGAAACCGGGCGACGTGCTGCGCATCGAGACGCCGGGCGGCGGCGGCCACGGCCGTCCCTGAGGGCTCGATTGCAGCTGGCCGGGGAGCCAGGGCCCCGGAAATCCCATGCCGATGGGATTTCAGATACTTACAACTAATCGCATCGGCTTTGTGACAGGTTGCACAAGAGTTGCGATTCCTGAGTCGCTCGTCTAGAATCGCGCCTCCGCGGGCAAGGGGTGCCGGACCGGACCGGCTTTCCCGCATAAAAAGCCCCGCTTCAGAGACCAACTCCCACAGAAAAGGACTCGAAAGACACCAGATGCCGATCGCTTTCAAGGAATGGGCCCTGACAGTGCGCGCTCTCGCCGAAGGTGAGCAGCTGGTCGCACTGCGAAAGGGCGGAATTAGCGAGGATGACAAGCACTTCGAGCTCGAGCACGAGCAGTTCTTCCTCTATCCCACCTTCGATCACCAGCGGAACGATCTGGTGCGCGAGTCCCACCACCCCGAGCTGCGTCGCGCGCTCGAGGAGGGTGTATGGCCCGACGAGGAGCCACCCCCGCGGGCCCTGATCCAGGACGGGGGCATTCCCCAGCCCGACCGGGTCCGAATCCGTGCCTGGGCCGAGGTCTCCGACCACATCACCACAGACGACCACCGCGTCGTCGAGGCCCTCACTCCCTTCCACATCTGGACCAACGACTACGCGCAGAAGCGCCTGCAGTGGAAGCGGACGCATCCTCTGCACGTGCTGCTGCTCCGGGTCTACCGGATCCCGCGCCCGGTCACCGTCCGGGTCAAGGACGAGTACCACGGCTGCCACACCTGGGTCGAGATCGACCGCGACCTGCCCTTCGAGGGCACACCGGTGATGGCCGACGAGGAGTTCGTGCGCGCCGCGGCCACCATCCGCGCCGCCTGCGACGACGTCGGCGAGCCGGTTCCGGCCTAGCCTCTCCTAAGGCGCCGAAGGACCGGCCGGCGGGCTCTGCTCCCCGCTCGTTTCCTCCAGTTCCTGACGCGTCGTCTCGGGGAAGGCGGCTGCGACGACCACGAGACCGATCAGCGGCAGCAGGGCCAGCAGCGAGATCGCCGGGCCGATGCCCAGCGGGTCCGAGAGGACGCTGACGATCGCGAGTCCGGCCGCGGAGCCGGCGACACCCATCACCAGGGTGAGCGTCTGCGCCTCCGACCGCATCCGGGTCGCAAACAGCTCCGCTCCATAGGGCGCCAGCGCCGCGCCCCCGGCGGAGCCGAGCATCGCCCCGGCAAGGGCGAGCGGCCAGATCAGCCACCCGGAGGCCAGATAGAAGCCCGCATAGGCGAGCGCCGAGCCTGCGACCAGCGGGATGCCGACGCGTTTCCGGCTGGTTACGTCCGAGAGCCGGCCGCCTAGGAGCAGCATCGGGAAGCTCGGGAGCCCGGTCACGGCGAGGAAGACGACGATCTCCAGAGAGGAGAACCCGTGCGAGTCGTCGAGATAGCGGGTAGTGAATTCAAGCGTCGGCGCGGTGAAGGCCGCAGCGAGGAAGGTCGTGCCGCCGATCAGGATCAGGCGCCGCCGGTAGATGCCGGAGAGCACGTCGCGGTAGCGATGCGGCTCGTCCGCATGGCGCAGGAAGCGGGGTGATTCCGAGACGTGCGTTGCCGCGTGGAGGATCAGCGGCAGCGCCAGCAGCTGCACCAGATAGACCGAAGCGAAGCCGGCCGAACCGGCCGCGGCCAGCGGCAGCGAGCAAACCGCGAGCACGATTCCGCCGCCGGCCGCCAGCCCGATCAGGCTGAGTGCGACCGCGCGCGAGCCTGCGGGGACGATCTCGGCGACGAGCACGGCGATCGCGATGCCGAGCGTCGTGTCGACCGCGCGCAGCAAGAGGTGGCCGCCGACGTAGAGGTCGAAGCTCGGTGCGAGGCCGAGCCCGGCCGCCAGGACGCAGTGGGCGCATGCGGTGACGACAACCAGCCGGCGCCGGCCGAAGCGGTCCGCCAAAGGTCCCAGTATCAAGGCGAGAATCACCCCAGCCCGAACCACGGCGAGACCGGCCGCCAGCTCGGAATTGTCGACCGAGTAGATCTCGGCGGCGTAAGGAAGGGTCAGCGAAAGCAGGCTGAGCGTCCCGCCGCCGTAGCTCCAGAGCAGCGAGATCAGGCAGAGGGCGGCGAGCGCCTCGCTGGCGCGGGCGCTGAACTGCTCAGGCGGCGCCCACCAGGGCGTGTCGACGGGCAGCGGCTTGCCGGCGTCGGCGGCCGTTTCGACCTCCCTTGCCCGGCGAGCGACCCAGGGGGCCCACAAGGGGCCGAAGTAAGGAATCGGTAGGCGGTAGCTGACCCGATGACGCCCATCGCGGCGCGAGATCCGTGCGTCGGCCGCCACCGGGAGGTTGCGAGGGGAAAGTGGCGTACCCTCGGCCGGATCTGGTTGCTCGGCCATCCGGGCGCATCTTGTCGTGTCCGTGATGGCGAAGCCGTAGCCTCACGGAATCGCCTGGGTAGAGACAGACTCGCTCAGCTTCACCGCGCGCCACGAGGAGGCGGACGCCGCCTTCGCCAAGCGGACCCTTGACCGGCTCGAGGATCTGCGGCTGAAGCTCGAGGACCGCTTCAACCTCGTCCCTGACGACATCACCATCGTCATCCACGACAACCCTGCCTGGCTGGCGGCGGCCCATCCCCTCCTGCCCGCCGTGCGCTGGGCCGCAGCGCCCGCCGGCCGCCGCTATCTCGCAGGCTGGCCGATGAAGACGGAGCTCCACGTGCTGAACGAGCCGTGGACCGAGCAGCGGGCCGGCGGCGAGGATTCCGAGCGGGCGCTGCGCGGCACCGCCGACCGGCTCTACGTGCAGCTGGTGCTCGCCGCGAACAACGAGCTGCTGCCGCCGACCTGGACGCCGCGGCGCTTCTTCCGCTATCTGCGCTGGGCCTGGATGATCGAAGGAGGCTCGCAGTACTTCGCGGGCCACGTTCCCCTTTACCGCGCTGCGGTGCTCAACCGGCTCCGCGCCGGGAACCGCCCCGCCTTTCCTCCCTCCCGTCGCGACGCGGTCATTCTCGGGGGGACCGTCTTTGACCTGCTGGAGCAGGAGCGCGGAATCGCCGCCTGCGAGCTGATGGTCCAGCGCCTCCGCCGGGGTGGCCCGCGAGCGAACCTCGAGCTCGCCTTCGAGGCGCCGGTCCACAGGGTGGAGCGGGAGTGGCGCGCCTACCTAGAAGAGCTGGCGAGTCCTCGAGCCGGCGAGCTCGGCACCAGCATCTCCGAGCTCGACGCCGGTCTCGACGCCGGCACCAGCGAGCTCCGCCTCGAGGAGCCGGAGGACTGGCTCGAGGACCTAGAAGCGGACCTGGTAGAGGGCCCAGACGAGCAGGATCGCGGCGGCGCCGGCCGCTAGGACCCAGATCGCCAGCCGCTGCGGGGAACCGATCCCGGGCAGCTCCCCCGGCGCGGGCTCGCGCGCGGCCAGGTCGTTGGCTGCGAGCAGCTCCCTGGCCGCCTCGTAGCCGGACTCCGGGACCATCACGTCCCGCGGGCCGGCGGCGAGGAAGTCCGGCACGTCGAAGCCGCGGGTCCGCCGCAGGATGCTCGGGATTCCCTCTTCGAGGAGCAGCCCCTGGACCAGCTCGGCCTCAGCCTGGTGCCTGGCGCCGGCGACCCGCACCAGCTCGCCGCGCGCGTACTGCGGGCGGATCTTCCGCGCCTTCTCGTGGGCGCCGGTGACCGGCTCCTGCTCGGCCTGGCCCGCGTAAACCAGCGGCATGCCGCAGCTGCGGCAAAAGCGCTCAGAGAGTGGATGACCGAGCGCGCAGCGCGGGCAGGTGAGCGGCTCGGTCATTCATTCCACCGTGAGCCGTACCTCGTCGACCTCGCCGTCGCGGATGCTGAAGGCGCGGACCGGCTCCTCCCCCTCGGCCAGCGAAACGATGATGTAGAGCGAGTCGGGATAGGCAGCCAGATTGATGTCCGTCTGCGATGGGTAAGCCGGGCTCTGCGTGTGCGAGTGGTAGATGGCGCCGAGTTCCTCGCCGCGATCCTCCATCTCGCTCATGATCCGGAACTGGTCGGCGGGGTCTAGGTTGTAGCGGAGCGGACTGCCCTCGGCGTTCTCCGCCTTGTAGATGGTCGCGGCGCGGCCATCGACCGAGCCGATCATCCCGCAGCACTCGTTCGGGACCTCCGACCGCGCGTGAGCGATCAGCTCCTCGATTTGTTGCTTGCCGATCTTCATCGTGGTGAAGCTAATAGAAGTGCCCGCCCGGCGGACGCGGTGGCTCGCTCAGGTCGCCGGCGTCGGTGCCGAGCAGGTCGGCGTCTTCGCGGCCACGCTCCCAGAGAAGGTCGTCGAGGACCGTAGGCGCCAGCCCGGCCCGCTCTGCGACGGCGCCGAAAGCGCGCACGGTCGCCTCGCGGACCTGCTCGACCGGTCCCTCCTCGGCCAGGCCGGCCCGTAGGGCAAGCCGCATGAGGACGCTGTCACCGCAGACCTCCCAGCTTTCGGGATCGGTCACCTCGAGCCAGCCCCGCCGCTCGGCGATCTTGCAGAAGAGGAAGCTCTTCTTGCGCAGCGGATCCGAGAACGCCTCGAACGCCGCCAGCCGCTCCAGCATGCCGCCCTCGCCGCCGAGCCGCGAGCGGGCGGCGGCGATCAGCTCCATCGCCTGCCCGTCGTAGTCCTCGCCCAGCTTCACGGCCAGATCACTCCAGAGGCGGGCGCGCTCACCCGGCGCGCTGACCGTCTCTCCTTCGATCGAGAAGAGGTCCTCGACCAGGTCCTCGTCGGCGTCGGCGAGCGCCTCGGCCGTGAGCGTGCCGGGCACCTCTTCCTCCTCCGCCACCCCCAGGGCCCAGAGCAGGGCGCTGCCCTCGTAGGGGCCCTCGCCCCGGACCTGGTGCGGGCGCTCATACCCGGTGCCGTGGTCGATCGCGCTCAGGAACAGCGCCGCATCGGCGTTCGGCACGTGCCCGAAATCCGGCGGTTCGTATTCGGCGGCCAGCTCCCGGACCCGCTCGGCGGCCGCCTCGAGCCGCTCGGGCGGCGGGCCGGCTACCACCAAACAGTCGAGTCGATGCCTTCGAGCTCCTCCACCGGCTTGGTGTAGACGCCGGATGAGAGGTACTTCCAGCCGTCGTCCGGCACGAGGAAGACCACGTTGCCCTCGTCGAGCTCTCCCGCAATCCGGACCGCGACCGAGGCGATCGCACCGGCAGAGACACCTGCGAACAGCCCTTCCTCCTCCAGCAGCTTCTTGGTCCAGACGATCGCGTCGGTGTTGGAGACCATGATCTTGCGGTCGAACAGGGAGATGTCGATGATCGGAGGGATGAAGCCGTCGTCGAGAGAGCGCAAGCCCTGGACGAGCTCGCCCTGCATCGGCTCGGCCGCGACGATCTTGGTCTCCGGGTCGTTTTCTTTGAGCCGGCGGCCGTTGCCCATGAGCGTGCCACCGGTGCCGAGCCCGCCGACAAAGGCCGCGACCTCTTCAAGCTCCTCGAGGATCTCGCACGCTGTCCCCTCGTAGTGCGCTCGCGGATTGGCCTCGTTGCCGTACTGGTAGGGCATGTAATAGGAGGAGTCCTGCTCGACCATCTCGAGCGCCAATTCGACCGCGCCGTTCGAGCCCTTGGCGCCCTCTGAATAGACGATCTCCGCGCCGTACATGCGCAGCAGCTGGCTGCGCTCCTCAGTGACGTTGTCGGGCATCACGACTTTGAGCGGATAGCCCTTGCGCCGGCAGATCATCCCGAGCGAGATCCCGGTGTTGCCGGAGGTCGGCTCGAGAACCGTCTGTCCCTCTGCGATCGCGCCCTTCTCCTCGGCGTCCTCCATCATCGCCTTGGCAACGCGGTCCTTGACCGAGCCGGTCGGGTTCTGGCCCTCGAGCTTGGCCCAGATGTGCACACCCTCCTTGGGCGAGAGCGTCGGCAGCTCGACGATCGGCGTGTTGCCGATCGACTCGACCACGTCCTTGAAGCGCCCCCCGCAGGGTCGATTGAGAACCGGTTCGGCCATCAGCGATCGCGCCCAGTATACGCTTCACAAATTGAAGTATTGGGAGGTCGACCGCACCGCCGCTCGCCAGGGGATATGTTCGCGCCGACTCAACCCCCACGCGTAAGGAGAGAGGAACCCGAATGAGAAAACGCTTATTGCTGATCGTGCTCGCGATCTGCGGCCTGCTCGCCACCGGCGTCATCGCCGGTTGCGGCGACGATGACGACGATGGCGGCGAAGAGACGACCGCCACCACGGCCGCAGAGGATCTCGGCCTGATCAGCGAAGGAACGCTCCTGGTCGGCTCGGATATCCCGTTCGAGCCATTCGAGCAGGGCAAGGCGCCCAACTACGAGGGCTACGACATCGACGTGGTCAACGAGATCGCCAAGCGGCTCGGGCTCAAGGCCGAGTACGAGGACACCTCGTTCGACACGATCTTCCGAGATCAGGCCCAGGGCAAGTTCGACATGGTCGCTTCGGCAACCACGATCACGCCGGAGCGCGAGAAGCAGGTCGACTTCTCCGACCCCTACTACGAGGCCCAACAGGCTCTCGCGGTCTCGCCCGGTTCGGACATCAAGACCACCGCCGATCTTGCCGGCGCCACTGTCGGCGCCCAGGACGGCACCACCGGCGAGGATTACGCCAACGAGGAGACCGACGCGGCTGAAGTGCGCGGCTTCCCCGAAGGCGCAGACGCGATCAATGCCCTCTCCGCCGGTCAGGTCGAGGCAGTGATCCTCGACGAGCCGGTGGTCAAGGAGCTGATCGACACCGGAGCGGAGAATGTCGAGCTCGCCGAAACGATCAAGACGGACGAGCTCTACGGGCTCGCCTTCAGCGAGGAGTCAGACGCCCTCCGCGAGGCCATCAATGGCGCCCTCCAGGAAATGAAGGAGGACGGCACGCTCGAGGAGATCTACGAGACATGGTTCCCCGGCGTGAAGCCGACCGCCTCCGTGCTCGAAGGCACCCACGAACCGGATGCAGAAGAGCCGGCCACCGGTGCGAAGGAGACAACCGGGACCACGGAGGAGACCACCGAAACGACGGAGGAGACCGACACCGGAGTTGAAGCGACTCCATAACCGGCTCTGACCGTGGACGACCTGAAAGGGGCGCCTCTGGCGCCCCTTTCTTTTGTCTATAGCCTCACCGCGCCGCAGCCGCGGCTATTCCCCAAGAGCGGATAGGAGCCGAGATGGATGCGATTCGCGAGCAGTACTTCGACCTCGAGGTGATCAATGACAACTTCAGCTTCGTCCTCGACGGATTCTGGGAAACGATCCAACTCTCGCTGGTCGCGGGGATTCTGTCGCTGATCTGGGGACTGGTGCTGGCGCTGATGCGCCAGGCACCGGGGCGGGCCGGGATGCCGCTCCGCGGTCTGGCGATCGCCTACATCGATGCCTTCCGCGGAATACCGGTGCTGCTCGTGATCCTGCTGATCTCAGGGAGCCTCGGAGCGCTGGCGCAGGAGGACGTGCTGCCGCGCGAGATCGGGATCCCGCAATGGTTCGGCAAGCCCGATCCCTTCTGGTACGGAGTGATCGCGATCACGATCACCTACGGCGCCTACATGGCCGAGGTCTACCGCGCCGGGATCGAAGCGGTCCCGGACGGACAAACCGAGGCGGCACGCTCGCTCGGGATGAACCACATGCAGGCGATGCGGTTCGTGATCGTGCCGCAGGCGGTGCGGAAAGTGATTCCGCCCCTGCTGAACGACTTCATCGCGTTGATGAAGGACACCGCCCTGGTCAGCGCGATCGGGCTGGTCGAGGTGGTGCAGGCCGGCCGCGACGTCCAGTCCGACACCTTCAACAGTTCGGCGCTTACGCTGGGCGCGCTGATGTTTCTGGTGGTGACGATCCCGCTCGCACGCTTCATCGACTACCTGATCAAGCGCCAACAGCGCCGCTACGAGCGGACCGGGGCGGGCCCGGCGGTCCCCGCCGGCGCCTCACCCGCAACCACACCATGAGCACATGAGCGACGAGAAGATCCTTCGGCTGGAAGGAGTGCAGAAGCGCTTCGGCGATCTTCACGTCCTGCGTGGGATCGACCTCGAGGTCGCCCGGGGCGAGGTGGTCTGCGTGATCGGGCCGAGCGGGTCGGGCAAGAGCACGCTGCTGCGCTGCATCAACATGCTCGAGCCTCCCGAGGAGGGGGAGATCGTCTTCGAGGGCCGCAACATCTGCAAGGGGCCCGGGTCCGGCGAGGGCGAAGCCGGCTGGGAGGTCGACTATGTCCGCCAGCGAGTCGGGATGGTCTTCCAGCAGTTCAACCTGTTCCCTCACTTGAGCGCGGTCGAGAACGTGGCGCTCGGGCCCCAGCGGGTGCTCGGCCGCCCCGCCGACGAGGTGAAGCAGAAGGCGACGCGGCTGCTCGACAGGGTCGGCCTCGCCGACAAGGTCAACGAGTACCCCGAGCGCCTGTCGGGCGGCCAGCAGCAGCGGGTCGCGATCGCGCGGGCGCTGGCAATGGACCCGCACGTGATGCTGTTCGACGAGGTGACCAGCGCGCTCGATCCCGAGCTGGTCAAGGAGGTGCTCGACGTGATGCGCGAGCTCGCCGCCGAGGGAATGACGATGATCGTGGTCACCCACGAGATGGGATTCGCCCGCGACGTCGGCGACCGGGTCATCTTCATGGACGAAGGGAAGATCGTCGAACAGGGGCCCCCCGCGCAGGTCATCGACCAGCCCCGCGAGGAGCGCACGAAGAAGTTCTTAGGTCTGGTCCTGGAGCACTAGCGGCGCCCGGTCGGGGACGCCCGGGCTCACTGCACGATGATGCCGCCGCGCAGGTACATCTTGCCGGGGTCGCGGGGTCGCTTCGCCGCCCAGTCGACGTACTTGGTCGAGCAGCGCTCGGTTCCGACGAGACTGGCGTCGCCGGTCTGGGAGCCGTAGATGACCTGGCCCCTCATCCCGGTGCCCACCACCCGGGACCCTCGCTGCAGGTAGTCGGCCTTCCCCTCGTAGAAGCCTCCTTGCGATGCCACCGTCGGACCCGGATACGGATCGCTGAACTCGTACTTCTTGCCCTGGCGGTTCTTCTTCGACCGTCCCTGCATCTGGATCGACCCGTGGGTGATCGTGATCGTCTTCGTGTATTCGGCCTTCAATTCGGGGAAGTGGTTCAGGTCCGTGGAGGGATCGGTCACGCAGTACAGGGTCGTCGGGCCGAGCGTGAAGTCCACGACTTTGCCCGAGCGGGTGATCCTGAAGCTGACCGTGCCTCCGTCCTCGGTCAAGCCGGAGAACTTCCCGGCAATGCTCTTGGTCCCCTCATAGGCCCCAGCGTCACCGACCAGCGGCATGGCCACCACCGCCATCGCGGAAAACAGCGCCGCCACCAGTGTCCTCCGTCGTCCCATCGGCTCTATTTGTACCGCCTTCCGGCCGGTGGCAGAAGCGCTAGCTAGCACCGCCGGCCATCGCCGGCAGGAGGACCACGGTGTCCGAGTCGGAGGCCGGGGTGTCGAGCCCTTCGAGCACCCGAACGTCCTCGTCGTTCAGGTACACGTTGACGTAGCGGTTCAAGTCGCCCTCGGGCGAGAACAGCTGATCCTCGGTCGCCGGGTGCTTCGCCGCGACCGCGCGCAGGACCTCGCCGACCGTCGCCCCGTCGGCGCTCACCTCGGCTTCACCATCGGTGTGCTGGCGCAGAACGGGCGGAACCTTGACGGTCGGCATCGCGCGGAACCCTACGTCAGAGCCATCGCCAGGGGATACCACCCGCGGAACTACGCGGCGCAGAAGGCCTCGTAGTCCGGGAACTTGCCCATCTCCGACTCGGGAATCTCCGGGGCATCCTCACCGCAGATAGGGCAGTCGGGGTCGCGGCGGACCTTGAGCTCGGTGAAGCGAGTGCCGAGCGCTTCATAAAGGAGGAGGCGCCCAATCAGCGGCTCCCCGATTCCGGCGGCCAGCTTGATCACCTCGTTTGCCTGCAGGAGGCCCATGACCCCGGCCATCACGCCGAGGACGCCGGCGGCTCCGCAGCTCGGGGCGAGCTCGGCCGGCGGCGGGGTCGGATAGAGGCAGCGGTAGCAGGGACCCTCGAACGGGACGAAGGTCGAGATCTGCCCGTCGAAGGCGAGGATCGAGGCGGAGACGACCGGCTTTCGCAGGCGGACCGAGGCGTCGTTGAGCAGGTAGCGGGTGGGGAAGTTGTCGGCGCCGTCGACGAGGATGTCGTAGTCGCCGATGATCTCGAGGATGTTGGAAGCGTCGAGCCGCGTCCGGTGCTCGACCACCTCGACGTCCGGATTGAGGGCCTCGATCGTCTTCTTTGCCGATTCGGTCTTGGGGGTGCCGACCCGGTCGGTCGTGTGAATCACCTGACGCTGAAGGTTGGATGAATCGACCTCGTCGTCGTCGATCAGGCCCGATGGTCCCGACCCCGGCCGCTGCGAGATAGAGGGCGGTCGGCGAGCCGAGGCCGCCGGCGCCGATCAGGAGCACCTTCGAGTTGAGCAGCTTGACCTGGCCCTCGACGCCGAATTCGGGGAGCAGCGTGTGGCGGGAGTAGCGCTCGCGCTGCTCCGCGTCCATCCCGGCTTCAGAGGCGACCGGCAGGCCTTTCTCCTCCCAGGCGAGGATGCCGCCCTCCACATTGGCGGCGTTCTCGTAGCCGAACTCGCGCTTGAGCAGGTCGGCGGCACGGGCCGAGCGGTTGCCCGAGCGGCAGTAGAGGATCACCCGCTGCGAGGTGTCCGGAGCGAGCTCGTCTATCCGCTCGGCGACCTCGGCGGGCGGCACCAGGACATCGCCCTCGAGGTGCGACTCGGCGTGCTCGTGGGGCTCGCGGATGTCGAGCAGGACGACCTCGCCGTTCGAGCTCAGCTCCTCCCGCGCCTGCTCGGGCGTCAGCTGCTCGATCCGGCTCTTGATCAGTTCTAGTGGTTCAGTGGTGGCCATGCCCAAATACCTTAATCCGATCGGCATTACTTCATAAAGTATAGCGAGGTGTTGGCGGCGGTCGCCACCCCCGCCGGGGCGTGCGACTGGCGTCGCATCAGACAGAGCGCCTGCGGCGCGCGATTAAGTTGAGCCCCCGGAGGGGGTGATGCCCGCCGCCTACCAGCTACGCAATGGCTGGCCGCATTTGGCGGAGGCGGCGGACGCGCTCCTCGATCGGAGGGTGGGTGGAGAAGAGGCTGGCAAGACCGCCGCCGCTGAACGGCTTCACGATGTAGAGCGGCTCGGTCGCCTGGTTCACCTGCATCGGGGCGGCCTCGCTGCCGGCTTCCAGTCGCAGCAGCGCTGTCGCCAGTCCCTCGGGATTGCCTGTGAACTCGGCGCCGGTCGCGTCAGCGGAGAACTCGCGCTGGCGCGACACGGCCATCTGGATCAGCCCGGCCGCAAGCGGGGCGAGCAGAGCCAACGCCAGGGCGCCGACCAGGCCAAGCGGAGACTCGTCGTCGCCGCCGAACCACATCAGCATGTAGCCGATGTACGTGATCGCGCCGCCGATGGCGGCGGCGATCGTGGTTATCAGGATGTCGCGATTGCGGATATGGGCGAGCTCGTGGGCGAGCACGCCCTTGAGCTCCTCGTCACCCATCAAGTTGACCAGGCCCTCGGTCACCGCGACCGCCGAGTTCTTCGGATTGCGGCCGGTCGCGAAGGCGTTCGGCTGCTGCTGCGGGATCAAGTAGAGCTTCGGCATCGGCAGCTCGGCGCGCGTGGTCAGCTCCCTGACCATCTCGTAAAGCTTCGGTGCCTCCTGCTCGCTCACCGGCTGCGCGCGGGCCATCTTCAGCGCGATCTTGTCGCTGAACCAGAACATGACGAAGTTCATGAGCAGGCGCCATCACCAAGAAACCGCCGGCGACCTCGGGGCCTCCAATGACTGCGCCGATGGCGACCAGAAGGCCGGTCAGGGTCGCGAGCAGCAACGTCGTTCTCAGTGCCGCGCCCCAGTTGGACTGCTTTGTGGTCGTCATCAAGTAGCTCCTCGGTTTGAAGTCGACTGAATTATATGACGGCGCCTGCTCCGGCCCTCAAGTTGGCGCGGCGGCCATCGCATTGCGACCCGGCCCGGACTTAGACCGCTTATCCGACTCATTCGGTAGGATTTGAACCGCGATGCTTTTCTCAACCAGAGCCGAGTACGGCGTCCGCCTCATGGTCGAGCTCGGCCGCCAGGCGCAAAGCGAGGCCCCGGTCTCGCTCGGCGCTGTCGCCGAGGCCGAGAACCTGCCCCTCTCCTATCTCGAGCATCTGGTCGCGAAGCTGCGCAAGGCCGGACCTGGTCGAAAGCCAGCGGGGGGCCCACGGCGGTTACCGGCTGGCCAAGCCCGCCAAGCAGATCGAGATGCTCGAGGTGGTGCAGGCGCTCGAGGGTGCGATCGCACCGATGGAGTGCTTCCACGAGGAGCCCGAAGGCAAGGTGTCGTGCTCGCACGAATCCGACGCCGACTACCTGCGCCACCAAGCTGCTCTGGACCCGGGTCCAGGGCGGCGTCACCAAGGCCTTGGCCGGCACCACCCTCGCCGACCTGGTCGCGTTCGCAGACCGGGGCGAGCGCAAGTCGAGCCGCAAGGCCGCCGTGGCAGGCGCCGCCTGATTCAGGCGGCGATCCCAACCTAGACACCCCTCACAGGAGACGACCACCCACATGGCAGAACTTGAAATCCGCAACCTCCACGTCAGTGCAGAGGACAAGGAGATCCTCAAGGGCCTCAATCTCGATGGTCGAGAAGGGCAAGGTCCACGCGCTGATGGGCCCCAACGGCTCGGGCAAGTCCACCCTGGCAAACGCGATCATGGGCCACCCGGCGCTCGAAGTGACCGAGGGCTCGATCACCTTCAAGGGCGAGGAGATCACCGAGGCGAGCCCCGAAGACCGCGCCCGCGCCGGCCTGTTCATGGCCTTCCAGTATCCGGTCTCGATTCCCGGAGTGACCGTGACCAAGCACCTGCGGATGATGATGAACGCCCTGCGGGAGGCCCGGGGCGAGGATCCGATCAAGCTCAAGGACTTCCGCAAGGAAGCCACCGAGGCAATGAGCCTCGTCAACATCCCGGAGGACTTCTCCTCCCGCTACCTCAACGAAGGCTTCTCCGGCGGCGAGAAGAAGCGGATGGAGATCCTCCAACTGGCCCTGCTCCGGCCCGAGATCGCCGTCCTCGACGAGACCGACTCGGGGCTCGATATCGATGCGCTCAGGGTCGTGGCCGCGGGCGTCAACAAGTTCGCCGGCCCCGACATGGGCGTGCTCATCATCACCCACTACCAGCGCATCCTCCATCTCGTCAAGCCCGACTTCGTCCACGTCATCCACCAGGGCCGGATCGTCAAGGAAGGCGGCGCCGAGCTGGTCGAGCAGCTCGAGGAGAAGGGATACGGCTGGATCACGGAGGGTGTTGAAGAGTCGAGCGTTGCGGCGGAGGCATAGGTGAAGCCGGCAACCGCCGACACCGCGGCCACGGCGGGGGCAGCGACGTTCGATCTCGCCAAGGTCCGCGCGGCCTTCCCGGCGCTCACCCGGGAGGTCAACGGCGAGCCGCTCGCATACCTCGACAGCGGCGCCAGCTCGCAGCGGGTGCTCGCGTCGATCCAGGCCGTCGACCGCTACGAGCGCAGCCACCACTCCAACGTCCACCGTGGCTCGCACACGCTTTCGGCCGAGGCAACCGCGGCCTATGAAGGAGCGCGGGCGACGGTTGCCGACCACCTCGGCGCCGCCGACCGGCGCGAGGTGATCTTCGTCCGCAACGCGACCGAGGCGATCAACCTGGTCGCCCGCAGCTGGGGCGCCGACAACATCGGCTCCGGCGACCGGATCCTGCTGACCGAGATGGAGCACCACTCCAACGTCGTCCCGTGGCAGCAGCTCGCCGAGACGGTCGGCGCCGAGATCGACTGGGTCCCCGTCACCGACGAGGGCCTGCTCGACATGGCCCAGCTCCGGCAGCTGCTCGAGCGCGGGCCGAAGCTGGTCGCGGTCGCGCACGTTTCCAACGTGCTCGGGACGACCAACCCCCTTCCCGAGATCGCGCGACTCGCCCACGAGGCCGGAGCAATGGTCCTGGCCGACGGCGCCCAGGCCGCGCCGAAGTACCCGCTCGACATGGCCGAGCTCGGGGTCGACTTCTATGCCCTCACCGGCCACAAGCTCTACGGGCCGACCGGGATCGGGGCGCTGTGGGGGCGGCTCAGCCTGCTCCGCGAGATGCCCCCGTTCCTCGGCGGCGGCTCGATGATCAAGAAGGTGACCACCGAGGGGACGACTTACGCGGATCCGCCGGCCCGGTTCGAGGCCGGCACTCCGGCGATCACACAGGCGATCGGTTTCGCGTCGGCCCTGCGCTGGCTCGACCTGCTCGGCATGGACGCCGTCCTCGCGCACGAGCGCGAGATCGCCGACTATGCGCTCGAGCAGCTGGCCGAGGTCGAGGGGTTGACCGTGTTCGGTCCTCCCCGCGATGCCGAGCGGGTCGGACCGGTCTCGTTCGAGCTCGCAGGCGTTCACGCCCACGACGTTTCCGAGGTTCTCGACCGGCACGGGATCGCGGTCCGCGCCGGGCACCACTGCGCCCAGCCGCTGATGGAGCGACTCGGCGTCGCCGCGACTGCCCGGGCGAGCTTCGGCGTCTACACGACCCGCGAAGAGATCGACCGCCTGGTCGAGGCGCTGGCCGAGACGCGCCGCGTGTTCGAGCTCGACTGATGGACGAGCTCTACCGCGACCAGATCCTCGAGCACTACAAGCGGCCGCACAACTTCGGCCCGCTCGACGACTTCGACCTCGAGTTCGAGGACACGAACCCCTTCTGCGGGGACGAGCAGCACGTGTTCATCAAGCTCGGCGACGACCAGAAGGTGGCCGCGATCAGCTTCGACGGCAAGGGCTGCGCAATCTCGACCGCCGCCACCTCATTGCTGACCGACGAGCTCGCCGGGATGACCCGGGAGGAGCTGCTCAGGCTCGACAAGCAATTCGTGCTCGAGCTGCTGGGGATCGAGATCTCGGCCACCCGCATGAAGTGCGCGCTGCTTGGGCTCAAGGTGGTCAAGGGGGCCAGCCTCGGCAAGCCCGTCGACTGGGAGGACGAGGGCGAGCAAGGTGACCCATCTGAGGCGTCGGTCCTCTAGGCTTTTCCCCGCATGACTTGGGTGGCTACGAGGAGTAGGACGTGGGTGCTGGCGCTTGCCCTGGCTGCGGTCGCGCTGGCGCTGCTTGGCGTACTCTCCCCGCGCGCGAACGCCCAGGAAGCGCACAAGGAAGTCATCTTCGTCGGCAACAACTGGGAGGGGACCGCCGACGTGCTCGAGATGACCGCGCCGGCAGCCGGCTCCCCGGCCGGAACCTCGCTCAGCAACCAGGCGAAAAAGGCAAGGAAGAAGTGCCGCAAGGCTCGCAAGCGGGCCCGCGGAAAGGGCAGCCGCAAGGCCGCGAAGCGCAAGTGCAGGCGCGCAAAGCGCAAGCGCCGCGCCGCGCGCGCCGCCGGCAGCCGCGCCGACGAGCCGGTCAGCCTGAGGCGCCTCGGCCGGCTCAACATCATCCCCGATCTGGACCAGCGGATCGCCGAGATCGTGCT
Source organism: uncultured Solirubrobacterales bacterium (assembly GCA_963770155.1). GTDB lineage: Bacteria > Actinomycetota > Thermoleophilia > Solirubrobacterales > 70-9 > CAVYOE01. The sequence continues at coordinate 119,671 of CAVYOE010000001.1, read as the reverse complement.
CAACCCGGTGCGGCTCGTCTACTTCCTCCTGATCCAGCAGGCCGTCGGGGAGGGCAACAACCAGTACCTCGACGACATGTACACCTCCAACGACGGCGAGCTGCTGATCGTTTCCCGTCCGAGCTTCGCGGACGTAATCGGGCTCCGGATCAGCACCGGCGAGATCGAGTGGCGCTTCCCGGTGGCGGGCCAGCGCTCCGACCACATGGCGATCTCGCCGGACGGTCGTCACGTTGCGGTCTCCGCCTCCACCGGCAACGTCGTGCACATCTTGGACGTGCAGACCGGACAGGAGGTCGGCCAGTTCCCCTCCGGCGACTCGCCGCACGAGAACACCTACTCCGAGGATGGCGAGCGGATCTACCACGCCAGCATCGGACTCGTCTACACACCACTCGACAATCCCCTCTTCAACAGCACCAAGGGCGCCCGCTACTTCCAGGTCAACAAGGCCGACCCTCCGAACGAGCTGATCAAGCGAATCGACATCGGCCAGAAGGCGGCCGAGGCGGGCTATCCCAACATGAGCTCCGCCGTGCGGCCGATGGCGATCACCCGCGACGAGAGCCGCATCTTCATGCAGGTCTCCTTCTTCCACGGCTTCCTCGAGTACGACAATGTCAATGACAAGGTCCTGCGCGTGGCGAACCTCCCCGACTACACCAACGGGATGCCTCGGGAGCTCTACTTGCTCGACTCAGCCCACCACGGGATCGCGATCAACGGCGCCAACGACCGACTCTGCGTCGCCGGGACGATGTCCGACTACGCCGCGATGGTCGACCGCGACGATTTCAGCAACTACACCATCCACAAAGAGGGCAAGAAGCCCTACTGGGCCACGACCAGCCGAGACGGCCGCTACTGCTACGTCTCCTGGAGTGGGAGCGACTCAATGTCGGTGTTCTCGTATGACCTCCGCAAGGAAGTCGCAGAAATCCCGACCGGCAACCATCCACAGCGGATCCGTAGCGGCTTCCTGTCGCCGGCTGCCCGCGCAAGCCTGAAGGACATTGCCCCGCCGGCCCAGCCGCCGCCCCCGCTCGGCCCACTACCGGTGACGATCTGGTCGCTGCTGCCGGGATACGGCTCCTAGGCGCCACCTCCGCGACAGCTACCAGCTGCCGCCCCCGCCACCTCCGCCTCCCCCGCCGCCTCCCCCGCTGAAGCCGCCCCCGCCTCCGCTGCTGCTCGACTCGGGCGCGACTTGGGAGGAGAAGCCGGAGCTGAACGAGCTGGCGTCGATCGCGAAGTCTCCGCTGCCGCCCCCGCCCGTGAAGTAGTAGTGGCTCCAGCCGGCTGAGGTTGCTTCGGCAACCGGCGCCGGGATCCGGCCCGACTTGATCATCCGCTCGGCGGTGCCGAAAGCAACTCCATAGATCAGGATCTTCTTCCACAGGTCGAGAGTCGCGGGAGGGTCGTCCTTGAGGCTGGGGAAGTCCTTGGTCCACTTCTCGAAGGCCTGCCACCGCGCGCTTCGCTCCCGATAGTCAGGCGCGAGCCGCCTCAGTTTCTTGTTCGAGCTGACCACGACCACGCAGAAAACGATGATCCCGATCGCGGCAACGCCCAGGGGGAAAGTCTCGTCGACCGCGATGTAGGCGGCAATGATCAATCCGAAGCTGATCAGGAGCCCGAGGGCGATCAGCGCCTTGACCCAGGCGAGCTTCAGGTCCCACTGGAGCTTGCCTTCGTCGACGTCGTTCAGGGCCCCGGTCATTCCCTCCCACCGGCTGCGCCAGGTGGAGTCGTGCTCGGGGATCCGGTCCTTCATTTCGCTGAGGGCGACAGTGTCCGACTCGATCAGCGCGTCGAAGAAGCCGAGCACCTCCTTCTCGTGCGGTTCCAGCTTCTCGGCGCTCGGCCGCTTCGATGACTTCTTGATCGAGAGGTCGAGCTTTTCATCCTCGGTCGTCGTCTCGTCAGAGTCGTAGTAGCCGCGCTCAGTCAGGTCGAGAAGGGTCGCCAGCACGGTGTCCGAGCTGTCGCTTCCTTCGTGCGCGAGTCCGTAGGCAAGCGCCGGACTGGCGTCGTCGGGCGGCTCGGGCAGATGTTCGGGCACCGAAATCGGGTGCTCACGGGTGAGCCAGCGCAAGCCGCCGAGCAGGAAGAGCGCCATCACAGCAAGCGCGACCGAGAGGGCGCCGGCTTTGTCGGTGAGCCACCGTTTTGCCTTGTTGAATGCCGAGTTGTAGTCGTCGTCCGCCTCTTGCTCCTCGTCGAGAATCCCGGCCAGGCCCTCACCCTCCCCGTGGCGGGCCGCGCCGATTCCCTGGCCCGGCGTGCGCGGAATCGTCACCCGCAGCTCGGCGAACTGGTGGTCGGAAATGTCCTCGGCTTCGAGCCGGGCGACCCCCTGATCGCGGAAGGTCTCTCCCTCGACCTCCCGGGGGTGGCCCCAGACCCGATACAGGTCGTTCGCCGGGTCAAGCGCGGGGTCGACGAACTCAGCCTGGAGCTTGGCCAGATCGAAGTCCCACTGGTCTCCCCAGACCTTCCAGTAGACGTCGATCACGTCGTCGTAGGCAACGGCCTCCTTGTCGACGCCGTAGGAGACAACGAAGGTCCGCTCCTGGTCCGCGGCATTGTGGTGCCAGACGATCCTGATGCCGCCCCCGGGTGCCTGGTCCAGCCCGAAGCGGCCGGTCTCGTCTGTGCAACCCACCACGGTGCAGCCGCCGGGCCGGTAGACGCGCCCCTTTTCCCTGATCTGGACGTCGCTCACCGTCTGGCCGGCATCGAGCGGGATGTCCCGGTAAGACGCGTGGAACTCGCCTTCGTAATCAAAGGTGAGCCGCTCGGATACCAGCAGCGTCGCATCCGGAGCCAACTTCAGGCTCACCGCCGCGTCGACGACATCGGCGCTCCGCGCCTGCGCCGATGCCGGCAGCACCAGGAGGGCGACCCCGGCCAGCAGCCCCGCCATTGAGCGACGGAGTTGGCTCACCGCTGGGGTGGAGCCTCCGCGCCGCCGGCACCGCCGCCGAACTGCACCTCCGGCGCCGCATCGGCCTCGGTCGGCGCGTCGAAGAACTCGCGGGCCTCGAAGTTGAAGGCGCGGGCGACCAGGTTCGGCGGGAAGATCTGGATCAGGGTGTTGTAGGTCTGGACCGTGTCGTTGTAGACGCGACGCGTGATCTGGATCTGGTCCTCGGTCTCCGACAAGCTGGCCTGCAGCTGCTGGAAGTTCTCGGTCGCGCGCAGCTCCGGATACTGCTCGGCGACCGCCATCAGCCGCCCGATCATCGCGGTCAGGGTCCCCTCTGCTGCCGAGGCGTCTTGCGGACCGCTGGCCGACTCGGCGGCGGCGCGGGCGCGGGTCGTTTCCTCGAAGGTGGCGCGCTCGTGCTGCGCGTAGCCCTTGACCGCCTCGACCAGGTTGGGGATAAGGTCGTGCCGCCGCTGCAGCGCCGCCTCGATCTGCGCCCAGCTGTTGTCCACCCCCTGGCGGCGAGCGACCATGCGGTTATAGGTCAACCACACGAACAGGCCGACGGCCACCGCCACCCCGATCAGGATCAAGACGATCAGCACGCCGCGCAACCTATCTTGTCGGGACCGATGAGCGACCCATCCGAGAAGATCGAGGTCTGTCCCGAGGGCGAACTGCCTGACGGCGAGATGCGTCTGGTCGAGACTGCCGACGGTCGCAAGATCGGCGTCTTCAACTGCGCCGGCGAGCTATACGCAATCGAGGACCGCTGCTCCCACGATGACGGTCCGCTTGCCGAGGGCGAATTCGATGCCTCCGCCTGCACGGTCGAGTGCCCGCGCCACGGGTCCTTGTTCGATCTCACCTCCGGGCGGCCGAAGACGCTGCCCGCCTACCAGCCGGTGGACACCTTCCCGGTGGCGGTCGAGGACGGCGTGATCAAAGTAGCTATCTGAGCCGCCGTGCCCCCGGCGGGGGCAGCCCTCGGAGCAACACGGGGCGGTCCGCTAAAATCCGACCTCACGGGTAGGAATAGACCTCACACCGTCAACGCCCACCCGTCCCTCTACGATCAACTAACCACATGGCCACCCCAGAGACAATTGCGAAGCAGCGCGAGCAGGACGGCCTCCGCGACATCGGTGCCGACTACAAGGAGAAGTTCGGCTTCCACGACTCGGAGGAGGGCTACGCCTACAAGGCGCCCAAGGGCCTCTCCCGCGAAGTCGTCGAGGCGATCTCCGAATACAAGGACGAGCCGAAATGGATGCGCGACTTCCGCCTCAAGGCCTACGAGCACTGGGAGTCGCGCCCGACGCCGCAGTGGGGCGGCAACCTGAACCAGATCGACTTCGACGACATCCACTACTTCGTCCGCGCCTCGGAGAAGAACAGCCGAGACTGGAGCGAGGTCCCCGAGGACATCAAGAACACCTTCGACAAGCTGGGCATCCCTGAAGCGGAGCGCAAGTTCCTCGCCGGGGTCGGCGCGCAGTATGAGTCCGAGGTCGTCTACCACCAGGTCAACGAAAAGCTCGAGGAGCAGGGCGTGATCTTCACCGACATGGACACGGCTCTTCGCGAGCATGAAGACCTCGTGCGCGAGTACTGGGCGACGGTGATCCCCCCGAACGACAACAAGCTCGCCGCGCTGAACAGCGCCGTCTGGTCGGGCGGCTCCTTCGTCTACGTGCCTAAGGGCGTCAAGGTCGAGATGCCGCTGCAGGCCTACTTCCGGATCAACACCGAGAACATGGGCCAGTTCGAGCGGACCCTGATCATCGCCGAGGAGGGCTCGGACGTGCACTACATCGAGGGCTGCACCGCCCCGGTCTATTCGACCGACTCGCTCCACTCCGCCGTGGTCGAGCTGGTCGCCAAGCCCAGCTCTAGGCTCCGCTACACGACGGTCCAGAACTGGTCCCAGAACGTCTACAACCTGGTCACCAAGCGGGCCATCGCCCAGGAGGACGCAACGGTCGAATGGGTCGACTGCAACCTGGGCTCGAAGCTGACCATGAAGTACCCGAGCATCTACCTGATGGGCGAGCGAGCCCACGGCGAGGTGCTCTCGATCGCCTTTGCCGGCGCCGGCCAGCACCAGGACGCCGGCGGCAAGATCATCCACGTGGCGCCGAAGACGACTTCCTCGATCTTCTCGAAGTCGATCTCCAAGGACGGCGGGCGCGGCACCTACCGCGGGCTGCTCGAGATCGCCAAGGGCGCGACCGAGGCACGGTCCAAGGTTGTCTGCGACGCGCTGCTGCTGGACGAAGAGTCGCGCTCCGACACCTATCCGACCATCCGGATCGGCGAGGATGACGTCAACGTCGGCCACGAGGCGACGGTCTCCAAGATCGGCGACGAACAGCTCTTCTATCTGCAGAGCCGCGGCCTCGACGAGGAGGAAGCCTCAAAGATGATCGTCAACGGCTTCATCGAGCCGGTGACCAAAGAGCTGCCGATGGAGTACGCAGTCGAGCTCAACCGGCTGATCGAATTGCAGATGGAAGGCTCGATCGGCTAGATGCCGGTCGAAGCCCCTCCGCTTCCAGACCAAAAGACGAAAGGCTGGGAGTTCACCGACCTCACCGGGCTCGATCCCGAGGCCTATGGGAAGGCCGACGGCGAGATCGAAGGGCTCGGCGCGGAAGCCGCCTCCCTCGACGAACCCGTGGTGATGCCACTCGCGGTTGCCGTCGAACGCTTTGGTGACGTGGTCGAGCAGCGGCTCGGATCGCTGGTCCCGGCCGAAGACCCCTTCGTGGCCCGCAACGCGGCCGCCTGGAGCCAGGGAGCTTTCGTCTACGTCCCGGCGGGCAAGCGGCTGGAACAGCCGGTCGAGATCACGATCCGGCAGAGCGAGGACGGGAGCGCCCTGCACTGGCGCACCCTGGTCATCCTCGAGGAAGGTGCCGAGGCCGAGGTCTGGGAGCGGTACGAATCGGCGGGAGAAGATCTCGACGCGCTCTTCAATGGAGTGGTCGAGCTGGTCGCGGGGCCGGACTCCAACCTGCGCTACATCTGCCAGCAGGAGCTCTCCGAGAAGAGCTGGGTGTTCGCAACCCAGCGGGCTGAGGTCGAGCGCGACGCGCACTTCGAGTGGGTGGCGCTCGGATTCGGCTCGGCACGCGGCAAGGTGCGGATGGAGACCCGCCTGGCCGGCGAGGGCTCGAGTGCTCGTGTGACCGGGGCCTATGCCGGCAACGGCTCGCAGCACCTCGACTACGACACAACCCAGGAGCACGCAGCCCCCTCGACTACCTCAGACCTGGCCTTCCGCGGGGTGCTCGAAGAAACGGCAACCGCGGTCTGGCGCGGGATGATCAAGGTCGACCCCGGCGCCCAGAAGACCGACGCATTTCAGGAATCGAGAAATCTGCTCCTTTCGAAGAGCGCCCACGCCGACGCGATTCCGGGGCTTGAGATCGAGGCCGACGACGTCCGCTGCACCCACGCCGCCGCGGTGGCTCAGGTCGACGCCGAGCAGCTCTATTACCTGCGCAGCCGCGGACTCAGCGATGCCGCGGCGAAACGCGTGATCATCGAGGGGTTCCTCGAAGCCCTGGTCGAGCGACTGCCGAAGGGCCCCGTCCGCGACTCGATCTCCGAGGCGCTCGAGCGGCGTCTCTCAGAAGTCCTCTCCGCCGGCTAGTCCCGCGGGGCCAGGCCCCCTCCGCGCTGCTCCCGCCTCTGGGTGCGGATCGAGTTGATCGTCGCGGCGAGGACGATGAGGATCGGGACCGCGTAGACGGCCCACATGATCCAGTGGGCGGCGTGCGCGAGCAGGAACGGCATCCGCCCAGTATGAAGATGGGTTGGCCATGGGCCGCCTACCGTGGCTGTGGTCGGACCACCAGCAGAACCACGAACACCGCCACCGACACGAGCACGATGGAGGCGCCCGCTGCCAGGTCGAGATGCCAGGAAAGCAGCAGGCCCGCCGGGGCGCTGGCAGCCGCGATCGCGGCCGAGACCGCCATCATCGCCGGCAGCCGGCGGGTGACCAGGGCAGCCGCGGCCGGTGGCGCCAACAGCAGCCCGAGGACCAGCAGGGTGCCCACGATCCGGAATCCGACCACCACTGTCAGCGTCACCAGCACCAGCAAAAGCAGGTTGAGCCGCTCGACATTGAATCCCGCGGCGGCGGCCCGCCGCGGATCAAAGGCGAACAGCAGCAGTGGCCGGTAGGCGGCGGCCACGATCACGAGCCCGCCGACAACCAGCGCGGCGGCCACAGCTGCCTCGGTCTCGCTCACACCGAGCACGTCCCCGAACAGGAACGAGGTCAGGTCGACCGAGTACCCGTCGGCACGGGAGATGACTACGACACCGAGCGCGAGCATGAGGACGAAGACGACCGCCGAGGCTGCCTCGTCGCGGAGCGGGCTGCGCCTCAGGATCGTGTTGGTGGCGAGAGCGGTGGCCAGCCCCGCTACTGCCGCCCCGATCGACAGCGCCACCTGGCTCGGTTCGCCTCCTGCGTCGCCGGCAGTGAGCAGAAAGGCGACTCCGATCCCGGGAAGGATGCCGTGGGCGAGGCTGTCGGCGACGAGCGCCTGGCCCCGGAGCAGGACGTAACAGCCGACCACGCCGCAGAGGACGCCGACGGCTGCCGCCGCGATCGCTCCGGTGCGGAGGAACTCGGCGCTGAACGGATCGGTGAGGAAGTCCATGAGCTATCCGGCCCGCTCAGGCCGCTCCGTGGTGATGATGGGTTGCGTCGATCAGGAGCTCGCCCACCTTGATCACGCCACCGGCGAAGGTCTCCTCCAGCACCTCGGTGGTGCAGGTCTGGGCGGCGGGACCGAAGGCGATCAGCCTGCGGTTGACGCAGAGGACGAGGTCGTAGTCGCGGGCGGCGCTCTCCAGGTCGTGGGTGGCGACGAGCACGGTCCGCCCCTCCTGGCTCCAGCGGTCGAGGGTCCCTCGGAGCGCCGCACGGGTCGGGGCATCGACGCCGGTGAACGGCTCGTCGAGCAGCAGGATGTCGGCCTCCTGGGCGGCGGCCTGCGCAAGGAGGGCCCGCTGCCGCTGGCCCCCTGAGAGGCGGGAGAAGCGGCGCTCCGCGATCTCGGCGATTCCGAGCTCCTCGATCGACTTCGCAACGAGCTCGCGATCGCGCGGGCCGAACCGCCCGAAGAGGCCGAGGTCGCCGTAGCGGCCCATCCGCACCACATCAGTGACCGTCGCCGGGAAGACCGGCTCTACCTCGAGGCCCTGCGGAACGAGGGCCATCCGGTCACTGCCGCGCTCGATGGATCCATCGCTCGGCGGCAGCGTCCCGGCCACCACCTCGAGCAGGGTGCTCTTGCCGGCGCCGTTCGGGCCGAGGACAGCTACTCGGGCCGCCTTCGGAATCACCATGTCGATCCCGGTGAGAGCCACGAACTCGCCGAAGCGCACCGAGACCTCTGAAAGCCTGATCACCGCTTTATGATAATGATTCTCAACTAGCAAATGGCGTTCGCAAGCCCCACACCCAGGCCCTTCCTTTCCCTCCTCTTGCTGGCCGGCTGCCTCCTCGGCGCCGGATGTGGCAGCGACGACGACTCCGAGGACCCGGCCGGGGGGCCCACCGTCGCCGCGACAACCGGCGTCATGCGCGCAATCAGCGAGCGGGTAGCCGGTGAGGACGCGACCGTCGAGCAGATCGTCCCGGACGGCTCGAGCCCGCACGACTTTCAGCTCAGCGCCAGGGACAGGCAGGAGCTCGACGGCGCCGATCTGATCGTCGAGAACGGTGCCGGCCTCGAGGCGGGGCTCCCGCTCGACGAGACCGACGTCAGCAGGTTCACGCTCGCAGACCACTCCGGGCGCCTGCTCGGCGATGACCCGCACGTGTGGATGGATCCGGCCCGGGTCGCCGCCGCGTTGCCGGCGCTGGGCGAAGCGTTCGCCGCCGCCGACCCGGAACACGCCGGCGGCTACCGCGCACGGGCGCGGACCTTCGCCAAGCAGCTGGCCGCGCTCGACCGCGAGCTCGCCGAGGCGCTCGCGCAAATACCGAAGCAGAGCCGCGAGCTGGTCACCTCCCACGACTCGCTCGGCTATTTCGCCGACCGCTACGGCTTCGAGGTGGTCGCGACGCCGTTTCCGTCGAGCGGTGCGGAAGCGGAGCCGAGCGCCGCGACGATCGCCGAGGTCGAGGAGGCGATCCGGGCCGCCGACGTGCCCACCGTCTTCGCCCAGGAGGAAGACGAACCGGAAGTGCTGCAACAGATCGCCGAGGAGACCGGCGTCGCGATTTTCTCCGGGCTCCTGATCGAGTCGCCCGGCGAAGCCGGCAGCTACACGGAGATGCTGCGCCGCGACGCCGGGGCTATCCGCGACGGGCTCACCGAATAGCCTCCGGCGCAATGGGCGTGAGACGGCTCGCCTCGCTGGTGGCGCTAACAGCTGCCGGACTGGCGGTGGCCGCATCGGGCTGCGGCGAGAAGGAGTTCGATGCCGACGAGTTCGTAGAGGAGGCCAACTCCAACGGCGCCACGCTCGAGCTGGGGCGGCCGCTCGTCACGGACGATGAGAGCAAGGAGCTGTTCGGGGTGACCCTGGGCCCGGTTTCTGCCGCGGAAGCCGAGGCCGGGGCCGAAGGGCAGGAACCAGACGCCGGCTCACTCGCCGTCTACGACGACGGGGACGACGCCGAGCGTGGGGTCCAGGAGTGCGAGGCCGCTGCCGACCTCCTCTGCTACCGCGCGGGGAACGTGGTCATCGTGCTCGAGGGCTCGGCGGTCTCAGCCGAGCAGGTGGCGCTTGCCGCTGCACTGAAAGAGATGGCGGAGTAGCTACGCGTTCGCCTGCGAGAGCAGGTAGAGCCCGAAGCAGGTGAAGGCAACCATCACCGACAGCATCCAGTACTGGGAGCGGGTCGCCTGGCGGGGGTCGCCGAACATGGCGATCGCCCGGTCGTGCGCGAGGACCAGCCCGATCACGTGTCCGATCACGAGCGCAGCAACCTGCACATACCAGATCGCCTCGGCGCCGATGAGCGCGTAGTCGATGCCCCCCGACGCGGTGCCGAAGTAGTCCTTGCCGGTTCCGAGCGGATCCGAGAGCAGATAGGTGAATTGCGCCTGCTCCTGGAAGACGATCAGGCTGAAGTAGTGGGCGATCAGGTAGGCGAGCGCGATCGGGATCAGGCTGTGGGCGAAGGCGCGGCGCAATTCTCCCGTCGAGCGCTCGGGGGCGACCGTCCTCATCCCCTGGATTCCGAGCGCGTAGACCGCTCCGACCAGCAGGACGACCAGGACCAGGAAGATCGTGTCGCTGATCCGGAGTGCGTTGACGAGTCCGAGCCCGAGGTCGCGGACGAAGTCGGTCAGCGATGAGATCGGCGATTCGAACGCCCCTTCGCTGCCTCCGTCGAAACTGGTGGCGCCGATGCTCGCGATCACCAGGGCGACCGAGCCCGGGACCTGGGCCCAGGCGCGGCCAGCCGCCGAAAACGGCCGGCGCAGGCCGAGCCTCCCCTCCCTCACCTCCAGCGGAGAGAGCAGGGAGAACATCCTCATGTAGACGGAGAAGACCTCGGCGCGGTCGACCCAGCGCTCGATCCCGAACAGAGCCATCCCGCCGAAGGTGAAGGCCGAGTAGGCGAGCACCGCCACCCCGAGGTTGTGCGGGTTGAGCCCGATCACCAACAGCGTCTTGCCGTAGATCAGCTCGAACCAGACAAAGGCGAGCAAACCGATCACGGCGGGCCACCGGCCGAGCCGCTCGGGATAGCGATACGGGGCCGGCGCAGACTGGCCCGCGACCGCGGTGAAGCCTGCGGAGAAGGCCCGCGCGACCGCGCGCCAGGGATTGAAGGCGCGGAAGACGTCCCCGAAGATGACGCTCGCGATCACCATTCCCAGCCAGAAAGTGACGAAGACGAAGGTCACCGCGAAGTTGCGGTCGGGCGCCTCGGTGCCGCGCAGCCCCGCCCAGATCACCAGCCCGAACAGAAACACCCCGATCGCGCCGGCGAGGATCTCGGTGCCGCGGTTGACGAGAAGGCCCGAGAGCCGGCCAGAAGCGGGCCGCCAGCTGTCGCGCTCGAGCCGCGGCTCTCTCCACGCAAAAGAGAGCGCCACGAACGAGACGATCAGGACCACGGACGCTCCCCAGGCAAAGAGCCAATCGGGAATCGGCAGGTCCTCCCTCGCCACGAGTGCGTGGCCGAGCAAAAACATCTAGGGCTGGACCGTCAGCTCCGCGATCGTCGTGTGCTGCGGGTGAAGCTCGACTTCGTAGATTCCGTCGAGGTCGGCGATGAAGTCGAAGCTGGCGCTGCCGCCGGCCGGAATGTTCTTGGTGATGTCGTAGCCGTGCAGGTGGACCTCGGTCTTCTCGTCTGAGCGGATCTCGAAGCTGACCGGGTTACCTTGGGTCGTGGTCAGCTCGCGCAGACCGCCAACGGCCTCTCCGCCCTTGACCTGGATCACCTGAGTTCCGCCGCCGTTGGTGATCGCGGTGGTGGCGGTGCCGGTCTGAGTGGTCAGCTCGCCGTTGCCACCGGATTCCTCATCGTCATCGCGGAGTACGAAGAAGAGCACGGCCGCCAGCACGACCAGAAGGATCGTCACCGGGAATCTCATCGGTCGGGCACCGTAGTCGTCGGAGGGGTCCGCTCGTCGATCGAGGGTGCATCGACCGTGTCTTCGCTGAACACGAACACGAACAGGGCCACGACCGCGATCCCGACGGCCAAGCCGATCAGGATCCCGATCGCGCGGTCACGCCCGGACATCACGCCCGCGGCTCAGACCCCGTCGAGCAGGCGCCAGTTCGCCTTGAAGGCGTCGGTCGCCGCGGCGACGACCCGGTCCTCGTCGTCCTTGGAGCCGATCGCCGAGCTGATCAGCTCGCGGGACTGCCGGGCGTGCTCGACGTCGTCGTGCTCGTGGACCCGGAAATACTCCGTTGCCGGTCCCTCGTTGATGCCGTAGAACCGGGCCAGGCCCTCGCGCTTGACGCGAGAGATCTCAGGCTGGCCGCTCTCGATCGCGTACAGCCGTGCGAGCGCCTCGAGATAGCCATCGGGTCCGGTCCACGACGAGATGCAGTCGGCGGTCTCCGGTGTGGGCTCGGCGCCGATCTCGCCGCCGGTGGCCTCGACGAAGTCGTCCCAGAGCCCGACGTGAGCCTGCTCCTCATCCGCGTGGCGCGAGAGCTCTGCCCGGGCCTCGGCCGGGCCGGTCTCGGCGGCATCGGCGCAGATTCGCGCGATCGCCTCGGTCGCGTGTCGATACTGGCCCGAGTAGCGGGCGAGCTCATCGGAACTCAGCTCGCCGGCGGACCAGCGCACGTAAAAGGGGTGCTCGAGGACGTTATGACGGGCGCGACTCTCTTCGATCCTGTCCCAGACGGACTTGCTCAAGGCTCTCTCCTTCGTCGAAGTGCAATGTGGCGAGGTGCAAGAGAATACCGGCATGCCCCGCCCGCCCCGGGAGGACATCGCGGCGCCGCCGTTCCCTCCCGGCGCCACCTGGATCGGCGCCGACGGCGCGGAGCCGGTGATGGAACGGCTGACCGCGGCCGGCCCGGTCCTCGTCCACTTCTTCGACTTTGCCCAGCTGAATTCGGTTCGGACCCTTGCCTACCTGTCCGCCTGGCACCAGAGCTACACCGAGCAGGGACTGAACACGGTCGGAGTCCATACGCCCCGCTATCCGTTCAGCGAGGACCCGGCGTCCGTCGCCCTAGCCGTCGAGCGGCTGCGGATCCCCTATCCGGTCCTCAGCGACGAGCGGCGTGCTCTGTGGGCTGACTACGGCTGTCGCGGATGGCCGTCGCTCTTCCTCTGGTCGAAGGGAGGCGCCCTGCGCTGGTTTCACTTCGGTGAAGGCGAGTTCGCGGCGACCGAGACAGCAATTCGGGGGGAGCTCGGCGGCGAGGCGGTCAACGGAGAGACAGAGCCGCTTCGCCCAACCGATGCACCCGGCGCCCGGGTGATTGCCCCGAGCGACGAGCTCCTGCCGGGAGGATCGGAGCGGGAGCCCTGGCGATCGACCGAGGCCGAGCCGCAGCTGGAGATCCCGTTCGAGGCCGGGGGCGCATACGCCACTCTCGACGGCAGCGGGACGCTCGAGGTCGAGCTCGACGGCGCGGCCACCGAGCCGATCACCGTCGACCACGCGGGGCTTTACGAGCTGATGGCCGAGGGACCGCACCGCAGGGGAGAACTTCGCCTGCGCCCCGATCCCGGGATCCTCGTCTACTCGGTCAGCTTCGCGGCCGGGATCGCCGGCGAGCCGGCGACCTAGGCGCCGGCGGAAAGCTCGGTCCGGATCTTCTTCGGCAGCATGAAGCGGACGTCTTCCTCCACCGTGGTCAGCTCGGAGACGTCGTCGGCCCCGCGGTCGCGGAAATAGGAGACAAGCCGCTCGACCAGCTCCTCGGGCGCACTCGCCCCGGAGGTGATCCCGACGGTCTTCACCCCGTCGAGCCATTCCTCCTCTACGTGCATGTGATTGTCGATCAAGTGGGAGGCGCAACCGTGCTCGCGCGCGACCTCGACCAGCCGGTTCGAATTGGATGAGTTGGTCGAACCGATGACGAGGACCAGGTCGCAGTGCCGGGCGAGCTCCTTCACGGCCATCTGGCGATTGGTGGTCGCGTAACAAATGTCGTCGGTCCGCGGGCCCATGATCTCCGGAAACTTCTGCTTCAACCGCTCAATGATCGCGGTGGTCTCATCGACCGACAGGGTTGTCTGGGTGATGTAGGCGACCTTGCTCGGGTCGTCGACCTCGAGCGTGTCGACATCGTCAGCGGTCTGGACCAGGACGATGTTCTCCGGCGCCTCGCCCGTGGTCCCCTCCACCTCCTCGTGGCCTTCGTGGCCGATCAGGACGATCGTGTAGCCCTGCTCCGCGAACTTGCGCGCCTCGACGTGGACCTTGGTCACGAGCGGACAGGTCGCGTCGATCGTGCGCAGGCCGCGCTCGGCGGCGTTCTCGTGGACGCTCGGAGCGACCCCGTGCGCCGAGAAGACGACCATCTCGCCCTCCGGGACCTCGGTCTCCTGGTCGACGAAGATCGCTCCCCGCTTCTCGAGCTGCTGCACCACGTGCTTGTTGTGGACGATCTCCTTGCGAACGTAGATCGGCGCCCCATGCAGGTCGAGGGCGTGCTCGACCGTCTGCACGGCGCGATCGACGCCGGCGCAATAGCCGCGCGGGGCGGCGAGCAGGACCTTGCTGGGGCCCGTCTTTCGCGGGTTCTCTGTTGCCGTCGGCACGACCGCACAGGATAGGGTTAAGGGTCCCTCACCGAGGAGAGAAGGAAGGAAATGCCTCCAAAGCACATGGATCGGCTGACCGCCGTCGACGCCTCGTTCCTCACGAACGAAGGTGACAACAGCCACATGCACATCGGCGGCGTGATGATCTTCGAGGGCCCGGCGCCGGGCTACAACGATTTCGTCGGGCACGTACGCAGCCGCCTGCACCTGGTTCCGCGTTACCGCCAGAAGCTGGCGTTCCCCCCGCTCGAGACCGGGCGGCCCTTCTGGGTCGACGACCCCAACTTCAACCTCGAGTACCACATCCGGCATTCGGCGCTGCCTGCTCCGGGATCGGAGGAACAGCTCGAGAACATCGCTGGGCGTCTCTTCTCGCAACAGCTCGACCGCTCGAAGCCCCTGTGGGAGATCTGGCTGGTTCAGGGCCTGGAGGAGAACCGGTTCGCGCTGATCATCAAGACTCACCACAGCGTCATCGACGGCGTTGCCGGCATCGACATTGCAACCGTCCTCTTCGACGTGAAGCCGATCCCCGAGAACGTCGAGCCCGACCACGAATGGGTCGCGAGTCCGACTCCCTCGCAAGCGACCCTGGCGGCCAAGGGCGCCGAGGACGTAGCCCGGACGCCGCTGCGGCTGACCAGGCGGGTGACCTCGGCGGCGCTCCGTCCGCGCAGCACCTTGAAGCAGGTGCGCGAGGCGGCCGAGGGCATCGGTGAGATCGCCTGGGCCTATGTCGACCGCGCCCCCGAGGTGCCGCTCAATACCGACATCGGCTCACACCGGCGCTACTGCTGGGTCCGAAGCAGCCTCGACGACTTCAAGAAGATCAAGAACACGTTCGGCGGCACGGTGAACGACGTCGTCCTCACCTGCGTGGCCGGCGCCCTGCGGCGGTGGCTGCGCGCTCGCGGGCTTCGGGTCGAAGGGCTCGAGATGCGCGCGCTGGTTCCCGTCTCGATCCGAGCCGAGGACGAGAGCGGCAACCTCGGCAACCGCATCGCCGCCATGCGCGGTCCGCTGCCGGTCTACATCGATGACCCGGTGAAGCGGCTGGCGGTCGTCCGCAAGGAGATGGACGGACTGAAGGAATCGAAACAGGCGCTGGGCGCCGAGGTGATCTCCCGCTTCAACGACTTTGCCCCGCCCACGCTGCTCGCACAGGCCTCGCGGATCAACTTCTCCACCCGACTGTTCAACCTGATCGTCACCAACGTCCCTGGCCCACAGATTCCGCTCTACGTCCTGGGGCGCGAGCTGCTCGACACGTTCCCGGTCGCCTTCCTTCCCGAGAACCACGCGCTCGCGATCGCGATCATGAGCTACAACGGCGGTGTCAACTTCGGCCTGATCGCCGACTACGACTCGATGGAGGACGTCGAGCTGATCGCCGAGGGGATCCAGGACTCGGTCGCGGAGCTCGTCGGTGCCGCCGAAGAAGCCGAGTCGCGCGCCGAAGTCGCTGCCGCCAGCTAGCGGCCGCGGACCCGGGTCGCAGCGTCGGGTTTGTCCGGTGCGCTCTCGCGATTGCCGGCCTTGTCGACCGCGCGCGAGTAGAACCGGTAGCTGTCGCCGCTGCTTCCCTTGAACTTGAACTTGGACCGGCGGATGGTGCGCAGGTGGCGGAAGCGGCGCCCGTTCTTGGACACGTAGATGGCGACCTTGTCCACGCCCGAGGCAGGCTTACCGGCCGGATCGCTGTCAGCACTGGTCACCTTGACCGGGAAGCGCCGCTTCGCGGAGCGCCGCCTTGTTTTCACCCGGGACGACGGAGCTGACTTGTCCTCGGAGATCACCGTCAGCTGCAGGGCCGCCGCCGCGTCGATGATTCCCCAGCCCAGCGGGGAAGTCCATTTCCCCTTGCCACTGGCCGACGCCTTGATCGCACGCACCACCTCTCCCGCAGTCAGATCGGGATAGAGGGAGCGGATCAACGCGGCCAGGCCCGAGACCTGCGGCGCCGCCATGCTGGTCCCGAACAGGTAGGCGAAGCGGTCGTCGCCGTCGAAGACGGTCCGCGGCGCGCAGGGGAACGGACCGACCACGAGGCAGAGCGCGTCCTCGCGGGTGGTGCTGTTCGCGGGCCAGGTCGAGAAGATCCCCTTCAGGGGTGCGTAGGAGTCGCCGTAGGCGGCGACCGAGACCCCGGTGCCGTAGCCCGCCCCGCCGTTGACGCTGTTGTAGTTGGCCATGGTCACCACCAGGCCGCGGGCGCATCCAGCCGTAGTCGCGTCGCCGTCGTTGCAGGTGGCCGGGTTGAAAGCGGTGCCTACCGGCTGCAGGTAGTTGGCGGGGTACCCCTGGTCGGGGACCGACTGGTTGCTGGCCGAGGAGACCATGACCACGTCCCGCCCCCAGGCGTAGTTGATGGCCTGACGCAGCGAGTCGCTTGCGCCGGTGCTGCCGAAGCTCATGTTGAGCACGCGCGCCCCGTTGTTTGCGGCGTGATAGACGGCGGCGATGATTGAGCCCAGGGTCAGGTTGTTGCCGGAGACATCGAGCTTCTCGGCGATGATCCGGCAGTCGAAGCCGGCCGAGGCCATCCCGTAGCCGTTGTCGGAGTTCGCGCAGGCAAGCCCGGCGACGTGGGTGCCGTGGCCGTTCTCGTCGCTCGTGGCGCCGGTCGGCGTCGCGTCGTGGTCGGCCTCCCCGGCAAGCTGGGTCAGGTCGGGCTGGGTAGAGGAAACGCCGGTGTCGAGGATGGCGACGGTCGACTGGCTCCCGTCAGTGACCGTCCAGGCATCCTCGAAGTGGGACTTGATCAGGTTCCACTGGCGACGGTCGCCGCCGGGGGCATTCGGGTCGCTGCTCAGATAGGCGGGATCGTTGGGCACGTAGCCGCGGAGCTGCAGGTAGAACTCGGGCTCGACCCCGGCGACGAGCGGATCGGCGAGCAGCTCGCGGCGGAGGTCGGCGGGACTCTCGCCGGGGCTCGGCGCCGCCGCGAACACTGCGCCGGCGGGAATCCGCTGACCGAGCCGCAACGGGTGACGGCTCGCCACCTTCGAGATCAGGCGGGAGGCAGTCGCGGCTCGCTCTCGGCGCAGCGCGCGCGCCGCCCGCCCCTCGCCGAGGGGCACCCGCGGAGCCTCCACCGTGACCAGGAAGCGCCCGGTTTCCAGGGGTTTATCTGCTGGCGCCGGGGCCGCGACGGCGGAGTGGGTTCCGGCCAGGAGCAGACAGGCCGCGAGCGCGGCCGCAACGCAGTTCCCCACGGTTCGTGCGTGCATATCAACCACCCAGAACACTGTACGGCGCCGGTTGGCGCGGCCGCGCAGGTCAGCCCGCATAATCCAACCCGGTGAACAGGAGACGCGCGCGCACTTGGGCGGTGGCGATCGGGGCCGCAGTCTTTGCCTGGTCCGCGACTGGCACGGCGGCTGCCGGCGACCCTTCCGCGATCCTGTCCTCCGGCCCACTCGAGGTGACCGTCGATCCGGAGCCGTTCCGGCTCAGCTTCCGCGACACCGCCAGCGGTGAGGCCCTGCGCACCCTCGCCGGCGGTGCTCCGTCCCCGGCCGATCCCCACGCCCGCTATGGCTCGCTGGGCTACTCCTTCGATCTGCGGGTTCCTGTGGTCAACAACGCCTTTCTCGGCTACTACGTCGGGCTCAACGTCGAGACGCTGTGGTTCCACGCCACCCGCCTGCTCGGCTCGCGGCGCGAGGGCGAGGACCTGGTCCTCGACGTCGCCACCAACGACCCGCTCGGCCACCGCCTCGAGGTGAGGATCTCACCGACCGGGTCCGGCGGGGCCACGGTCGATTCACGGATCGCGCCGGGATCGGGGCCCCTCGCTGCCCTCGCAAGCGTTTCGGGGGCGGGGTTCGAGGCCGGTCCGACCGAGCGCTTCCTCGGCTTCGGCGAGCGCTCCAACGCCGTCGACCAGACGGGGAACCTCGTCTTCAACTGGGCCGAAGAGGGGCCGTTCTCATCCGGCGAGGGCGAGGAGCTGCTCCGCCCATTGATCCCCGAGTTCACCTTCCCCACCGGGCCGACGGCGACCAACTTCCCGATCCCGTGGACGATCTCCACCCGGGGCTTCGGCTTCCTGATCGATCAACCCCAGCGTTCCACCTTCCGCCTGCGTCGCGAGCGCACCGACGCGTGGCATGCGGAAACGGAGACGCAGCTTCTTCCGGTTCTCGGTGTTCGCCGGCCCGAAGCCTGCAGACGTCCTGCGCCGCTACTCCGACTACGCGGGCCGCCAGCCCGATCCGTCGCCGTGGATCTTCGGGCCCTGGTTCCAGCCCACCCTGGAGAGCCGCCAGTTCGAGCTGGCCGAGCGCTTCCGCGCCGAGGACGTCCCGGTCACCGTCGCTCAGACCTACACCCACTACCTCCCCTGCGGGGCGCAGGTCGGCAACCGGCCGGCGCAGCAGGCACTCACCTCTGGTTATCACCGGCTCGGCTACAAGATCACCACCTACTTCAATCCGCACATCTGCGTCGAGTACGGGGAGGCATTCGGCCCGGCCGCCGCCGCCGGCCATCTGGTCAAGAACATCCTCGGACTGCCGTACGTGGTCTCGAACCCGTTCACGGCCGACGAGCTGGTCGCCGAGGTCGACTTCACCAATCCCGGCGCCGACGCCTTCTACGCCGGGCTTCTCGACGAGGCGATCGACGACGGCTACGACGGCTGGATGGAGGACTTCGGCGAGTACACGCCGACAGATTCCGTGTTCGCCGACGGACGGCGCGGCCTCGAGATGCACAACCGCTACCCCGTCCTCTACCACTGCGCCTCCTACGCGCACACGCGCGAGCGGATGGGCCGCGACGCGGCAGTGTTCGTGCGCTCGGGCTGGCACGGGGTACAGCCCTGTGCCCGGGTCGTCTGGGGCGGCGACCCGACCGAGGACTGGAGCTGCTCCGACGGGCTCTGTGCCGCCGTGCACCAGGCGCTCTCCACCGGCCTCTCGGGAGTTGCGTATTGGGGCTCGGACATCGGCGGCTTCCACGCGATCGTCAACCCCAGAACCTCCGACGAGCTCAACATCCGCTGGCTCCAACTCGGCGCGGTCAGCGGCGTGATGCGGACCCAGGCCAACGGCTTCAGCTTCCAGAACAACCGGGCGCAGCGCTCGCAGGTCTGGAGCCCCGCCGTGTACCCGATCTGGCGCCGCTACACCAAGCTGCGCACCCAGCTCTATCCATACCTCGCCGCGGCCTCGGAGACCTACCAGCGAACCGGGATGCCGCTCTCGCGCCACCTGGCGCTCGCGTATCCTGACGATCCCGCCGCGGTCCTGCGACAGGACGAGTTCATGTTCGGCCCGGACCTGCTCGCCGCGCCGGTGATCGAGGAGGGTGCCCGGGAGCGGGAGCTGTACCTCCCCGGCGGGGACTGGATCGACCTGTGGCAGGCGCTGGGCTACGGGCCGGAGCGCGGCGACTTCGATATCGCTGCCGCGCCCGCGGTGGTGCCGGGCGGCCGCGAGCTGACCGTGCCGGCGCCGATCGACGAGCTGCCTCTGTTCGCCCGCGCCGGGACGATCCTGCCGCTGCTGCCCGAGGACGTCGACACCCTGGCGCCGGAAGGAGATGACGGCGGCATCGTCAACCTCGGCGAGCGCGACGGCACCCTCGAGCTGCTCGCATTCCCGCGCGGCAGCTCACAGACCCGGCTCGCCGGCGGCGAGGCGATCTCCTCGGCCGAGACCGCGTCGGGCTGGGAGCTCCGGATCGACGGCTCGCCCGGCCACCTGTACCGGATAGCCGCCTCGCTCTCGACCCTGCGCGCACCGTTCGAGCCCTGCCAGCTGAAACGCGACGGCCGTGTGATGGACCCATCGGAGTGGAGTTACGACCGCGCCACCGGCGTCCTCCGCACCCACTTCATCAGCCGCGACGCCCATCTGGTCGCCTCGCCCACCTGCGACGGAGCGCCGCCGCTGAGCTCACTCAGGCAAGGCGGCAAGCGCCGGGCGGCGCGCAAGCGCTGCAAGGCGAAGAAGCGCAAGCGGGCCCGGATCCGCTGCCGCAAGCGGCTGCGCCGCCGCGCCGCCGGCTGATCGTCCGAGGCCGGCGCTCAGAACCCGAGCGCGAACTTGGCGTCCTCGGACATCATCTCCGGGGACCAGGCGGGCTCGAAGACGAGCTTCGGGTGGACCTTGCTGACGCCGTCGAGATCGCCGACGAACTCGCGCATCTGCTCGGTGACCTGAGGGCCAATCGGGCAGCCTGGCGTGGTCAGGGTGAAGGTTATGAACACTTCTTCGCCCTCGATCTCGACGTCGTAGACGAGGCCGAGCGCTACGAAATCGAGCCCGAGCTCGGGATCGATCACCTCTTCGAGCGCCTCGTAGACCTCTTCCTCGGTGGGCATCGTCTCTGTAGCCATGCCTACAGGGTAAAGAACTGGCCCGGCGGCCCCGGACGCGGGCCGGAGGAGCCGCCGTTATGTTGAGCGCCGTGCCCCTGCTACTTCTAGTCCTGTTCATCGTCGTCCCGATCCTCGAGCTCTACGTGATCATCCAGGTCGGGCAGGCGATCGGGATCCTGCCGACCCTGGCGCTGCTGATAGCCGACAGCATCCTCGGCACGGTGCTGCTGCGCTCCCAGGGCAGGGCCGCCTGGGCGCGCTTCCGCGACGCTCTCGAGCGGAGCCGGATCCCGCACAAGGAGGTCTTCGACGGCGCGATGATCATTCTCGGTGGGGCCCTGCTGCTGACTCCGGGTTTCCTGACGGACATCGCCGGATTGCTCCTGCTGCTGCCGCCGACCCGCGCGGTGATCTGGCGCCTGGCCAAGCGGATGGTGGTCTCCCGAGTCGCCTTCGGGCCGCGCGTCGCCTACGGGACCTACCGCCGGGCGAGGCCGCGGCCCGAGACCGGCGCGGAGCGTCCTGGGGCGGGCGCGGGACCGGCAGGCCGCGGGCCGGCCGACATCGAGGGGACGGCCCACGAGATCGACGACCCACCGAAGGAGCTCCCGGAGGATGTCTGACCCATTGGCGCTCGAGTTCACCGACCCCGGCAGTGGCATCCGCGGCTGGGTCGGCCGCGGCCTGCCCGGGATCGGGGACGGCGAGGCGACACTGGTTCTGTTCCGAGGCGCCGAGGTCCTTGCGGCGGGTACATCTGACGCGGTCCAGCTCGACGAGGCCGGCGGCGGCGCCAGGGCCGAGGGGAAGCTCACAGGAACCTCGATCGAGGTGACGCTCCAACCAGGCGGCGCGGCCGACCCGGTAGGGAGCGGTCGCGCCACCGTCACCGTCAGTCATGACGGCGAGGACCGCTCGTTCGAGGGCGCGGGTGCGGCGCTGAAAGCCGACCCGGCCGCGATCAACGGTGCCGGCCTGGTGCGCACCTTGGCAGCGGTCCAAAGCGACGGTTCCGCCCTCGGCCTGCGCTCGGCGCGAGAGCCGGACGTGCCGGGGCACAGCGAGGAGCGCACCGAGGCTTGGCTGCTCGGCCCAGACGGAGCAGCACCGGCGCCAGTCGAGGAGCCGTTGCTCTCGACCCAGTACGACCGGGATGGCGACCAGATGCGGGCCGGGCTCGAGCTCTGGGTCAGTCGCGAAGACCAGGCGCCGCTGCGCGGTGCCGGCACCCGGGTCTGCGGCACCGCCCTCGAGCTCGATGGGTGGCGCCTGCAGGCTTCGTTCTTCGACTGGACCGTCGAAGGCGTCGATGGATCCGGCAGCTACATGCTCTGGCGCCGGAAATGACGATCACCACGGTGATCTCGGACTTCGGCGGGGTGCTGACCACACCGCTGGTGCAGTCGTTCGCCGCGGTCCAGGAGGAGACCGGTCTCTCGTTCGAGGACCTCGGGGGCGCGATGCAGGAGATCGCCACTCGCGAGGGGGAGCATCCCCTGTTCGAGCTGGAGAAAGGCGTCATGAGCGAGAGCGATTTCCACGCCAAGCTGGAGGCCGAGCTCGAGACCCGGCTCGGGCGCCGGCCCACGCTGCGGAGGTTCAGCGAGCTCTACTTCGAGGCACTGAATCCGAATGAGCAGATGATCGGGCTGATGCGAGAGCTGAAAGACAGCGGCCTGCGAATGGCATTGCTGACCAACAACGTCCGCGAGTGGGAGTCGAGGTGGCGGGCGATGATGCCGATCGACGAGATCTTCGAGGTCGTGGTCGACTCAGCCTTCGTGGGCTGTCGCAAGCCGGAGCCCGAGATCTACGAGATCACCCTCGAGCGCCTCGGCAACGGTGTCCATCCCCGCGACTGTCTCTTCATCGACGACCTCCCGCACAACTGCGAGGCCGCGGCCGCGCTCGGGATGACCGCGGTTCATTACCAGGACAACGAGCAGGCGATTCCAGAGATCCGGGCCAGTCTTGGAATTGAGTCTGGCCCGGCTCGTTAGTTGTCGCTGCCGACCCGGTCCCAGATGTAGAGGTCCATCGCCTCGGTCGCCAGCTCCATCAGGCGAGGGGCGGAGAGCCACTCCAGGACGGTGTCGAGCGCGCGCTCCTCGGTGAGTCCGGCCTCGAAGGCCTCCTCGCCGCGGAACCCGGCGGCGAGCTTCAGCGCCTCGCGCCGGTGGTCGCCGAGTGAATCGAACGAGCCCATCAGGAAGTCGCGGTTCGGCACCGGCTGACCGGCCTCCATCGACCCGTGCCATGCCGCCAGCACCGAGATGTCGTGCTCGTCGAGCTCGGAGATCGCCTTGGCGTAGTGCGTGTCGAGCTCGTCCTCGGGGATCTCGTCGACCCAGGCGCGGACCACCTCGCCGAGGAGCTGCCGGCGGGCTTCGCGGCCGATCGAATCAGCCATCGCGCGAATCGCGTCTGCCGGATCTACGAAACAGAGCGACATGTCAGTACTGAGCCTCCTTCTAGGACTACTTCGGGTACGAGTCGCGGCAAGGGTAGAGTCGCCCCCCGACGGCAAAAACCGACGAAAAAGAAGGAGGATGCGACCTGGCGCTGAACTTAATCGTGGGCCCTTCCAACTCCGGAAAGGCCGGCGCGGTGATCCGCGCCTTCAGGGAACAGGCCGGCGGGGATCCGCTGCTCGTCGTCCCCACTTTCGACGACGCTGACCGCTTCGAGCGGGAGCTGAGCGGGTCAGCATTCCTCGGCGGGTCGGTGGTCACCTTCGGCGGCCTCTTCGGCGAGGTCGCCCGTGCCGCCGGGGTCGTCTCGGGCAACGTATTGACCCGGTCCGAGCGAGTCCACCTCGCCCGCGCCGCCGCGGAGCGAACCCGTCTCCGGCTCCTCGCGGATTCCGCCCAGCGGCCGGGCTTTGCCGACGCGTTCGAGCGCCTGCTGGAGGAGTTCCAGCGGGCGCTTGTCGATCCCGACGAGCTCGCCGCCCGGGCTGCCCGGCTCGAAGACGGCGGGTACGGGGGCGAGCTCGTCTCCCTGTACAAGAGCTGGAGCGAGCTGCGTGACCGCTGCGGCCGCGGCGACCGCCACCTGGTGGCGGGCGCGGCGACCGAGCGGCTGGCCTCTGATCCCGCGTCCTGGAAAGGGCGGCCCGTCTTCCTCTACGGATTCGACGACCTGAATCCAGAGCAGCTCGCCCTGATCGGTGCCCTTGCGGCGGCCGCGGAGATCACCGTCGCGATCACATATGAAGACCGGGAAGCGCTTGCGGCCAGGGCGCGCCTCTACGGACAGCTGCTTGAGCTCGGCCCCGCGAATGAGACCCGGCTCGAGGCCGAGCCAACTAATACCCCCTCCGCCACCCTGTTCCACCTCGATCGCAATTTTCTCCGCCCCGAAGCCCCGCGCATCGAACCGGGGCCCGAGCTGGTCTTTCTGCAGTCGGCGGGAGACCGCAACGAGATCGAGCAGATCGGGACCGAGATCGCCGCGCTCCTGCACGAGGGGACCCCGCCGGACGAGATCGCAATCGCCCTGCGCAACCCCGCCCGTTCAGCCGATCTGTGGCTGCGCATCCTGGACGGCTACGGCATTCCGGTCGCGGTCGAGGCAAGCGTCCCGGTGGCCGCGACCGCGACCGGCCGCGGACTGGTCGCCCTGGTCCGTGCGGCTCTCCTCGACGGCGGCGCCGACGACCTGATCGCCTTCCTGCGCACACCCGGCCGCGCCGCCAATTGGCGCGTCGACCAGCTCGAGCTGCGGGCTCGGGAGAAAGGCCTACGTACCAGCGCCGAAGCCGAAGCCGAATGGCTCGAGCTCGGCGGAACCGAGCGCTTCGAACTGACCGAGCTGCGCGCCGCCGAGCCGGGCGCACCGCAGGCCGAGGTGCTGGCCCGGCTGGCCCGGCAGATCGCCGAATTTCCGCTGCAGCGGGAGGCCGCGATGGCGGGGCGTGAGCGCGCGCTCGAGCTGCGCGCCGGAGCGGTGGCGGAGGTCGCCCTGCACGAGCTCGCCGGCCTGGCGGAGCTCGAGCCATCCCCGCAAGGCCTGATCGAGGCAATCGAGACCTCCCAGGTGGAGCTGCACCGCGGCTCGGTCCAGGGCAGGGTCCGGATCGCGAGCCCGTACCGCCTTCGGGCCGGCCGAGTCGACCACCTGTTCGTCGCCTCGATGCAGGAGGGAGAGTTCCCGCGACGCGACCCCGGCTCCCCCCTTCTCTCCGACCAACAGCGCGAGGCGCTGGAGCTGCCGCCGCGAGCTTCGACCGAGGAGGAGGAGCGCTACCTGTTCGCGATCTGCCTCTCGCGAGCTCGCCGGCGCCTCTACCTCTCCTGGATGGCGACTGATGACGCCGGGCGCGCCCTCGGGCGCAGTCCATTCATCGACGAGGTCCGCACGCTGCTCGAGCCCACCGAGCCCGCCGACCCTGACGCCGACGACGAACTGCTCGAATCCCACACCAAGCGGCGGGAGCTGGGCGATGTCGTCATTACCGCCGGCGCGGCCCCCTCCCAACGGGAGCTTGCGCGAGCGCTCGCGGCTCTCGGCCGGGACCGCTGGGCGCAGGGGCTCGATTCGGCCGTGATCGATGCCGAGACCCGTAACTCGCTGACCGAGGTGCTGGTCGCCGCAGAAGCGGTCACTGCCGAGGACCGGCTGAAGCCGGGGCCGCTGCAGCTGGAACCGGTGCTCGAGGCGCTGGAGGCCAACGACCTGTTCGGCGCCTCCACCCTGGAGGAATACGCCACCTGTCCCTACCGGTGGTTCGTAGGGCACGAGCTCAGCCCCAGGCGGCTGGACCTGGTCGATGAGCCACTCCGGCTTGGCGGTCTTGCCCACAGGGTCTTGCAACAGCTCTATGAAGAGTCCCCCGGCGGTACCCCGCGGCCGACGCCCGAGACCCTGGCCGCTTGGCGAGAGCGGGCGGATGAGTTGGTAGCGGAGCACGGCCCCGATCGGAGCCTTGACGTCGGCGACCCACACGCCGCCCCCGCCCTGCGCCGCGTCGCCGGCCTGCTGGCGGCGTTTCTCCGCGACGAAGCCGCGAGCGAACAGGCGTTGCAGCCGGCGCTGCTCGAGGCGGAATTCGGAACCGATGATGCCGAGAAGCCGGCGCTGGACCTGGGCGAGTTGCGACTGCACGGAGCAATCGACCGGATCGACGTCGCTCCGTCGGGAGGGACGGCGCTGGTCAGCGACTACAAGCTCTCGCGCCAGGTCCCGAAGGCCGCTGAGCTGGTCGAGAAGGGCAAGCTGCAGCTGCAGCTCTACATGGTTGCGTCCCGGGAGGTCTGGGGGCTGGAGCCGGTCGGCGGGCTCTACCGCCCGCTAGGAGGGACGAAGGACCGCCGGCCGCGCGGCCTCGTGCTCGACGAGGAGCAGGACGGGGCCCTCGCCGGGATCGACCTGGTCGGCAAGGATGCCTGGGAGCGGGACGATTTCGACCGCGCCCTCGAGGATGCCGTGGCCGAGGCCCGCCGGATCGCCGCCGAGATCCGGGCCGGGCGCATCGCCCGCAAGCCGATCGGGGGCAGCTGCCCGGACTGGTGTGAGTGGCAGACGATCTGCCGGCGCGAGCGGGGAGTGCCCGATGACGAGACCCCTGAAGAGGAGGAGAACCAGGGATGAGCGGCCAGCGCGAACCGACGCCAGAGCAGGCCGCCGCCGTCGCTGCGCGGGAGGTCGACGTCTTCCTCCAGGCGGGAGCGGGCACGGGCAAGACGAGCGTGCTCGTCGACCGGTTCTGCGCCTCGGTGGTCGAGGACGGTCTCGGGATCGAGGAAGTGCTCGCCTTCACCTTCACCGAGCGCGCCGCCGAGGAGCTGCGCGCGCGGATCCGCCGGAGGCTCGGGACCGCTGCCGACGCCGCATGGATCGGAACGATCCACGGGTTTTGCAGGCGGCTGCTCGCGGCACACCCGGCCGCCGCCGGGCTCGACCCGCGCTTTCGGGTGCTCGAGGCGCCGGAGGCGGAGCGGCTGGCAGCCCGCGCCTTCGAGCGTTCGATTGACGAATCGCTCACCGCCGAGAACGGCGAGGTGACAGCGGAGCTGCTCGCGGCGGTGCGCGATCGCGGTCTGCGCTCGATCGTCCAGACCGCCCACGACGAGCTCCGCAGCCGGGGCGAGGCCGAGCCGGAGCTGCCCGAGCTCGAGCCGGGAGACCCCGCTACCGCCGTTGCGGACCTGGGCCGCGCCGCCGAGGCGGCGCTGGCGGAGTGCGCCGCGGATGCCAAGAAGGGCTCGGAGCCGCTGCTTGCGCAGCTCGAGCGGGCTCGCGAGCTTGCCGCGGCGGCCGGAGCTGGCGGCGACGGCGGCGGGGCGCTTCCCAGCATCGAGGAGGTGGCGCCGCTCGAGCTCAAGACCAACGCCCAGGCTTTTCAGGGCGAGTGCGCCGCGCGCTATCGCGACGCGCAGCAAGCCGCTCGGCGGGCGCTTGCCGAAATCGAGCTCGGCTGGGCCTACGGCTCCCTTCGAGAACTGGTCTCCAGCTTCGGCCGGCACTATGCGGACCTCAAGCGCGAGCGCTCGGGACTCGACTTCGAAGACCTGCAGCTGCGCACGGTGGCGCTGCTCGTGCAGAGCACGGCGATCAGGGACATCTATCGCGGCCGCTTCAAGCAGATCATGGTCGACGAGTTCCAGGACACCAACGCTGTCCAGCTAGCTCTGCTGCGGCAGCTCCAGGGCCCGGAGAGTCGCCTCTTTTGCGTCGGGGACGAATTCCAGTCGATCTACGGCTTCCGCCACGCGGACCTCGAGGTGTTCCGTGCCGAGCGCCGGCGCTTCGAGACGCTTCCCGACGACCGCGGCCGCTCGCTGACCCTGACGGGCAACTTTCGCTCGGACACTCCGGTGCTCGGCGCCGTCAACGCGCTCGGGAACGCGCTTCTCGATGGCTTCCTGCCGCTGGCGATCGGCTCGGAGGAGCAGATCAAGACCGGGCCGGGTCAGACGGAATCTGAGGCTGAGCCCGCGGTCGAGCTGCTGCTCACCGCCGAGCGGGGCTGGGAGGCGGATGAGGTAGAGCTGCGCACCTCCGATGACGAGCCGTCGCCTCACTCCCGGGTAGCGGAGGCGCGGCTGCTCGCCGCCCGGCTCAAGAACCTCTGCGATACAAGCGAGACCAGGGCCTCCGACATCGTCGTTCTGCTGCGTGCGTTCACCCACGTTGCCGCCTTCGAGCAAGCTCTTGATGGCGCCGGCCTCTCCCCCTATGTCGTCGGCGGTCGCGGCTACTGGTCGCAGCAACAGGTGGAGGACGTGATCGCGATCCTCGCCGTGATCTCGAATCCGCTCGACGACCAGGCTCTGCTCGGCGCCCTGGCCTCGCCCGCCTGTGCGGTTCTCCCGGACACCCTCTGGCTGCTGCGCCGGATCGCCGGTGGTGGACGCCTCTGGTACGCGCTCAGCGATGTCACCTCCGAGGCTGAGGAAGACGAGGAGGAGGATGAGGAGAAGGCCCGGTGGACCGCTGCGATCCCCGATGTCGACGTGGAGCGCCTCCGGCGCTTCCGGGAAAGGATCGAGGCACTCCGGGACCAGCCCGCGCTGCTCGGGCTCGAGGGCCTGATCGAGCGCTGCTGCGAGGATTCGGGCTATGACCTGGCGACTCTGATGCGGGACCGCGGGGCGGCGCGCTGGGCGAACGTCCGCAAGCTGATGCGCCTGGCGCGCGAGTTCGAGCGCAACGAGGGCCCGGACCTGGCCGGTTTCCTCGCCTACGCCGAGGCAGAGACCAGCCGCGAGCGCGAGGCCGAGGCGGCAACCGCAGCGGAGGAGCACGACGGGGTCCGGATTCTCACCGTCCACAACGCCAAGGGACTCGAGTACGACGTGGTCGCAGTGGCCGATCTGGGCCGCGGCCTGCTCGCCGGCGGCTACCGGCCGAACATCCGGATCGGTGCTGCTGCCTCCGAGCCGGAGCCGGCGGGATCGGCCGACGCCGTGGGCGACGAGGACACAGACGAGGGGCCCGCCCCACTCAGGGTCGGACTCCAGCTCGCGCGCCTCGGGAACCAGGCCGAAAAGATCTACGAGTACGACCCGCTGGGCGAGCTGGCCGAGCGCGAGGAGTCCGAGGAGGCGCTGCGCCTGGCCTACGTCGCTGCGACGCGCGCCCGCAGGCGGCTGCTGCTCAGCGGTGTTTTCAACCCGAACCGAAAGGCCGATGCCGAGATCAAGCCTGGGACCCCGGTGACCGACCGACTCGTCGCCGCCTGGCGCGAGAGCGGGGGGCTCGGCGACCTCCTGGGCGCCGGCGAGTCGGGTGAAGCGAAGGTCCAGGTCGACCCACCGCAGCCGCGTCCGGGCCTCGAGGCAGTTGCCGGACCCAGCGAGATCGCGGTAACCGTGAGCTTGCCCGACGCGGGCGCCGGGGCCCGGCTCGAGCAGCGCGCCTCCGCCCCCGAGGACGACGCCCCGATCGAACCATCCTCGCCGCCGTTGCTTCCGGCGGTTCCCCCCGGCGTTCTGGCGAGCGCGCGGCTCTCGTACTCGGCGATCTCGGCCTACGAACGCTGCGGCTACCGCTTCTACGTCGAGCGCGTGCTCGGGGTCGAGCAGCCGGAGCCGCGCCCGGATCCAGAGCGGGGCGATGACGAGGGCGAGCGGGAACGCGAGACCGGCGAGCTGCCTCCGCCGGGAGAACCGGCAACCAGGGCAGAGCGATTCGGGTTCGGGAATGCGATCCACACCTTGCTCGAGCAAAGCGCCCGCGGCGGCTGGGAGCTCCCGGATCGCAACGGCTGTGCCGCCGCACTGCAAGCAGAGGGACTCGCGGCCACCGACAGCGAGCTGGACCGGGCCACCGCGATGCTCGAGGGCTGGCTCGGCTCGCCGCTATGCGAGTCGCTTCGTAGCGCTGGGGCCTCCGTGCATCCCGAGACCGCTTTCGTTCTCCCCTTCGGCGAAACCCTGATCCGCGGCTCGATCGACTTGCTCGCCGAAGCGGACGGCGAGCCTCCCCTGGTCCTCGACTACAAGACCGATGCGCTCCGTGGCGGCAGCCCCGGCGACCAGATCGGCCGCTATCGGGTCCAGCGTGCCATCTATGCGCTGGCCGCCGCCCGCGCCAGAAACGGCGGCGGCCCGGTGACGATCCGCTCGGCCTACGTCTTCCTCGAGCGGCCCGACGAGCCCGTCGAGGAAACCTTCGGCCCGGAGGAGCTCGCCGAGGCGCAGGCGGAGATCGAGCGCCTGCTCGCCGGGATCGCCGACGGGCGGTTCGTGGTCACCGCTTCTCCCCATAAGGCTCTCTGCCACGACTGCCCGGCGCGCGAGCGGCTCTGCAGTTACGGCCCAGAGCTCACCCTGCGGGAGGAGGCGGAGGCGCTGGCGTGAGCCCGTCGGTCTTCGGCTACGGCTCGCTCGTCTCCCGCGCGAGCGTCGAGCAGACACTGGGGCGCTCGCCAGGCACGCTCGGTCGCGCCGACCTGAAGGGTTGGAAGCGCCGCTGGTCGCAGGCCCGCGACAACCGGCGAGCCGAGAAGACCTTCGCGCTCGCCGACGGCAGCCTCCCTCCCTACATATTGGGTCTCAACCTCGAGCGGGGCGAGGATGCCGCCGGTCCGGTCAACGGCGCCGTATTCGAGCTCGAGACGAGCGATCTGTACCGCCTCGACCTGCGCGAGATGCGCTACGACCGGATCGACGTGACGGATCAGGTCGTGCCGGTGGGCGGCGGCGCCGGGTCAGCCGGTGCGCCGCCGGTCTTCACCTATGTCGCCAAGGCGGAGAACTTCGCGCCTGAGCCGCCCGTCGGCGCCGTCGTCCTTGCCACCTACTTGCAGGCGGTCGAGACCGCCTTCTCCGGCCTCGGGGCCGGAGAGCTCGAGCGCTACCGCGAGACGACCGGTGAGGTGCCGGTCGAGGCGGTGCGCGCCAACCTGGTCAAGGACCGGATCCCGCCAGGGAATCCCCGAACCTGGTGAACGGCAGCTCGTAGCGACTCTGCGCCTCGGCCGAGGCGGGCGCAGAGCTGCGCGATGAGGCGTAGGCGGGATCGCCCCACGGGACGTAGATCGGCGTCACCTTGAGCAACTCGGGCCACGTAGCAGCATCGACCGCACCTGTCTGCGGCAAGCCGCGACTGGCCTGGAAGGCGCTGACGTTGGCGGCGGTCCGCGAGCCATAGAGCCCGCCGACCGGGGCGTCGGAGCTCACTCCCGACCCGGCGATCAGTTGCTGGGCCCAGATCACGAGGTCGCCGCGGGAGCCGACGCGCAAAGTCGGCCAAGACAAGGTGGGCCTGCGGGCCGGCCGCACCCGCCGGCGCAGGACCTTCCACTCGCGCCGGTTGGTCTCCTGCCAGCTCCACCAGCTCACGCCCTGCGCCCCCAGCGCCATCGCGAAGCGGCGGAACTTGCGCAGCTGCTTCTTCTTCGGGTCGAGGTAGGTCTGACCGAGCGGCATGATCGCGCGGTTGTAGGCCCGGTTGTAGGTGTAGGTCGTGCTGAACACGTTGCGGACCGAGGTCCCGATCGTCTTCCAGTACATCTGCGGGAGGTTGTACTGGGCCATGCCGGGGCCGAGGAAGACCGAATAGGGAAAGCTCGGGTGGTAGTGCACATACGGGAAGGCGGCCAGACCGAGCGGATAGTCGGGGCCGACGGCCGCGCGCAGGGTCCGCATGTACTGATCGGCCTGGGCGTACTTGCCCTCGTAATGGCCCTCGGCATCGATGATCAGGCAGTCGGCGCCGTTGGCGACCGCAGCCGCGCCGACGCTCGCCTCCGCATACGGCAGGTCCCCGTAGACGAACTGCCAGCCGCAGACCTGGATCCCACGCGCGTGGAGCGCGTCGACCAGCGGCCGGTTGAACTGGCTCCAGTAGCGGCCGGAGTCGCCGCTCTTGATGAAGACGGTCGAGATGCCACTGAGCTGGGCCCGGCGGGCGATCGCGTCGATGCTGCCGCCGTGCGAGCGGCTCACGTACCAGATCCACATTCCATTGCCGCCTGGAGCGGCGGCCGTGCGCGCCTTTGGCCCACCGGGTGCCGCGACCGCCGCGGCGGGCGCCGCCACGGCGCAGCTGAGCGCCAGGCACAGGCAGAGGGTCAGCCTGCGAAGTGTCATCGTTTGCTCAAACAAGGGCCGACCCGGAAGGTTTCGCGGCCGCGGCCACGGGCCTGCAAGATCTCGTTCTTTCTTAACCTAAAGATCGGCCCGAATAGCCAAGGAGGCGCGATGCAACCCCCCTCAGCCAGGACAGTCGGAATCGTGGTGGCGGCGACGATCGTGCTCACCGCGTTCCATTTCACCGACAACATCGTCAACGTCGACACCTATCCCCGGCAGGACTGGCTAGAGGGAAGCGCGATCCAGATCGCTGCCCTGGTCTTCTGGCCGGCGATGGCATTGGTCGGGATCTGGGGCTATCGCGCCTACCGGGACGGCAAGTTCCCGCTCGCCAACTGGCTCCTGGTCGCTTTCTCCTACCTGGGGCTGGTCAGCCTCGGCCACTTCACGGCGGGCTCCCCGGACGAGCTGACCACCCGCGGCCTCGTCTCGGTGTTGATCGATGCCGCCGCCGGCTTCACCGTGCTGGGGGTCGCAGTCTGGTCGATGCTGGCGCGGCGTCGAACGCCGGAGGCCGTCTAGGCAGTGCTGTGCCAGTGCCGCGCCCAACTGCGCAGCTCGCGGATCACCGGCTCCAACGCGGCGCCCTTGCGCGTCAGCGAGTAGCTGACCCGCACGGGCGTCCCGTCCTCGACGGTCCGCTCCACCATCCCCTCGTGCTCGAGCTCCTTCAATCGCTGGGAGAGGAGGCGGTCCGACATCCCGGGCACGGCCCCGGCGATCTCGGCAAAGCGCAGCGGCCCGTCGGTGAGCGCGCAGAGGATCGCGCCCGACCATCGACGGCCGATCAGCTCGACCGCCGCGTGGTAGTGCGGACAAACGCGGCCGGATAGGTCGCTCGCGGAGGGGTCTCGCCCCGCGCCAACCTGCGGGGCTCCCTGAGTACCTGGGGAGGGCATACCTGGAGACCAGCTTACCAAGCGTAAGTGTCGGGCTCCGCCGATCAGCGCGCACAGGGGCATCACCGTGCACACGGCCCGGTGTCGACCTCGCCCGAGCCGCTCTGCAGGGCCCGCCGGACGATCTCGTTGGGCACCCCGAAGCCGCCGCGCGGACCGCTCGTTGTCGCCGCGAACACGGTGGTCAAGACCTTGCCGGCACCGTCGACCACCGGTCCGCCGGAATTGCCGCTGCGAATCGATCCTCGCAGCGAAGTCAGGGGCCGCCGCACGGGCCCGTGCCCGTAGGAGTCCGTGGTGGTGACAGTCGTAGTGGCCCCCACCCGGGCGGGCGAGATCTCGAACGGTCCGTTCTCCGGGTAACCCAGTGTCGCCCCCGCGGTCCCCGGCGCCGGCGGCCCAAACCCGAGCGGCCGCCCGGTCGAACCCGAGACCCGCAGCACGGCGACGTCATTGGTCGAGTCATAGGCAACCGCGGTCGCGTCGCGGCGCACGTCGTCGCTGCCGGTCACCGTGGTGTCATCCTGACCGGCAACTACATGGGCGTTGGTGGCGACCAGTCCGGGGGCGGCGACCCAGCCGGAGCCTTCGACCCCGAGACCGCACGCAGTCCCGAGCACCCGGACGACGCTATCCCCCGCAGCCTTCACCTCCGGATCCCGGGCAAGACGCGAATCCGGCGGCCCGACCTTGGCGCCGGGACCCTCGATCTCGAACCCGGGATCGATCCGGTTCAGGGTGTTGAGAACGCTCGACGGCGGCAGCACCTCGTTCAGGCTGCTGAGGATGAGCGAGCGCTGCACGGCCTTCCGGAGCTCGGGCGAGCTCGGAACATTGAGCGCCACCACCCCGACAATCCACGCTAAGAGTAGCCCCAATGCCGCGACCAGGGTGGCACCTCCCGATCCGTCGATCGCATCGGAGAGCGGGCCGCGCACGAGGCGGGAACGCAGCGCGAAGCCGGCCCCTTCGCCGGTGACCGCGAGGATGCCGCCGACCAGCACCGCTCCAGCGAGGCCGATGGCCGGCGCATAGGGGGACTCGGAGCCGTCCGGCAGGAGCTCCGGCCCGAGCCGGCTGCCCAGGTACGCCCCGGCGACGAAGCCGGCGAGGCTGAAGGCACCCACGAGTAGACCCTGTTGATAGCCCCAGAAGGCCATCAGCACGGCGAAGGCGACGATGCCCCAATCGAGCGCGGTCACGCAGGAATACTCCCAGCCATGGCAGTGAGGCTGGAGGTGCCCCGGTATGGCGCGGGATAATTCTGGCGTGGAACACGCGGTCAGCTCCACCCCCGAGCCCGATACTCCCGGGGCCAGGCCTCTGCGCACCAAGCGAGAGGTCGAGCAGGCGAAGCGGAGGCGGAACCGCCTCCTGCCCTTGCTCGCCCTGGCATTGGTCTCGTTCATCGGCGGAGCCGTGCTCGCCGCCGGTTCGCCGGAAGGGGACTCGGCGGACCGCTTCATGCGCGCCTGGGCGGACCAGGACTACGCCGCCATGCATGCGGAGCTGACCGAAGAGGCGGCCGCCCAGTACCCCCTGGAGGAGTTCGAGAGCGCCTATCTCGGCGCGCAGCGAACCGCAACTGCATCCGCGATCAATCCCGGCGACATCGAAGGGCCCGAGGGCGACGCGGTCACGGTCAACCTCGCGGTCCGCACCAATCTCTTCGGCGTTGTCGAGGGCGAGCTCCGCTTCCCCTACGAGGACGAGAAGCTCGCCTGGGAACCCCATCTGACTTTCCCGGGACTGGAGAGCGGCGAGCAGCTCGGCCGCAGCCTCGAGCTCTCCGAGCGGGCCGCGCTGCTCGCCAACGACGGCACCCCCTTGGCCCAGGGCCAGGGAGCCGAGCGCAGCTCGCCGCTCGGAACCGCCGCCCTCGACGTCACCGGTGAGGTCGGCGAGCCCGACGCCGAGCAGGCGGCGCAGTTTTTCGAGCTGGGCTACCCGGCTGACTCCGAGGTCGGAATCAGCGGCCTCGAGCGGGCCTTCAACAGCCAGCTGGCCGGCAAGCCGGGCGGCGCCCTGCTCGCAACTCAGGGCGACGGTGGCGACGTGCCCGAGGGCACGCCGGGTCGCGAGCTTGCCACCGCCGAGGCAGTGGCCGGAAAGCCGGTGAAGACGACGATCGACCCCGAGCTTCAGGAAGAGGCAGTCGCGGCGCTCGCCGGCCAGTTCGGCGGCGTCGCCGTGCTCGATGCGCGGAACGGGTCGGTCCGTGCCCTCGCCGGCGCCGCCTACTCTCAGCCCGCGCCCCCGGGCTCCACCTTCAAGATCGTCACCGCTACCGCTGCGCTGGAGGAGAAGGTGGTCACCCTCAAGGACAGCTTCGACGTAGTCACCTCGGTGAACGTCGGCGGCCGGGCGATCGAGAACTCCCACGACGAGGCGTGTGGCGGCAGCTTCGCCGAGACCTTTGCGAACTCGTGCAACACGGTCTTTGCGCCGCTCGGAACCGAGATTGGCGAAGAGGCCCTGGTCGAGATGGCCGAGCGCTTTGGTTTCAACCAGCCACCGTCGCTCTACAACGACGAGATCATCGAGATGATGGATCCGCCCCGGTCGGAGATCCCGACAACGATCGGCGACGAGCTCGACGTCGGGGTCACCGCGATCGGCCAGGGCAAGGTCCTTGCGACTCCACTCGAGATGGCTTCGATTGCGCAGACGATCGCCGCGGGAGGGCAGCGCTCCCCAACCAGCATCGTCGCCGAGCCTGACCTCGCCCCCGACCCGCAGCCGGTCAAGGTGACCACACCCGAGATTGCCAGGATCATGGGGGCCCTGATGGAGGACGTGGTCGAGTACGGAACCGGGGTAAATGCCTCGCTCGGCCGAGGGAGTGTCGCCGGCAAGACCGGGACCGCCGAGCTCGGTCCAAAGCCGCCTTCCGAGCAGCCGCCCGAGGTCCAGAACCCCGGTCCGCTGAGGCCTGGGGAGGAGCCGCCGGAACCCGAGCAGATCCTCGACGCCTGGTTCACCGGCTATGCGCCGGTCAAGAACCCGAAGCTCGTGGTCGCTGTCCTGCTTGCGAACGCGTCCGGGGACGGCGGCGAGGTCGCCGCCCCGGTCGCCCGCGCGATCCTCGAGGAAGCTGTCAAGAAGGGCTAGCTTCGCCGGCACGGCCCGGCGCGGGCCAGCCGAAGCAGGCCCCGACGATCGTCAGCGCCCCGCCGGCCCCGGCGATCATTCCGCCGATCGTTTCGAGCACCAGCGAAACCGGCAGGCCAACCGCGGCGAGCACCGCACCGAGCGCGAGCAGACGCCACCAGCGCAGCTGCGCAGAGGGATCGGCGGGCGCCGGCGCCGTAAGCAAGGTCGCGATCACGATCGCGATCGTGCCGCCGAGTTCGGCCAGGGCCGGGAGAAACCGCAGCACGACGACCACGGCGCCGGCCGCTCCCAGGAACAGCAGGGCGCGAAGCCGCTCGGCGCTCATCGGCTCCTAGATGTCGAGCTCGACGACGGCTTCCTCGTCCTGGCTGTGAATGTCGAGCTCGAGCGGGCGGTTCTCG
Organism: uncultured Solirubrobacterales bacterium; assembly: GCA_963770155.1. Lineage (GTDB taxonomy): Bacteria > Actinomycetota > Thermoleophilia > Solirubrobacterales > 70-9 > CAVYOE01. The sequence continues at coordinate 83,725 of CAVYOE010000001.1, read as the reverse complement.
GTCACAGCCTCGTCGACCAGGTAGAGAATCAGCGATCCCTGCGTGGGTCCGGCCGCCGCAACCGAGTCGCGATCGGGAACCTGCCCCTCGGGCGGGACCGCTCCGCCGAACGGAAAAGCAAACTCGCTCTCGGTCTCGATCGGCTCGTACTTGGTTCCGGTCGTGTCAGTGATCTCGAAATCGGACTCGACAGGGAGGTCCAGGGTGTCCTCGCTCTGGTTCTCGATCAACAGGAACACTCCGAGGTACTCCTTGTTCGGTGGGGCCGGTGGCTGGCCCCTCAGATAGCCCTGGTCTTCGACCCCGTTCGAGTTCAAGGTGCGGGTGAAGAGGACGTTGTAGCGGAGCTCCCCCATCTCGAAGGTCTCGCCCTCGACCAGCTCGTCGAGGTCTGTCTCGCCGCAGCCCCCTGCCGCAACCAGCCCGCAGGCGAGCACCGCCGCGGCCATCAGGTTTCGCCACCTCCGCATCTCGGCGCGGGAGTCTATTAGCGCGCCGCCCCCGCACGCGAAGCGGAGTAACCGGCGCTTGTGCGGTGTGGTCAGACCCCGGTCGGGAGGGTCTCGATCCGGTCTGCGCCGGCGGCGCGGACGGCGTGTGGCGAGACCTCGCCCTCCAGCACCTTCCCGAGCCGGCGCAGGGCTGTCTGCCAGCGCCGCCGGTACCAGCGGGCGGCGCCGAAGCGCTCGCGGATCTTGTCGATCGCTTCTTGTGGCTCGGTCCAGAACGTGAGCCGGACCGTGGTCACCGCACCCGGGCCCTCGAGCAGCTCCCAGGCGGTGAAGGTGGAGACCCGGTTGAGGCGACCACAGCGGCCGTGCTCCGAGACCAGGTGAGGAGCCTCAACCTCGTCGATCTCCGTCTCCATCCAGGTCCCGAACAACGGGGGCTCGACGCGAAAACGCGCGGCGGCTCCCTTCCCTCGCGCCGGCAGCCGGGCAATCCGGTAGTCGCGCATGAAGTGGTCGCAGAAGGAAGGACGGACCCCGAGGTCGGTGAGGGTCGCGAACACCTGCTCGCGCGGCGCATCGATCGCGGTTTCGGCTGAAATCGGTCCCATCCGGTGGCTGCGCCCCAGTCTATGGGCGGGACGATGATTCACTTGCAAATCGTCCAGTTTGCGGCGGATCACCGGAATTTCGTTTGATTTTCCCCAGTTCGTGAGTAAAGTCGCAAATGCCCCCATGATCGAAACGGAAGTGGACCCTGCACTTCGGACTGAGCGCGACGGCTCACGCTTCCGCGGCCACTCCATATTCGAAGACGCGACCGCCGAATCGATCCCGATGCAACGGCAGGTCACCGAGCCGGATTGGCTCGAGCAGGCGCGCCTCGGGGTCGAGGAGCACGGCCGCTATCTGGCCTTCTCGGACGGCGGCACCGAGCACGTAGTCAAGGTCGGGAAGGGCTGGACCCGCATCGGCCGCAGCGCCGCGGCGGACATTCGCCTCGATGACGCCACCGTCTCTCGCCGACATGCTCTGGTCGTCAACGACGAGGAGCGCGGCCTGCGGGTCCTCGACGATCGCAGCCTCAATGGCATCTGCCTCAACGGCGAGCGGATCGAGTGGGGCGAGCTCAGCGACGGGGACGAGCTTCAGGTCGGTCGCTACTGCCTGTACGTGATCGACACCGACGCTGCCGCCGGCGCCGCCTAGCTCTCTTCCTTTCGGGCGGGCCTACTCGGTGGAGATGTTCGGGTCGGCCTGGACCCTCTCCGGAACGATCATCACGAAGTTCTCGCCCGGCGCCGCCGCCAGGGCGGCGATTCGCTCGGCCTCCTGGTCCTGGCCGGAGGTGCGCAGCTCCTCGGCGTAGTGGCCGAGCAGGTCCTCGAGATCGAGGCGGCCCTCATCGTCGAGATCGTTCGACGTGGACCTTGGCGCCTTCCCCGAGACGGCTGCTCGATCGCGGCGCGGTCGAGGTTGAGCTCCTCGTTGATCCGGACATAGACCCGGCCGCCGGTCATCCCGGCGCAGGCCCAGGGACCGATGTCGCCGAGAACGGCGGCACGTCCGGAGGTCATGTACTCGAAGGCAAAGCCCTTGGCGTTGGCGCGGTCGACGATGCAGCCCTGCGAGTCGTCGAGCGGACTGGCGGGCTCGCCGCCGAGGACCACGTCGGCGCCCGAGAGGCGGATGCAGAAGCGCGAGTCCGCCGAGCCCTGGACGAAGAGCCGGCCGCGCTGGGCGCCGTAGGCGAATGACTTGCCGACCGAGCCATTTACGCGCTCGCCGTTGCTGTTCTTGCCCTTGAGTACCGAAACGGTTCCGCCGAGCATCGTCTTGCCCACGCCGTCCTGGGCGCCGCCCTCCACACGGACGGTGAGCCCGTAGGCGTTGAAAGCGCCGAAGCCCTGGCCGGCGACGCTGCCGCCGTTGAAGTTGAGCTCCGCCAGCACGTCCTCGCTCGACTCGGGGCCCTCGCCGTAGATGCGGGCGCGGGAGAGCTCGCCGGCGAGCTCGGTCCCGAGCACCCGGTCGTGGGCGTCCGTCGGGCGCGGGAACTCGCTGCCGAACCCGGCCGCCGGAGCAGACCTCGTCGGCGAGGCTCGCGATCTCGCTCGAGGCCTGCTTCGGCTCCATCCGGATCGGCTTCGCGATCACGAGGCCGGCCTCGGCGCGCGCCTCGACCAGCTCCTCGCTCGACGGGCATGTCGATCGGCTCCAGATCGAGGAACTCCTCCAATGGGGTGATCAGCTCAGCAAGGTCGAGCTGCTCGGTGTGGGCGATCTGCTCGAGCAGGTCGTAGCGGCCGACCAGGTCCTGGGCCCGGTCGTAGCCGAGCGAGCCGACGAGCTCCTTCACCTCCTCGCCCATCGAGCCGAAGAAGCGGGCGCAGTTCTCGGCTGCCTCGTCGACCGCCTGGGGAGTGAACTTCTTGAGGCCGTGCTCGGTCGCCTCCTCGATCGTCTCGATCTGGGTCGCGATCCCGACGTGACAGGTGTCGAGCTGGCAGCCGCGGCAGATCGTGCAGCCGATCGAGACCATCGCCAGGGTGCCGAAGGCGACCCGGTTGGCGCCCATGCAATGGAGCTTGACGACGTCGTGGGCGTGACGGTAACCGCCGTCCGCCCAGATCTCGACCCGGTTGCGGATCCCGGCCTCCATCAGGGCGCGGTGGACGGCGCGGGTGCCGATGTCGGAGGGCAGCCCGACGTGGCGGAGCGCGTGCTGGCGCGCGGCGCCGGTGCCGCCCTCGAATCCCGACAGGGTGATGATGTCGGCGCCGGCCTTGGCGATCCCGAGGCCGATCGTGCCGATGTTCGGCACCACCGGGACCTTGACCGAGACCCGCACATCCGGGTTGACGGTCTTGAGCTCGTCGATCAGCTCGGCGAGGTCCTCGATCGAATAGAGGTCGTGGTTGTTCGAGGGGGAGATCAGGTCGGTCCCGGGCGAGGCGTTTCGGGCCGCGGCCACCTTCTCGGAGACCTTCTTGCCCGGCAGGTGACCGCCCTCGCCGGGCTTGGCGCCCTGGCCGATCTTGATCTCGGCGACGTAGGAGGAGTTGATCATCTCGGCGGAGACCCCGAAGCGGCCCGAGGCGACCTGCTGCCCGCGCCACTTGCGGTATTCGCCGTACATGTCGCGGATCTCGCCGCCCTCCCCGTTGATGCAGAGGATGTTGATCGCCTTGCCGGCCTCGGCGTAGGCGCGGAAGGCCGGCTCGGACTGCGAGCCGAAGCTCATCGAGGAGATCACGATCGGGTAGTCGTGGTGGCCGACCGACGCGTCGACGCTCGCCGGGTCGACCGGCTCGCGGTCCGGCTCCTTGCGCAGGCCCATGATGTGGCGCATCGAGATCGGGTTCTCGCTCCTCGAGCTCGCGCACCTTCTGCGAGTACTCGGCGTAGTCGCCGGTCCCGTTCGAGGCCGCGATCGCCGCCTTGTAGACCTTGGGGTAGAAGCGGAAGGTCTTTGCCGGCTTCGACTCCTCCTCGCCGGAGAGGATCTGGTGGCGCTCGGCCGTGTCGGCATCGAGCTCGGCGAAGCCGGTGCCGCCCTTCTCGGAAGCGGCCCAGTGCTCGGTCTGGAAGATCTCGGCGAGCTCGGGCTTGATCCCGATCGAGGAGAACTGGCGCGCGTATCCGCGGACCTCGTGGATGCCGATGGTCGAGATCACCTTCTCGATCCCCTTGGAGAGGGCGCTGCAGAGGTTGGCGACGTCGGCCGGATAGTCGTCGACGCAGACCACCTCGATCATCACGTACGGACAGACGCCGTTGGCGCCGAGGCCGAGGGCGAGGACGACGTCGTGGACGTTGCGGATCGCGGCCGAGCGCAGCACGATCGAGCAGCGCCGGCGCAGGTTGTCCTGACCCGGATCGACGCGGAAGCCCTTCAGGGCCTGGTCGACCGCCGAGATCGCCAGGTGCGGGTCGAGGTAGCGCCGCTGGCCCTCGTAGACGGTGCGGTCGGTCAGGACGAGGAGCTCGGCGCCGTCCTGGACGTGCTTGACGGCCTCCTGCTTCAAGCGCTCGATCGCGCCCTGGGTCGTCTCGGACTCCAGCAGCGAGATGTCCAGGGCCGCAGCGCGGTCGCGGAAGTGCTCCCAGAGATCCTCGAGCACGTAGGTCTGGTGCTCGTGGGCGATCTTGCGGTAGTCCTCGTCGGAAAAGGGTGCGAGCTCGTGGTGGCCGCCGAGCAGCACCGGGAACGAGGTCTCGGTGGTGCCGGTGTCGGTGGCGGGATCGTGCAGCGACGGCCGGCGGCCGAAGACCGAGCGGGTCGAGAAATGCTCCATCTCGCGCTCGCGGTCGATCGCCGGGTTGGTCACGACCGCGACCGTCTCCTTGAAGTAGTCGGCGAGGTTCTGGCGCTCGGGCGAGAGCGCCGCGAGCGGCCCGTCGTAGCCGAGCGAGCCGATCGGCTCGGCCCCGTTCGAGGCCATCTGCTGCACCAGCTTGACGTCGTCGCGCTGCCAGCCGAACCCGGCCAGGATCCCCTCGCCGACCTTGATCGGCTCGGATGGCCCGGCGGCGGCGTAGCCCGGGATCTCCGGACCCTCGAACGGGCCGCCTGTATGGAGGGCGCGGTCGTAGGGAGCAACCTCCTCCGCCCCGGCCCGCTGGAGCCAGCGGTCACGCACGATCCGCAGGACCTCGGCGTGCGGATGGCGGCTGGAGGTCCGCTTGGCGCGATCGATCGAGACCATCGTCTTCTCGCCCGGCGCCAGCGGCTTCGGCTCGGAGACCATCTTCTCGACCGAGACCACCCCCGGTTCCGAGCTGTAGACCCAGTCGGTCGGGGTCTCGAGCTGCCACAGCGGCCGCAGCCCGAGCGCGTCGGAGCTGAACACGCACTCGTCGCGGTGCCGCGCGATCAAGGCCACGGGGCCCTGAGAGAACGGCCCGAACGCCTCGCGCAGGTACATGTAGAAGGAGTGGAGGTCCTCGGGCAGGGCACGGATCTCGTTCGCGACCGGCGGCAGAACCAGCTCCATCGCCTCAGCGAGGGAGAGCCCCTCCCGGCGGACCAGGGTCTCGACCACCCGGTTCAGGTCCTGGGAGTCGGAGTTGCCCTCCCCGATCGGGATGCCGAGCATCCGGCCCTCCTGCCGCAGCTGCTCGATCGTGTTGATCTCGCCGTTGTGGCCGAGCACCCCGAACGGCTGAACGCGCATGAACGAGGGCCAGGTGTTGGTCGAATAGCGGTTGTGGCCGAAGCATCCGACGGTCTCGAAGCGCTCGTCGGAGAGGTCCGGGTAGTAGCCGCCGAGCACCTTCGGCGCGCCCATCACCTTGTAGACGCAGGTGCTCCCCGAGAAGGAGGCGACATGGACGCCGAGCTTCACCTCGAGCTCGACCTGGAGCTTGAACAGAGCGCGGTCGAGGTCCGCCGCCTCGGGAACCAGCCCGGCGATCTGCCAGAAGTGGGGCTCTTCCTCTCGTGCCGTGGGGCCGAGTGCCGCCGAGTCGGCGGCACCAATTCGCTCGGCCAGGATCCGGAAACCGGCCCCGCCGAGGATCTCGCGCGCATCGTGCCGGATCTTCTCGACGTCATGTGAGCGCTCGACGAACACGTGGGCGACCGCGAAGGCGTCGTCGAGGGCCAGCGCGGGGTTGTGGCCGCCGGACCGGACTTCTTCCGCCCAGATCTTGCTTGGGATGTCGACGAGAAGACCGCAGCCGTCACCCTCGCCGTCGACGTTGCCGGCGCGGTGCAGCATCTTCTGGAGCGAGCTCAGGGCGAGCTCGACCGGCTCGTGACTGGGCGTCGCGTCCTTGCGGACGGAGGCATAGATCGCGCAGGCGTCCTTGTCCTCGACGCTGGGCGGCGAGACAAGCGGCCTGTACGGCCGATCCCACGCGTAGCGGGTCTCGGCTGAGGGGGTGTGGGCCGGCTCCTGACCCAGGGGCCGGCTGCTGGCGGCTCGATTGTTCAATTGACCTCCCGGTTTCCGCGCCTTCTTCGAGCGGGCGCGCGACGGGCAAACGGACCGGGGCATTATACGGGCACTGCACCCGGCGCCTGGATTTCTGCTCGATTTCCTACTCTTCAGGAAGTGAGATTCGCAGGGAAACGACCCCTCCTCGGCGGCCTCGTGGTGCTTGTGGCCGCAGCGGCCGCCTTTCCGAGCGCGTCCGCGGCTGCCACGCACGCCGAATACATCGCGGCGGCGGATCCGATCTGCCGCGACGCGATCACGGACACGAAGAAGCCGTTCAAGCGCCTGCTCGAGAGCCTCAAGCAGGTGCCCGCCGACCCGGCGGGGCTGCGCGAGTTTCAGCGCCGCTTCGGCAACCGGGCCCTGCGGATCGCCAACCGCCTCAGCCGCATGGTCGGGGCGCTCGCGGCGATGCCGCAGCCGGCCGAGGATTCGGCGCTGCTCAACCCATGGCTCGCTCTGAAGCGTGAGGCCGTTGACGACTTCGCCGACTCATCCCGGGCCTTCAAGCAGGGCAAGTTCGAGCGCTCCCGCAAGCTGTCGAAGCGGTTCGAGCGCAAGAACGCCGAGGCCGCCCGCCTGATCAAGGGCTTCGGCTTCCAGGTCTGCAGCTAACTAGCTAGCTCGCGGCGCCGGCGGCCTCAGGCCCACTCCGGCGGCTTGTAGCTGGAATCCGGCGCGACGCCGATCAGCAGCGCCCTCACCGGAGACTCGGATTTGTTTCGAATCGTCCGGTTGGTCTCGGGCGAGTAACGGGCGAAGGTACCGGCCGGGGCGTCGTGCTCCTCATCCCCGGCAACGATTGTCCCATCGCCCTCGAGGATGATGAAGACCTCTTCCTGTCCCGACTCGCTCTCGTCGTGCGCGGGGATCTCTCCCCCGGGCTCGATCTCGACCACGTTGAAGCCGAAGGCTTCGCTGCCCAGCGCCTTGCGGGCGAGCCGCCAGGTCGCGCCGCCAGAGCCTTCCATCACCTCGAAATCGTCGACGTGCTTGACCTCGTAGCCCTCGGCCATCTCTCTCCTTTGGTCGTCCTTCACTCGTGTTCCGTGCCGACAAAATATCCTCTCTCCCGTGGCTGACCCCGATTCCCCCGACGCCCTGGAAGAAACGATCGCCCGCTACAACCAGGCCTGGAACGACCACGACCTCGACGCGATCATGTCGATGCACTCGCCCGACATGGTCTTCGAGAACCACACCGCGGGCGAGTCGGCGACAGGCGAAGAGGCCCGCGGGCACATCGGCTCCATCTTCGAGACCTGGCCCGACATCAAGTTCGAGACCCGGCGCCTCTACGCACGCGACGGCGTCGTCACCCAGGAGTGGACCGCAACCGCGACCCACTCGAACACGATGAAGCGTGGCGACCTGCTCGCCGAGCCGACCGGCAAGACGATCGAGTGGAAGGGGATCGACGTGATCCCGTTCGAGGACGGAAAGGTGAAGCGCAAGGACGTCTACTCGGACTCGGTCTCGATCCTGCGCCAGGTCGGGCTGCTTGACTGAGCCCCGCGGCTAAAGCTCGGGAACGTCGGCGCCGAGCGCTGCGAACGGGACGCGGCGGATCTCAGCTCCCGCTCCGACCCGCTGCTTCAGCGCCTCGACCACCTGGCCGGTCTCCTGCCAGTTGACCCAGAAGAGCACGGTCGGGCCGGCCCCGGAGATGCTCGCCCCGATCGCGCCGAGCTCGCTCGCCGACTCGATCAGCTCGACCGACTTCGGGTAGAGCGAAGAGCGGCGCGGCTGGTGGATCCGGTCGCGAAGCCCGAGCTGGATCAGGTTGAGGTCGCCGCGCTGGAGCCCGAGGACCAGCAGCGCGGTTGAGCCGATGTTGGCGACGGCGTCGGCCAGCGGCACCTGGTCCGGGATCGCCTCCCGGGCCTGCTCGGTCGGCACCTCCTCCGCGGGGATGAGCAGCACCGCCTCGATCCCCTCGGTCGGCTCGAACCGCGCCGCGACGGGGCCACCCTCCCCTGCGGGGCCGCCGCGAACGCAGGCGACGAAGCCGCCGTAAAGGGCCGCCGCGACGTTGTCTGGGTGGCCCTCGATCTTGGCGGCTCGCTCGAGCAGCTCTTCCTTCGAGAGGGCCAGCTCGTAGAGATGCTCGGCCGCGACCAGGCCGGCGACGATCGCTGCCGCAGATGAGCCGAGGCCGCGGGCGAGGGGGATGTCGCTCCGGATCCGGAAGCGGACCCCGTCGGCGGAGTGCAGCGATTCAAACGCCTTGACGCAGAGATTCGAGCGGTCCGTGGGCACATCGATGCCCGGAGCCTCGACCGCGAACTCGGAGGCCTCCTCGACCTCGAGCTCCAGCGTAAGAGAGAGGGCCGCCGCGAGCACGTCATAGCCCGGGCCGAGGTTGGCCGAGGAAGCTGGGACCCGGACCAGCCGTCGCCGCTCCGTCAAGCCCGGCGGCGGCGGGCGCGAAGCGGAGCAGCCGCCGTCATGTCACCTCCACTTGATCGTGCAACCGACCGGCTCGGTCTCGGCCATCTCGACCTCGCGGCCGCCGAGCAGGTCGTCGACCGCGGTGCGAAGCCAGGCCGCCTCCTGCGAAGGATCCTCGTAGTCGGCATCGGGGGCCCCGCGGTAACGCAGTTTCAGGTCCTCCCCGAAGACGAAGAGATCTGGGGTCTTCTCGGCGCCGTAGGCCTTTGCAACCTCCTGGCTCTCGTCGTAGAGGTAGGGATGCGGCCAGTTGCCCTCCACCTTGACCCGCTCCTTCATCGCCTCGAACGAATCGTCGGGGTACTTCTTGGCGTCGTTCGAGTTGATCGCCAGGAAGCGGACGCCCTTTTCTCCGTACTCCCGCGCCACTTCGAGCAGGCGATCGTGCCAGGCGAGGGCGTAGGGGCAGTGGTTGCAAGTCCAATAGACGACCGTGGCCGGGAAATCGGGATTGGGCTCGCCGAGCTCGTACTCCTTGCCGTCGGTCGCCGGCAGCTTGAACGCGGGTGCCTCGTCACCTAGCGATATTCCGGCCAATCTAAGTCTCCTTCTCGGTTGCCTTGCGAAGCGCTGCGCGCACTTCCCCTGGATCGGGGAGCGGCGAGGCGCGGCCATCGGGCCGCCGGTAGACCCGGCAGTTGAGCCCGACCGGCTCGTCCGGTCCGGGAGGCTGTATGTCCTCCCCATCGACTCGGATCGTCGGGGAGCCTATGAAGGACGCGCGCTCGGCGTCGTCCGCGCTGGCCACCTCGATCACGTCAATCGACTGCGAGTCGAGGCCTTGCTCCTCCATCGCCCGCCGCAGGTCCTCCAGGGCACGTCCCCAGGACGGGCACTCGCGCCACCAGAAGAACTCGATTTTCACCAGGCTCAGGCCGGGCGGATCTCGCCCTCAGCCGCGGCGCGAGGAGCGCTCTGCCAGTCGATCTCGATCCGTTTCGGATCCTCCTTGTCGACGAAGATCGGCAGCTCGACCCCCGGGCCGAGCTGGGCGCCGGCCGGGACCATGTACTGCTGGTTGATCTTGTAGGCCTTCTTCCGCGGCACGCGTATCTCCATGTCGAGGTTCATGTTGAACCACTGCGCGCCGCGCTCCGGAGTCCCCATGCCGACGATGATGCCCTTGCCCTTGGCTCCCTCCTTCATCACCCGCTCGCGGTCCCCGGACTTGCCGGAGATGTCCTTCAGCTGCTCGTTCGCGTCGGCCAGCATGTCGCCCATCTGGTCCATCATCCCGCCGAAACCGGGCTTGTAGCCGGCCTGCTCCTGCTGCTGCTTCTGCATCTCCTTCCCCGTCTTGGTCAGCTCCGCCATGTCCTTCATCGACTTGAACAGCCCCATCGCATCCTCGCTTTCAGTCGCGGTCGGTGGTCGCAGTCGTCTCCATTATCTCCGGCCGGGGAGGCGCGCGCCGAGTGACCCGGCCAGATAGCCGAGATATCGCGGCCAGGAGCCAAGCGGGTAGCTGGCCAGGTTGAGGAGGCGCAGCTCCCGGCGGCTCGGCTCGTAACCGGCTTCCCGCAGGCGATCGGTTCCCCACGGCTTCCGCCTCAGTCGCGGCACGAGCGCGCGCAGCTTCGTCGAGTACATCGCCGGGTCCGAGGCGGGACCGCTTCCGTTGCTGACCACCTGGGCCTGTCCGAACCCGGTCCGGAATGCCTTGCGGGGAACCGCGACGCCGCGCCGCGGCGGGTGTCGGACGACAGCGTCCTCGAGGTACCAGATCGCAAAGCCCGCCTCGCGGGCGCGCAGGCCGAACTCGAGGTCCCCGCCGGAGATCAGTTTTGGGTTGAACGGCCCGATCCGGTCGAAGACGCGGCGGGCGACGAACAGGTTCGCGGTCGCGCCCCAGCCGCCGAAGTAGGCAAAGGCGTTCTGGTTCAGGTCGGCGCAGGCGCTGAGCATCTCCGAGATCGCGGGCCGTGGTCGGAGCCGCATCTGGACGCGTCCCGCCCCCAGGTCGACCGAATGCTCGGCCATTCCACCGAGGCCGCGCTCGAGCCAGTCAGGCTCGGGCCGGCAATCGGAATCGGTGAAGGCGAGGATCTCGCCGCCGGCGACGTCCAGGCCCGAGTTGCGGGCTGTATAGGAGCCCTTGTTCTTCCTGTGGCGAATCACCTTCGCCCCGGCCGCCTCGGCGAGCTCGGCCGTATCGTCAGTCGAGGCATCGTCGACGACGATGATCTCGCGCTCGTCCGCAGGCAATGATTGGCCGTGGAGGGCCTCGAGCAGATCAGGCATCGACGCCTCGGCGTTCCGAGCCGGGACGACCACCGAAACGCGCATCTAGTCGAAGACGGCCTTCTCGACCGCGGCCAGGTCGAGCTCGCATCCAGTCACGGCGGGTGCCTTGCCGAGCGCCGTGTCAGGGTCCTTGAGCCCGTGGCCGGTGAGCACGCAGACCACGCTGCGCGGAGTCTCGTCGCCTTCGCTCACCGGGAGGCCGTGCGCAAGCAGTCCGGCAACCGATGCGGCCGAGGCCGGCTCGCAGAAGACTCCCTCGCTGTCGGCAAGCCATCGGTAGGCATCGAGGATCTGCTCGTCGGAGACCGCCGCGACCCTGCCCCGCGACGCGGTGAAGGCGTTCATCGCCTCCTCCCAGCGCGCCGGGTTGCCGATCCGGATCGCCGAGGCGACTGTCTCAGGCTGTTCGACCGGCTTGCCGTGGACGAGCGGGGCCGCGCCCTCGGCTTGAAACCCGTAGACGATCGGACTGGCGTCGCGCTCGGTGAAGCCCTTCCACCAGGACGTGACGTTGCCGGCGTTCCCGACCGGTATGGCCAGGGCTTCGGGAGGCTCACCGAGATCGTCGATCACCTCGAAGGCCGCCGTCTTCTGTCCCTCGATCCGGTATGGGTTGACCGAATTGACGAGCTCGACCGGGTGCTTCTCGGAAAGCTGGCGAACCAGATTCAGGGCCTGGTCGAAGTTGCCCTGCAGCGCGATCACCCGGGCGCCGTGCATGAGCGCCTGGGCGAGCTTGCCGATCGCGATCTTGCCCTCCGGGACGATCACCGCGCCGCGGACTCCGGCCCGGGCCGCGTAGGCCGCGCAGCTGGCAGCCGTGTTGCCGGTTGAGGCGCAGATGATCGCCTCCCGCCCCGCCCCGACCGCGCGCGAGACCGCCACGGTCATGCCGCGGTCCTTGAAGCTGCCGGTCGGGTTGGCCCCCTCGAACTTGAGGTAGGCCTCGGCGCCGATCTTCTCCGAGAGACGAGGCGAGTGAATCAACGGCGTTCCGCCCTCGTTCAGGGTGATCACCGGGTCGCCCTCCTCGAGCGGAAGTGCGTCGCGGTAGCGCTCGATTAGCGGGGCTGGCATGCGCCACCTCCGATCAAGTGAATTCCTCCTCGATCACCCGGATCGAGCGCGGGGCCGAGCGCAGGAACTTGAGCTTGGCGATCCTCGCCAGCGCGGCCTTGAATCGCCTCTCCGAAGCCTCGTGGGTGACCATGACCAGCCGCGCGTCGTCGCCGAGGCCGCGCTGGACCACGCTTCGGACCGAGATCTCATGCTTGCCGAGGATCTCCGCGATCTTGGCGAGGACCCCTGGCTTGTCGGCGACCTCGAGGTGGAGGTAGAAGGCGGATTCCACGTCCTTCGCCATCCGCAGCTTGCGGCCGGCGGTGGGGAGAGGCGCACCGCCCGTAAGAACCGAGACGACATCGCCGAGGACTGCGGAGGCCGTTTCGATTCCGCCGGCGCCGGGCCCCGACATCGTGATCTCCGTGATCGCCGGCGCCTCGACCATGACCGCGTTGAACGGACCCTCGACCGGGGCGAGCGGATGGCCCGGAAAGAGGAAGCACGGGAAGACGCGTACGCTCAATCCGCTGCCCAGCCGCTCGGCGACCCCGAGCAGCTTCAGCGAGAGGCCGAGCTCCTTGGCATAGGCGAGATCCTCGGGACGGATCTGCTGGATCCCCTCGTACTCGACTTCCTTGAGATTGACCGGGGTGCGAAAGGCGAGGCGGGCGAGGATCGCCATCTTCGCCGCCGCGTCGGCGCCGTTTACGTCCTCGGTCGGGTCTGCCTCGGCGAAACCGCGGCGCTTCGCATCGACGAGCGCGTCGTCATAGGAGGCGCCGGTCCGCGCCATCTCGGTGAGGACGAAGTTCGTCGTTCCGTTGACGATCCCGAAGACCTTCTCGATCTCAAGCGTGCCGAGACTCTCCTGGACCACCCGGATCACCGGGATCGCGCCGGCGACCGCGGCCTCGAAGCGCAGCTGCGCCCCTCCCTCCTTGGCCGCAGCGAGCAGCTCGTCTCCGTGTTGGGCGATCAGCTGCTTGTTTGCCGTGACCACGTGGCAGCCGCTCTCGAGCGCACGCTTGACGTACTTGAGGGCCGGGTTGGTGCCGCCGATCAGCTCGACGATCACGTCGCTGCGGGCGAGGATCCTCTCGAAGCTGCCGCTCTTCCGCCTCAGGGTGCCGACGATCTTCGGCTCGAGGCCGGTGGCTTTCTTCACCGCCGGCGCGCGCTCCTTCAACAGGTCCGCAAAAGCCTTGCCGACTGTTCCACGCCCCAGAACTCCAATTGACGCGACTCGGCGCTGCTCGGCTTCGCCTCCGCTGCGGCGCCCGGTCATGCGTCCCGGGCGAGCAGGTCGTCGTAGGTCTCGCGCCGCAGGACGACGCGGGAGTCTCCCCCGCGGCAGAAGATCACCGGCGGCCGCGGCATGCCGTTGTAGTTGCTCGCCATCGCGTGCCCATAGGCGCCCGTCGCCGGCGTGACCAGGATGTCGCCGACCACCGGGGCCGCCAGGTTGGCGTCGCGGACCAGAACGTCTCCGGACTCACAGTGCATGCCCGCAACGGTCGCGGGGGTGTCCGGAGCTTCGCCGGCACGGTTGGCGATCAGCGCCTCGTAGCGCGCCCCGTAGAGCATCGGCCTGGTGTTGTCCGACATGCCGCCGTCCACCGAGACATACGTACGTATTCCTGGGATCTCCTTGACCGTCCCGACCTCGTACATCGTGATCCCGGCGTTACCGACGAGCGAGCGGCCCGGCTCGATCAGGATTCGGGGGCCTTCGCCGCCACCGCCATCACCAAACAATTTCCGAACCCCTTCGACCTTGACGCCCACGTACTCGTCGATCGAGGGCGGCTCGTCCTCCGCGGTATAGGCGATTCCGAGCCCACCGCCGACGTTGAGCAGCTCCGGCTCGAGACCGGTCGCCTCGCAGAAGCCGGCGATCACCTCGATCGCCTTGATGTAGGGCTCGAGCTCAAAGATCTGGGAGCCGATGTGCGCGTGCAGCCCGACCAGCTCGAGGTTGCGGGAGGCGCGGATCTCGGCAACGGCTCGTTCGGCGAGACCGTCCTCGAGCCCGAACCCGAACTTCGAGTCGAGCTGGCCGGTCTGAACGTAGCTGTGGGTCGAGGGCTTTATCCCCGGCGTCAGGCGGACCAGGACCCGCTGGGGACGATCGAGCAGGGCGTCGAGCCGGGCGATCTCGTCGAAGGAGTCGACGATGATCTGGCCGACGTTCGACTCGATCGCGTAGCGCAGCTCCTCCTCGGTCTTGTTGTTTCCGTGCATGTGGATGCGTTCGCCGCTGAAACCGGCCGCGAGCGCCATGTGGAGCTCGCCGCCCGAGGCCACGTCGACGGAGAGCCCCTCCTCCTCGCACACGCGGTAGGCCGCTGTCAGAGGCAGCGCCTTGCTTGCGAACAGGATCTCGAAGTCCTCGGTGCGCTCCGAGAAGGCCCGGATGTAGTCCCGCGCGCGGCCGCGCATGTCGTCCTCGGCGATCGACGTAAGCCGGGGTGCCGTGCTCGCGCGCGAGCTCGACCACGTCGCAGCCGCCCACCTCGAGGTGCCCGCGCTCGTTGACGCGACTGCCGATCGGGTATACGGCCGAGCCCGCGACCGGATCGGCGCTCTCAGCCACCGCCTGGGGCTGCTTTGGTGCGCTCATCCGACCATTCTGACGGAGGAGGCACTATCTCCCGCACGCGGCCGTTCGTGCGTGAGGCCGAGGGTGCGGCTAGGTGTCCTTGCGCTTGTCCGGCTTCGATCCCGACGAGGTGCCCGAACCGGTGCTCGACTCGCCCGTCGGCTTGGACTTGCCGTTCCCCTTCACTTTGACTGGCGCCGCTGCGTCGCCGCCGGCGGGGCCGTTGGCCTGGCCGGAATCGCTCTTTTTCTGGCCCTTGGCCTTGCCGTTGCCGTTCGAAGAGTTCGCTGCCGCCGCCGGTGCGGCCTCGACCTGGCCGGCTTCAATCGACGGAACCGGGGCCGGCTGCGCGGCGGGTGCCGGCGGCGCGACCGCGTCGCCCGGTGGGACTCGCCGGTGGCCGCGGCCGCCGGAATCAGCCTGGGTGGAACCGGTCGGAGAAGCCTCGCTTCCGGCCGCAGCTCCGGATTCGCTTGCCGGGGCAGCGGGCGGCACTGCCTCGCCGGAGTGATGGACGACGTCGGTCATTCCACCGGGCTCGGCGGAGGGCCAGACATCCATGCCGACCGCGCCCAGGCCGATCCATGCAGCGATCCCGATCGCGGCAAGCAGCGTGAGGGCGCCGCCGATGATGCCTGCTTCGTGGGCTCTGATCGCGGTCATCACGGTCTGCATCGGACACTCAGCCGCTCCTCCTTAGCCACCTACACAGGCGTCCTACTTACAAACGTGCGACTGCGGGAGTGGGAGACTTGGGCCGATGGCACCTCGCGAGCCCACGGTTCCCCCGAGCGAGCGTCCGGTCACTCATCGTCCGCCCAGCCGCGAGGGCACGCACGAAGGGCTCGCCTATTCACTGTGGCTGCCGCAGGCGCAACCGCCCTGCCCCGGGGTCGTGATCCTGCACGGCGCCGGGTCGCGCAAGGAGAACCACGCCGACTTCGCCCGGCTCGCCAGCGGCAGCGGCTGGGCCGCCCTTGCCTTCGACGCCCGCGGCCACGGCGCCTCAGATGGCGAGATGTCAGCCGGGGCGGTCGACGACGTCGGCGCCATGGCTCGACTGCTTGCATCGGAGCCCGAGGTCGACTCGCGGCGCGTGATTCTGCGCGGCTCGAGCATGGGCGGGTTCCTGGCGCTGCATGCGGCGGCGGTGACTCCCGAGGTCGCCGGCGTGATCGCGATCTGCCCCGCCGGCGAGGACCATCTCAGCCGCGGCTTGAAGCGCGGCGAGCTCGAGATGAAAGTGGCGGACCCCGGCGCCCTCCGTGCCTGGCTCGCCGAACACGACCTGCGGGACGCGATCGAGCTGATCGGACCGCGGCCGCTGATCTTCCTCCACGCGGAGGGCGACGAGAGCATCCCCTACACCTGGTCGCAGGAGCTCTACCAGCATGCAATCGGGCCGCGCCGCCTGATCCTGATGCCCGGCGGGCACCATCGCTCGGTCCAGCACGATCCCGAGCTGCAGGCCACGGCGCTGCGCTGGATCGAGCGGGAGCTCGAGAAGAGCGCTTAGGGCGGAACGCTTAGGACGTCTACTTCGGGACGAGCAGGCCGTTGACGAGCACGTACAGAGTGCCGTTGACGCCCTGGACGACCTGGCTCACCGTGTTGCCGAGGCCGGTGACGATTCCGTTCACGACCTGCGGTGTCTGTGTCAGCAGCCCGTTCACCGAGCCGCCGACGGTCTGAACCACGCCGCCGACCGTGCCTACGACCGGACGGGTGATCGGATCAGCAGCGTTGAGGCCGACACCGACCGAGCCGGTCGCGGTGCCGGAATCGGGCGCGGCGACCTGAATCGGGGAGACACCCTGGGCGCCGCCGCCGGGCTGGGGCGCATCGCCCCCGCCCTCACCCTGGTTACCGGGGACGACGACGGTGTCAGGCTCGCCGGCACTGGCCAGAGCGACCGGCGCAGGAGTTGCCGTGACGGCGCCAGGCGCCGCGGCGAGAGCAGAGGAGGCGGCACGCGCCGGTGCCGCGGCGACCTGCTCGACCTGCACCTGCGTCTGCTTGCCCTCGCCGGCAGTTGGCCAGCCGTTGAAGGCGACCAAGGCGATCAGGAAGAGGCCCGCGACTGCGGCGGCAGCGACAAGCGCGCCGCTGGCACCGAGTCCGGCGAGGTAAGTGCGTTCAGCTCTAGCCGCGATTGCGGACATCGTGACTCATATCGGCACTACCCGGAGATTCTTTAGCCGAAAATATGACGCCTGCCCAGGCGTGTCTTCGAAAGCGCCGGCCGTGCCTGGGGGGATCGGCCGTGCCTAGAGGGCGATCGGCCGTGCCTAGAGGGCGATCGGCCGTGCCTAGAGGTAATTCATGGGGTCGGTCGCGACCCCGTTGATGCGCACCTCGAAGTGCAGGTGGTCGCCGAAACAGTGCCCGGTGCAGCCGACGTAGCCGAGGACCTGGCCCTGGCTGATCGAGCCGCTGGTGCGGGCGAAGCTCGACTGGTGCGCGTAACAGGTGGAGAGCCCGCCCCCGTGATTGATGCAGGTGTAGTTGCCGTATCCGCCGTAGGCCGAGGCAATCGCGATCGTCCCGGACTTCGCCGCCCGGATCGGGGTACCGGAGGGAACGCCGATGTCGACACCCTCGTGCATGCGGCCCCAGCGGTAGCCGAAGCCGGAGGTCACCGGCCCGTTCACGGGCCAGATGAACCCGGAGGAGCCACCCTGGATCGGGCCAGCCGGCAGGAGGCTGCCGCTGCTGCCCAACTCTTCCTCGACCTGAGCTGAAGCCTCAGAGAGATCGCCCTCGAGCTCCTCGCGTTGATCCTGCACCGCCGAGAGCACGGCTTGCTGCTCACCCCGAGCCGCCTCGAGCTCAGCGTTTCGCGCCTCGACCTCTGCGCGGGTGTTGGCGAGCTCGGCGCGCTTTGCCGCGACCTGGTCGCGGGCCGAGCGGATCCGCTCGACCGTCACCTCCATCTGGTCCCGGAGTGAGCGCACCCGGGAGATGACCGCGGAGTCCATGTTCTCGATCCGCTCCAGGTATTCGCTGCGCTCGAGCAGATCGGAGAAGCCGTCGGCTTCGAGGACGACGGTGAGCAGGTCGGGGTCGCTGGATTTGTAGATGTCCACCAGACGCCCTTCGAGGACCTCGATCGCCTCGCGCAGGCGGGCCCGCAGAATCTGCAGCCGGGTTACCGCGTCATCGAGCTCGGACTCGAGTCGGTCGAGCTCGGCCTGGACCACGGCCTCCTTGTTGCGGAGCGCGGCGATCTCACTGCGAAGGCCGGCGATCCGGTCGTTGTAGTGGGCGATCTCGGTGGTGAGCACGCCCTCCTTGCTCTTCACGTTCTCCAGCTCGCTCTCGAGCTCAGCCACCCGGTCGGCAGCGCTCTGCGCGCCCACCTGTCCCGGCAGGACGACGAGCATGATCAAGCAGCACAGGACCCCAATCCCGATTGTTAGCGCCTGCTTACGTTTGATCTGCCCAGAGTACATATAGGTGGCGGGACGAATCCGCAGACCCGGATGGTGGCGCCGCGCAGGCTGATTCGACGCCTCCTGGGGCGTGCCTGCAAAGCGATTTTCAGGCGTGAGGCGGCCGGGCGATCAGGCGGCGGCGGGCTGCTTTGCCGCCTCGGCCCCGGCATCGACGCCAGCGGCCCCGTTGGCGCCGGCGCCGTTGGAGGCGATCTCGGCCGCAGCCTGCAGCCGCTCGGCGTAGTCGCGGGCCTGCATCCGCGAGATGACCAGGCGCTGCACCTGGGCCGTGCCCTCGAACAGCTGGTAGATCTTTGCGTCGCGGAACCACTTCTCCAGCGGGCATTCGCTGCTCTGCGCATAGGGCCCGACCAGATCCATGCACGCGGTGGTCACCCACATGGTGACGTCGCCGGCCTTCAGCTTCGACATCGAGCCCTGACCGCCGGTCATCGCGATCCCGTTGCGCCCCATCCAGGAGGCGCGCTGCACCAGGAGCCGGGCCGCGTCGATCTCGGTGGCGATATCGGCGAGAACCTGCTGGATCCGCTGCGCCTCGAGCGCCGGGGTTCCCTCATCGACAGTCTTGTCGCGGAGGTAGTCGAGCGTCCATTCGTAGGCGGCCCGGGCGATGCCGAGAGCCGACGCTCCGACCACCGGACGTGTCATCTCGAAGGTCGCGAGCGCGTTGGAGGGGCCTGACTTCTGACCGGAGCGGGCGCGCTCGAGCTTCTTGTTGAGCTTGTCCATTCCGCCCAGAAGGTTCTCGGCCGGGATCCGGCAGTCCTCCAGCACGACTTCTGCCGTGTGGGAAGCGCGGATGCCGATCTTGGTTTCCTTCTTTCCCTGCCGCAGGCCGGGGGTGCCCTTCGGAATCACGAAGGAAGCCTGGCCCCGGTGGCCGAGCTCGGGATCGACAGTGGCGACGACGACGTGGACGTCAGCGATGCCGCCGTTGGAGATGAAGACCTTGGTCCCGTTCAGGACCCACTCGTCGCCATCGAGAACCGCGGTGGTGCGGAGAGACTTGACGTCCGAGCCTGCACCGGCCTCGGTCACGGCGTAGGCGCCGAGTTTGACCTCGTCACCGGTGCCGAAGCACTCCGGGACCCACTGGGCAATCTGCTCGGGGGTACCGGAGGCGGCAAGGCCGGCGGCCGCCAGCGAGGAGGCGGAGATCGCCAGCGCGATCCCGGCGCAGCCGTAGTGGAGCTCTTCGGCGTAGATGACGGAGAACTGGCCGTCGGGGTCGCTGCCCATGCGCTGAATGCTGTCGAGGCCGTGGAGGCCCCACTCGCGGGCCTGCTTCATCGCGTCCCAGGGGACGCTCTCCTCGGCGTCGTGGGTCGGGGCCGCCGGGCGCATCACTTCGAGCGCGAATCGGCGGCACTTCTCCTGGAACTCCTTCTGCTCTTGGTTGAGCGCGAAATCCATGTCTGGGGTCGGCCTCCTGGGTCACCGTCGCCTGGCGTAGGCACGATCGGCGCCGTTGATTGACTGGTCAGTCAGCCAGTTTATCTGACCTCTCCGACGGTGGTTCCGCCCTCCTGGTGCCGCTCGACCCATACCGGCCACCTCCTCGGGCTGCGCCCTGCGGGGGTGCCGGCCAAAGGTCCCGGCGAATGGCCCATATCGAGCAGCTGACGGCTTTATGTAGGTAGGTTTCGCCGGTGCGCCAGCGGCTAGCCCTCCTGCTCCTTTCCCTGCTCGCCGCCGGGGCGATCGGCGCCTGCGGCTCCGACCAGGAGTCGGTCACCGTCTCGGGATCCGAGGGAGATGCTGCGCCCGAACCCGAGCGGGCCGAATCCGCTGCCGAGGCCGCTGCGGTCACCCGCAACACGACCAGGATCGATTCCGGGGACCCGGTCGAAGTCGCGGCCGAGGTCGCGCTGGCAACACATCCGCGCTTCAAGGGAAGCCCGCCGGTCGAAGCGGTGGCCGTGGTAGGGACCGGAGACTGGCAAGCAGGCCTGGCGGCATCTGTGCTCGCAGGCGAGCCGCTCCGCGCTCCGCTCCTCCTGAGCGAGCCGGGGTCGGTCCCCGACGCGACGGCCGATGCGTTCGAGCGGCTCGCTCCCGAGGGCGGATCCGGGCCGGCGGACTCGGCCGCCTACGCGATCGGCGAGGTTGCGGTTCCGGAAGGAGTTGATGCAACCGAGATCGAAGGAGGTGACCCTGCTGCGATTGCCGCAGCGGTCGCCCAGCTTCGCCGGCGGCTCACCGGCAGCGCTCCCGCTCACATCGTCCTGGTCAGCGATGCCGACCCCGCGTTTGCGATGCCCGCGGCGGCCTGGGCGGCCCGCTCGGGAGATCCGGTCCTGTTCGTCGGGAAGGACTCGGTGCCGGGGCCGACCACCGAGGAGCTCCGTGACAACGCCGGCGCCGCCGTCTACCTGCTCGGGCCTGAATCCGCCGCCTCGGAGAAGGTGCTGCGCGAGGTCCAGCGCGTGGCGCCGGACGCGCGCCGGATCGGAGGCTCCGACCCGGTCGCAAACGCGATCGAGTTCGCCCGCTACGCCGATGCCTCGTTCGGGTGGAACCTGAACGACCCCGGCCACGGCCTCGTGATCGGTAACGCCGGGCGTTCCGCCGATGCTGGGGCCGCCGCCTCGCTCTCCGCCAGCGGCACCTACGGGCCGCTGCTCCTGCTCGAGGAAGCGACAGAGCTGCCGCCAGCGCTGCGCCAGTTCCTTCTCGACATCAAGCCCGGCTACCGCGACGACCCCACCAGGGCCCTCTACAACCGGGTTTGGCTGGTCGGAGACGCAAGCGCAATCTCCGGCGAGGTTCAGGCCGAGATCGACGAGATCGCCGAACTTGCTTTGATCGGGGGTGGCTCCGGCGGCACCGGCCAAGCCGGCGGCGTCGCACCCCTACCGACCGGACCGGCGCGGCCAGAGCAGGAACCCAGCCCCGACCAGATCCAGGATCAGGCGACAGGAAAGGACAAGTGAGCGAAGCCGAAAGACCCGATCGGGTCAGCCGCGAGCCCACCGTCGAGGACATACGAGCGCTGGCCGGACCGAGCACCCCCCACTTCGCGCTCCAGATCCGCAACCGGATCCGCCGCCTGATCGAGCCGCTGCCGGAGAAGCACCCGGCGCGGGTGGAAGGGGAGCGGCAAATCGCGCGCCTCGACGAGCTCGCCCAGCACAGCGGCGAGCCGCGCTCGGGGACCGGGGCATAGCGGTGAAACAGGTCGCCGAAAACATCTGGAGGCTGAGCGATGTGGTTCCGCGGCCGCTCGTCAACGTGTATGTCGCGGGGGACGTCCTGATCGACGCCGCCGCGAGGCCGGACGGGCGGCGGATCATGAAACAGACGCGAGACCGTGACCTCTCGCTGCTTGCCTTGACCCATGTCCACCCCGACCACCAGGGCTGCGCGAAGGTTGTCTGCGAGACCTACGGGGTCCCGCTTGCCTGCCACCCGGACGACGTCGACGCGATGGAGGGCCGGCGCCCGGTTCAGGAAGCCCACACAAACCACCCCATCAACCGGTTCATCCGGCGGTTCATGGAGGGGCCCCCACACAAGGTCGATCAGACTTTCGCAGAGGGTGACCAGGTCGCGGGGTTCGAGGTGATCCATGCGCCGGGCCATGCCCGAGGCGCGGTCATTTTCTGGCGCGAGGCCGATCGGGTCGCGATCTGCGGTGACGTCGTCCGCAACATCACCTATGCGACCACGCGCTCCGGTGTCCGCGAGCCTCCAGAGATCTTCACGATGGACATCCCAGAGAACCGCCGCTCGATTCGCAAACTCGCGGAGCTGCGCCCGGCGATCACCCTTCCGGGGCACGGCCCCGAGATCAAGGGCTACGACGAGATCGCACGGCTGGCTGAGACGGTCGGGGCCTAGCCGGGCGTCGAGCTACTTCGCGGTGACGGGCTCGTTGTGGAGCGAGCGCCATAGATAGAGACAGGCGAGGGTGCGGTGAGGGCGCCAGGCCTCCGCGATCTTCTCGAGCTCGTTCGGTGAAGGCAGGTCGTCCAGCCCATGGGCGAGCTGGGTCGCGCGCCTGATGCCGAGGTCGCCGGTCGAGACAACGTCCGGCCGGGCCAGGTGGAAGATCAGGAACATCTCGGCGGTCCAGCGGCCGATCCCGTTGACTTCGATCAGTTCGGCGATCACGTCCTCGTCAGGGAGCTCGGCGAGCCGCTTGAAATCGAGTTCGCCGTCCTCCACCTTCTGCGCCAGGTCGCGGAAGTAGGTGACCTTGGCGCGGGAAAGACCGGCGCCGCGGAGGTCTTTCTCCGAGGTGGCCAGCAGCTGCTTCGGCGTCGGCGTCTTGCCTCCGAACAGGTCGAGCACCTTGTTCCAGATGGAGGCCGCGGCCTTGGTCGAGAGTTGCTGGCCGACGATGGCGCGGGCCAGGGCCTCGTAGGGATCCTTGCGGCTCCCGCGGCGGTCCTCCTCGGGCGTGATCGACCCGCGGTCGTCGATCAGCTTGCGCAAGGCCTTGTCGGCCTTGCGAAGGTGCTGGTCGGCTTTGCTGAGTCGGGGACTCAGATCCGTTGGCTAGACACGCTGCCTAGACACGCTGAATCAACGTGCCGGTGCCGAGGCCGCCGCCGCAGCACATCGTCACCAGGCCGGTCTCCTTGTCGGAGCGCTCCATCTCGTGGAGCAGGGTGGTGATCAGCCGCGCGCCGGTCGAGCCGAGCGGATGGCCGATGGCGATTGCGCCACCGTTGACGTTGACCCGGTCCATGTCCGGCTCGAGCTCGCGCTGCCATGCCGCGACGACCGAGGCGAATGCCTCGTTGATCTCGATCAGGTCGATGTCGTCGATCTTCATCCCGTTGCGCTCGAGGATGCGCTTCGTCGCCGGGATCGGACCGGTGAGCATGATCACCGGGTCGACACCGACCGTGGTCTGGTCGACGATCTTGGCTCGCGGCTTCAGGCCGAGCTCCTTCGCCTTCTCCGGCGTCGTGATCAGGACCGCGGCCGCACCGTCAGAGACCTGGGAGGAGTTGCCGGCGGTGATCTTGCCGTCCTCCTTGAAAGCAGGCTTCAGGGAGGCGAGCTTCTCGGCGCTGCCCTCGGTCGGCGGGCGAATGCCCTGGTCGGTGACATAGGTCTCGCCGTTGTTCTGCCACGGCATGATCTCGCGCTCGAAGCGGCCCTCCTCGGTCGCTTCATGGGCCTTGCGGTGAGACTCGAGCCCGAGCTCGTCGAGCTCGGAGCGCGGGATCTCCCACTGGTCGGCGATCATCTCCGCCGAGAGGCCCTGGGGAACGAGGTTGTACTTCTCTAGCAGCGGGGGCGAGAAGGCGAGACCGTGATCCTCCATCACCGAGGCGCTGTCGGCGAAGGAGATGTGGCCCATGTGCTCGACTCCGCCGCCGATGGCGGCGTCGTGGACACCGGAGGCGACCAGGGCGGCGGCGAAGTTGACCGCCTGCTGGGCGGAGCCGCATTGGCGATCTACGGTGGTCGCCGGAGTCTCCATCGGCAGGCCGGCCTCGAGCCAGGCGTTGCGGGCGATGTTGATGCCCTGTTCGCCGAACTGCTGGACACAGCCGCCGACGACGTCCTCGACCTCGGACGCGTCGATGCCGGCGCGCTTGATCAGCTCCTCGTAGGTCTTGGCAAGCAGGGTGCTCGCGTGGGTGTCCTTGTAATAGCCCTTCTCCTCGTGCCCACGTCCGACTGGCGTACGGACGGCTTCGACGATTACGGCCTCGCGGCCCTGGAACTTCCCGTTGCTCGCCACTGGTACGGCCTCCTGATTCAGTTGCTTGGTTGCAAGTTTCTTGGTGAAACCTAGGTCGTCCGTAACCATACCCCATTGACTGGCCCGTCAACCAGTCATCGGAGGGCTCGCCGGGGCGCCGGCGGCGCACCGGCGCAGGACCGCGCTAGCCCTTGGTCGCCTCGGTCACCTCGACCCCGGGCGGGCGCCAGCCCGGACCGTGGAAGAGGACCCCGAGCTTGGCGCGCAGCGTCCCGGCGCGCTTGATGTCGTGCCACATGGCGACGTACTCGTGGAAGGCGACCCGGACCGGGCGGAAGGTGCCGATGTTCTCGGTGAGGCCGTAGCGGACCCGCTCCCCCTCGGGCTCGAAGCTGCCGAAGAGCTTGTCCCAGATCACCAGGATGCCGCCGTAATTGCGGTCGAGGTAGACCTCGTTCGAACCGTGGTGGACCCGGTGGTGCGACGGGGTGTTGAGCACGGCCTCGAGCGGTGCGGGCAACTTCCGGATCTTCTCGGTGTGGATCCAGAACTGGTAGATCAGCGACCAGCTCTGCGCCAGCAGGATCATCCAGGGGGCGAAGCCGACCAGCGGCAGCCAGAGCCAGAACGGAAAGGCGGTCATCGGCACCCAGGTCTGCCGCAGCGCGGTGGAGAGGTTGTAGTGCTGACTCGAGTGGTGGACGACGTGACTGGCCCAGAAAAAGCGGCTCTCGTGCGAGATCCGGTGAAACCAGTAGTAGCTCAGGTCGTCGGCGAAGAAGAGCAGCACCCACACCCACCAATCGCCGGGATCGAGCCGCAGTGGGGTGAGCTCGTAGGCGACCGTGTAGCCCGCCAGCACCACCAGCTTCCAGGCCGCGTTGATGAGCACGTTGCCCCCGCCCATCACGAGGCTGGTGCGGGTGTCGTCCGACTCGTACCCGACCAGGTCGCCGTGGTCGTGGCCGCCGCCGGTGTGGCGGAACGAAAGCCACTCGACGAAAAGCAGCAGGACGAAGAACGGGATCGCGTAATAGAGGATCTCGACCATTCGCGCACCGAGGCTACCCGACGCGAGGTGAAATGCTCTCGGGTCGTGAGCGAAGCCGCGCACACGCCTTGACGCCCGAGACCGGATATTCGAACCCGGGCATTGCCGGCAGCGGCGCGATCGCCTGCGGCCTGGCGGCCAGCGCGTCGGCGCTCGGCAAAGCCGTGCTTCTGGCCCGTTCGGACGCCTCGGCCTGGCGCGCCGAGGAGCAGGCGCACACGCTCTCGGCCAAGGTCGACGGGGGTGACGCGAGCCGGGTCAAGGTGACGATGGAAGCCGAGGAGCTCGCCGGCTGCGACCTGATCGTCGAGGCGATTGCCGAAGAGGCTGACGCCAAGGGCGAGCTGATCAAGCAGCTCGGCGACGCGGCCACCGAGGCGGACCTCGCGACCACCACCTCCTCCCTCTCGGTCTCCGAGATCGGCAAGTCGGCGGGCCACCCAAAGCGCACCTTTGGGCTGCACCCGTTCAACCCGGTGGTGAAGATGGAGTTGATCGAGCTATGTGTGCCCAAGGGCGTGGACAAGGCGATCGCCGACCGCGCCACCGCCTGGTGCCATGCCCTCGGCAAGACCGTTGTCCAGGTCCCTGACGAGCCGGGCTTCGTCGTCAATCGGCTCCTGTTCCCCTATCTGTTCGACGCCGTCCGTCTGCTCGAGCAGACGAAGATGGACCCGGACGACGTCGACCGGTGCATGACCCTTGGCGCGGCGCATCCGATGGGACCGCTGGCCCTGCTCGACATGGTCGGTCTCGATGTCGCCGAGGCGATCGGGAGCTCCCTCCATCGGGCCAGTGGCGACGAGCGCGACAAGCCGCCGGCCACGGTGCGCAAGCTGGTCAAGGCCGGCAAGCTCGGACGGAAGTCCGACGCAGGGTTCTTCAGTTACGAGTAGCGGTCAGCTACGAGTGACGGCCGCCAGGCCGATCACCAGCTCGGCCACCGTCTCCCCGACCGCGTCGAGCGAAGCGGCCGAGAGCTTGTCAGGGGTGTCCTCGACCGTGTCCTTGTACGGATAGGAGAAGTCGATCAGGTCGATCGAGGGCACGCCGCGCTGCAGGAACGGAACGTGGTCGTCGATGATCGGGCCCTGGATCCCGCCGGGGAAGGTGGTCCCGGCGCCGACCTTGGCCGCCGCCGCGCGCAAGTCCGCCCAGAGGGCGGCATTCGAGTTGCCCTCCCGCGGGATCCGCAGGCCCTGGTTGGCGACGTAGTCGAGCAGGATCATCTCGCCGGTCTGCTTCGCGTGACGCCGGGCGTATGCGCGCGAGCCCCGGATTCCGCAGCTAATGAAGTCCGTGCACCCGGCGGGCTCCTCCTCTCCGTCGAAGAGGACGAACCGGATCCGCCGGTGGTCTTCAGGCAGCGTCCGCTTCAAGGTCCGGGCGAGCTCGACCACCGCCGCGGTCCCCGCGGCGCCGTCGTTGGCGCCGACGAAACCCGGAGGACTGGCCTCGGTGTCGTAGTGGGCTCCGATCACGATCTCCGGTCCCGGGCCGGGCAGCGTCCCGACCACGTTGCGCAGACCTCCGGGGACCGGCTCGAACCGGCCACGCGGCAACTTGCGTCGCAGCTGAGCTCCGAGCCGGCGAGAGGCCGCAGACCCGGCCGGCCGCTGGCCGAGCGCCACCTGGCTCTCGATCAGGTCGAAAGCGCGCGGTGCGTCAAAGCGCTTGGTCTTGATCGCCGACTGGGCTTCGTCGCTGTCGCCTCCGCAGCCGGCAAGAAGCGCCAGCGCGCTCGCGCACAGCAGAACGCGCAGAGAAACGCTTGCGCTCAGGCCGCGCGCTTGTAGCGCGCCGCGCGGCCCTTGCGGCCGGAGCCGTCCTTGCGCTTGCTGATCTTCGGCGCCGGCGGCTCGGCGTGCCGCCCGGAGATGTCCCAGATCACGTCGGCCTCCGAGACTCCCTGCAGACGCGCGGAGTCGCTGACCTCCGACCAGGGAAGCTCGGCGTCGGGCAGATCGTCCCAGCGGGCCAGATCGAGGGCCTCGAGCGCTCCTTCGAGCGCCGGGCCTCTGTGCTCCTCGGAGCGGAGAACCGCCCTGACTACCTCGAGCTGCTTGTCGCTGAGCCGAACCACCCACATATCTGTACCCCTCGCGCTCGCTCTCCTGGGTAGAGGTTTCGAGGAACCTACGCACGTCTGCGGACGGATTGAGCCGATTGCCTCATATGCAGGGGAAACACGAAGGGAAGGATTTAGTTGTCCCGCGCTTGGATCCGGACCGCCTCGATTCGGTTCTCGCGCACCGCCTCGACCCTGATCTGATACCCGTCGGCGGCGATCACGTCGCCGCGCTTCGGCAAGCGCCCGAGCTGGTCGAAGACGTAGCCGCCGATCGAGTTGAAGGCGTCGGTGTCGGCGGGAAGCTCGATCCCCTGATCGGCGAGGTCGCCAAGCGAGACGTGACCGCGCACGTACCAGTCGCCACTGGTGAGCTGCCGCACCGAGCCGGCCAGCGGATCGGTTTCGTCCTCGATCTCGCCGACAACCTCCTCGAGGATGTCCTCGATCGTGATGATGCCGACCGTCCGCCCGTACTCATCGACGACGACGCCCATCGATGTGCGTTGCCGCTGGAGCTCGGTCAGCAAGTCGTCGAGGGGCTTCGTCTCCGGCACGATCGGCGCGTCGCGAATCGCCGAGCTGATCGGGGCGGCCTCCCCCTCTGTCATCAGCAGTCGTGCCAGGCGCAGGTTGTGAGCGATGCCCAGGACCCTGTCGTGATTTCCCTCCTCGATCACCAGCAGGCGCGTGTGTCCCGACGAGACACAGAGCCGCAACGCCTCCTCCACAGTGGCGGTCCCGTCAACGGTGGTCACCGCCGGGACCGGCGTCATCACTTCCCTCGCCTCCTGCTCGTGCAGGTGGAAGACGCCCTTCAGCATCCCGGCCTCCCCGGGGTCGAGCTCCCCGCCGACCGCCGACTGGGAGATGATCATCTTCAGGTCGTCGGAGGTGTGCTTTTCCTCGAGGTCGCCGGGGCGGATTCCAATCAGGCGCAGGAGCGCATTCGAGATGACCGTCAGCCCCACCGTGAACGGCTTCGTCGCCGTTCGGAACATGTCGAGGAGGCGGGAGAGGCGCCGGGCTGTTCCCTCGGCCCGGCTGATCGCCATCATCTTCGGAACCTGTTCGCCGACAGTGATGTGGAGGGAGGTGGCGAGGATGAAGGCGAGCCCGAACGAGACCGGGGCGGCGACGGCGTGAGCGAACTCGTCGAAGAGCGGCTCGATCAGGTCTGCGATCGCCGGCTCTCCGAGAAAGCCGATCCCGATCGAGGCCATCGTGATCCCCACCTGGCAGGCGGAGAGGTACTCGTCGAGCTGCTCAATCTGGGCGATCACCCTGCCGGCCGCGCGATCGCCCTCGGCGGCGAGCTCCTCGATCTTTCCGCGCCGTGACCTGACCAGCGCGAACTCGGCCGCAACAAAGAGGCCGTTGATCATGACCAGCAAGAGCAGGGCGGCGAGTGCGAGGCCGGTCACGATCGGCGCCGCTCGTCAGGCCGGGGGGGGACGTTCGGAGCGCCCGCCTCGGCGTAGGTACTCGAAGGGTCGTCGTCGGTCATCGGCGACGCACGCAGGCTAGCAGCCGTCTTCCTCGACTAGGAGGAGGTTCGGCCGGCTGCCCGCTTCTTCCCACGGCGCCGCCTGCGCTTGCGACGGCGCCGGCGGCGCCGGCGCCTGCGGCCGGGCTGGGTCAGCGCCGATGCCGGCACCGGACTGGAGGGGGCCGGAGTCCCCGGCGGGTCGTTGTCGGGGCCGACGACGCGATCGCCCACGATCTCGGCCGGGACCTGGTGCACGAACCCGGGCGGCGGTGCCGGCAGCCCGAAGTCGCCGGCGCGCGAAACCAGCTCGGCAGCGGCGCGCTCGCAGACAGCCGAGATCGTCAGCGAGGGGTTCACCCCGAGACTGGTCGGGATCGCTGAGGAGTCCATGCAGAAGAGGCCCTCGTAGCCGAACACCTCGCAGCGGTGGTCGACAACGCCGAGGTCCGGCGACTCGGCCATCCGGCAGCCGCCGAGCGGATGCGAGGCGTAGGAGCCGCCCGTCTCGGTCAGCTTCAGGAAGCGGCCGAGCCCGGCACGGTTGAGGACGCCGCGGATCGCGTCGTCAGCGGCCTCGCGGACTTGGCGCGACTGGTCCGAGAGCACGTAGTCGAAGAGGCCGACGCCGACCGGCCCGGGACTGGGCCGCACGTGGCCGCCGCCGCCCGGCGGCACCGCGTAGAAGTAACCGTCGTGGGTGTCCTCGACCATCGCCAGGATCTCGATGTGCTGGTTCCAGGTCGAGATCGAGCGCTTCTTCTCCTTCCCCCAAAAGCTCGGCTCCTCGGTGTTGCCGCGCCCGTCGTCGTAGAGGAAGTTGGTGAGTTGGGAGAGGTAGATCTCCTGCAGCGTGAAGCGGGTGCCATCGTGCTCGTGACCCGGCCGGCCCGCGTAGTGGTCGTAGGACATGGTCGTGATCGGCTTGCCTTTGAAGAAGTCGGCGTATCCCGGCAGCCCGAGCAAGTCCCGCACCTTTGACTCGTCGTCGTACTCGATTGCGGCGATGTGGTCGCCGTTGACCCCGAGGTGCTTGCCGAGCTGGGATGAAAGCGAGGGCAAGGCAAGCGACTGTTTCGTCCGCATCAGGATCGGCGGAGTCCCCATTGCGCCGGCGGAGAGGATCAGGACCTTGCATTCGATGTCCTCGATAGCCCCGGTCTGCTGCTTGGTCACGGGATCGATCCGCTGCGCCTTGACCAGGTAGCGCCAGGGGCGCAGGCTCGACTGGCGAATCTCGTTGACCTGGTGCAGCGGCCGTACCTCCGCCCCGGCCGCCTCAGCCGAGGCCAGGTAGTTGGTGATCAGCGAGTTCTTGGCCCCGAAGATGCAGCCCGTGTGGCACCACTTGGCGTCGACGCAGCGCTGCTGGTTGATCGCCACCGGAACCCGGTCACAGGTGTTGCCGGCTCGATCGAGGGTGGCTGCCCAGAGGCCGCCCGACTTCGAAACCTGGTTCCAGGCCGGCTGGTTGACACGCAGGCCCGCCTCCGCCCGCGCGTAGTACGGGTCGAGGTTTGCCCGGGAGATCTGGCCCGGCCACATTCGCCGGTCGGGGCCATCGTCGGGATGGCGGTCGCGCCGCTCGAAGATCTCGCTGGGCGCTCGCAGCGAAGCGGCGAGGTAGAGGTTGGAGCCGCCGCCGACCAGATCCGCGACCACGACCTGGGCGCCCTCGCCCGCCGCCGTGCTCCCGAGGCCGGCGTTCTGAATCAGCCCGTAGCAATCGGAGAGGTGGTCGACGTCCATCGACTGGCGGAAGTCGGTGTGGCCCTTGCGCGTGCCGCGCTCCAACACGAGCACGGAGGCGTCCTGGTCGTTGGCCGCGTAGAGCTCGGCCAGGCGCCACGCGGCGATCGAGCCGCCGAAGCCGGAGCCGACGATGCAGACGTCGACGCGCTCAGTCACGGCAGGTACCCCTTGCTGGTCCGCTCGGTCGCGAGCGCCCGGCCGTAGGAGAAGTCGCTGTAGCCGCCGGGTGCGGTCCCGGGGTGCCCCATGACCGCGTAGCCCGAGGCGGTCTGGTCGGTCGCGTTCACCTGGGTGCCGGCCGCGCAGAAGGCGGTGAAGGCGACCGCGGCGGCACTCTCCCATACGACCCGGGTCGGGTTCGAGAACGCGAGGCCGCTGAGACAAGCACGTTCCCGCGCCGCGTAGTTCAGGTCTAGGAAGAGGCCTCCCTGGAGCAGGGCGAAGACCTCGAGCTCGGCCAGGAACGGGACTGCGAGCGCCTCGAAGCCGAGCTTCGGGTTGTGGGCAAGCAGGAGGGCGTCGGCCTCGACCGCTCCCGGCTCGGGGTCGACACCGGCGATCGCCTTCGGGTGGATCTCGTGACCGAGGTCGGTGGTGCTCGCCGGGCGCCCGGGGATGATCGTGTCGAAGAAAGCCTGAAGGGACGCGTCGGTCAAAAAGACGTCCGCCCCGGCCTCGTCCGGGACCGCCATCCGCGCTGCCACCGGGACCGCGCTGAGAATGATCGCGCCCGCGCCGAGGGCCCCCGCGCGCCGCAGGAACTGCCGGCGCGACAGCTCGGCGGCGGTCTCGCCCCGGATCAGGCGCTGCTCAATGGCCTCAAAGTGCTCCTCCACGAATCCCGAGGAGGAACGTACCGCGAACGGTGAAGCGGCGCGCCGCCCGCTACTTGCTCGGGTCCGGAACTATCCGGATGTACGGCTTCGGAGACTCCCACTCGCCGAACGTCTCCTTTGCGTCCTCGTCCGAGACGGAGCCGGCGATGATCACGTCCTCGCCCGGCTTCCAGTTGGCCGGGGTCGAGACCTTGTGGTCGGCGGTGAGCTGCAGCGAGTCGATCACGCGCAGCACCTCGTCGAAGTTGCGGCCGGTCGTCATCGGATAGATGAGGATCAGCTTGACCTTCTTGTCCGGCCCGATGACGAAGACGTTCCGGACCGTCTGGTTGTCGGCCGGGGTTCGGTCGCCGGGGTCCCCGGAGACATCAGCGGGCAGCATTCCGTAGAGCTTCGAGACCTCGAACTCGGGATCGCCGATGATCGGGTAGTTCGGCGCTGCTCCCTGAGTCTCCTCGATGTCCTTGGCCCACTCGCCGTGGTCGTCGACCGGGTCGACCGAGAGACCGATGATCTTGACGTTGCGCTTGTCGAACTCCGGCTTGGCATTCGCCATGTAGCCCAGCTCGGTCGTGCATACGGGAGTGAAGTCCTTGGGATGGGAGAAGAGGACGCCCCACGAGTCGCCGAGCCAGTCGTGGAACTTGATCTTGCCTTCCGTGGTGTCCGCCTCGAAGTCGGGTGCGGTGTCGCCAATCTTGAGCATCGGTGTGATCCTCCTGGGGTAGCTCTCTGCTCAGAGATTAGTGAGGCGAGACCTTCGGCCCTTCTGTAAGTTGACTTCGCAAGGGAATGGGAGCCATTCGCGCCACAGCAGCCGTCGTGATCGCAGCCTTGGCGCTGCTCGCGCTGCCCGGCGCTGCCGCGGCCCAGTCTCCCTATCCGCCGGGGCCGTTCGCTCCCTGGGACGGCAGCGTTCCGTTCAACTGCGCGATTCAGGACGTCGGCACCGGCGTCGGCTTCCCCGACCCGGACGCCGATCCGTTCTGCGTCGAGTTCGACAAGACCCAGCAGAACATCACCGACCTCGGCATCCTCGACTTCCTCCTGAATGAGCCGGCGCGGGTCGCCGCTGCCGTCCCCAAGTGCTTCTACTACCAGAGCGACCACTGGACCGGATCGATCGTCCAGGGGGAGACGCCGGAGCTCTGGCACTGGGACGGGCAGTACTTCTTCGATAAGGCGCGCGCCGTCGGGGGCGTCAACCTGCAGAACTTCCGCGTCCTCGGCATGCCCGCGAGCCTCGGCTCTTACGTCCCGCTGCCGCCCGAGTACGCGCCGTACTTCGACCAGGCCGGCGGCGGCACCTATCTGATCGCCGACATCCCGGCCGACCCCACCTGCGTCGCCAAGGTCGACACGCCCGAGGAGGCTGCGCAGGTCTATGCCGGCGGCGCTCCGCCGCCGTTACCGCCGAGCAGCGGCTCTCCTCCCGGCCCGGCGTTGAGCACCGCAGGGGCCGCCGCAGCGGCGAGGAAGAGGTGCAAGCGCAAGAAGAGCAAGCGGGCGCGAGCGCGGTGCCGGCGCAAGGCCCGGCCGCGCCGATAGTGCCCGCGGCGACCCGCCGCTAGCCTCCTCCGCTTGCTTCCGAACTTCTTCGTGATCGGCGCCGGCCAATCCGGCACCACCAGTCTGCACCGCTACCTCTACCTTCATCCCGAGGTCCACGTGCCGGTGTTGAAAGAGCCCAACTTCTTCTGCGCCGAGGAGGACGGACCCTGGCCGTTCGGGCGAGTCGGCATCCGAGCGCATTACGAGCAGCTCTTCAACTCCCCCGCCCCCATGCGCGGAGACTGCTCGCCGAGCTATTCCCAGCACCCGCTGCGCGGCGGAGTGCCGGAACGGATCTCGGAGCTGGTGCCGGAGGCGCGTCACATCTACCTGGTCCGCGACCCGATCGAGCGGATCCGGGCCCATTTCGTGCACGACGCTTCCTCGGTCGGTATCGACGGGTCGTTTCGCGAGGTGCTCGGTGACCTCGACGATCCGATGAATCCCTACGTCGTCGGCAGCTCCTACGCGACCCAGCTCGAGCGCTACACCGACCGCTTTGGCGCGGACCGGGTGCTGGTGGTCGACTCGGTTGACCTGCAGCAACGCCGGCACGACGCACTGCGGGAGATCTTCGCTTTCCTCGGCGTCGACGCCGAGTTCGAGTCGGCCGGCTTCGACGAGGAGCTCAACGTCGGGTCCTACAAGCGGGCCTACTCGCCGCGCTACTCGCGGTTGCGCGACTCCCGGATCGGCGAAGCCTGGCGGCGCCTCCCCACGCCGATCCGCAGGCCCCTGAGCTCGGTTGCCCGGAGGGCGTCGGCCCCGCCGGTGGAGCGGCCCCGCCTCGACGACCGGCTGCGCGAGCAGCTTGCCGAGCGGCTCGGCCCGCAAGCACAGCGCCTGCGCGAGCTCACCGGCAAGCGCTTCGAGACCTGGTCGCTCTAGCGCAGGGCGTCGATCTTCTGCGCCAGCTCGAAGTCGGCGGCGGTGAGGCCGCCGGCGGAGTGATTGGTGATCGAGACCGTGACCTTGTCCCAGGAGATCTCGAGATCGGGGTGGTGATTCATCCCCTCGGCCGGCTCGACGATCGAGTCGACGAACTTGACCGAGCCGACGAAGTCCTCGTTCTCGAACGTCTTCGTGATCGCGTCACCGTCTCGCGACCAGCCGTCCAGCTCGCCGAGCCGCTTCTCGATCTCGGAGTCTTCGAGCAGATCTGCCATGGCCTAAGGCTATCCGGAGGGCTAGCCTCTGCGTGATGAGGATCGCAAGCCTCGTGCCCTCGGCAACCGAGCTGCTGTTCGCCCTCGGTCTCGGCGACAGCGTGGTCGCGGTCACCCACGAGTGCGACTATCCGCCGGAGGCGGCGAGATTGCCGCATCTGACTCGCTCGGCGATTCCCGAAGGTCTCCCCGCCGCCGAAATCGACGCGGCGGTCCGCGAGGTGCGCGGCGAAGGGGACCCGCTCTACGGACTCGACGAGGGGACGCTCCTCGAGCTCCAACCCGACCTGATCGTGACCCAGGCGGTGTGCCAGGTCTGCGCCGTGTCCTACGACGACGTGATCGCGGTAGCGTCGCGGCTGCCCGGCGAGCCCGAGGTGATCTCGCTCGACCCGGCGCGCCTCTCGGAGGTACTCGACGACGTCACCCGACTCGGAAAGGCGGCGGGAGCGACGGAGCGGGCGGGTCGACTGCGCGGGGAGCTCGAGCGGCGTCTCGACCAAGTGCGCGAAACGACCGCCGCCGGACCCCGCCCTCGCGTCCTGGCGCTGGAGTGGCTGGATCCCCCGTTCATCGGCGGCCACTGGGTTCCGGAGATGATCGAGGCCGCCGGCGGAACCGACGTCGCCGGGCAGGCCGGGGAGAAGTCGCGAACGGCGGAGTGGGACGAACTGCGCGACGCCGCGCCCGAAGTGGTCCTGGCGATGCCGTGCGGCTGGGACAGCGCCCGCGCCGCCGAGGAGGTCAGGGCCCACGCACGCGAGATCGACGCTCTCGTCGCCACGAGCGTCTGGGCATTGGACGCCGCCGCTTCGTTCTCCCGCCCGGGGCCGCGCCTGGTGGAAGGCACCGAGCTCCTTGCCCATCTCCTCCACCCCGATATGGTGGACGCGCCCGAGGGCGTCTCGTTCGAATCCGTAGCGACGCCCGTAGCCGCAAGGAGCTGAGATGGGCCTGAGCTGGGCCGAGCACACCGAGGAGATCGCCGCCACCGCCGACGAGGTCTTTGACGCGATCACCGACTACGAGAGCTTTCCGGGATGGCTCTCGGCGGTCTACGAGACCCAGGTGCTCGAGCGCGACCGCAAGAGCAAGCTAGGCGAGCTGGTCAAGTTCGAGGTCGACGGCAAGGTGCGCAAGGTCCGCTACACGCTCCGCTACAGCTACGACCGACCCAACGAGATCACCTGGGACTTCGTCGAGGGCGAGGGCATCAAACGGCTCGAGGGCGAGTGGCAGATCGAGGACAAAGGCGGAACCACCGCCGCCACGTACAAGGCCGGGATCGACCCGGGCGGCGGCGTCCCCGGCCCGGTCGCGAAGCGGGTCCAGAAGAGCACGGTGAAGAAGGTTGTCGAGGAGCTCAAGGCTGAAGCCGAACGGCGCTCAGGCTCGGGCGAGAGCGCTGGTGCTTCGGATGGCCCAGCGGCGGCGACCAGATTGGCGAGTGGCGGCGACTCCTCGCCGATCCCGTTCGACCTCCTCCCCGAGCCGCTCGAGCGTGTCGCCCGCCTTCCCGGCCGGATCATGGTCGGGATCGGCAAGCGCCTGGGCGGCTGACCATGGCTGACCCGAAAGGCCTCTCCATTTCTGACGGAGAAGGCGAGGCGCTCTGGTGGATGGGAGGTCTTGCGGTGATCAAGGCATCTGGCGCAGATACCAACGGCGAACTGGCGATCATCGACGTCACCGAGCCACCGGGGGCCGAGGCCCCGCTGCACGTCCATCACCGCGAGGACGAGAGCTTCTGGGTGCTCGAGGGCAGCGCCACCTTCGAAGTCGATGGGAAGACGGTCGATGCCGGTCCGGGGGATTTCCTGTTCGGGCCGCGCGACGTTCCGCACCGGTACACGGTCGGCGAGCAGGGCTGCCGGATGCTCTTCATCCTCACTCCGGCCGGCTTCGAGGACCTGGTCCGGAAGCTGAGCGAGCCCGCCAGGGAGCGCACCTTGCCGCCCCCGCCGAAGGAAGAGGATTTCGATCCCGAGGAAGTCGGCGGCCTCGGCCGCGAGTACGGGATCGAGATGCTCGGCGGCTGACCGGCGGCTAACCGGCGGCAAACGCCAGCGCCGCAACCGTGGCGCCGATGGCGAGGAGGAGCAGGCCTCCCGCTTCGAACGCGATCACCTGCGGGCCGGTGATCCGTGAGCGCTCGGTCCCGACCAGCAGCGCGGCCGCAAGCCCGCCGCCGATCAGACCGCCGAGATGGCCGCCAATCGAGATGTTGGGGATGGCGAACGTGATCGCCAGGTTGAGGACGATGAAGAGGCCGAACTGCTGGACGATCTCGTCCATGCCCCGGCCGCGGGCGACCACGAGCACGGCCGCCATCAATCCAAAGATGGCACCGGATGCGCCTACGGTGAGCTCGTTCGGGTCGAGCAGCAGCGCCCCCGCGGACCCGGCAAGCAGGGAGATGAAGTAGATGCCGAGGAACCGCGGCGTCCCGATCCCGGGCTCGAGCAGCGTTCCGGCGATGTAGAGCACGTACATGTTGAAGAGCAGGTGGAGCAGGCCCGCGTGAAGGAAGCCGCCGGTGACGATTCGCCACCAGTCGCCGCCGTCGATCGCCGGGCCGATGACGCCGCCGTCGCGGACCAGGTCGTTGGCGCCGCTGACGGTTCCGCCGCCGCCGGAGCCGAGCTCGGCGAGGAAGGCGATCGCGTTGATCCCGATCAGGATGAAGGTCGCCGGGGCGCGGCCGAAGCCGTCGAGCCCGCCGCTTGCGGTGCGGACCTCGGTCCGGTCGCCCGCACACTCCGGGCAACGCATGCCGACCGAGGTCGAGGTCATGCAGTCGGGACAGATCGGCCGCCCGCAGTTTGAGCAGGAAACGGCCGTCTCCCGGCCCGGGTGTCGGTAACAGGTCTCGGCCACGGGCCGGGCAGCCTAATGGACGCCCGGTTTGCCGCCGCACGCCTGGGTATCAATAGGGCGATGGAAGGGTCAAGTCCGGCACGGCTTTACGCACTGCTCATCGGCGGGGCGCTCGTCCTCGCCGGAGTGATCGGGTTCTTCTACGCGGCCGGCTTCGACACTGGCGACGCGCTCTGCGCCGACGAGGGCTGCGACAAGGTCTTCGGCCTGCTCGAGGTGAACGGCTGGCACAACCTGGTCCACATCGCGACCGGCGCCCTGGGGCTGCTCGCGGTCAGCTACGGCTACGCGGCGCAGCGCGCCTACGCGCTCTACCTCGGCATCGTCTACCTCGTCGTCTCGGCGCTGGGGTTCATCGGGGTGGGGAGCGGCGATCTGCCAGTCGACAGCATCGGCCAGGTTCTCCCGACCAATGCCGAGGACAACTTTCTCCATCTGATCTTCGGCGTGCTCGGAATCGGCGCGGCGTGGGCAACCCCGAGCGCCGGCCCCGGTGGGGCTGCGACGCGCTGAGCTAGTTCTCGAAGCGGGAGCGGAGGTTCTTTGCCGCGCCGCGCAGGCCACCGGGCGGCTTGCGCCGGCGGCGCATGCCGAGTACGACGAGGGCGCCACCGGCGACGGTGCCCGAGGCGATCGCGGCCGCGGGACGGACCCAGTTGCGGGGGTCGCGCAGGGAGGCCAGTTCTGAGTCGGTGAGCTCCTCGGCCCAGGCGGAGAGCTCCTCCGCTGCCGCCTCCGTGACCGCGCTCAGTGTCTCCTCCATCCGGCCGGGAAGATCCTCCGGCGGCTCGATCGGCCGCAGCGCGCTCTTCAGCAGCGCCTCGACATCGGTGGTGGGTGCGCTGTGCTCACTCATCTCGATTCCTCATTCCGACCCCTCGTCCCGACCCATCTCGTCGGAGAGCTGCTTGATCGCCCGGTGAATCAAGACCTTCGTCGCGCCGTCGCTGCGGCCGAGCGCCCGCGCGATCTCGCGATTGTCCATGCCGAGCGCGAATCGCATGACCAGCGCCTCCTTGCGGTCGCCGGGAAGCTCCTGCATCGAGTCCATCAGATGCTGAAGCTCCGCCCGGCCCTCGGCGATCCTGTCCGTGCCGTGGGGCGCCGACGGCGGCTCGACGTTGTCGAGCGCTGCCTCCGGACGGCGCGAACGGTCGCGGTGGTAGTTGGAGGCGAGGTTGTGCGCGATCCTGATCAGCCAGGGACGCAGCGGACGGCCATCGGACTCCCGCCGGGCGCGCTCGAAGTGACGGTAGGCCTGGAGAAACGCCTGCTCGGTCAGGTCCTCGGCGTCGTGATGGTTGCCGACCCGGTAGTACGCATACGAGTAGACGTCGCGCAGGTGGTCCCGATAGAGCTGCTCGAAGGCCTGATCGAGCTCGACTTTGGCCGCACCGGTCGCAACCGGTTTGTCCTTGGAGGCGGTCGCCACGCAGGCAGCCTAAAGCTCCTGCACGAAACGGGCGCACAGGGTCGACCACTGTCCTACCCCCTCCCCCGGCGTGTCGCAGCCTCGACGGGAACCGGCAGGTCCCGCCGTTCGCGCTGGCCGCGACGGATGCGAGCAATCCACTCGCCGGCCTCGATCTCGCCTGCGATCAGCGCGGCCAGGCCTTGCAGGCCAGGTGCCTCGACGCCCGCCTCGGTCACCGTCTCGGCGATCAGGGGGACCGAGTCGAGTCCTTCGGATGCCTGGCCGATGATCGACGGGATTTGCTCCGCAGGTGTGCCCTGTCCGAGGAGCTCGCCGGCGCGGCGGTTGCGGCTGCCGGGGGCGAGGATTGTCGCGGTCAGGTCGCCGACCCCGGCCAGCCCGGTGAAGGTGTCGGGGTGGCCCCCTGCCGCCTTGTTCCAGTCCATGCACTCCCTCCAGATCTCGGCCGTCGCAATCCCTGCGGCGTTCATGCCGTGCGGCTCGGCGGCAGCCGCCGCCAGAGCTGCGGCGTTCTTTGCCGCCCCGGCGATCTCTACCCCGGTGATGTCATCGGAGCGCTCGCAGACGAGGCCCGCCTCGTCGAACACCTCTCCCAACTGGGCGCGCAGATCGGGATCGACGCTGCCGAGCACGAGTGCGGCGGTTCCCGAGACGGCCTCCTTGGCATGGGCGGGGCCGCCGAGGCAAGCGACCGCGCGGGAGCGCACCCGGTCGGCGACGTAGTCGCTGGGCAGAGCGCCCATCGGCGCCACCAGGCCCTTGGCGAGGAGCAGCACGGCAGAGCGCTGGCCCACCCGGTCGCCGATTGCCCCGACCGCGGCGGGCAGCGCCTTGGAGGGCACCGCGAGACAGACCAGATCGCAGCCTGCGAGTTCGATCTCGTGGGCGCGCTTGACCCGGAGACTCTCCGGCAAGCGCACCCCCGGCAGGTACTTCTCGTTCTCGCGCGTCTCGGCCATCGCGTCCGCCTGCTCGGGAGAGCGGGTACCGATCTGAACGTCGAGACCGCCCCGGGCGAGTAGCACTGCGACCGCGGTGCCCCAGCTGCCGGCGCCGATCACTGCGGCCTTGCGCAGCGGCGGCAGGCCGCCGAGCCACTCCCACTGGAGCTCGATCGCCGGCCAGACCCGGTCCCCGACCGAGTTGGCGAGCTG
This sequence comes from uncultured Solirubrobacterales bacterium, assembly GCA_963770155.1. Lineage (GTDB taxonomy): Bacteria > Actinomycetota > Thermoleophilia > Solirubrobacterales > 70-9 > CAVYOE01. The sequence continues at coordinate 44,485 of CAVYOE010000001.1, read as the reverse complement.
CGGTGAGGGGTTCTCCGTCCGTGGGAAGGTGAGGGCGCGGCCGGCGCGGACCTTCACCTTTCGCGGGTAGACGCGCCAGCCCTGGCGGGTGTGCTCGGTGCCGTGAATGGCGACCGGGAGGACCGCGGCGCCGGTCTCGAGCGCGAGGCGGCCGAACCCCCGCCGCGGACGGCCGAGCGAGCCCGACCGGATCCGGGTGCCCTCGGGGAAGATGCCCACTACGCCGCCTCGCTCGAGCACCTTGCGCGAGGTTATGAGCACCTCTTCGTCGGACTGGCCGCGGCGGACCGGATAAGCGCCGAGGCGGTTGAGGATCCAGCCCTGCCAGGGCGTCTCGAACAGCTCGACCTTGGCGACGAAGTGGAACGGCCGGCCCCAGGGCATGCAGATGGCGAGCACGAACGGATCGAGGAAGCTGCGGTGGTTGGCGGCGACGATCAGCGGCCCCTTGACCTTGGCGTGCTCACGGCCGATTCGGCTGACCCGGAAGTACAGAAGGAGCGCCGGCTGCAGGATCCCGCGAACGAACAGGTACATCGCCCAGTTGACGCCTTTTTCGCGCGTGAAGCGGTGGTAGGAGGCGAGGCGCTCGGGTTCGATGCCCGGATCTCGGGGCGGCGCCGACGGCGGCTTTCTCTCCTCGCTCACGGCACTAGCCCTACACACCTGCGCCGGGCGGGTTACGTGCCTGCAGCGTGCCTGTCACCCGGTGAGCTCGCGGCGCCTACCAGGCGGCTTCGATCATCTGCCGCAGATCCTCGCGATCGGGTGGATTCGGTGTGTTGGCGCGGGCATCGCCGCGTGCCTCGATCTCGTCGAGAACGGCGTCGATACGAAGGTGGTCGGCACCGAGATCGGAGAGCCGCAGTGGATAACCGCGGAGCTCCGAGAGGCGAGCGCCGACGCCTCCGGCGCTGGTCCCGAGGGCGCCGGCGAACGCGGCGATCTGACGGGGAGCCCGGTGAGTCATCGAGGCCATCGTGTGCGGGAGCATGGCCGCGTTCACCTCGGCGTGAGGAAGATCGAGCACCCGAACCAGGGTCTGGCAGGTGGCGTGGTGGAAGGCGATGCCGGCCGAGTCGACCGCGGCCGCACAGAGGACCGCTCCCAGAGCCAGGTCGGAGGGGTCGCGCAAGCCGCGGTCGCGGTCGAGGGCGGCGGCGATCAGTTCGATCCCGCGCAATGCCGACAGCTCGGAGACCGGGTTCGCGTAGGGCGTATAGAGAGACTCGGCCCCGTGCGCGAGCGCGTTCATGGCGGTGGCGCGCAGCTGCACCTCCTCGGCGCTCGTCATCACCTGCGGGTCGGCGATCACCAGCTCCGGCCGGACCATCCCGAGTGCTTCGGACTCCCGTCCCGCCGGCAGCCGGTGAATGCTGGTCATCGGCGAACCGGCAAGCGTCGTCGCGATCGTCGCGACCCGTCCGCCGCGAACCGATGCGATGGCCTTGGCGACGTCGATGACCCGGCCGCCGCCGAAAGCAACCAGCTCCCGGGTTGCCATCCCGCCGATCAGCGCCCCGGCTGCTTCCGGAACTCCGCCGCGCGGGACGTCATGGACCTGGGCGGCCCCCTCCTTCAACTCCGGCGCGTCCGCGATCGCCCTGTGCGTGGTCAGCAGGTCGTACGGCTCGAAGCCGTTGTCACGCAGCAGCTGCGGCGCACGCTCGATCGTGCCCACGGCGAAGATCACCGTGCGCGGCCCATCGCGCCAAACGAATCCCGAGGAGGCCTCCACGTGGGGGCTATTCTCGCAGTGAGTCGCCGGAGTAGCTCAGCGGTAGAGCACGCGATTTGTAATCGCGAGACTCGGGTTCGAGTCCCGGCTCCGGCTTGCCCCGCGGGCAGGCTAGATCTAGCCCACGAAGCCGGTGCTGATCAGCGGGAAATAGCCGTCGAGCTCGAAATCGACGCCTTCGCGGATGCACTCGTCGAGGGCGGCTTCGTACGTGGCGCCGTACTCGTCGAGGAACTCCTCCAAGCCGAAGACGTCGAGCTCGAGTTGGCAGTCGCTCACGGAAACCGCGACCGCCCCGGACACCGCTTCGGCGGCGCGGCGAATGCACTTGGGGCGGGGCTTGCGGCCGTAGCGCTTGCGAAAGCCCTTCTTGCCGAGCTGCTTCGCCTCGGTGGCGCAGGCTGCGGATGCCATCTGCACCGGGTCCACCTGAGCCGATGCGGCCGCCGGTGCGGTCAGCGAGACGACAAGCGCCACAGTGAGGGCGATCAGGGCGGGGGCCTTCATCGTCTTCTGTTTCGGCAGTTATGCAGGCGAGCCTGAATCTGCGCAGGTTCGATTCAGGTGGCGCGGGTACCCTGAGCCGGCATGGGAATCGTCAGCGCAGCCGGCTGGGCCGGCAAACAAGTGGCACGGCGCAGCAAATGGCTGGCAAAGCGCCTCTGGATCGTGAGTTTGGTCGAGGTCGCCCTGCTCGCCAGGAGGCACTGGATCCGCCTCGAGCCGGACGAGCGGGAGCGGCTCACCGGCCTGATCCGCAAGTCACGCGGCCGTCCCTCACACCTTTCCGACGCCGAGCGGCGCGAGCTCGAGGCGCTGCTCGACAAGCTCGGGCACCTGGAGTTGGCTCGGGATGCTTTTGCCCGGGCCCTCCCGATCGGCGGCAGTGTGGTCAGACGTCTGCCATTGCCCGGCAGGACGCGTGAAGAGTCCCGCCAACCCGCGGCGTCCAAGGAGAAAGAGAAGGCGCCGGTGGCTGCGGGGGGCCGCTCGTAAACTGCAGACCGTGCCCTCGCTTCCGGAGAGAATCGGGCAAGCGGCTGGCAGCACCGCGGCTCGCGGCAAGTGGGTCGCGCGCGGCGCCTGGCTCCTGGCCGCCGCCGAGATTGCGATCGCGGTCAAGGACCACCTCGACCAGCGGCTCGCTGCCGACGACTACCGCCGCCTCGCCGAGATCGTTCGCAGCTCAAAGGGCCGCCCTTCGAACCTCTCGGTGCGTGAGCGGCTCGAGTTGAAGCGGATCATCGAGCGGATCGAGCCGACCGAGCTCGCCAAGGGCGTCGCTGCCCAGGCCTCAGGCATCGTCCGCGGACGCGGCTCGCACTAGAAGGGGGCGGAACGAGAGAGGGCCGGCTCGCGCCGGCCCCCTCTGCTGTCCGTGCCCTCTTGCGATGCAGTCTGTGCCTAGAGCTTCACCGCGCGTGATGCGAGGTGGATGCCGACCTTGCGCTTGACCCGCTGCAGCGCGTTGTCGACTGTCTTCGTGTCGCATTCGAGCTGCTCGCCGATCACCTCGTAGGAGTGGCCGTCGAGATAGAGGGAGAGCACCCTGCTCTCGAGCTCGGAGAGGACGCTCGTGAGGCAGGAAACGAGGCTGTCGAGCTCCTGGCTCGAGATCACCTGGTTGACCGGATCGGTTGCATCCGGACCGGGCAGCATTTCCTCGAGCGTCGTCTCGGACTCTCCCGCAGCCGCCGGCGTCTGGCTGAACGAGACGTACTGATTCAGCGGCGTGTGCTTGTTGCGGGTCGCGGTCTTGACCGCGGTGATGATCTGGCGGGTGATGCAGAGCTCGGCGAAACCACGGAAACTCGCCTCGCGCTCCGGCTTGTAGTCGCGGACCGCCTTGAACAGTCCGAGCAATCCCTCCTGGATCAGGTCGTCGGCGTCACCGCCGAGCAGGAAATAGGACGAGGCCTTGACCCTGACGAAGCGCCGGTAGCGGCGCACGATCTGGTCGTAGGCATCGGACTGACCTTGCTTTGCCAGGGCGACGAGGTATTCGTCGTCGGGACCTGGATGATTGCTTCGTGCGGAGCCGCTCTGAGTCAGCGCGGGCGCCGGCACGACATTTGGCCTTCGGGTCGGTACTGCCACAGCAACCTCCTTGACGAGATAGCGGTGGCGCCGCGCGTACCTCCCCTGGTGGGGCGCCCGTTTGACGGCTGAGTAATCCTCCACTCGAAACCTCAAGTTGAGGTTCAGCCTTTTGTTGCAGCAGGAGTCTAGGGCCGAAATCGGGTTTGTCAAGCAGGTGCAGGAACTTCTTGCAAGCGCGATTGCAGTATCGGCTTCCTCTCAGGCACGGAACCGGTCCCTCGCTGCGGTTTCGTCCGTTGCCGCTGTTACCGATTGGCGCGCGCGGCGTGCGCTCCACGCTGGCGCTGGGCCTCGAACAGGAGAACCGCGGCCGCGACCGAGACGTTGAGCGAATCGACTTTTCCCTCGACCGGGATCGCGACCATGGCGTCGCAGTTATCGCGCACCCGGGGGCGGATCCCGCCCTCTTCCCCGCCCAGGACCAGCACGCAGCGGCCCTTGTAGTCAACCTCGGTATAGGGCTGTGGCGCGCCCGCCTCCGCTCCATAGGCCCAGGCCCCCGCGTCCTTTGCCTCGCTGAGCCAGTCGGCCAGGTTGCCGACCCTGGCGATCGCCAGGTGCTCGACCGCCCCCGCCGAGGCCTTGCAGACCGCCGGGGTGACTGCGGCGGCACGCCGCTTCGGGATCACCACTCCGCCGGCGCCGGCGACCTCGGCGGCGCGGCAGGCCGCTCCGAGGTTGTGGGGATCCTGGATCTGATCGAGGACGAGGACGAGCGCGTCCTCTGCGTCCAGCAATGAGCTCGGGTCGGCGTAGGGATACGGGTCGACCTCGGCCACGATTCCCTGGTGCTCTTGCGAGCCGGCAATCCGCTCGAGCTCCTCTTCTGAGACGCCGGGGGCCTCCAGGATCCGGTGCACCTGCCGCCGGCCGCGCTTCGCCTCGGCCACGGCACGGCGGCCGTACACCACCTCGTGGCTAGCCACGGCGGACGAGGCGGGCGCCGCCAGCCTCGTCTCGCACCTCCCACCCAAGCTCGGCAAGCTCATCCCGAATCGCGTCGGCCCGGTCGAAGTCCTTGGCGGCGCGAGCCTCCTCGCGCTCGGACAGGAGCTTCTCGGCCGCAGGGTCGGGGCCGCTCTCCTCCTCGATCAGGGCTTCGAGGCCGAGCAGCGGCAGCAACTCCTCCAGCACACCACGCGCGCCGGGCAGATCGCGGCGGTTGCCCTCGGCGATCAGGTCGAAGAGCGCGGCAAACGCCTTCGGGGTGTTGAAATCGTCGGCGAGCGCCGCGAGGAACGCGTCCCGCTGCTCGGTCACGAACGGGTCGGGCTCGCCCTCCTTGGCATCCCGTGCGAAGTTCCGGATCCGCTCGACCCTGGCGGCGGCCTCCTCGAGCTGCTCGTCGCCGAAGGCGATCGGCTGGCGGTAGTGGCCCGAGGCGAGATACGCGACGACAGGGTCGCGGCCGAAACGGTCGAGGGCCTCGGAGAGCTGGAAGATGTTGCCGACCGACTTCGACATCTTCTCCTCGTCGAGCTCGACCATCCCGTTGTGCATCCAGATGCGGGCAAGCGGGGTGCCCCGGGCAGCCTCGGTCTGCGCGATCTCGTTCTCGTGATGGGGGAAGAGCAGGTCTGCGCCGCCGCCGTGGATCGCGAACGCGGGCCCGAGCTCCTTTTCGGCCATGGCCGAGCATTCGATGTGCCAGCCGGGCCTCCCCTCCCCCCAGGGGGAGGGCCAGCCGCTGTCCTCGTCCTCCTTGCGTGCCTTCCACAGCGCGAAGTCGAGCCGGTCCTCTTTCAGCGACTCGGTTCCAGCCTCCTCGCCCTGGTCCATCTCCTCGGGGTCGCGGTTGGAGAGCCGGCCGTACGCCTCGAAGCTGCGGACCCGGAAGTAGACGTCGCCATCAGCGGCGTAGGCATGCCCACGCTCGATCAGGGCCTCGATCAGGGCGACGATCTCCCCGATCGTCTCCGACGCGAGGGGCTCGGCGTCGGGACGGCCCAGGCCGAGCCGGTCGGTATCCGAGATATAGGCAGACGTCATCTCCGCGGCGAACTGCTGCGAAGGAACTCCCGCCTCACGTGCAGCGTCGTAAATCTTGTCGTTTATGTCGGTCACATTGATCACCAAACGGGCCTCGCGGCCGAGGTGTTTAAGAAACCGCCTGAGCAGGGAAAAAACCACGTATGGACGGGCATTCCCGATGTGGATACGGCCGTACGTCGTCGGCCCACACGCATAGATGCCGATCTCTCCCTCGGCGGGCTCGAGAGGACGCAACGTGCCACTAAGGCTGTCCCGGATTTGCACCGAAAAACTCGTAATGAGCGGGATGCTATGCGCCTAGAGAGCCGGTTACCGCTGTACTCTGCTCGCGGGTTGAGGCGCTTCTCGCTAAACGAGCATCGCCTTCACAGGGTCGACGAGGCTTTCGCCTCCCTGTCGGAGCGCTACCGGGGAAGCGAGCTCGGCTCCCGCGTGACCTTCCACGTCCAGATCGTGGACCTGGGTTCCACGTGGCAGGTCGACCTCGACCGCGACAGCTGCACCGTCACCCAGCCGGCCAAACGCAAGCCGGACACCGTGATCGAGACCGACGCGCGGACCTGGCTCGCGCTTCGCGACGGCCGGATCAGCGGCCTCGATGCGTTCGCCGAACGGCGCCTTCGGACCCGCGGCAACGTCGATCTCGCCCTCGCCTTCGAAGGAATGTTCAGCCTGCCAGGCGACCGGCCGCCGCGAATCAGCGTCCACGACGTCAAGGCGGGAGATCAGACGATCTCGACCCTGACCGCAGGCAGCGGCGGTCAGCGGGTGCTGCTCCTCCACGGCCTCGGCGGGACCAAGAGCTCCTTCTTCCCGACCGTCGCGGCGCTTTCCCACCAGCACACGGTGCACGCGCTCGACTTCCCCGGATTCGGGGCCTCCTCAAAGCCCTCAACGGGCGCGTACAACGCGGAGTGGTTTGCGCAGTCGGTGCTCGCCTTCATGGACGAGCTCGGGATCGAAAGCGCCCATCTCGTCGGCAACTCGATGGGCGGCAGGGTCGCGATCGAAGCGGCGCTGAGTGCCAGCGACAGGATCTCCAGCCTCAGCCTCTTGACCCCGGCGCTCGCGTGGCGCCGCCACCGGCAATTCCTGCCGATCGTGAAGCTGTTGAGTCCGAAACTGGCGGGCATCCCCCACCCGCTTTTGAAGCGGGTCGTCCGCCAGCAGATCAAGGGGTTGTTCGCGGACCCAAGCCGGATCGACCCGGATGTGATCGAAGTCGGCGCGATCGACTTCTCCAATTCCTACCGCTCTCGCGGCGCGCGGATCGCGTTTGCTGCCGCGGCCCGCAACATCTACCTCGATGCCCCGTTTGGCAACAAGGGGTTCTGGACGCGCCTGGCGCAGCTCCAGACGCCCTCCCTGTTCGTGTTCGGCGACCACGACACGCTGGTGCCGGCGAAGTTCGCCCGCCACGTCTGCGAGATCCTGCCGCAGGCCCGCTGCGTCACGCTCGAGAACTGCGGGCACGTTCCGCAGATCGAGCTGCCCGACCAGACCAACAAGCTGATTCGCCAGCACATCGGGCACTCGGCCGATCTGGGATCATCGATCCGCAGATGGGCGATGAAAGCAGCGTCCTAGGCTCCGCCGCGTCGGTCAACGGCAGCGGCACCTCGCACAACGGCGGCGACCCGTCCTCCGAGGACGAGCGGAACTTCCTCGCGCAGGTGGCCTCCCCACTGCTCGACCGGATCAGCAAGCGGCTCAGCGCCAATCTCGACGACCGCGACCCGGACTACATCCGCCAGAATCTGCCGTTCGCGTGGCTGCTCTCGACTCTCTGGTTCCGCTCCGAGGTCCGCGGTCTCGACAAGATCCCCGAGGACAAGCCGGTGCTGATGGTCGGCAACCACTCGGGGGGCAACCTCACCCCCGACACGATCGTCTTCACCCTCGCCTTCTGCGCCTACTTCGGGGTAGAGCGGCCCTTCTACCAGCTCGCCCACAACCTCGTGCTCGCCTCCCCCTATGGCCAAATCCTGCGCAAGTACGGGACGGTCACCGCTTCGCACGAACACGCGCAGGAGGTTCTCTCCTGCGGGGGCGCCCTGCTCGTCTATCCCGGCGGTGACTGGGAAGTTCACCGGCCGAGCTGGGAGAGCGGCAAGGTCGACTTCGCCGGCCGCAAGGGCTTCATCCGGCTGGCACTGGAGCAGGAGGTGCCGATCGTCCCGGTCGTCTCGATCGGCGGCCAGGAAACGGCGCTCTTCCTCGGCCAGGGCGGGCGATTGGCGAAGCTGCTCCGCCTCGACAAGATGTTCCGCCTCAAGGTGCTGCCGATCTCGATCGCGCCCCCCTGGGGCATCAACATCGGCGACTTCCTCGGCCACTTCCCGCTGCCGGCAAAGATCACGATCGAGGTGCTGCCGCCGATCGACCTCAAGGACAGGTTCGGGCGCAATCCCGACGCCGACGAGGTTTACGCGGAGGTCACCGGCCTGATGCAGGACAAGCTCGACGACCTGGCCGCGGAGCGGCGCCTGCCGATTCTGGGCTGAGTGGGATGCGCCTGAACGAGTCGATCACGGTGAAGGCCCCCGAGCAGGCCGTGTGGGAGGCGATCACCGACTTCACCCGCTACCACGATTACATCGACGAGCTGACTCGCTGGGAGCCGGTCGGCGATGTGAACCAGGCGGTCGGCGACCGCTTTCAGATGCGACTCAAGGTTGGATCGGCCGAGGTCGGAGGCCTGATCGAGATCGTCGAGCGAAACGAGTGCCGGGACCTGGCCTGGACATCGATCACCGGGATCGACCAGCGGGGACGCTGGCGCGTCCGCCCGATCGACGAGCGGCGGACCAAGCTGCAGATGCGCTACGCCTACGGAATCGCCGGCGGCGGCATCTCCGGGCTGATCGCCGAGACGGTGGCGGCACCGACCATGCGCCGGATCCAGCGGAACGCCTTGCGCGAGATCAGAAAGCAATTAGAGGCACAGGTCGAAGCTCCCCAGCCGGCCTGAGCTTGCGCGATGTCGGAGGAGAACGTGGAGGTAGTGCGCCGTGCCTATGAGCACCTGAGCAAGACCGGGAAGGCTCTTCCCGAGCTGTTGGACCCGCAGGTCGAGTTCTCCCTCGCGTGGAACGAGGGCCGGGGGCGCGAGGCGTTCCAGAAAGCGATCGACGAATGGACCGAGACGTTCGAGAACTGGTCGATCGAAGCGAAAGAGATCGTCGCGGCTGGGCCGAATCAGGTGATCGCGACGGTGCGCGACCTGGGGAAACCCCGCGGGTCGCCGGCACCGATTGACAATGAGTTCTTCCACCTGTGGGCCCTCGAGGACGGACGGGCGGCATCGTTTCGGACCTTCACCGAGAAGCAGCAGGCCGTCGAGGCCGCGGGTCTGTCGGACTAGCTCGACTGCCGTTTGGGCGAGAAGCGGTACGACTACCCTTCGGGTCATGCGCGAGATCCTCGGACCGCCACTGCGGGCGGCGGCGTTCGTCGCCTTCCTCACCGGTCTCCTCCTGCTTCTGCTCAACCCCCCGTCGTTGGGGGGCCTTGGCGACCTGCTCGCCCTGATCGGGGGGACGGTCGCGGTCGCGATGGTCACCGCCTGGATCACCGTGAGGATGATCGGTGAGGAGATGCCGGAGCCGGAGTTTCGGCGTCTGATGGACCGCAGCGAAAAGCTGGCGGCGTTGCCGCCGCCGGAACGGCCGCCCAGCGGGTTCGACGAGCTCGTGATCGAGGCGCTCGACGACCTGCCGGAGGAGTTCCAGCAGGTGCTCGAGACCACCCCGGTGGTCGTCTCCAGCGACGGCCACAAGTACCACGCCTACGGCCACTATCTGGGCGGGACCGTCGCCCGGGACAACTACGCCGACCGGATCGTGATCTTCGAGGACACCCTCACCCGCGACTTCGGGCACGACCCGGAGCTGCTCAAGGCCCAGGTCGAGCGCACCGTCCGTCACGAGGTCGCCCACCACCTCGGCTGGGGCGAGGCCGGCGTCCGCGGACTCGGCCTCTAGCTCGGAAAGCTCGCCTAGTAGGTGCGGATGCGGCGCCCCGCGACCTGGCGCTGGCCGGGCTCGGGGGCCTCTTCTGGCTCGTCGGCCTCGCGCAGGACTCCCGAAAGAGCGTCGCGGCGAGCCTTCTCGGTCTGCTCGCGAACCTCGTTCTCGGCCTGACGGCGAGCCCGCTCGACCCGCTCGTCGACCTCGCGCTGGTACTTGACGGTCTCGTGTGAGAGTTTCGCCTCGGCCTCGGCGCGGGCGCGGGCCTCAGCCTCGGTGGCGACCCGGTCGGCGAGCTTGCGGACCCGGTCCTCGGCTGCGCGGCGGCCCGCTTCCTCGGCCTCGCGGACCTTGTCGGCGAACTCGCGCTGGAGTCGCTCGACCTCACCGCGCGAGCCCTCGGACGCTGCCTCGGCGCGCTCCTCGGCGGCAAGGGCGCGCTGCTCGGCGTCATTGAGCCGCTCGTTCAGCTTGCCCAGCTTTGACTCGGCCTTGATCGCGCGCTCGCGAGCGTCGGTGACCGCCGCCAGTGCCTTCTCCTTGGCCTCCTCCTTGATCCGCTCCAGCGCCGTCTCGGCCTTGCGGCGCGACTCGTGCGCCAGTAGCTCGACCTCGGCCAGCCGCTGCTCGGCCTGCTCGGCGCGCTGGTTGGCGGCCTCCGCCTCGCTGCGGGCAAGATCGCGATCCTCGGCCACCGCAGCCTCGGTGTCGGCCTGGACGCGCTCGGCCGTCCCCTTGACAGCGGCCTCCGCCTCGGTGGCGCGCTTCTCGGCCGCCTCCAGCGCCTGCTCGAGCTCGTCGGCCTCCTCCTCGGCTTCATTGGCGCGGGTCTCGGCGGCCTCCAGGGCTTTCTCGGCCTTGGCCGCGCGGCCGCGGGCTTCGCCGGCAATCTGCTTGGCGCGCTCGATCGCGCGGCCTTCGGCGAGCTTGGCGCGCTCGATCGCCTTTTCGGCCTCACGGCGGACACTCTTCGCGGCCACCCGGGCTCGCGCGGCGGCGTCGCGGGCATCGCCCTCCCGCTTGCGGAGCTCCTCGACAAGCTTCAAAGCCTTGTCCCGGACCCGCTCGTTGGCATTTTGGGCACGCTCTATCTCGCCGCGGATCTCCGCGGCATCGAGGGGCAGAACGACCCCGCCCGAGGCAACCTCGAGCGACTGTTTTTGCGCTGCAGGCTCCGTACTCATAGGCTTCCAGACCCGGCTGACGTCATCAAGCTACCGGTCTGCTTTCTCCTGCGTAAGTTCCCTTTTTAGGACCTTTCCGGTGGCGTTGCGCGGGAGCTCATCGAGGAACTCGATCTCGCGTGGGACCTTGTAGCGGGCCAGGTTCGACTTCACGTACTTCTTCAGGTCCTCCTCGGAGGCGTCGGCTCCCTCATTGAGCACGACGAAGGCTCGCAGCCGCTGCCCGAACTCCTTGTCGTCGACGCCGACCGCGGCCGCCTCGGCGACGGCTTCATGGTCAGAGAGCACATCCTCGATCTCGCGTGGGAACACGTTCTCCCCTCCCGAGACGATCATCTCGTCGTCGCGACCGTCGATGAACAGGCGCCCGTCCTCGTCGAAGTGGCCGACGTCACCGGAGGACATGAGGCCGTCGATCTCGTCCTTGCCTCCCCCTCCCGTGTAGCCCTCGAACTGCATCTCGTTGCCGACGTAGATCCGCCCGGTCTCGCCGGGGTCAACCTCGTTCTCCTCCTCGTCGTAGATCTTGACCACCGTCCCCCGAGGCGGCCGGCCCGCCGTTCCGGGCGCGGCGCGCATGTCCTCGGGCGTCGCGATCGTCGCCCAGGCCACCTCGGTCGAGCCGTAGAGGTTGTGGAGGTTGTCACCGAACTCGTCCATCCACTTGGTGGCGAGCTCCCCTGGCAGCGCCGAGCCGCTCGCAGCGGTGATCTCGAGTCCATTCAGGTCGTAGCGGCGGCGGGTCTCCTCGGGCAGCTCGAGGATGCGCTGCATCATCACCGGCACCACCACCAAGGCCCGGGCGCGATGCTCGGCGGTCGCGCGCAGGGTCTCCTCGGGGTCGAACTTCCGGCGCAGGACCATGGTCGAGGCCAACGGCAGCCCAAGGACGAAGTGGGCAAAGCCCCAGGAATGAAACAGCGGCGCGGCGATCATCGTCGTCTGGCGGCTGCGAAGCGGGATCTTGGCGAGTAGAGCAGCCAGCGGGCCGAGCCCCTCAGGATCCGGCCGGGAGGCCCCCTTGGGAGTACCGGTGGTCCCAGAAGTCAGGATGACGAAGCGGCCGTTCTCCTCAGGGGGATCGAGGTCGCCGCGGTCGCCTCCGTCGATCAGCTGCTCGAGAGTGGGGTCATCGGCATCTCCGTCGCTCCAGCCCACGAAGCGGCGGATGTCGGGATCGGGGTCCCCCACCAGCTCCCTGAACTCCTGGTCGTAGACGAGCGCCTGCGGCTCCTCGCGCTCCATCACCTCACGCAACTGCGGACCGGAGAAGGCGGTGTTCAGGTAGAGCGCGTTGGCCCCGAGCTTGGCCGCGGCCATCGTGGTTTCCACGAAGCCCCGGTGGTTTCGGCACATGACCGCGATCCCGTCCCCGGGCTCGACCCCGTCCTCGGCGAGCGCGTGGGCAAGGGCGTTTGACCGACCGTGGGTCTCGGAGAAGGTGAGCGAGCCGAGCTCGTCGATGATCGCGGTCTCGTCGGGATACCGGATCGCGGTGGCTGCCGACCCGAGCGCCGGCGAGACCCCCCAACGGACGAAGCGCTCGGCAAGGCGCGCCAGCTTGTCGGGGCGCATCGGACGGACGACACCCGCACCGATCAAGGTGGCGACGTGATGGAGGCTGTCGTTGACGCCGGTTGCGAGGCGCGCGGCGGGGCCCGGCAGCCGGCTCGAGATTGAGCCCAAGCGAGAATCCACGAAGCCCAAGCTTATGCGGAATTTGCGGGCAGTTCCCTGCGGGGGCTCCCCCGGGTGGTCCTCTGACGCAGTCAGCCGGTTTCGACCGCGGCCACGGCCACGCAGGCGATCCCCTCGCCGCGGCCGATCGCCCCCATTCCCTCGTTGCTGGTCGCCTTGACGTTGACCGGAGCCGAGAGAGCATCGGAGAGGTTGGCCTCCATCTGTTGCCGGTGCGGGCTGAGCTCTGGCTCCTCGCAGATCAGGGTGGCATCGACATTGAGGATCGGCCCCGGCAGCTTGCCGATGACGACGCTCAGCATCCCGACCGAATCGGCGTCCTTGTAGGCGTCGTCGGAGTCGGGGAAGTGCTCGCCGATATCGCCGAGTCCGGCGGCACCGAGCAGCGCGTCGATCACGGCGTGGGTGAGGACGTCGGCATCCGAGTGGCCAGCGAGGCCCTTGTCGTGCTCGATCTCGACCCCGCCGAGGATCAGGCTCTCGCCGGCCTCGAGCCGGTGAGAGTCGTAACCGATGCCGACCCGCTGGGGCACAGGATCAGCCTAGGGGCTCGAGCCGGCGCTCGCGGCCTTCGAACACGCAGATGCGCTCGATCCCCCAGCCGCGCATCAGCTCCACCGCGCGCTCGTAGGAGTCGCCGACCTGCTCGGGAATGTGCGCGTCGGAGGAGAGCGAGAACTCGGCGCCCGCCGAGACGCACAGCTCCACGAAGGCCGGATCCGGATAGATCTCGCCTGCCGGCTTGCGCAGCCCCGCGGTCGAGACCTCGACCGCAATCCCCGACTCGGCGATCGCCTCCACGGCCGGCTCGTAGAAGCGGCGGAGCTCCCCCTCTGGGCGGGGCCGGCCCTTCCCCCAGACCTTGACCAGGTCGGGGTGGCCGAGGATGTCGAAGAGACGCGAGCGGGCTGCGTCGGCGAGCGCCTCGAAGTAACGGCGCCACACCTCCTCGGGATCGGCGCCCTCGCTCTCCCAGACATCCCAGCCCTCGTGATCGACGGCGTGCTCGCCGATGAAGTGGATCGACCCGACCACGTAGTCGAAGTCGCGGGCAGCGAGCAGCGATTCGATCCTTTCCTCGGCGCCCGGTACCCAGTCGGCCTCGATTCCGAGGCGCAGTGGCGTCGTCCGCACGAACTCGCAATAGGCGTCGAGGTCGTCGCGCGCCTGCTCGACCCAGAACGGGTGCTGCCAGACGTCGAGGGCCGCCCTGAACCGGTGAATGTGCTCGGAGACCCCGAGCTCCTCGACTCCGGCGGCGTCGGCCGCCGCCAGGTAGCGCTCGACGTTCTCGGAGGTGAAGTACTCCTCGGGCGTCGCCTCGAGCTCGTCGGGCCGTAGATGGAGGTGATAGTCGGTGAGCACCGCGGGTTACGCTAACCGCCATGGTCCACCTGCGGATCGTGGCCCCGAGCCACAGCGCCGAACACGCGATGGCCCTGCTTCGGGAGACGCCTGCGGTCGTCAACCTGATTCACCTGCCCGGGGTCGCCCACAAGCCGGAGGGCGACGTGATCCTCTGCGATGTGGCGCGCGAGGACGCGAGCGTCGTGATCGGGGACCTGCGCGAGTTCGACATCGACAAGGAAGGGTCGATCGCGATCGAGATGGTCGACTCGGAGATCTCTACGGCCGCGGACGAGGCAATTGCCGCGGCCGAGGGGATGGCCGGGGACGCCGTGGTCTGGGAGGAGGTTGAGGCGCGAACCTCGGAAAGCGTCGAGTTCTCCTTCAACTTCGTCATTTTCATGCTGCTCTCGTGTCTGATCGGCTCGGTGGCGATCATCCTCGACTCGCCAATCCTGCTTGTCGGAGCGATGGTCGTGGGGCCCGAGTTTGGCCCTATCGCCGGGCTCTGCGTGGCCTCGGTCCAGCGGCGGCCGGAGTTGGCCAAACGGTCGGCAAAAGCGCTTCTGATCGGCTTCCCCCTGGCCATCATCGCCGCGTACCTGTTCACCCAGTTCATTCGGGTGGTCGAGTTGACGCCGGCGGGTTACTCGTCCGACGAGCACCCGCTGACCCAGTTCATCTCGGACCCGGACGCGTTCTCGTTCATCGTCGCCTATCTGGCGGGCACGGCGGGTGTGCTATCGCTGACCTCGACCAAATCGGGAGCGCTGATCGGAGTCCTGATCTCGGTGACGACGATTCCCGCCGCGGCCAACATCGGCATCGCCGCCGCGTTCCAGGATTGGGCCGAGTGGCGCGGCGCGATGGGGCAGCTCGGCCTCAACCTGGCGGGGATCTTTCTTGCGGGGATCGTGACTCTCTATATCCAGCGAAAGCTCTACCAGCGCCGGCGCCGCACCCACCTCGGGCACGGCGCGCGCGAGGCTGGCGGGCTGCCGCTCGGCGAGAGCCGGCGCGCACGGATGGCCCGCGGGACGCAGCAGCGAACGAACGGCAGTTAGCGCCGCTCGGCGAGGAGCAGTGCGGCCACGGCCAGATCCTCGGGCGCCGTGACTTTCAGGTTCGTTGTCGGCGAGGGATGGACCAGCACTGTGCCGCCGGCTTCCTCGACCAGCATCGCGTCATCGGTCGCGGCGGCTACCTGCTGCGGATCGCCGCTGTGCACCTCGCGCAGCTTTGCGGTGCGAAAGACCTGGGGGGTCTGGGCGGCCCAGAGGCCGTCCCGGCTCTCGGTCGCCTCCACCGTCGCCCCGCTGGCGCGCTTCACCGTGTCGGTGAGGGGGGCCGCCGCGATCACCCCGTCGGCGTCCGCGTCCGACTCCAGCTCGGCAACAAGCCCGTCGATCAGCTCCGCGGTGACCAACGGGCGCGCGGCGTCGTGGACCGCGACTACATCGGTCTCGACCTCCTCGAGGGCCGCCGCCACCGACTGGGCCCGGCTCTGCCCACCGGCAACGACCTTCACCTCCGCGCCCGCCAAGCGCCCTTCCTCTCCGGCCGGAACCGCGACCACCACCGCCCCGACGGACTCGGCTGCCGCGAATGCCGCCAGCGACCACTCCACCATCGGCCTCCCGGCGACCTCGACAAAGGCCTTCGGGCCGCCGGCTCCGAGCCTTTCGCCCGAGCCGGCGGCCGCGATCACGGCCGTTGCAACTGCCTGTCTACTCAGGCCGTTGCCTTGACGTCGCCGAAGCGATCCTCCAGCAGCCCGTCCAGGTAGCCCTCGGCACCGTCCTCATCCTTGTCGAGCGCGTACATGAACTCAGAGGCGAGGATCTTCTTCGCCCGGGTGTACATCTGCTTCTCCCCCGTCGAGAGACCCTTCTCCATCTCGCGGATCGCCAGGTTGCGAACGACCTCGGCGAGCTCGAAGACGTCTCCCGTCTTGATCTTCTCGCGATTGTGCTTGAAGCGGCGATTCCAGTTCTTCGGCATCTCCGACACGTCGTCGGTGAGGACACCGATCACTTTCTTCACCTGCTCCTCGTCGATGACCCTGCGCAGGCCGGCGGCGCCCGCGTTCTCGCAGGGCACCATCACGGTCATGTTGTTGTGGAGGATCTGGATAGTCAGGTACTCGCGCTTCTCTCCGAGAAGCGACTTGGATTCCTTCTTCAGAACTACACCGGCACCGTGGTGCGGATAGACGACCTTGTCACCGACCTCGAAGTTGATCAGCGGTGCTTGGATCTCGAGGTCGGCATCTACCGCCTCCTCTACGTCAACTGCCTCGGCTAGCTCAGGAATCGTTTGCTCCTTTCGTAAGACGGCTTGCCGGATGGCGCCGTCGAGTGTTCAGTCAGGTTTGTTCGCTCACGTTGTTCGCTCACGTTGATCATGCCTGCAAGTAACGGTCGACGAGGTCGACCTCCTGAAGTCTGCGAAGTCCTTCGCGGATGTCCTTGGCGCGGGTGGCGCCGACACCCTCGACCGCCTCCAGATCCTCGTCGCTCGCGGCGAGGACCTCTTCGAGGCCGCCGAACTCGTGGATGATCCGCTGCGCCACCAGCTTCGGCAACCGCGGGATCCGCCCGAGCACCCGGTAACCCCGGGGGGCGACCGGATAGTCGAGCGTGTTCATCTTCCGGTCGTAGCCAAGCAGCTCGGCGAGACGACCAAAGTCGAGCAGGTCCTGGTGCGGAAGTCGCGCGATCGTCTGGAGGGTGGAATCGAGCCCGCCCTCGGTGTCCTCGACCGCGTAATCGCGGATCAGGGCCGCCTTGTCGGCGGCGACGCCCACCATCGTCTCCTCGAGCTGCATCTCGATCAGTCGCCCCTCTGTGCCGAGCTCGACGATGTAGCGCTCGACCTCGACCGCCATCCGGGTGACGAGCTCGGCCCGCTGGAGCACGGCGAGCACGTCGTAGAGCACGCCGCCGCCCTCGAACTCGAGCGCGGTGAGGCGGGACGACACCTGGTCCAAGCGGGCGCGGTACTTGTCGAGCGTCGCCAGCCCCTGGTTCGCCTTTGCCAGGACCGCGGGAATGTCCTGGAGGATGTACTTCATCCCCTCGATGTAGAGGGAGACGACGTCGCGGCGCTGGGAGATCGCGACGACCAGCGCCGGAGTCTGCTTCGAGACACGCTCAGCGGTCCGGTGCCGGGTACCTGTCTCGATCGAGAGGATGGTCGGGTCCGGCATCAGCTGCACGTTGGCCCAGGCGATCTTGGTCGCCTCCTGGTTGAGGACGATCGCGCCGTCCATTTTCGCCACCTGGTAGAGCAGGGCCGGCGAGTAGTCGGCGTCCAGGGCAATGCCGCCCGAGAAGAGGAACGAGATCTCCTCCGGCTCGCCGATCACGATCAGCCCGCCGGTGCGCGAGTGGACGATGTTGTCGATGCCCTCCCGCAATGCGCTCCCGGGAGCGACCATGTCGAGGGCCTGCAATAGACGAGGATCCTGCCGGGCCTCCAACTCCTGAAGATCGTCACCTGGAGCCGTGGCCGCCACGGTCAGCGATGTTTGCAAAAAGCCTGCTGTCGCGACTTGCGGGGGATTCCCGTGTGGATAGCTCGGAATGGCCGTTGTCAAGCTGAACCGGTCCTCGTCGGTGCCGTCGGCCTCCGGAGCGGGGCGGACTCCGGGATGAATCGACTACCGTTTCGGTCACGGTGAGGAGGCGAACCAGACTTGCGGCTCTCGCGGCAGTCTGCGGGCTGCTGGTCATTCCGGGAGCAGCCCGCGGATACGACTTCGCGAGCGAGGTGATCAACTTCTCGAAGATCACCGAGCGCGAGCGCCACGTGGTGCTGACCCCGGAGTTCCAGACGCTCGCCATCACCCATGGCGCGACCCAGCCGCTCGAGTTCGCGCAACTGCTCGCCGCCGATCCCGAGAGAAACCCGCTCAACCTCTGCACGATGCACGGCTTCGAATGCGCGGGGGACCTCTTCTTCTGGGAGTGGGGCGCACAGGGACACGGGATCCAGCAGCCCGTCCTGTTCACGGCGCGCGACGGCGCCACCCTGTCGGGGACCGTATGGGCGACCAAGGGCGGTCCGGCGAAGCGGCCGGGGATCGTGATCACGACCGGATCGGTGCAGGCGCCCGAACAGATCTACTGGGGGCTTGCGGCCGTGCTCGCCAAACACGGCTACGTGGTGCTCACCTATGACGTCCAGGGCCAGGGCCGGTCAGACCTCTTCGGCGAGGCGCCCGACGACCAGGAGGGCGTCCCCTCGCAGGAGGGCGAGCCGTTCTTCGACGGCACCGAGGACGCCCTCGACTTCCTGCTGTCGGGCCCGGAGCACCCCTTCCAGCCGCGGCCGAGCTGCACCACGGGGACCAGCCACGCGCCCAAGCACAACCGCCGCGTAGCGGCCGGCTTCAATACGGCGTTCAACCCCCTGCACCAGCTGGTCGACTCGAGCCGGATCGGCATCGCCGGGCATTCGCTCGGCGCCAGCGCGATCTCGTTTGTCGGCCAGAAGGATCCGCGCGTCGACGCGCTGGTCGGCTGGGACAACCTCTCGGCGCCGCGGGAGGGCTTCGCCAGCAACCAGAGTTGCCCCTCGGCGCCGGAAACCCGGGTTGCCGCGCCGAT
The DNA here is from genome assembly GCA_963770155.1 of uncultured Solirubrobacterales bacterium. Classification (GTDB taxonomy): domain Bacteria; phylum Actinomycetota; class Thermoleophilia; order Solirubrobacterales; family 70-9; genus CAVYOE01. The sequence continues at coordinate 25,848 of CAVYOE010000001.1, read as the reverse complement.
CACGAAACCGGCCCTTGGAATGTCGGCCGACTACAGCCTGGTCCCGACTCCATACCTGGCGGCCCCCGACCCGGACTCGAAGAACGGCGGCTTCGTCAGGTACAAGGAGGCTGGGGTCGACTCGATGCAGGTCAACATCCGCGGCGGCACCCACTACGAGTTCGGTCTCCTGCCCGGCGGGCTCTTTCCTTACCCGTTCGGCACAGCCACGCTGCGCGGCATTGACATGACGGCCTGGTACACGACGGCCTGGTTCGACCGCTACGTGAAGGGAGATGCCGGCGCCGAGGCGAGGCTGCTGACCGACCGCTGGCGGGCCGATACCCGGGGAGCCGAGGTCGATCCTCTCGGCGACGGCAACCTCTTCAGCTTCTACCTTCGCTCCCGCTACGACCTCAGGAATGGCGGCAGCGAGCTGACCTGCGATGACCTGCGAGCGGGCTGCGCCGGACTGGCGCCCGATGGGGAGCCTTCCAACTACAGCTACATCGCCGATGCCCGGCGGCCCGACACCTCGCCTTCCGAGCCGTTCAACGACAGCGACGGCGACGGGGTCCTTGACCCGTTCGATTCGTGCCCGACCGTCCAGGGGCCGAACTCGAACGGGGGCTGCCCGATGCACGAGCCCGGTCCCGGCGGCGGTGGCAGTGGAGGAGCTGGAGGCGGAGGCGCCCCGCTCTCGGAAGCCGCCCCCGGCGGCTCAGGTGCGGCAAAGCGCGCCAAGCGGTGTAAGCGCAAAAGGACGACAACTTCTCGGAGACGTTGCGTCCGCAAACATCGTCGGAGTCGCGCGAATAAAAGGGGTTAGCGGGCGGTGCGGCCGGAGTACGGATCGCCGGCGAAGATCGCGAACCAGATCACGAATCCGATCATGACCACGATCGCCGTCGCGACCACCACCCGCTCGATCGGGTCGCTGCTGCCTTCCCCGGGACGACGGCTCTTGTCGCGGAGGCTCCGATTCCACGCCGCGCGCCGGTATTGCGCCGCCTCGGCCTGGCCGTGCCCGAGCCGGGCCCGGATCCAAGCCGCGGCCAGCAGAACCAGCAGGTAGCTGACCAGGATCCCGGTACCGATGAAGAGCGCCACCGAGCCGGTGACTGCGCCCGAGGATCCGTAGAGCTTCGAGGCGATCAGAAGCCAGACAAGCGGAACGCCGAACCCGATCGTGATCGCCACAGCGACCGTGATCACGGCCGAACTGGTGCCCTTGAGGGCACGGATCAAATACTGGATCGCCTCCATGGACCCACCTACGTTAGCGCCGCGCGTGCAGGGGGTAATCCAGCGAGCGCAGGAAGTCCCCCGAAACGGAAAGGCAGGAATCAGCTAGATGGCCGATCAGTCAGGTAGCCCCTCCCCACGCCCGCTTACCCGGCGCGAGAGGCAGATCGCGACTCTGGCATCGAAGGGAATCAAGAACGTCGAGATCGCGAAGAGGCTCGGTCTGTCCGTGCGGACCGTCGAGTCCCACCTCTACCGCGTGTACGGAAAGCTCGGTGTCAGCACCAGGGACAAGCTGGCGCAACTGCTCAGCGCGCTGACGCTGGTCATCTCCCTGGGCTGAGAAAGCGGCCGGGGTCCGACGTGACCGGCCGGCGCTACTGCTTGATCCGGTTCTTCTTGCCGCCGCCGACGATCTTGTCCTTGCCGGCGCCGCCGACGATCTTGTCGTTGCCGGGACCGCCGCAGAGCCGGTCCTTGCCGGCGAGGCCCTTGATCGTGTCGTTGCCCTGGAGACCGACGATCACGTCGGGCCCGCTGGTCCCGATCAGCTTGTCCTTGCCCCTGGTTCCGACCAGAGTCGCCACCCGGCCCGCGCACCTACGCTGGAGCCCGAACTTCGCCTGAAGGGCATCGACCGCGCCGACTGCATCGGCGATCCCGCCAGAGACCGACTTTCCTTGCCATGCGGGCACGCGGCGGGCCCCGTCGACGATCGCCGCTCGAACGTCGGCACCGGTCGCCTGCGGCACCGCGCCGAACAGAATCGTCGCCAGCCCCCCGGCCGTCGGCGCCACCCAGCTCGTCGCGCAGCCAACCGGGCCGATGCCGCCGCCGTTGAACGTGGTCACGGATCCGGTTGCCGGCGCAGCCACGTCGACGCTGGCGGCGCCGAAGTCGGCTCCGCAACTGAGCCCGTCGGCGGCATCGCTCTCGCTGACGCAGAGAACATTCGGCAGAGGCGCGGTGCAGGGGAAACGCTCCTGGCCCTCCATGTTGGCACCCGCTCCGTTGCCCGACGGAATCGCCACAAACAGCGTCCGCGGATGGGAGGCCATCGCATCGATCAGCTGTTGGTAGGACGGTGCCAGCCAGCTGAAGGTGATCACCCGGGCCCCTGCGTTTGCGGCCAGGTTGACCGCATTCGGCTCGATGTGTCCGTAGCACTGGTCCGCGTCCCAGCAACTGCGAACCGGGATGAAGAGTGCGTTGGGTGCGATCCCCGCGGCGCCGACGCCGTTGTTCCAGGTCGCACCAAGCAGACCGGCGACCGCGGTGCCGTGGCCGCCGCATTGCGGCGGGTCGTCCGGAACCGAGTCGGGAACCTCGACGATGATCGTGCCGGTACAGGTCTGGCCCGGGGTGGCTTCGACATTGCCGATCAGATCGGAGTTCGTGAGCGGCGGCAGGATCCGCGGAGCCAGGTCGGGGTGCTGAAGGTCAATCCCCGTGTCGAGGGGCGCCACGGGGATGTCGGCTGCCGGCTGATTGGAGATCCGGTCGAGCGCTGCGCCGATCCTCATGATCTTCATCGGCTGGTGCTGGCCGGCCTGAGGATCGGTCGGCAGCTTGGCGCCGGCCACGCCTGGGATCGCGAACAGTGCTGCGATCGTGATCGCGCTGGCGAGGCCCCGGACTCCAGTACCCCTGCTCACGGCGGGAATCCTAACCCGCCGGCGGGCCGCTCGCTACCCGCTTGCGGCCGTTACTCGGACTCGGGCTCGCTCGGCGCGGGCTCGTCCTCGCCGGACGTGCCCTCGTCGGAGTCCTTGGCGCCGACGCCGACGGGCTCCTCTTCCTTCTTCTTCTTTTTCTTTTGTGCCGCCGGCTTCTTCTTCGGCTTGATGATCTTGAGGGTGAGCGGGCGTTCTTCCTCGTCGCCCTTCTCGTCGCGTTCGACCATCACGGTCGTGCCAGAGTCGAGCTCGCCCTGCTTCAGCACCTCGTCGGCAAGCGGGTCCTCGATGTACCGCTGGATCGCCCGGCGCAGCGGGCGCGCGCCCATCGCCGGGTCCCAGCCCTTGTCGACCAGCAGCTCCTTCGCCTCCTTGGAGAGCTCGAGTTGCAATTCGTGCTCTGCGACCTGGGCGCGGACACGGCTGACCATGAGGTCGACGATCTCCATGATCTCGTCCTTGGTCAGCTTGTGGAAGACGATCACCTCGTCGATCCGGTTGAGGAACTCGGGGCGGAACACCTTCTTCAGCTCGCCCATGATCTTCGCCTTCATGTCCTCGTAGGTGGTGCCGGTCTCGTCGTCGGAGATCGTGAACCCGAGCGGCGTGTTGCGCGCGATGTCCTTGGCGCCGACGTTCGAGGTCATGATCACGATCGCGTTGCGGAAGTCGACGGTCCGGCCCTGGGCGTCGGTGAGCCTTCCGTCCTCCAGGATCTGGAGCAGGATGTTGAAGACGTCGGGGTGGGCCTTCTCGATCTCATCGAGCAGCAGCACCGAGTAGGGCTTGCGCCGGACCGCTTCGGTCAGCTGGCCGCCCTCGTCGTAGCCGATGTAGCCCGGGGGCGAGCCAACCAGGCGCGAGACGGCGTGCTTCTCCATGTACTCGGACATGTCGATCCTGACCATCGCCTCCTCGTCGCCGAACAGGAACTCGGCGAGCGTTCTGGCGAGCTCGGTCTTGCCGACCCCCGAGGGGCCGAGGAAGATGAACGAGCCGGCGGGCCGCTTCGGGTCCTTGATGCCGGCACGGGAGCGGCGGATCGCCTTGGACACAGCCGTGATCGCGACCTCCTGGCCGATCACGCGCTTGTGGAGCTCGTCCTCCATCCGGATCAGCTTCTTGGTCTCGGCCTCGGTCAGCTTGAAGACCGGGATTCCGGTCCACATCGAGACGATGTCGGCGACCTCTTCCTCGCCGATCTCCGGGCGCTCGCCACCCTCGCCCGAGCTCCACTCGTGCTCGAGCTCCTTCTTCTTGTTGGTGAGCTGGCGCTCCTTGTCGCGGAGGTTTGCGGCCTCCTCGAACTTCTGGGCCTCGATCGCAGCCTCCTTGTCGCGGCGCGTGGTCTCGATCTCCTCCTCGAGGTCGCGATAGACGGGCGGCTGGCTCATCGACTTGATCCTCATTCGTGAAGCAGCTTCATCAATGAGGTCGATCGCCTTGTCGGGAAGGAAGCGGTCGCTGATGTAGCGGTCGGCGAGCTCGGCGGCGTTCTCGAGCGCCTCGTCGGTGATCTTGACGTGGTGGTGCTGCTCGTAGCGCTCGCGCAGGCCCTCGAGGATCTTCACCGTCTCCTCGGTAGAGGGCTGGTCGACCTTGATCTGCTGGAAGCGGCGCTCCAGCGCCGAGTCGCGCTCGAGGTACTTGCGGTATTCGTCGAGGGTGGTCGCGCCGATCGTCTGCAGCTCGCCTCGGGCGAGCGCAGGTTTGAGAATGCTGGCGGCGTCGATCGCACCCTCGGCTGCCCCGGCCCCGACCAGGTTGTGGAGCTCGTCGATGAACAGGATGATGTCGCCGCGCTGCGTGATCTCCTTCATCACCTTCTTCAGGCGCTCCTCGAACTCGCCGCGGTACTTGGAGCCCGCGACCAGCGCGGCCAGGTCGAGCGTGTAGATCTGCTTGTTCTTGAGCAGCTCGGGGACCTCGCCCTTGGTGATGCGGGCGGCCAGGCCTTCGACCACGGCGGTCTTGCCGACTCCGGGCTCGCCGAGCAGGACCGGGTTGTTCTTGGTCCGTCGCGACAAGATCTGCATGATCCGCTCGATCTCGACCTCGCGGCCGATCACCGGGTCGAGCTTGCCCTCGGAGGCGAGCTTGGTCAGGTTGCGCCCGAACTGGTCGAGCAGCTTCGAAGACTTCTTGCCCTCGCCGGGAGCGCCGGCGCCGGCGCCCTGGCGGCGCGAGCCCGGGCCCGAGAGCATCCGGATGACCTCGTTGCGGATCTTCTCCGAGTCGGCATCGAAGTCGAGCAGGATGCGGGCGGCAACGCCCTCGTTCTCGCGGACGAGACCGAGCAGGATGTGCTCGGTGCCGATGTAGTTATGGCCGAGGGAGAGTGCCTCGCGCAGCGCCAGCTCGAGCACCTTCTTGGCGCGCGGGGTGAACGGAATCTGGCCGGCTGTGACCTCCTCGCCGGAGCCGACGATACGGACCACCTGTGAGCGAACCCGCTCGACGGTGATGTCGAGCGACTCGAGCACGCGGGCGGCGAGGCCTTCTTCCTCGCGCAGCAGACCGAGCAGGATGTGCTCGGTGCCGATGTAGTTGTGCTTCAGGGTCCGCGCTTCCTCTTGGGCGAGGACGACGACCTGTCTGGCTCTCTCAGTGAATCTCTCAAACATCAGGCGGCTCGCTTCTTGTGTATCAGTCGTTTCGGCTGTTCGGGCTAGTACCCGGTTGTGCGTGGATTAAGGCTGGTGAGGTTGGTCGTAGAGGTCGGGTTGAGGTCTCGTTTTGGCGCGTTTTCCGGACGGTTTTCAGGGACGCAGACGCACCGGGGGCCGTATCCGTATCGGTTCCTGGCAACCGATCTTTGATCTGACCTCCGGTTCTGTCGGGGACGACGAACGGAGAAGTATATCGAGGGCCAGGCGTGGGCCTGCGGGGTCGAACGCCGGTGCTAGCGGCTTTGCGCGCACCGGGTGAGCGGGGTACGCTTCCGAGGTGCCGCCGCCGACGATCAGCTTCGTCCCCTCCAGGGTCCGCAGACCGTTCGCGCTGGCGGCCAAGCCGTTCACGAAAGCCGGTGCCGCGGGCCGTGCAGCCGGCCGCAGGGTCCGAGGCTCGACCGTCTCCGGTCTGGCCAAGGTCCACGACGGCACCGGGGCTGCGGTCACCGGGGTCCGCGAGCGCCTCGCCGAGATCCCGTGGCCGCTGATCACCGCCGCCGCCTTCAGCGTCCTCTACATCGGCTGGATCGCCTACAGCACCGCGGTCCGCGGGGCTGACGCGGGTCTCGGGGTCCTGGTTTCCTGGCCGGTCCTGATCCTTGCAGCGGCGATCGTCACTGCGCCGCTCGCCGGGATCGTGTTCCTGGCGCTGCGGGTCCGCGATTGGCGCCGGCCGCCCGAGCGGCTCGACCAGCTCAAGGTCGAGACGATCACGGACGTCACGTTTCCGTCCTAGGAGCGCATCGCCGGGAAGAGCACGACCTCGCGCAGGCTCTTGGCCCCGGTCAGGATCATCACCAGGCGGTCGATGCCGAGGCCGACCCCCCCGGTCGGCGGCATCCCCTGCTCGAGTGCCTCGATGAACGCCTCGTCGTAGGGCTGAGTCTCTTGGTCACCGCGCGCGAGCTCTTCGGCCTGCTGCTCGAACCGTCGCCGTTGCTCGTCGGGGTCGTTGAGCTCGGTGAACGAGTTGGCGATCTCGATCCCGCCGGCGAACGCCTCCCAGCGCTCGACCAGCCCTTCCTCGCGGCGGTGGGCCTTCGCAAACGGGGAGAGCTCAACCGGATAGTCGGTGACGAAGGTCGGCTGGATCAGCTTCGGCTCGACGCTCTTGGAGAGCAGCCCATCGACCAGCTTGCCCCAGCCCTCGTCGTCGCTCGCCTCTGAGTCCATCGCCTCAGCCAGGGCCTCCCGGGTCGGGTGCTCGGCGAGGTCGATCCCGGTTTCGGAGCGAACCGCGTCTCGCAGTGTGACTCGCTTCCACGGCGGCGCCAGCTCGATCGTCTCCCCGTCGCGCTCCACCTTGGTCGTGCCGAGGACTTTCTCCGCCACCGCGGCGACCATCTCCTCGGTCCGTTTCGCGGTGTCCTCGTAGTCGGCATACGCCTCGTACCACTCGAGCATCGTGAATTCCGGGTTGTGCTTGTGCGAGATGCCTTCGTTTCGGAAGTCCTTGCCGAGCTCATAGACCCGGTCGATCCCGCCGACAACCAGCCGCTTCAGGTAGAGCTCGGTCGCGATCCGCAGGTAGAGGTCGCGGTCGAGCGCGTTGTGGTGAGTGGTGAATGGCCGCGCCAACGCCCCTCCATATAGAGGCTGGAGGACCGGCGTCTCGACCTCGACGAAACCGCGCTCGTCGAGCCAGCCGCGCACGACCGCGATCGTGCGCCCGCGGGCGGCGAACAGAGCGCGCACTTCCTCATTCGCCATCAGGTCGAGCTCGCGCTTGCGATAGCGGGTCTCGACGTCTTCGAGCCCGTGGAACTTCTCCGGCGGCGGGCGCAGGCTCTTGGCCAGCAGCGACCAGGAAGCGATCCGGAGGCTGAGCTCGCCGCGCTTGGTGGCAAAGGCGGTGCCCTCGACCCCGATCACGTCGCCGAGATCGAGCGAGGTCAGCGCCTCCAGACTCTCCTCACCGAGCTCGTCGGTGCGGGCGTGCAACTGGATCTGCCCACTTCCATCTTTCAGGTCGATGAAAGCGGCCTTCCCGTGTCCCCGCCTAGCGGTGATCCGGCCGGCGACCCGGTAGGAGTCATCAGTCTCGTGCTCGCGCTCGAGCCCGTCGTGCTCACCCCGCACCGCGGCGATCTCGGTCCGGTCGGGGAAGTCGTGCGGGAAGGGATCGACTCCCGCCTCGCGCAGGCGCTCGAGCTTCTCCCGCCGCTCGGCGAGGTGCTGAGACTCCGACTTATCCTCGGGCTCGCTCACGCGGCGAGCCTAGTGGAAGCTCAGGCTGCCTCGATCTTGGTGATCTTGAGCTTCTTCTTGGGACCGCGGGGCACGTCGACGTCGACGACTTCGCCCTTCTTGTGGCCGAGGAGGGCGGTGCCGATCGGCGACTCGTGGGAGAGCTTGTGCTCCGCCGGATTGGCCTCGGCTGCGCCGACGATGTGGAACTTCTGCGACTTGCCCGACTTCTGGTCCTTGACGTGGACGAGGGCGCCAACCCCGACCTGCTCTGTGTCGATGTCCTTGTCCTCGACGACCTTGGCGCGGCGCAGCTTCTCCTGCAGGTTGAGGATGCGCTGCTCGAGCATCGCCTGCTCGTTCTTGGCGTCGTCGTACTCGGAGTTCTCGGAGATATCGCCGAACTCGCGGGCTTCCTTGATCCGCGCCGCGACCTCGCGGCGCTTCTCGGTCGAAAGGAACTCGACCTCTTCCTTGAGCTTCTCCAACCCTTCCGGGGTGATCAGGGACTCGTGTGCCACTGTTTGCCTTCTCCTCTTTGACTAGCCCCGACCGCGGAAAACCGCTGCTCAGGGCCGAAAAATACGCCCGGACAAGGCGCTTTTCCAACGCCTGGATCCGAGCGAGCGCGGCATTATAGCGACGGGTTTCCCGGCCGCAACCCGTTTTTCTCGGCCGTTGCGGCGGCTCTCCCCCGCCCGTCCGCGCCTACTTCACCTGCTTGACCGCGGCCTGGAGCACCTCGGAGACTCGCTCCGGATCCTCGAGCTGGGGGTAGTGACCGAGGTCGTCCCACTCGGTCACCGGCGCGTCGGGACGCAGCTCGCGAAGGGCGTCGAGCACATTCGGCGTCGCAACCGGATCGAGCATGCCCCAGGCGAACTCGAGACCGGGCCATTTGCGGCGCTTCGACAGGCCCTTCGGTCGCCACTTCTTGATCGCCCCGTGCCAGCGCGCGGCTCGGGCTTCGCGCTCGTCCATGTAGCCGATAGTCCTGTGGCCGATCCGGTGACCTCCGTTGAAGCGGATCAGCGACCATTGGTCCTCGGCCTCTTCTTCTGTAAGAGGGTGACCGGGAGAGAAAATCGAGCCGAACTGGTTGCGAAAGAAGCGCTCACTGGAGAGCTGGGAGGCCACCGGGCCGAACCTTCCCCGCAGAAGGCGCTGGCCCAGAGTCGGGCTGGCAGCCGTCTGCACCATCGAGCCGTTCATGAGCAGTACCCCCTGCAGGTCGAAGCTGAGCTTGCCGTCCAGATCGCGTGCCATCAGCTCGTTCGCAACCGAGGTCCCCATGTCGTGGGCGAGGATGAACACCTTCTGTTCAGGTGCGTGGCGGCGGACCAGTTCCTCGGCCAGATCGGCCTGCCACAGCAACGAATAGCCGTGGCTGCGTGGCTTGTCCGAGAGGCCGAAGCCGAGAAAGTCGAAAGCGAGGGCGCGCTGTCGCAGCTCGCCGTCGAGCAGAAATCGCCAGTCGTAGGAGCTGGAGGGAAACCCATGCAGGAGCAGGATCAGCGGCCCGGCGCTGCCGCCCGCCAGTCGCTGGTGGATGCTGCGGCCGAGGAACCTCACATCTGTCCCGCGCCACCGCCAGGACTCAACCCGCGAGGTCACCGCCATCAGGCCAAGCTGGCCGTGGTTTCCGGCTCCCGCAAGGGCGCAAGCAGGTCGCGCACCTCGTCGAGGCTCTCGGTCCGCTGGAGATGGTCCGCCGCCGGCGAGGTGAGCTCGAGCCGCTCCAGGTACCAGGGATAGAACTTGCGCAGATACCGCGCGGCTCGCACATCTCCGAGATGTTCCTCGGCCCGGGCAATCACCCAGATCAGTTCCTCGATGATCTCGGCGCGCGGCGGCGGGGCCTCTCGTTCGCCGGTGAGCTCCTCGAAGATCCATGGGTTGCCGAGGGCGCCGCGGGCCACCATCACCGCCGCTGCACCTGACTCGGCATAGGCGCGGCGGGCCGCGTCGGCGGTCTGCAGCCCCCCGGAGATGATCACCGGCACCTCTACCCGTTCGACCAGCTCCCTCGCAAGCGCATAATCGGGGCTGCCCTTGTGGTGGGAGCTCGCCGGCCTGGGGTGGAAGGCGATCGCGGCGACGCCGGCCTCCTCCGCCAGCTTCACGGCAAGCTCGAAGCCGAGCCGGTCGCCGGGGCCGACCGCAGAGCGCAGCTTCACGGTCACCGGTACGCCGCCCCCCTCAATCGCGCCGCGGGCGATCTCAACCGCCAGCTCGTGGTCGCGGAGCAGGGCCGACCCGGCCCCGGTCTTGCACACCTTGCGAACCGGGCAGCCCATGTTGATGTCGATCAGATCGGCACCCGCCTCGGCGGCGGTGGCGGCAGCAGAGCGCATCACATCTGCGTCCTGGCCGAAGAGCTGGATGGCGACGGGATGCTCGTCCGGGTGGATCTGGAGCAGCTCCCTCATCGTGCGCTCGTTGCCGTAGTGAATGCCGAAGCTCGAAACCATCTCCGAGACTGCGAGCCCGGCGCCGTGGCGGCGAGCCTGGAGGCGCACGAACCAGTTGCCGATGCCGGCCAGGGGCGCGAGCAGAACGCGGTTGGCGATCTCGACGTCGCCGATGCGGAACGGCGCTGTCAGGGGCGGTTGCATGGGCTAAGTGTTGCGCTCCCAGACCAGCCGCAGCCCGGTCAAGGTGAGCAGATCGTCGACCTGGTCCACCGTTTCGCAGTGCGGGGCGATCGCGCCGGCAAAACCGCCGGTGGCCAGCACCTCGGGCTCGGCGTCGAGCTCCTCGGCAAGGCGGCGGTTGATGCCGTCGACGAGACCGGCAAAGCCGTAGGCGAAGCCCGATTCCATCGCCATCTGGGTATTGCGGCCGATGGCGGCCTCGGGCTCGGTCACGTCGATCCGCGGCAGCTTCGCGGTGCGTGAGGTGAGCGCCTCGAGCGAGACCTCCAAGCCCGGGCCGATGACGCCGCCGAGGTAGTCGCCGGCGGCCGAGACGACGTCGAAGTTGGTCGAGGTGCCGAAATCGACCGTGATGCACGCGTCCCCGACCCGGTCGAAGGCCGCGACTGCGTTCACCAGGCGGTCGGCGCCGAGCTCGTGCGGGTTGTCGACCCGGATCGCCATCCCCGTCTTCAGGTTGGGGCCGACGGTGAGACAGTCGGCCTGCCAATGGCGCTCGCAGAGCTGCACGTACTCTGGCCCGAGCCGGGGGACGACGGTCGAGACGATCGCCCCATCGAGAGCTCCGGCGTCGACCTCGCCGAGCCGCAACAGCGTTGCGGTTGTTGCGGCGAGCTCGTCCGCGGTCGCCGCCGGCTCGGTGGTGAGGCGCCAGCGATGGACGAGCTCGGCGCCGTCGAAGGCACCTATGTGCGTCTGCGTGTTGCCGACGTCGACCGCGAGTAGCACGGTCTCGATTATCCCTGCAAAGGAATAGGATCCGGCACGTGGACGCCCGTCTCTACGTGATCCCGGGGTCGCATCCTGCGATGGCCGCGCGACTGATGCTCGAGGCCAAGGGCATCGACTACAAGCGCACCGACGTGATGCCGGTGCTTTCCAGAGGGATCACCCGCGCCGCCCGCTTCCCGGGCAACAGGATCCCGGCGCTGAAGATCGACGGGGAGAAGATCCAGGGAACCAGCCAGATCGCCCGGCATCTCGACAAGCTCGTTCCGGAGCCGCAGCTGGTCCCGACCGATCCCGAGAAGCTCGCCAGGGTCGAGGAGGTCGAAGCCTACGGTGACGACGAGCTGCAGCAGACGGCCCGCGCGACCCTCTGGAATGCCCTCCGCCGCGACAAGGCGCCCCTGCGGAGCTTCTCCGAGGGAGCTCGTTTGGGGATCCCGATCGGCCTCGCCGTCCGGACCGCCGGGCCGATCGTGGCGATGGCGGCGCGGATGAACAACGCCGACGACGAGAAGGTGCGCGAGCACCTGGCCGGCCTCCCCGAGGGGCTGGAGCAGATCGACGCCTGGATCGCCGACGGCCGGATCGGCGGCGAGCAGCTCAACATCGGCGACTACCAGGTCGCTCCCAGCCTGCGGCTGCTGATGACGATGGACGACATCCGGCCCTACATCGAGAGCCGCGCAGCAGGAAAGCTCGCCATGCGGGTCGTCCCGGAGTTCCCCGGCAACGTCCCGCCGGTGCTCCCGGCGGACATGCTGGAACCGCTCAGGTCAGAAGCCCAACCCGCCTGACCCGCTGCTGATCGGTCGGGAGGGCCGAGAGGCTCTGTGCGAGCAAGGTCCCGTCCGGCAACGCCAGTTCCGGGTCGAGCTCGAGCAGCGGCTCGAGCACAAAGCGGCGCGAGGTGAGCGCGGGGTGAGGCACGGTGAGCCGCTCGCTTTCGAGCTCGGTGTCGCCGAGCAGGAGGATGTCGATGTCCAGCGCCCGGGGGCCGTGGCGCGGGCCGCCGAACATCCGCCCCTGCTCGACCTCGATCGCCTTGGCGGCATCCAACAGAGAGTCAGGCGCGAGCGCCGTCCGGATCCGGAGGCAGGCGTTCAGGAACTCGGGCTGCTCCCCGACGTCGGCGATCTCGCTGACCGGCTCGGTCTCGTAGACCGAGCTGGCCGCATCCACCTCGACGCCGTGCTCTACCAGCCCGGCGACGGCGGCGTGTAAGTGAGCAAGCCGGTCACCGAGATTCGAGCCCAGCCCGAGGTAGCCGGTCTCAGTCGTCGTCCTCGTCCTCTTCGCCGACCGAGCCCTCGCGCTCCAGCGTCACCTCCACCGCCACCTCGTCGATCGCAAGCGGCAGCGGCGGCTCCGGCTTCGCGGCACGGACGATGACCGATTCGCAGCCGTAGCGCTCGACCACCCGCTCAGCGATCACGCGGCAGAGGCGCTCGAGGGTCCGGTAGTTCTTCTCGGTCGCCGCCAGGGCGACGATGTCCGCCACCTCGGCGTAGTCGATCGTGTCCTCGACCCGGTCGGTGAGCACCGCGTCGCAGTCGGGCACGTCGAAGGTGAGGTCGAACTCGAGTCGCTGCCCGATCTCCTGCTCGGCGTCGGTTACCCCGTGGTGGGTGTAAATGGAGAGGGTCCGAATCTCGACTTCGACGGATGATTCGGCGCCCGGGCCGCTCTCGTGGGCTTCCACGCGGGCAAGGTAGCCGAACCCGGCAGCCAATAGCCTCCGCCGCTCGCGATGGCACGCACCCTCACCGACGCGAACCTCGAGCACCGCACGGCCGACGTCGGCCAGGTCTCCCTTCATTACGTCGAGGCCGGCGAGGGCGAGCCGATCGTGTTCATGCACGGCTTTCCGCAGTTCTGGTTCCTGTGGCGGAAGCAGCTGGCGGATCTCTCCTCGGACTTCCGCTGCATCGCTCCGGACACCCGCGGCTACAACCTCTCCGACAAACCGCCCCAGCCCGAGGCGTACCGGATGCGGCATCTGCTCGGCGACCTGACCGGCCTGCTCGACCATTTGGGCCTGGACCGCTGCACCCTGGTCGGGCACGACTGGGGCGGAATCGTGTCCTGGGCCTTTGCGCTCAAGTACCCGGAGCGGCTCGAGCGCTTGGTGATCATCGACGGGCCTCCGCCGTTCACCTGGAACCGCGATCTGCGCGAGAGCCCGCGCCAGCGCGACGCGGTCAACTACATGCTCGAGCTGTCGAAGCCGTCACCCCAGCCCGAGGAGATGCTGGCCGCCAACGAGTTCTCGATGATGGACCAGATCATGGGCAGGATCGGAGGCGCGGGTGCCCAGCTCACAGACGAGGAGCGCGCCGTCTACCACGAGGCCTGGTCGCAGCCCGGAGCACTGCAGGGCGGGCTCAACTACTACCGGGCGGCCCGCATGGGCGAACAGGTCACCGCGGGCGGCGTCCCGGAGGAGTACGAGAGCAAAATCACCTCGCAGACGGTCGAGGTCCCGACCCTGGTCATCTGGGGGGAGAAAGACGCGGCGCTGCTCCCGACGCTGACCCGCGGGCTCGACCAGTGGATTCCCGACCTGCGGGTCGAGATCATTCCCGGCGCCGGCCACTGGGTCCCCTACGAGAAGCCCGAGCCGGTGAACGCCCTGATCCGGGAATTCGCCGCTCCCGGCCCGGCCTAACCGGCGAGCGGCCGCTCACCGGTCTCGGCGGCGCGCTCCGGGTCGAAAATCGCTCCGGCCACCAAGAGCGCCTCGCGGACCGGCTTCACGTCGTGCACGCGCACCGCGTCGGCGCCGCCGGCGACCGCGAGCACGCAGGAGGCGATCGTGCCGCCGAGGCGGTCGTCCACATCCGCCCCGGTCAGCTTGCCGATGAAGCTCTTGCGGGAGGTGCCGACGAGAACCCGGCAGCCAAGCTCCTTTAACTCGGGGATTCGCCGCAGCAGCTCGAGGTTGTGCTCGACCGTTTTCCCGAACCCGATTCCCGGGTCGATCCAGATCTTCTCCTTCGCGATGCCCGCGCCAGTGGCCAGGTCGATCCGCTCCGCGAGGAGGGCCTTGACCTCAGCGACAACGTCTCCATACACGGGGTCCTCCTGCATCGTTCGTGGGTCGCCCCGCATGTGCATCAGCACCAGCCCGGCGCCGCGCTCCGCAACGAGCGGCGCCATCTCTGGATCGCGGAGAGCGGTGACGTCGTTGACGATGGTGGCGCCGGCATCGAGCGCAGCAGCCGCGACCGCGGCCTTCGAGGTGTCAATCGAGATCGGCGGGCCGGACCCGGCAAGCCCTTCGATCACCGGGATCACCCGGCGACGCTCCTCGTCGGCCGAGACGCCCTCGGCCCCGGGGCGGGTCGACTCGCCCCCCACATCCAGAAGATCTGCCCCTTCCTCGACCAGCTCGATGCCGTGGGCAACGGCGCGTTCAGAGTCCAGGAAGAGCCCGCCGTCCGAGAACGAGTCGGGGGTGACATTGACCACCCCCATGACCTGCGCGGTCAAGCCGGTGCCGGCTCCCTGACTTCGCCGGCTGCGGCAAGAGCCTCAGCCGCCGCGTGCTCGCCGGACGAGATCGCGCCGTCCATGTAACCGTTCCAGACCGTTCCGGTCTCGGCCCCTGCCCAGTGGATCGGGCCGACCGGCTCGCGCAAGGCGCGGCCGACCTCGCGCCAGGCGCCCGGCGGGAGGAAGCCGCCGTAGCAGCCCCGGGCCCACTCGTCGTTGGCCCAGGCCTTGTCGATGTAGCGGACCGGCTCTACGGCGCGCTCGCCGAAGAAACGGCACAGGCAGTCAAGGACCGACGTCCGGCGCTCCTCCTGCGACATCGCCGCCGCCGCACGGGCTGCATTGGCCTCGAGGAAGGCGAGCAGGACGCCGGGACTGCCATCGGGCGGTGAGTTGTCATAGGTGACCGAGACCGGGCCGTCGGCGCTGGTCGCCTGGCCCGACAGTCCCTCCTCCCGCCACCAGGGCCGCTCGTAGATCGCCATGCACTTGACCACGGCGCCCTGCGCCATCCGCTGGGCGATCCCGTCGCGGATCGCCGGCAGCGGCGGGTCGTAGGAGATCCGCGCGGTCAGCGTCGGCGGCATCGCCACGATCGCGCGCCCGGCGCGAACCTCGCCCTGTGGCGAGTGGACGACGACACCGTCCTCGCCGTGCTCGATCCGGGTCACCGGTGCCGACAGCACGACCGAACCACCATCGTCCGAGTAGCCGAGCTCCTCGGCCATCCGCAGCGAGACCAGCTGGGTCCCGCCGACCACGCGCGAGTCCTGGGCGCCGCCGATCGTGTCAAAGAGCGCCTCGAGCGATCCGGCCGAGCGGGTGTAGAAGAGGAAGTGGAGCAGGGAGATGTCCTCGGGCTCGGCCGCCCACACCGCCCAGGTCCCCAGCCGCATCAGGTCGCGGGCGCCACCGGTGCGGATATGCCTGCCCATCCAGGTGGCAAAGGTCTGCGCGTCCCACCCTGCCGCCTTCGGCGCGGCCCACGGCTGCTCGGGGTCGATCTGCCCCGCCATCCGGTTCAGCCGCGCCATCACGGCGCCTGTCTCGGCCAGCGCGAGCGGGTTCATCTTCGGGATCGTGCCCTTGTAGCTCGACAGCGTGCCCTTGCGCTCGAACAGGTTCCTGCCCTCGTCGTAGGTCTGGAAGGTCTCCAGCCCCAGCTCCTCGATCAGGGCCAGCACCCGATTCTGGGTCGGGCCAACCCACTGGCCGCCGATCTCGACGATCTTGCCGTCACCGCCGGGTACATCGGAGATCGATTCGTTCAGGGTGCGGCCGCCGACCCGGTCGCGCGCCTCCAGCACAACGACCTCGGCTCCCTTTGCGCGCAGCGCTCGCGCCGCGGCCAGCCCCGCGAGCCCGGCTCCGACGACCACGACATCAGCTCGCTCAGAGGCGCTCATTTCTCGTTCCCGTCGAGGCCGGCAGCCTCGCGGGCTTCTTCCCAGGTTCGGTAGATGTCGAGCCTGATCGCTTTCTCGTCCTTGAGGGTGTAGACCTGCCCGATGTCATCGTCCATCGGCAATGAAGTGCTCAGCCCTTTCCCGGTGACATGGACCCTGGCGAGCAGGTAGTCGCCGTGCTCGATGATCTCGACCGGCTCCCAAATGAGATCACCGAATGCTTCCTTCACCTGGGCCGCGTTCGCAATCAGTGCCTCTGGCCCCCGCTCGGAGGGATTTGCCTCGGGCAGTATCCGGTCGTTGACCTCAAGGCCGGCATCGATGAACTCGTAAAGCTCCTGCAGATCCTTCCAGTCCGCCTCCGTCGCGGACGCCGACTGGGCTCGGGTGAATGCTTCGAAACCACGTCGCAGACGTTCGACCCGCTCGCTCGGCATCACTCTGCCCCGACCACGACGCCCTCGGTCGTGATCTCGACGAAGTGGTCCAAGCTCGCGTTGAGGTAGCTCTGGCACTGGTTGGCCGGATCGTCGTCGACCTCGGTGCGGGGGTCATGGACGACGTCCGCAACCCAGCCCTCGGCTCCCGGCAGGGCCTCGGAGATGCATGGGCCGTTGGTCAAATCTGTTCCCGCCGCGACCGCCTGCTGGTAGGCGGCCTCCGCCGCGGCGACCGCCGCCACCTCCTCGTCGCTGACCGCGTCGTCCTTCTCACCGCAGGCGGCAAGCACGAAGACGCTCGCCGCCAGCACTGTTCCGATGATCAAGAGCCGCGACACGCGCCAAGTATCTCGCTCGGCCGGCTCTCGCGCAGATCGCCGCTCAGTCGGGCCGGTCGGCACGCATCTCTGCGGCGCCACCGCCGGCGAGACCCGGCTTCGGCTGGATCCGCGGGGCCGGGCGCTCTGCCTTCTTGTCCTTGGCCGGCTCGGTCGGTGCCGGGGGCGGCTCCTCCTCGTCGGGCGGGAACACGTCCTCCGCGGAGGCACCCTCGAGCAGGCGCTCGAAGTCCTTTGCCTCGATCGTTTCGCGCTCGAGCAGGATCTTGGAGATCCGGTCGAGCTGCTCCTTGTTCTCGGTGAGAATGTCCTTGGCCGTCTGATGACCGTCCTCGACGATCCGGCGGATCTCGTCGTCGATC
Source organism: uncultured Solirubrobacterales bacterium (assembly GCA_963770155.1). GTDB lineage: Bacteria > Actinomycetota > Thermoleophilia > Solirubrobacterales > 70-9 > CAVYOE01. Next base: position 8,668 of record CAVYOE010000001.1, on the reverse strand, counting down.
TCGCGCGCGACCTCGTCGGAGTAGTCGGGCTCGGAGGAGAACTCGCGGCCGAGGAACGGCTGCGAGCGGTCGTGGCCGAAGACGCGGGGGCCGAGCCGCTCGGACATGCCGAAGCGCATCACCATCTGCTTCGCCGTCTCGGTGACCTTCTCAAGGTCATTCGAGGCGCCGGTGGTGATCTCTCCGAAGACGATCTCCTCGGCCGCGCGGCCGCCGAGGGTCATCGCCATCGTGTCGGTGAGCTCGGCCCGCGTGGTCAGGAACTTGTCCTCGGTCGGCAGCGAGATCGTGTAGCCGAGCGCCTGGCCGCGGCTGATGATCGAGACCTTGTGCACCGGGTCAGCGTTGGGCAGCAGATGCCCGACGATCGCGTGGCCGAGCTCGTGGTAGGCGGTGACCAGCCGCTCCTTCTCCGACATCACCCGGCTCTTCTTCTCGGGGCCCGCGATCACGCGCATGATCCCCTCCTCGAGCTCGAACATGGTGATCTCGCGCTTGTCGGAGCGGGCGGTCAGGAGTGCCGCCTCGTTGATCAGGTTGGCGAGGTCGGCGCCGGTGAACCCCGGCGTCTGGCCTGCGAGCGCGTCGAGGTCTATTTCCTTGGCAAGGGGCTTGCCGCGCGTGTGGACCTCGAGGATCTTCTTGCGGCCCTTGCGGTCGGGCCGGTCGACGACGATCTGGCGGTCGAAGCGGCCGGGCCGCAGCAGCGCCGGGTCGAGGATGTCGGGCCGGTTGGTGGCCGCGATCAAGATGATGTTGTCCTTCATCTCGAACCCGTCCATCTCCACCAGGAGCTGGTTCAGGGTCTGCTCGCGCTCGTCGTGACCCCCGCCCATACCGGCGCCGCGGTGGCGGCCGACCGCGTCGATCTCGTCCATGAAGATGATGCAGGGAGAGTTCTGCTTCGCCTGCTCGAACAGGTCGCGGACGCGGGAGGCGCCAACCCCGACGAACATCTCGACGAAGTCGGAGCCCGAGATCGAGAAGAAGGGAACGCCGGCCTCACCGGCGACCGCGCGGGCGAGCAGGGTCTTACCGGTGCCGGGAGGCCCGTAGAGGAGGACTCCCTTCGGGATCCTGGCGCCCAGCGACTGGAACTTCTTCGGGTTCTCGAGGAACTCCTTGATCTCGTGCAGCTCCTGAACGGCCTCGTCGGCCCCGGCAACATCGCGGAAGGTGATCTTGGGGGCGTCGACCGACATCCGCTTGGCACGCGACTTGCCGAAGCTCATCACCCGTGAGCCCCCGCCCTGCATCTGGTTCATCAGGAAGATCCAGAACCCGAAGAAGAGGAGGAACGGGAGGATGTACGTGAGGAGCGAGAGGAGGCTCGAGCCGCCCTTGCCCTTCACCTGTGTCTGGATGTCGTTGCGCTCGAGCCGGTTGAGCAGGGACTGCTCGGAGTTGTCCGGGAAACCCATCGAGTAGTCGTCGCCGTTGGTCTCCTTGACGTCGAGCGTGTTGTCCTTCGTATTGATCGTGACCTCTTCGATCTGGCGCGACTCGACCTGGGCGATGAACTCGTTCCAGGAGGGCTCCTCCTTCTTCTCGCCAGGGTTGATCAGGCGCTGCGCGAAGAACGCGAGCACGATCACGATCAAGATCGGGAAGGCGGCGCTGCGGAAGAACCGTCTCAAGGTGAATCGAGGGTACCAGGGCTCAGGCGGGGCTCAGGCAGCGTCATCGGCGAGCGCAGCAACGTATGAAAGGTTGCGAAAACGCTGCTTGTGATCGAGGCCATAGCCGATCGCGAACCGGTTCGGGATCTCGAATCCGACGTACTTGATCGGGAGGTCCACACGGCGTCGCTCGGGCTTGGTCAGCAGAGAGCAGACCTCGAGCGATCCGGGCTCGCGCGCCTTCAGGTTGCGCAGCAGATAGTGGAGAGTGAGCCCCGAGTCGATGATGTCCTCGACGATGAGGACGTCGCGGCCCTCCACCGGGGCGTCGAGGTCCTTGAGGATCCGGACCACGCCGGAGGAGTCGGTGCTCGAGCCGTAGCTCGACACCGCCATGAAATCGAGCTCCGCGTCGATCTCGAGATGGCGCATCAGGTCGGCGAGAAAGAGAACAGCGCCCTTCAGGATCCCGACCATGATCAGGTCCTTGCCGTCGTAGTCGCGGCTGATCTCCCGGCCCAGCTCCGCGATCCGCTTTTGCAGATCTTCGGCCGAGACCAGGACCTCCCCGATCGAGGCGTCGTCGCGCATGCGGCGCGCAGTCTAGGTGCGCCGGCGCCGCGGCGCGAGCGCCCCGGAGCCTCCGGGGCGCCCGCGTCGCAGTCAACCGATACTAGGAACCGATCGTGAACCAGCCCGGCCGCCGGGACCGGGTCAGGAGACCGGCCGCCAGCAGAACCGCGCCGAGCAATGCCAGCCAGGCGACGTCGATGCCGGTGAACGGGAGCGTCGCTCCGGTGATGCTGCCCGCGCTGGCCTCGTCGGCGGCCGAGCCGCCATCTTCGTCGTCGCTGCCGCCGCCCGAACCGCCGCTACCGGAGCCGATCAGCGGCTCGCCGGGATCGCCGGTGCCGGGATCACCGGTGCCGGGGTCCCCGGTGCGTGGATCGCCCGGGCCGGAGAGCGTGGTGAACGGCTCGCCGCTCTCACAACTGCCGTCCGGGGCGGGAATGAGATCCCCGTGCCCCGCGTGCGCCTTCAACGACGCGTTCGAGGGCGTGATCACCACATACGGGTTCGAGTCAGACCCCGTGTGATGGCAGATCGTTGTCTTCCCGGGCGGGCCGTTTCCGTTGTTACCCGACGACGAGCCGTCATCTCCGCCGCCGCCGGAGGAAGACCCTCCGCCGCCGCCGACACCCGGAGAGCCGCCGCCACCGTTGCCGTTGCCTCCGGCATTGCTGTTTTCACTGTTTCCGGGTGCGCTCGAAGAGTTGGACTGTCCATACGCGTTCCCTTGGGGTGCCGCCCCGGACTGTCCTGGACCCGGTGCTGCTTCTTGCTTGGCATGCCCGTAGGCGTTGCCGTTGGGCGATCCCTGGGGTCCGTTTCCGTTCCCGTTTCCAGGTGCCGCCACCGCAATCGGAGAGGCGAGTGCGCCCGACGCTGCTGCCACCAAGGTGACAAGCCCAAACCCGCCAACTTTTCTTTGGACTCTGGTCATTCGTACCTCCCGATAGGGGTAGAAGAACTAATTCGCGGTCGAACTACCCAGTAATGGCGTAGCCAAAACTCGTAGCGAGCGATTTGCGCCAGGCGTGAATCCGGGGCGCTCAGGCGTAGGAAGCGCTGAGCACGGCGGACCGGCTGGTCTGCGGCTCGAGCTTGAACTCATCCGAAACCGCGACCCCTGCCACCCACGCGATCCGGCCGCCCGCGACGAGCACGGGCAGCTGCCGTCGCAGGGACCGGGGCACTTTGGCGTCGCTGAACACGTCCTGCAGCTTTTTTCTGCCATCGAGCCCGAGCGGGCGGATCGAGTCACCCTCGTCCCACGTCCTTACCAGCAGCTCCTTGCCGAGCTTGGTTGCATCGAGGGCAGCAACCTCGGGCCCGGCCGGCACCGGCCTCGGCTGCCCCTCGATCAGCTCGGCACGCAGCTCCCAGCTGCCGAAGGTGCAGCGGCCTGGCACCGGCAGAACGGTTTCTTCAGGGCGTGCATCTACGCCGGCGTTGAACCGGATGTGTCCGTGCTCGATCACCGCCTCGACCCCCCCGCCGAGCTCGACCGCTCCGCCCTCGGGCTCGCCGGAGAGACGCATGATCTCGGCCGCCTTCGCCGGCCCGAGCGCGACCGGGCCGGGGGCGACCCGTTCGGCGAGCTGGCGCAGCGCCAAGCGGCGAATCGCGGGCGCCAGTCGCAGCAGCTCCGCCGCGGAGACCGCAACCGCGCCCGATTTCGCTCCGGCCCGATCCAACTCCTCGGCCGCAAGCGCCTCGAGCGCTTCGGCCTCCTCGGTCAGCTCGGCCCAGGTGGCGGCGATCGTTTCCTCGGCCGCCGGAGCAAGCTCGCGGAGCACAGGCAGCACCTCGGCGCGGATCCGGTTGCGTGCGTAGAGCGGCTGCTCGTTCGTCGGGTCGTCGCGGAAAGGAAGCTCCTCGCCCTCGGCGAGCTCCCTCGCCTGCTCTCTGGAGATCCCCAGCAGCGGCCGGATCAGGGCGCCCCGGCGCGGCGCGAGTCCGAGCAGGGCGCGACGGCCGGGAGAGCTCGCGAGCCGGTAGATCACCGTCTCCGCCAGGTCGGTCAGGGTATGGCCGGTTGCGATCAGGTCGGCCCCGGTCCGGGCCCTTGCCGCCTCGGCCGCCGCGTAGCGGGCCTCCCGCGCGGCCGCCTGGAGATTGCCCTCGCCCAGCGTGGGCCGCTGCACCTCGAGCTCGATCCCGAGCCGCTCGCACACCTCCCGGGCCGCGGCCTCGTCCTCGCCGGAGTCCTCGCGGAGTGCGTAGTTCAGATGCAGGGCGCGAACCGCCGCCGGCCCCAGAGCAGCCGCCAGGCCCGCCGCGAGGCAGGCGGAGTCGGCGCCCCCGGAGACCAGCGCGACCACACGATCGCCGGCGTCCACTAGGCCGCTCTCCTCGATCACCCGCTTTGGAGTCGCGTTCACGCCTGCACCTTAGGCCGGTTGGACAGCCGTTCGACGCGATCGGGGGAACGAATGTCGAGTTCGAGGGTCCCCGCTCAATGGCGGAACGGACCACCCGATTTGATCAGCAACCGGTGAGCCAGACCGGAACCAGACCCCCCCATTCAGATGACTCGCAGACTCCCCCGGATCCTGCTGGGCTTCGCCCTGCTCTGCGCCGCGCTCGCGGTGGCGCCGGCGGCTGCCGGCGCGGCGTGCGGGGACCAGAACACCCAGCCGAACCCCGATCAGATCGGGCTCGGTCGGTATGAGGCGTCGGTCTACTGCCTCGTAAACGAGGAGCGAGCCGACCACGGGCTCCCGGCCCTGGGCCGTAACGACAAGCTGGACACGGCATCCCAGCGGCACTCGACTGCGATGCGGTGGGGAGGGTTCTTCTCCCACGACTCGCTCGACGGGTCGAGCTTCATTGACCGGATCCTCGCCACCGGCTACATCGACGGCGCTGCAAGCTGGGCTGTGGGCGAGAACATTGCCTGGGGCAGCCTCCACCTCGGCACGCCCAAGTCGCTTGTCTTTGCCTGGATGCACAGCCCCGGCCACCGCGCGAACATCCTCTCCGCCAGCTTCAATGAGATCGGAGTCGGGGCCGATTGGGGCAGCCCCCTCAATCCTCGCCTGCTGCCCTCCGCGATCGTGACCACAGACTTCGGCACGATCGAAGGCGCCGCGCCCGCGGCCAAGGCGCCGCAGAAGAAGGGCAAGAAGAAGCGCAAACACAAGCGCAAGCACCGCAACAAGAAACGGAGCTGGCGGTATATCTAGTCGGGAGATCTGGCCGGGCGGACTAGACAAGCCGTCCACCTCAAAATAAGGTAGTTAAAGCACGGGATGAGGGGTGCCGACCAAACGTCTATGGATCGAACGATCCAGCTCGCGTGGGCGGCGTTTTCATACGCACTCGTCCTCGCCATCGTCATCCTGGCCACGCTGCCGGCGGCAGGACGTGCGGCGACCGCGTGCCCCGACGCGCGCGTGCGGCCCTCCCCGGAGGCCGTTTCGCTGGACCGGGTCGAGGCCTCGATCCACTGCATGGTCAACCGCGAGCGAGTCGAGCGCCGCCTGAAGCCGCTCCGGTTCAACCCCGCACTGCAGGCGGCCGCCAAGTACCACTCGGCCCAGATGCGCGACTACCACTTCTTCGCGCACGAGTCTCGCGACGGGACAACGATGGTCGACCGCATCGTCGGCACCGGCTACACCTTGGGTGCCCGCTCCTGGCTAGTCGGCGAGAACATCGCCTGGGGGACGTTCCCGACCGTCCGCTCGCTGTTCATCGCGTGGATGCGGAGCAGCTACCACCGGGCCAACATCCTCAATCCCCGCTTCCGCGAGCTCGGTGTGGGAGCCGAGTTCGGCCGGCCGTTCAACGGCCGCGGCCCGACCGCGGTGCTTGCGACCACCGACTTCGGCTTTGCCGACCGGGGCGGCGGCCGCGCCGGCGGCGCTAAGAGGACGACGCGGGGTAAGTGACGTAGAGAGAGACGGGCTCGTCGAAGCCCTTGAGGTTGACCTCGCCGATCGGCTCGAAGCCGAGCCAGTCGGAGTCGGCGATCGCCTCGACGATCGGCTTCGTCACCAGAACCTCCCCGCCGAGTGCCCTGCTCACGACCCGATGGCTGAGGTTGACGTCGCCGCCGAAGTAATCGCCGTCCCGGAAAACCGCCTGTCCGTAATGGAGACCGACCCGCGGCTGCGGCCGCTCCTGGAACAGGCGCAGGAAGCCGACCGCCCACTCGGTCAGCGTCGCGGGCTCCGGCGAGACGATCATGACCTCGTCCCCGATTGTCTTCACGACTGTCGCCTCGGCCGGGAGAGTCGCCTCGACCGTGTCTACGAACCGCTCGACCAGGTCCAGCGCCTCCTCGTCCCCCTCCTCCTCGGTGAATCGGGTGAACCCGGCCAAGTCGACGAAGCAGAAACACATCTGGACCCGCGCCAGCCGCCTGCCGCCGCCCAGGTCAGCCTCCATGTGGCCGACGACGTCCTGCTCGATGTAGAAGCGCAGGTAGCGGTTGTGCATGTACTCGATCAGCGGGGTGGTCACCGGCAGCAGGTCGCCGGCGAGCCCGCCCATCTCTTCGGCCATCTGTAGCGGCGGCACCCCGTCACGCATCAGGGGTTCGTGGACGTAGAGGTGGAAGAGGCGCACCTCTGAATCGGCGATCCGGCGGATCGACTGGGCGTAGACCCTGACGAGCTGCAGGAAGGCGACCAGGGGAAAGCCGGAATCGAGCACCTCGGCGATGTGCTCGAGCGCCTGCATGTCGTCCTCGCCCAACGCTCCCTCGTGCGCGGTCGGAGTTCCGAGCAGGGCGAGAAGGCGGTCGATCAGCTCGAGCTCCAAGCCGGTGCGCTCCGCGGCCTGCTCCCTGGTGAAGACGCCGTGCGGCTGCCGGATCAGGTCCTCGGCGTAGCCGAAGGCGAGCTTGCCCTCCTCGGTCGCCTCCTTGACGTCCTCGAGGGAATAGCCGCGCTCGCGCATCCGCGCCACCACCCGGGCCTGAGCAGCCGAGGCCTCGGTCCAGTGGCCATCGGTCACCGGTACCACCCCCTCCTCGGCCCACCGCTTCAAGGTCGAGGCCGAGACCCCTGAGATCTTCGCCGCCTTCTTGAGGGAGATCGCGTCCTCGGCCATCACTCACCGCCTCCCCATCCACGAGGCCGGGCGCTGCCGCCTTACTCGAGCAGCAGCTGAGGATGCTCGCGCTCGATCGCCTCGCGATAACGATCGAACAGCGGCTTCGCGGCCGGGAAGAAGCGCAGCGCCGCGGCGGCGATCGACCGTGCAGCGCGAATGTGTCCGCGGACCAGCGCGATCGCCGGGTTCTCCTTGCCCTGGAGAAAGCGGTTGCCGACCTCGGAGTCCATCTTCAGATGCAGCCCCGGCTCCCTTCGGCCCGGCCGCGAAAGCTCCACTCGAGGCAGTGGTCCGGCTTCTCGGCGGCGGCTATGTCGACCTTCAGCTTCAGGTCGGTGAATTCGAGCCGCAGCGGTGCCGCGGCGGCACGGAGCTTCGGGCCGGCATCGGGGTCCGCGTCGATCTCGGAGAGCACCTCGTCGAGCAGGAACGCAGCTCGCGAGCCGACCGAAAACAGGCCTCTCTCTCCATCACTGCAGTGGAGTCTAGGACCGTTCAAGATGATCCGGGAAGGGAAGACCGAACCTCAACCTAAGGTCGAAGCCGCCTCTGAATCTCCCCGATTGCGTCGGCCACTCGGCTGCCGATCGCGGCCGAAGCCTCCCGGGCCTCGCTGCCGCGACGTTCCACGAAGCGGCGCCCGTCGGCCCCGCGCTGCTCGATCACGCGGCCGGCCTCCCGTCCCTGGCCGACCAGCTGGTCGAGCAGGGAGGCGCGCTCGCGCGTTTCGCTCGTGGTTCCGGCTGTCGCCTCGAAGGTTTGCTCGACCGCTTCCCTGACGGCATGCCTGCCTTCTTTGCCGCCGTGCTTGGGTCGGGCTGTTTTTGCCTTCGCTTGGCCACGGCGGAAGCCTAGCCCGGACCCTGGATAGGCTCGGCCTCGATCTTGCCGCTACCCGCCCGGATGCCGCCCGATCACCTTCGCCCCTCCGCCCCTATCGCCGCGGACGCGCTCCTCCCCGGCGACCCGGGCGGGCCTGCCCTGGCCCAGACCCTGCTGGCGAGGCCGCAGATGAGCAATCACGCCCGCGGGCTCTGGGGCTATTACGGGGAGACCGAGTCAGGCCGCGAACTGACGATCCAGGCGACGGGCATGGGCGGCCCGAGCGCCGCGATCGTCCTCGCCGAGCTGGCCCGGCTCGGGGTGCGCCGAGCGATTAGGGTCGGGACCTGCGGGGCGCTGGTCGACGGCTTCGAGCTGGGGCAGCTGCTCGTCGCGACAGAGGCGATCGCCGACGACGGCACCTCTCAGAAGCTTGGCGCCGGGCGGACGGTCGAGCCCGACCCGGATCTGCGTACCGCCCTTGGGGCCCAGGACGCAGAACCGGCGAAGATCGCCACCACCGATCTCTTCTACGACGGCGATTCCGAGCGGGGAAACGCCTGGATCGACGAGGGGGCTCAGGCCGTTGAAATGGAGGCCGC